>DATMOU010000049.1:0-48113 GCA_035568035.1 Chthoniobacterales bacterium | reverse complement strand
TGATGATGCGACCGCGTGGTGTCTGCTCGCCGTTGTGCTTGCCAGTTTCGAGCATAATTGGAGTCACGCGCTGGTGAACATCAGCGGCGGCATTGGTTACGTGGCTTTCACGCTGCTGATCGTGCGACCGCTGCTTGTCCGGGCCAAAGCGTGGCTGGTAGAAGACGGCGCGCTCACCGAAGCGGGTCTTGTCGTGGGGCTCGCGCTCATGGCGCTCGCCGCGTGGTTCACCGATCTCATCGGGTTGCATGCGGTCTTCGGTGCATTTGTCATGGGTGCCGCGATGCCGCGCGGCGTTGTCGCGCGCGATACCGTTACGCGCATCCAACCGCTCACGGTCGCTCTGTTGCTTCCGCTGTTCTTCACCTACTCGGGCTTGAACACAAAGATCAGCCTGCTCAATACCGGTTTCCTTTGGCTGATGTGCGCGGCGATACTCGTGGCGGCGGTGTTGGGCAAAGGCGTCGCGTGCTGGGTCGCCGCGCGCGCCACCGGCATCGCGAATCGCGAAGCGCTTGGCATCGGTACGTTGATGAATGCGCGCGGTCTGATGGAGTTGATTATCATCAACATTGGCCTTCAACGGGGTATTATCTCGGAAGGACTTTTCGCCACGCTGGTCATCATGGCCGTTATCACCACGCTAATGGCCTCGCCTGTTTTTGAGCGGCTCGTGGGCACTGGCACACATCAACCCTTGCCCGAACCGGACACTGACTCTCCAGCCGAACTTGAACGCATCCACTGAATTCAAACCCAGAGCGTGCGCGTCAGCTCAGACAAGGAAGTCCCTCACGACTCTAGTTATTCGCTAACTGAAAGTCGACGGACAGCTATTTTTCGGCGGTTGTCTTCTGAACGAGCAACTCAAAACGAGGATTGCCTCGGAGATCGTCGAGCATTGGGTCGACCTTGACGACGAAAAGGTAATTTGTGTCACCGCGCTGATAGGCGCCGCGCAGCAATCCGGCTTTACCGCCCAAACAGTTCCGGCCAACTAATAAGAAAGAGCCGGGATAAGACCGCGCCGAAGCCTGCATTCGGGGCGATTTTCATCAAGCATTTCCCGAGAAAATTCCAGGGTGCTGGCATGGAAGGTTCTGCAAATTCCGGTCATGCGCGTCCTGATTGCCGACGATCAACCAGGCGTCGGCGGGACGCTGGCTTTACTCGTGGCCGCGGCCAGGCATCACGTTGTCAAAGTGGTGAGTTCCGGCGCCGAAGCGATCCAGGCCTATCACACCTATCATCCGGATGTGGTGCTGATGGATTTCTCGATGGGCAAATTAAACGGACTGACGGCCGCTCGTTACATTATGACCGAAGATCCGTGCGCTCGAATCATATTCGTTTCGAACCGATACTTGCCGCAGCTGACCGGAACGGGAGCCGTCGGCATCTTGCGAAAACCAGTAGACCTCACCGAGCTTGCGGAATTGCTGAATACTCTCGATCAGCAGCTGGTTTTCGATTACGCACGACACTCGACAACTACGGGCAGCTAGAGTCCCGCGACGTCAATTTGGGCGCTGATTTCTAACCAGAGCGAGAGCGGCGCGTAGATCACGCTGGCCACCGCTCAAGTTGCACGCTTGCGCGGCAAACTGCTCCAAAACATCTCCTGGATTTCCTTGCTGCGCTAAACTTGCGGTGATCGCGTCTGCGACCCGCCGGCTGTTACGGGCGTCGCGAAGAGGAGCAGCATGCAAATACGAAAACGCGTCGTTCACCCGTCCGGTCCGCAGGTAAACGGCGATCAAATTGATCTGGGCTGACGACTCTTGTGGATCCAGTTCAAGGGCGCATAAGAATTCTTGCACCGCCTCAGCTTGCCGTTGCATCCGCAACAGCAGGACGCCGCGGTTCACGTAATTATCGGGCGCTTCCGGGGAAATGTTGCGAGCTTCGCAATATTCGCGATCAGCTTCCTCAAGCTGATTGGTTGTCGTCAGAATATTGGCCAGGTTGAAATGAGTAGAATACGAATCGGACTTTGCCCGGAGAGATGCGCGATAGTCGGCGATTGCTTCAGCGTATTCGCCTCCATCGGCATGATCATTGCCAAGGTTGTACCACGCGATCCATGCATCGGGATTTTGTCGAACTGTGTATGTCCACAGACTGCGCGCGCTATCGAAGTGCGCCAGATGGATTGAAGCTAATATGGCCAAACCAGTCACCGCCACTGTTGCCAGCGCGTGTCGATAACGCATGGCGGGGGCAAACATTGGAGCCACCATTGAAGCTGCCGAGACAACTGCAACGAGCAGACCCGGCAACGCGTGATACTGCCAGTGATCGGCGACGAGCGAGTAAATAAAATATCTCGTGTCGAATAGCCCGAGCAACGGCAGCAACATCACGAAGTAAAAGGTGACTCCGAATGCGATTGGCGCGCCAATGCGACGCCATGTTAACGCACACAAGATGAGCATGACGACGAGGAGGAATAACGGAAGGGGAGTATGCGCGACCGCTGTCGCGTCGACCCATCCTCTGTACATCGGCGAGAGTTGAACCGGAAGCATTGCTTTTTCCAGGTAGACCCAGAAAGTCGCGCCTGTCAGTTCAAGCCGTTGCGACAAACCGAGCGCGCTAATCAGCGATTTCGCGCCGACGCGGTTTTGCTCAAACCACATTGTCGTTATTCCGGCAACCACGGCCGCTGTGAAGAACGGAATTAATCCGAGGAGCCGCCGGCCCTTCTGCCGATCGAAACCGTGGCAAAGAATGAGGAAGATCGGCAGACAAACAGTGGACGTTTTGCACGCGAGTGAAGCGACAAAACAGCCGAGCGCGAGGGCATAGCTTCGCCAATCATTCAGCTCTGCGTATTTAATATAAGCGAGAACAGTCAGCGCCATGAACAAAAAAGACCATGTGTTCTTTTGCTCAGCCGCCCACGCGACGGTTTGGACATTTATCGGATGAACGACAAACAACGCGCCGATCCACCACGCACCGGGCAGTCGACATTTCACCGCAATGCGCCAAAGCAAAACAGCATTCAGGCAATGAGCGAGAAGTGTAACAAGTTGATAGCCAACGGGGTTGTTACCCCACAGAAGCCATTGCACGCGGAGTAGGGACCAAAAAAGCGGATAGTAGTTGAATGCTTCCGAAGTAAACCAAAAAACTCGAAATGCATCGTGACGCTGAAGAAGCGGGTTTTGAGAAATGTAAGCGAGATCGTCGAAGTAGAACTCGTGTCCGATTCCGAACCCGTACACCAGCAAGCCCAGGCCACAAAGGACCAGCGCTTTTGTACGACTACTCCACCGGCTCATGGCGGTGATTCAACTCCAAATCGGCGCCGGATTCCTCCGATGCTCAATATCGCGACGAGGCTCGCAATCGAAGCGCAAGAGACGAGCGCGCCGAGGCGATGTTCGGGCAAGCCGATATATTTCAATTCCACGACGTGGCTGCCGGCAGGGACGTCGCAGCAAGCCACGGCCGAATTGGTGCAGGCCGTAACCGCAACATCTTGGCGATCTACATGTGCGCTCCAACCTGGAAACCAAAACTGCTCAAGTCGCACCGGACCGGATTCGCGCATGTCGACCGTTGCCCGGTATTCATTAAAAGCGGTTCTTTCGCAGCGAAGAACCACACCGGATTCAGCAGATACGAAATTAATCGAAGGTACAATGGGCTTGTCCTGAACGCCCACTGGAAGAAAATCATCTTTACTTGTGCCGCGCTCGTCAGCCGATCGGATCGTGTTCGGCGTTACTAATTCATCAAATCTAATCAGCCGATGACCGACTTCGAGAGCGATAGTTTGCTCAGGAGTCATTTCGCTGATCGCACCAGTGGAACGATCTGCGGCGAGGAGTTTCGCTGCGCTGTAAATTGGAAAATAGACACTCAATACTGAGACAATCCCGGCCAGAACAAATGGCAAGGCGAGCCGTGCATTCACGGATTCGACGCGATGAATCACCGCTGCGCCACACATCGCAATTCCGAACACTGCCAAGGTAAGGAAACGCCACGGAAACTGGACATAACTGAGCAAGGGAACGATTTGCCAAACACCGGTTGAAATCTTTTCACACATCAATAGCCCGACGGCGGTGATCGAGACTCCGACGACACTCCATGGAGTTCGCCATTTTCGGTTCCACAAAAAAGCGAGCGCCCCAGTCGCTACGGCCAAGTGGATCCAACCGATGCACAATGGCATATGATCAGTTACTGCGTGATCCCAGCCAAATAAGCGGAGCGGGCCAATAAAATGTTGATGAAAATCGAAGTAGCCTTTGGTCAAACTTTCTTTCGCGAGGACAAGATGGCGCGCCCTAAAAGCCGGCCACCAAAAAAAAGCGGCAACACCCACCCCTAACACCGGGCAAAAAGCTCGTAGAATTGTTTCAGCGCTCCTTCCGCGTCCACTGAGCAACCAGCCACTCAAAATGCAAACCGGCAGTCCAATCAGTGCTGTGACGTTGTGCGTAAGAATCAGACCTGCTGTGGCGATCACCGCGGTGACCGCAGCCGCTGGTCGACCTTTCATAATGAATTGTTGCGTTCCCAGGACGATCAGCGGAAGCCAGGTGAAGGCGGCGTGCTCTGCCAACGCATGCCGCTCGTAGAGATCGAGCATGCGGTATGGCGCGATCATGTAGAGGACGGCAGCGAATGTGCCGGCCCAACGCGACATATTTGCGCTGACCAACTGATACATTGTCAGCCCCGACGCGATGAGGAGCATTACGAAAGTAAGTTTCAGCGCAGATTCGAGATCAATGCCGACCAGCAGGGGCATCTCGACGAGAAAATAAACAAGGGGTGAATAGAACTGAAACAAAGGCGAACCGTAACCGTGATAAAAATCGGGCGACCACATTGGAAACAGATCGCCGCGCCGAATGGCCGCGTTGAATTCTACTGTGCGCGTGAGGTCGTGCCATGCGGAGTGGCCCCACAACAACCCCGGCGACCACATGGCGTCTGTGATGAAAATGCCCGCCGCGATGATGATCAACCAGTTCGCGATTATTAACTGCTTGGCTGGCGAGAGCACGCCGTTCTGCGATTTGGAAAAACCGTCTCGGCGAAAATCGGCGATGTGCTCGGAGCTGAGCTCGATCATATAAAAGTCGTTGAGTGATGAGGCTTAAGCGGGGTGCCGGCGGTCCGAACGCCTTGCACAGCTAGAAATCTGCCACCAGTTGCATCGCCGGCTGCCACAGAGGATCACTTCTTATGTCGGCGGAGGCGCTTCGTCCCAACACCAAGATTCTGATAGGCACCGCGAGTTGGTCCGATCCGGGATTTGTGGAGCGTTGGTATCCAAAAAAGATGCCGGCCCACCAGCGCCTCGCCTGGTACGCACAACACTTCGAGATGGTGGAGGTCAATTCCACGTTCTACTCGGTCCCGGACGTGCGCACGGTCGAGCGTTGGTGCGCGGCAACACCGAACGAGTTTGTGTTCGATGTAAAACTGCATCAGCTTTTTTCGTTTCATTCCACCCAGGCAAAACTTTTGCCGCCGGCGCTGCAGCGAATCGCGAAGACCGATCCGAAAGGGAAGGTGAACGCTTCTCCTGCGCTGCGCGATTTTTTGCTCGATATTTTTCTCGGTTCGATCTCGATCCTGCAATCGCATGGAAAACTGGGCGTGCTTCTGTTGCAATTGTCGCCGGCGTTCTTGCCGCGAAAACATGAACTCGCGGAGCTTGAACCGCTGATTTCGAAACTCCGCGGTTATTCGCTTGCTATTGAATTTCGGAACCGCAACTGGGTGGTCGACGATCAGTTAAAGTCGACCGCGAATTTTTTGCGAGAACGCCAGGTTGGGTTTGTGAACGTCGATACGCCCCTGGCCGAGCATTTTTCGATTGTCCCGTCCGACTTGAATGAAGTTACGAATCGAAAGTTCAGTTACCTGCGACTGCACGGACGCGACGCGAAGGCGTACCTGACCGGCAAGACTGTGGCGACGCGCTTCGACTACGATTACTCCGACAAAGAGATTGAGGAGGTCGCAGAACGCAGCCGAAAATTGGCGACTGAAGCGAAGGAAGTGCACGTCATATTCAATAACAACAATCTCGATTACGCGCCAAGAGCCGCGATCAGATTGCGCAGAGCACTCGGCCAGCAGGTCCTGTCGCCATCGTCGGAGACACCGGAGCTGTTTTAGAGTAAGGTCGCGCCCGTGCCGGAGTCGCAAACAGCTCAAGAGCATCCGTATGGACCCCGTCTGCCTTCGTGGCTCGAGCGAAGGAAGAAGTGGCTGGCTGATCATCACATGACACTGGTAACGATAGCCGATACGCCGCACTCCATCGCGCTCGGGTCGGCAATCGGAATCTTTTTCGGCTTCACACCGTTGTGGAGTCTCAAAACCTTGCTTTCGATCGCTGTCGCCTGGGTATGCCGCTGCAACAAAATCGCCGCCGCCATTGCGGTTACGATCCACGATGTGCTGATTTTCGTGATGCCCGCTATTTACTTCGCCGAATACAAACTTGGCCTCTGGACATTGCACCGGCCGCTACCGGCGCATCGAATACGGTTTCATTTTGGATTGCACGACTATCTGAACTGGGACGTGTTCCTGCGAGTCGTTTGGCCGGCATTCATCGGATCGCTGTTCCTGGCCGTTCCGTCGGCCGTAATTGTCTATTTCTTGATGCGACTGCTGATTAGTCGAGCGCGGTCGCCCCAATCTGCGTAGGCTTGCCGAAGCGGCGGGTGGGAACCGTTTTTCCCGACGAAACGGCATAAGAGTTGCATCAGAAAGCGCGAAAACGGCTCGCCTTTGCCTCGAAATAAGGCCGGCGTGCCAGCACTAAATAATATGAAATCTCTCATCGCTATCGCTTCAAGCGTTCTGCTTTGCTCATGCGCGGATATGTATGTGACCAAGACCGATGTGGCCACGCCGGGTGGCCGGACGGCGGCCGCCATCGATTCCAAGGATTTTTACGGCTCGAAGGGCGTGCACATGATCACGAATTGCGGCGTTGGGGCAGCGAACCCACCGGCGATCTATATCCGCCCTTTCTGCATCGATACAGCTGTCTTCCAGGGTGATGAAGCTTTGAGCGACGGCGAGATGCCAATTCGCAAAGCGCTTGCGCCCGTGGAGTTTGCTAGTGATTTGAAAGAGCAACTGGAAAAAATCGCTCCCGCTAGAATTCTCAAAAATTCCGAATCGCCGCGTACTGGCTGGCTGGTCGAAGGCAATTTTACTCTGGTCGACGGCGGCAACCCGTATGCCCGTTTCTTTTTGGGAGACCTTGGCGCTGGACGGTCTGAGCTCGTTCTCCACGTCCGGATCACTGATGTCGATCGCGGTGTGGTCATTTACGAATTCGACATGGCGGGCGGCAGCCGCTTCCAGGGAAGACATGGAACGGTGCGAGCTAGCGGACTCGGACGCGCAACCCACTTCGATATGGTGAATGCGGCTGAGCGAATTTACATCACGCTGAGTACGAATCCGTATCATTACGGAGAACGCTCCAACGTCAGTCTGCCTGAATAAGGCATTGGATTTCGCGAGCCGAAGGCAACTTCAATTTGCAGCCGACACGGCCGCCACTACAGTTGCGCGCGTGATTTTCCATCGTCGCTTAGTTTTGATCATTTCCGCGCTTGTTCTGGCATCGAGCGCGCTTCAATCCGCCCACGCCGCTCAAGCTTTCATTATCGCGGACGCGCAGACCGGTTACGTCCTCCAGGAATCGAAATCGAAAGATAAACGCCAGATCGGCAGCCTGACCAAGATTGCGACCGCAATGGTTGTTCTCGACTGGGCCGAGCACAAAGGCGGCGATCTCAATCAGTTCGTAACCATTCCGCCCTCGGCTTTTGTCGGCACGCTTGAAAACAACGTTGGTTTTCAGCCGGGAGATGAAATTGCGTTGCGCGATTTGCTTTACGCCGCGCTAGTCCAGTCCGATAACGTCGCGGCCTACGCATTGGCCAGTTACGTTGGATCGCAGATCCAGTCACCAACCCCGAAGCTTTCGGCGATCGACATCTTTGTCACTCAAATGAATGCGCTGGCCAAACAGCTGAAAATGGAAAAGACACGCTTTGTGAATCCGCATGGCGTAGACACCAACGTGAAACCGTTGCCGTACGCAACCGCCGAAGATGTGGCCCGGCTCACCCGTTACGCACTGAACAAAGCGAGCTTTCGATTTTATGTTTCGCAAAGGGAGCGCCAGATTTCATGGCGACGCGGCGGAAAAGAGCAACGTTATTTGTTGCGGAACACGAACGAACTTCTCGGCACCAACGGAATCGATGGCGTGAAGACCGGCCAGACCGCACGGGCCGGACAATGTCTGGTCCTCACTTCCACCCGGGAATCGCAAGTCGTCCAGGAAGGACAGGGCACGCGCGTTTTTCCGCGACGGATCGTGGTTGTCCTCCTCGGCAGTACGAGTCGATTTGCCGAGGGCGCTCAACTGGTCGCCCAAGGCTGGCAACTTTATGACCAATGGGCCGGCGCCGGACGCCTTGTCGATCCGAAAAAAATGCTTTGATTAGTCTTCATCATGAAGGCGCGAATCGGCATTCTCACCAGCGGTGGTGACTGCCCAGGACTAAACGCTGTCCTCCGCGGCGTCGTGCTCGCGGCCGACAAACTGGGTTGGGAAGTGATCGGCTTCCGCGATGGTTTCGAAGGATTGTTGCCGCCCGGCGATTCCGTGGTGCTGGATCGAAAAAGTACTGAAGGAATCATGGCCCTCGGCGGAACGATCCTGGGAACGACGAACCGCGGGCACTTCATCGCTAAAGTTGGAGCGGGCGACCGGGCCGTCGTCGCGAGCGAAGTAATCGCCCGCGCCAAGAAAGTTTTGGACGATCTAAACGTCAAATCACTGATCATCGTCGGCGGCGACGGTTCGATGACGACCGCCATGCAGATGCAGGAGGCGGGCATCGATTGCATCGGCGTTCCAAAAACGATCGACAACGATATTGAAGCGACGGCAATGACGTTCGGTTTCGATTCGGCCGTGGCGGAAGTGATGGACGCGCTCGATCGGTTGCACACTACGGCCAGCAGTCACAAGCGCGTGATGGTCGTCGAAGTTATGGGTCGCCACGCCGGTTGGATCGCCCTCCACGGCGGCATCGCTGGCGGCGCAGATATTATTTTGATTCCCGAAATCCCGTTCGATTACGACAAGATCGCCAGAGCGATTAAAAGACGCGACGCTGCAGGCCGTCTGGATTCCCTCGTGGTCGTAGCGGAAGGCGCACGACCGAAAGATGGTCAGCAGATCAAGCGCGACATTGAGGGCGGCGAATTCAAGCTCGGTGGAATCGGCGACGTGGTTGCTCGTGAGATCGCCGGGCGGACCGGAAAAGAGACCCGCTCATGCGTGCTTGGGCATTTGCAACGTGGCGGCCCGCCGACAACTCTCGATCGGATCCTCGGAACGCGGTTTGGCGTGAAAGCTGTTCAGCTCGCAAACGAGGGACATTTCGGATCGATGGTCAGCTACCAAAATTACCAGGTGCGCCATGTTCCCATTGCGGACGCCGTCAATCGACTGCGTTTGGTTCCTCCGCACGGCGAAATGGTCCAGACCGCGCGCGACGTCGATATTTCATTTGGAGACTAGGTCTTGATAATAGCCCAGCGTTTTAACGCTGGGACGAACGTTCAGGAAGATTCCAAGTCCCGTCAGGGACGGCAGAACATCTCTTTCGTCCCTTTGGGACTCGCGCTGTCTTGAATCGAAAACCCAGCGCTGAAGCGCTGGGTTATTTTCAGGCAGGCTTGTTTTTCGTGAGGAAATGTTCGACTGGTCGATCTGTTTGAAGTCGATCAACTCTCAACCATCAACTATCAACTCTTTGTGAAAATTGTCCTCGCATATTCCGGCGGCCTCGACACGTCCGTCATTCTGCGTTGGCTGAAGGAAAATTATCGGGCCAACATCATCGCTTTCTGTGCCGACATTGGTCAGGAGGAGGAGCTCGCCGGTTTGGACGACAAAGCGCTCAAGACCGGCGCTTCGAAATGCGTCATCGAAGATCTGCGCGAAGAGTTCGCCCGCGATTTTATTTTTCCGATGTTCCAGGCCGGAGCGATTTACGAGAACCAATATTTTCTCGGAACGAGTATCGCTCGTCCATTGATCGCGAAACGTATGGTCGAAATCGCCCGCGTAGAAAAAGCGGACGCAATCGCCCACGGCGCGACCGGGAAGGGGAACGACCAAGTTCGCTTCGAATTAACCGCCGCGGCGCTCGCCCCCGAATTGAAAGTTATCGCGCCATGGCGAGAGGAACGTTTTCGAAAGCAATTTCCCGGACGCAGACAGATGATCGCGTTCGCGAAGAAAAACAAAATCCCGGTCGAAGCGAGCGCATCGAAGCCGTACTCGACGGATCGTAATCTTCTTCACATCAGTTTCGAAAGCGGGGTGCTGGAAGATCCGTGGTTTGACGCGAGCTCAAAGAAAATGCGCGGTATGTACAAGCTGAGCGTCGCGCCCGAAGACGCGCCGGACGAACCGGAACACGTCGATCTCGCGTTCGAGAATGGCATTTGCGTGAACGTTTCCGTTGGAGGGACGGCCTCCGTGTCGTCCAAGCGAATGTCGCCACTCGGCGTGATGCAAACGTTGAACAAACTCGGCGGCAAACACGGAATCGGCCGCGTCGATATTGTCGAGAATCGTTTCGTTGGGATGAAAGGGCGTGGCGTTTACGAAACTCCCGGCGGCGCGATTTTACATTTCGCGCACCGGCAAATGGAAACGCTAACCATGGACCGCGAAGTTATGCATCTGCGCGACAGCCTGATTCCCAAATACAGCGAGCTCGTCTACAACGGCTTTTGGTTCTCACCCGAACGCGAGGCGCTTCAGGCGCTGGTCACCGAAACTCAACGCGACGTCACCGGCCTTGTTCGGCTCAAACTTTATAAGGGCAACATCATCGTGGCTGGTCGCAAGAGCCCGAAGAGTCTCTACGATCCAAAAATCGCGACAATGGAAGGCGAAAGATCGACTTACAACCAGGGCGACGCGACAGGCTTCATCCGGCTGAATGCGTTGCGACTGAAGGTTCGCTCCGCACTCAAGTCAAAAGGTAAGGGCGATTGACCTCAATCGGTCCGAGCCGGACTGGCACTAATGGCGGTTCGGTGAATGGAGTTGCCGGGAGGCGACGACATGGACGGCAGCCCGAAAGGGTGAGCTTTCGGGAGAAAGCGAATCAACCGCCGCTACCTGTGCATGTCCATTGGTGGTTGGACAACCTTGCGACGAGGGATTGTCGATCTTATATTCAGAGAGCGTTCAGCGCTGAAATCGCGGAGGTTTAAATATGGCAACGACAATTGCTGCTCCAAAAAAGAAACGTGCTGCGGCAGCCGAGCAAGATTTTTTGCCGTTGGAGGGAACGGATCACATCGAATTTTACGTCGGTAACGCCAAACAGGCGGCGCATTTTTACAAGAGCGTTTTCGGTTTTCAAAGTCTCGCTTACAGCGGGCCGGAAACAGGTGTCAAAGATCGCGCGAGTTACGCCATTCGTCAGAACAAGCTGACGTTTGTCCTGACCACTCCGATTCGCGACGGTAATCCGATCGCCGATCACATTCAGAAACATGGCGACGGTGTCAAAGTGATCGCCCTGAAAGTGAAGGACGCGACTTCAGCCTGGAAAGAAACAACCAAGCGCGGCGGCAAAAGTTACCTGGAGCCGAAGACGCTGAAGGACAAACACGGCAAAGTCGTCATGAGCGGGATCCACACTTACGGCGAAGTCGTGCATGTTTTCGTAGAGCGGGACGATTACACCGGGCCGTTCATGCCGGGATTCGAGAAATGGGAATCGCCATTCGAAACGAAGGAGACCGGTTTGCTTTATTGCGATCATTGCGTCGGCAATGTCGGTTGGAACCAGATGAATCCGTGGGTGAAATTTTACGAGGACGTGATGGGCTTCCGAAACATCCTCACCTTCGACGACAAGGACATCTCGACCGAATACTCGGCGCTCATGAGCAAGGTGATGAGCAACGGTAACGGGTTCGTGAAATTTCCGATCAACGAGCCGGCCGAAGGCAAAAAGAAATCGCAAGTCGAAGAATATCTCGAGTTTTACAACGGCGAAGGCGTGCAGCACATCGCGATCGCGACCGGCCACATCGTCAAAACCGTGACCGAGTTGCAAAAGCGAGGCCTCGAGTTTCTCAACATCCCGTCAACGTATTACGACACGCTGCCGGAACGCGTCGGCCACATCGACGAAGATCTCGGACCGTTGAAGCGGCTCGGGATTTTGGTCGATCGCGATAACGAAGGTTACTTGCTCCAGATTTTCTCGAAACCGGTGGAAGATCGGCCGACTTTGTTCTTCGAAATCATTCAACGCAAAGGCGCGAAGAGTTTCGGCAAAGGAAACTTCAAGGCGCTATTCGAGGCGCTCGAGAAAGAACAGGAACGCCGGGGCAATTTGTAAGAGGAGACGATCGACATGCCGTATTACCAAAAATTAGGCGAGATGCCGCGAAAGCATCACATCTGGTTCCATCGAAACGGTCAGGGCCCCGGTTACAAGAACGAAGGTATCTATTACGAACACGTCGTTACGACCGAAGGCTTCAACGAAGCTTTTTCAATCATGTATCATCTGCGTCCGCCGACCCGCGTCCGCAGTGTGAAGCTCCTGAAATGCGAAGAGCTGAAGAAAGCGGCGGAGAGTCCGTTGCGACATCATCATTTGAAAACGGCGAATTTGCCGCGCCGTGGCGATCTCTACAGCGGTCGCGTTCCAATTCTGTTCAACCAGGACATGACGGCCTGGCGTTGCCGGCCGGAAAAGGCTTACGGGCGGTTCCAATATTACAAGAACGGTGGCGCCGATGAGATCATCTTCGTGTTCAAAGGTGGCGGCACGATTGAGTCGCTTTTTGGAAAACAACGCTACCGCGCCGAGGATTACATCGTCGTTCCGCGCGGGATCACTTACCGCCTGATTCCCGACAAGGTTGAGGAGGAAGATTATCTCATCCTGGAATCAACTGGACCGGTGCGAATTCCGAAGCGTTACCAGAACAACGAAGGCCAGATTAAGATGGGCTCGCCGTATTCGGAACGCGACTTCCACGGTCCGACCGAGCTGAACACGGTCGACAAGGAAGAGGACACCGAAATTCTGGTGAAAGACGGTCCGCGCTGGACGTGTGTGACGATGGCGCACAACCCGTTCGATGTCGTCGGGTGGGACGGCTACGTCTATCCGTTCACCTTCAACGCGCAGGATTTCGAACCGATCACCGGCACGGTCCATCAACCGCCGCCGATCCATCAAACCTTCGAAATCCGCGGCTACGTGGTGTGCACGTTTGCCCCGCGATTGCTCGATTATCATCCGGAAGCGGTGAAAATTCCGTGGGTCCATGACAACGTCGAAGCCGACGAGGTTCTGTTCTATGTGCGCGGGAATTTCGGTTCGCGAAAGGGAATTGAGCCCGCGTCGATCACGTTGCACCCGCGCGGAATTCCGCACGGACCGCATCCGGGAACGATCATGGCGAGCAAGAACGCGACACGCACCGAGGAACTCGCAGTCATGTTCGACACCCAACACACTCTCGAGCTGACTGAAGCCGCCGTCGCGCTCGACGACGAGAAATATCCGTTGAGCTGGCTGGATTGAGGAACGGCGTGCACAATCACGAGACCGAGCTGGAAGCAGCGGAACGGCGCATTCGAAGCCTTCCGAAATGCGGCGCGGCAAAAATCGCCCGCATGGAAGAATCATTTCACGATTTGCTCGAGGCGATCGGCGAGGATCCGCAGCGCGAAGGATTGTTGAGGACCCCGACACGGGCGGCAAAGGCATTCGAGTTTATTACCAACGGTTACCGGCAGGACCTGGATGAGATCGTCAATGGCGCAATCTTCAGCTCGGACGCGAGCGAGATCATCTTGGTTAAAGACATCGAACTCTATTCAATGTGCGAGCATCATCTGATTCCGTTCATCGGTCGCGCGCACGTTGCCTATATCCCGAATGGCAAGGTGATCGGCCTCTCGAAAATCGCGCGCATTGTCGATGTTTTCGCGCGTCGGTTGCAGATTCAGGAGCGGCTTACCGTCCAGATTGCAGACGCTCTAATGAAGTGCCTGGAGCCAAATGGTGTCGGGGTCGTCGTCGAAGCAAAACATCTTTGCATGATGATGCGCGGAGTAGAGAAGCAGAACTCGATCATGAAGACTTCTTGCCTTCTCGGGTCGTTCAAGGAAGACGCTCGCACGCGCTCCGAATTCCTCGCACTGCTGAAAGAATAGGTGGAACGCGCTCTCCGTAGCGCGTTAATCGAGCTCGGAGAGCTCGATCCACCTTGCGCGATGGCCGCGGCGCTGTTTGCTTTGTCATGCTTCTAACGGTCAGCAAACGGCTTGAATTTTCGGCCTCGCGCCGGCTGTTCGTTTCGCGCTGGAGCGAGAGCGAAAATATCGCCGCTTTCGGCGAAGAAAGTCGCGCCAAGCACGGCACTGGCCGTAACTACGTCGTCTATTTTGTCTTCAGTGGCCGGGTCGATCCGGTCACCGGAATGCTCATCAATATCAGCGAAATCAAACGTCGCGCCGGCCAGGTCGTGGACGAGCGCTTCGACCACAAGTTTCTGAATGAAGACAATCCCGCTTTTCGCCCCGCCGCGGCGGGGCCGCCCACCGCTGAGAACATTGCGGGCCAGCTTTTCGCTGACGTCGCGCCGCTGTTTTCCGATGTGGACGCAAAGCTTGTTGCTGTCCATTTGATCGAAACCCCGGACCGGAGCGCAACGTTTTACGCTGATGACGTGTGCGAAGCGAATTACTGGTTCGGATTTTCAGCGGCGCGCCAAACGATGTCGCCACGCCTGACAGCCGCTGAAAACGCACGACTTTTTGGCGAAGGTTCGGCGACCCATGGGCATAATTACCGAGCGCGCCTTACCTTTCGAAAGCAAAAAGCCGACGGCCCCATTGTTCAGCAACGCGAAGTCGATCTTTGTCTTAAATCGCTGCACGATGAGTTCGACCATCGTTATCTCAACGAATCGCCGTCGTTGAAGGATCGGCCAATGACAACGGAGAGCCTGAGCATTTATATTCGCGAACGAGTCGCTGCGACGTTGCCGATTCATCGCGTGCGTTTGCACGAGCGCGAAGATTTCTTCGCTGAGGCGTGGCCGGAAAAGAACATCTATCTCGGAATGCAAATGCGTTTCAGTTCCGCGCACCGATTGCATGTTCCATCGTTTTCCGATCGGAAAAACGCAGAGCTCTTTGGCAAATGCGACAATCCGCTGGGTCATGGTCACCTCTACCTCGCGGAGCCGACGATTAGCGGAAATTACGACGAACGCACCGGAACGCTTTACGATTTCATCGCGTTCCAAAGCGCCCTCCGGGATTCGGTCGAGCCCTGGCAGGACCGACATCTGGATCTCGAAACCGAAGACTTCAGGGCGATTTCTTCCACGGGTGAGAATATCGTCCGCGCTCTTTGGTCGAAGATCGACAGCCGCGTGAACCAACAGCTGGTGCGGTTGCGTTTGTGGGAGACGAATAACAATCGGTTCACCTTGCGGAGAACGTAGAGGCTTCTGTAGCGGCAGCCGTGTCGGCTGCGCAGCTGCGGGATGTTTTGCAGGCGGCACGCCTGCCACTACACTTAATTTTGGATGAAGAGGATTCTCATCACCGGCGCGAGTCGAGGAATCGGTCGCGCAATCGCAGAAAAGCTCGCAGCGCCCGACGTGACGTTGCTTTTGCACGGACGCGATACTGTCGCGCTCGCCGAGACCTGCAAGGCAGTTCAGCCGAGTTGCGCGGGCGTCGTCAAGTTGATCCATGATCTCGCTACCGAGAAAGGCGTTGCCAGCTTGATTTCCCAGGTGGGCAGCGAGCCGCTCAATGTCCTGGTCAACAATGCCGGCATTGCGGTGGTGAAACCGTTTCGCGAAATCACAATCGAGGAATGGAAGCAAACCCTGGGAGTGAACGTGACCGCGCCGTTTCTCTTGATGCAACGCTTCGCCGGGCAAATGCCTCCGGGATCGAGCGTCGTGAATATTCTATCCGTCGCGGCCAAGACCGCGTTCCCGAACTGGAGCGCGTATTGCATGAGCAAGTTTGCCCTCGAAGGACTTTCCCAATCCGTGCGCGACGAACTGCGCGAGCATTGCATTCGCGTCATCAATATTTATCCGGCCGCCACCAATACTGAAATCTGGGACGACGTAGCAGGAGATTGGCCGCGCGATGAAATGATTTCTGCCGAACAGATAGCCGACGCGGTTGCCTACGCTTTGTCCCGCCCGGCGGACGTTGCCATCGAAAATATTACGCTCTCCAACGCAGCCGGAAATCTGTAAGTTCGAGGCGAGATGATCTCTCCTAACGACATCACGGTGAATGTCATCGCCTCGGTTATCGCCTCTGCATTTTTTCTCGTCGCTGGTTTCATTTGGGGTAAATACAAGGAGCGCCGCCGAAAGTTCGGACGAAACCTCGACCATTACGATTTCTACCCGTTCACCATCACGCGGGAAAACTTCGGAGAGTTCAATCTGAACCACTTCCGGCTCGGGATGCATTACTTCCTCAAAAACGAGGACCATACCGCCGCGCGTCAATTGATATTCATTGGCGAGCAGAACAATGTTCGAAACCTTCTCGAACCTGCCGAACAAAAAGTTTACTCGCAGTTGTTCGATAAATACGACGGCAAGAAGATCGTCGATGACACCCAGGAGTTTTTGGAAAACTACGAGCGGATCGTTCGCTTGATCGGTAAATCTTTTCCCAACACCGGCATCGAAATTCTTTTGCACAACCTCGCCAATCCGTCGCACTCGCTGATTACGCTCGAGAACAACGTCACGGGGCGGCATTTGCGCGACGGAGCAACCAACCTGCTGATCGACTTCAAACGCCGGCAGCTTCAGAACGAGGACAAACTGAATTACGAGCTCAATATCGGCTCGCGACGGTTCAAATGCACATCGATCCCAATCAAACGCAAGGATTTCGGGATCGTCGGCGGGATCTGCATCAATATTGACGCGAACTACATCACCGACGAGGTCTTGAAGGACAAGCAACGAATCGAAACCTGGTTTCAGAATTTTCTCCGGACCGACATGCAACTCGACGAAAATATTCTGAGCAAGGACGAATACGCCAAGGCGCAAAAAGGCAAACGCCACTTCAAAGACGAAAGTGTCTAAGCCAAATTACGGCCGGCCGAACGAGTAGACGATCGAAGTCGACGCTCTGAAATTACTTTGCCACTGACTGCTAAGATCTGTTCCAAGATAATCGGCTTGCACAACTCGCCACGATAAATGGTTCGTCAGTCGCCAATCGAATCCCGCCCCTAACACCGTCGCGAAGCCATCAGCCGACGCGGTTTGAGATATCGAGGAAGAAAACCGAGCAAGAGTAAATTTGGCCTCGGCGTGGATGCCGCCCGCGAGACCTTCGACGAAAACCCTGAATTGAGGATTGTGCCAAACCGTGACGCGCGGACCAAAAACATAAACGTAGCGCTGGCTGTCGACATCGATGGTGCGATTGAAAAACGCAGGAACTGAGTGACTTCCAAAATCAGCCATGAATTCGCCGCCGGCCGCCAGCCAGGACGTGGCATTGATGAATGCCGAGGTCTCGACTCCGTACAAGTTTTTTGTCTCGGGAAACTGGTTATCCAGGTAGATGTAGTTAAAGCCGAGAGAAACTTCGAAGAGATCCGGCAGGGGCGGCGGAACATTCAATCCAGCCGGCTGATATCTTTGAGATTGCTGCGATTGACTGGACTGGGCGCGCGCTTCCGCAAAACTAAAAAGTAAAACAATGACGACAAGGAATCGGGGGAACATAAATGAAAATTGCTCCGCAGCTTTTAGCGGGTCGGGGTAAATCTGTCAAATTCTCCAGCTGTACGTTCGCGCCTTACTTCCGCGATGCGGCAAGCGCGACCTGGAATTCCGGCTTCTTGTGATACTCGACCAGTCGAAAGCCCCAGCTGATTAGCGTTGTCAGATCTTTAGTCTGCGTTTTCTTAGTGTTCAGGAACTTCTCGACCTTGGCCTTGAGCTGTGGCTGCTCCTCGGTCATGTCGAGGATCTCAAAGATTTCCATCGACAACAGCCAATCTTCTGGATGCTCGGCTTGTTGAGTTTCCCAAATTTCGCCGAGGCGCTCGTAACCTTTCTTGGTTTCGCGAATCTTGCGGACCTGAGCGTACAAATTCTCCAGTTTCTTGCGCATCGCGTCGGATGGAACTTTGATCGTGCGCTCTTTCGGAATGAGCGAGACCTGGTTATAAGCGTCCTTGTCCGCCGCCCCGTTGAATACCGAATTAATCCGATCGCCTACTGTCATGTCGTAATTGCCCCAGCTCGGATCGAACAACACGCGATCGCCATACTTGGCCGTGCAATCGGAGAACGTAATTACCAGCAACTTGCCATCGCGTTCCAGCAGCTTGTCGATCTTTCCTTCGACTGTAACGCCGCTCTCAAATTCCAGTTTTGCTTTCTTGCCCTCTTTGATCTCAGTCGACTTCCAATTGCCAATCGGCGATCCAAAGCCGTCCTTGTGATAATCGCGTCCGTGGCCCGGTAGCTCTTTGTCTTTGTAAGCCAGCGTGCACGGACCCTTGGCGTGGAGATAAATCGGCGTTTGGTCCCGATCGACAATTACTTCGTCGAAAATGCCGGTCACCTGAACTCCTGACGAATACTGGCAAGTCGCAACGTTCGCGCATTCGATCGCTTTGTTGATTCCTTCCAGTCCTCCGACCGAATAGGCCATCTTGCTCGCGAATTCTTCGAGCACATCTTTCAGATGCTCGAAATCGCGACAAACAAACAGCTGCGGTTGTTTCGTCGTGATATCGAATGGCTGATTCATCGCGTCGATGGAGTAGGGGATCTTCTTCACGTGCGGTTCCAAACACGAAACCGATTCGCCAATCGATGAAAGCAAACCGGCGCCGTAAATCTTCGGATTCTCCAGCGAACCGATGAGCCCGTACTCGACCGTCCACCAGTGCAAACGCGACAAGAGCGCCATCTCGGACGGTTCGCCAAGATTCTTCTGGCGATGCTCAACCTTCCTGGTCGCTTCCTCGATTGCTTCCGGGTCGCTGTTCGGTTGTTCCTTCAAAATCGATAAATGCCGGATCGCTTGATAGAGTTCGAAATCTTTTTTCGATGACATCGCCTTGGCGCCGACTTCGCCAAAACGCTGCAAGTAGTTCGAGTATTCGCGATCGACGATGATCGGTGCGTGACCGGCAGCCTCGTGCACGATGTCCGGTGCCGGGGTGTATTCGATGTGATGGATCTGGCGCATGTCGCACGCGATCACCAACACTTTGTAGGCCTGAAATTCCATGAACGCAGCCGGCGGAATAAATCCATCCACTGCGACGGCGCCCCAGCCAATCTTGCCCAGGATCTCGTTCATCTCCTCGATGCGCGGAATGCGTTCGGACGAAATACCGGTATCGAGAAGCCCCTGGAAATAGACTTTGTGCGCGTATTCCCGGAGGAAGAAAATGTTCTGGCGCATGATGAACCGCCACACTGCGTGGTCGACCGGCGTGTAATCGTCATAGCGTTGATCGACCGCGAATTGCAAAAGGTGCTTTGGCGTCGCGGCCACCGCTTTGTTATCCAGACTGATCCCGCTCTGAGATTTCATCGACATCCTCTGACCGATAAATTACGATTCGTTTCAGAAGCGGGCAAGAGGGATTAGGTAGCGGCGATTGACCTCAATCGCCATGCCGGTTCGGTGAATCATGCCGCTTTGCGGCAATCTACAATCGGGCACATTCTGGATGAACTAGCGGGAGCGTAACCGCCGCTACCTAGCGTCTCCGCATACCTCGCACGATCCAAATTATTGCCACGAAGCGGGCGTGGTGGATCGAGCGCTCCGCGCTCGATGTTACAGTGGGCAGCAAAGCTGCCAATTATTTATCATCGTCCGACGGCGTGGCCGATCCACCTAGCGTCTGCGAATTCGTCGCACAACCCAAATCAATCCGACTACCGCCGCACTCCACGGAGCCAGAAACGCGACCGCCACTCCGATCATGCGCAAGCTCCACATGACCGCGGCCGCGCTTTGCCCAATTGTGCGCCGTAGCGTCGCGAAGAGGCCAGTGTCCGATGACACGATGTTGCCCTGGCTGTAAACCTGGATCGACAAGTCAGCGGGAGCGTTGGCTTCGTCGACTTGCCCGCCACGGTCCTGCCGCGACTCGCTGACATCCTCAACTTTGCCCAGCGAATCGAGTGCCCGCATCAGCGCGTTGTAGTTCTTCATCGGCACCCGCAAGGTGACGTTTGCATATTCCCGACCATCGGGATCGCGGCTGAACGAGGAATTACGCACGCGGCCATTTTGTTTCTCCGCCAATTCGCGAAGCTTTTTCGCCTTTTCATCCACGGCTGACGTCCGAATGCGCAGACTTGTCTGCTGGAACGCCTGTTCCTGTTCGTCGCGCGAGATACTGATATTTAATTCCACTTTGTCGCGTTTCGTGTTCGCATTTTCCGACATTCCTTCGCCGCCCTGAGCGACGCGTTCCGTTTGGACCTGGAAGTTCTCCACTCGGCCCATCGCCTTCGCTTTCGCAATCACGCCGTCGCTTTCTTCCGGCGCGATCAACATACTCACCCGAGCGGAAACGCGGCCAGTGTTGTCGCGATCAAGCTGCGCGTTCGTAATTTGAACCTTCGGCGACGCCATTGCTTTGAGATCGTTGTAAACCTTCTCGACTTCCGGTGTGTAAAGCGCGAGCGTGGCGCGTTCCTTCAACAAATACTTCGCCGCTTCTTCCAGATCTTTTTCCGCGAGCGAAATCGTCACCGTCGCGAACTGGACCTGCGAATCCCAGAACTTGAGGTCGCCCTGCATCTTCTCGATCTCTTCGCGGACGCGACCCAGCTCCTTCTCGACCTGGAGCAGATCGTTGATGTCGTCGCTCTTCTTCTTGAGCATGTCGATTAAGCGTTGCTCCATCACCCGCGCGTTCTTCAATCGCGCTTCGGTATCGAAATAATTCTTGGTGATGTCTTCCGTCCCGAGCGTCTGGTTCTTCAATTCGCCGAGGCCACGGATCTCTTGCAGGAAACGATCCAGATTCTCCGGCAAAACCTTGACTACGATCTCGCCTTTGAGCTTTCCGTTCTCTTGTTTTTCCGAGCTCGTGGTCGCGACATAGCCTTTCTCTTCATTGGCGAAGGCCGTGATCTTCTGGACGGCGTCATCGAAGCTGATGATCTCCAAATCGACCGATGCGTTGCGAATCATCTTTCGATTGGCCAACGCTGGGTTGGTTCCCGCTGTCGCCAACTCGGAGTCGTCTCGGCGATAAGTGTCGACCGGATTCTCTTTAGCTTCCTTTTCTTGTTGAGGAGCTTTTGCCACGGACATTGCTCCCGGAGCAGCTTTTTCTTCGTGGAATTCAGGTGCAACTTCTGGTTGAGCCAGTCCTCCAGTTGCCGCTGCAGGCGGCGCTGGTGCCGCAACAGTGGATTCCCCGGCTGCGCTCAACGAGCGATTTCTAAACGTAATGCCCTTTCCTTGACCGCCATGCGATTTCGCGAGATCGGCTTCTTCATTTCGTCCGTTCATCATTGGCACAACGGATTGCTCAAGCGGAACAGACGACCACCGGCCTCCGGTTCCGGGCAGATGTTCACCGGTAATGATTCGGCCTACTTGGACGAGCGCCAACAACAGCGCGGCGACGCCGGCGAGTTGCGTTGCACGCAACCGCATTAGGTTCGCAAAGAAAGAAGCAATCGCTCCACGCCGATTCGGAACATTATTTCGGAAATGTGCGAGCATGCGTTGCTCGAAGGCGAGATCGGGTTTTTCGTTTTCGAATTTTTCTTCCAAAACTTTGTTCATGATTCTTGTCTCTTGATGAATTTTCCGACAGTCGGCGCACTCGACCAGATGAGCGTGCAGTGCGTTCCGTTCTTCGTCGGAAAGCTCGCTGTGCAGATCAGCCGCCAGAAATTCGTCGATGTTGTCGTGAGTGGTCATGGTTGTTCGGAGGCGAGAGCGGGTTTGAGTTGCTTGCGCATGGTTGCCAGAGCGCGGCCGAGAATTCCGCGGAGCGAGCCATTGGTTAGGCCGAGTCGATTCTCGATCGTCGCGTAATCCATTTCCTCGAAGTAACGAAGCGAGATCGCGGCGCGATGAAGTTCGGGTAGTTCGGCCAGCGCGGAATGCAATTGTTGGTCGAGTGCAGATGGGTCGGATGCGACGGATGTGGCCAATTGAATTTCGTCGGGCAACGGAGCGGGACGCCGTTTGCGGAAAACGTCCCGGGCGCGATGGCGCGCAATCATGCAAAGCCAGGCCGGGAATTTCTCCGGATCGCGCACCCGCCAGCGCGATTTCCACGCTTTGACCAAGGCGTCCTGGACTGCGTCTTCAGCTTCCTCCCGATTTTGGAGAATGCCGTAGGCGATGGCGAAAAGTAGGCGGCTGTGGGTGCGGATGATCATTTCAAATGCCTCGCGATCGCCGTGAATGGCTGCCCGGTAAACTTCGCGCTCATTGGCGTCCATCATGTTGATCTACAGCCTAGACGCCTGACCCCGCGATTCCGCGCGAAAAATCTTTGGGAAATACCGAAATGTGGGAGCGGCCTTAGCGCCGCGAATGGGACTCTGAGGTCCTTCCTACATTGGGGATCAGAAAATAATCACGGTATTGCCGACACTAACCACGTCTTTGACTCGAATGGCGTCCCAGTTGGCGAGCCGAATGCAGCCGTGACTGGCGGCGCGGCCGATCGTCTCCGGATTGTTGGTGCCGTGGATTCCAATTCCGGGTTTGTCCAAGCCCATCCAGACTACTCCGACCAAATTATTCGGACCAGGCGGCAGGTTGTAATATTCCTCGCTGCGAACGCCATAGTTGAGCATCGCCTCGTCGTAGCGGAACCACGGCCACGTCGCAGCGCCCACAATTTTCCACGTACCGACCGGCGCAGGCAAAGCCGTCGACCCCGGCGTGATCGGAAACACGCACACCAGCTGATTGTCCTCGAAGACTTCAAGCAGCCGTTCGGTGGTGTCGACGTAAATCTTGCGCTTGGCGAACGCTTTGTTCGGCTTCAGCTGCGCTTCCTTCACCTTTTCGATTTCGAACGGCAACACGTTAGGAACTTTCAACTCGTCGCCGGGCTCGAGATGGTCACAATCGAGATCGCGGTCGCGATTGATCTTTCGAATGTAATCTTCAGCGGAGTGAAATCGTTCCGCGACGAATTCAAGCAACGACGTGTAAGGCAAAAACTTTAGCTTCGCCTGGCTCGGATGATCTGAGGGCAATTCGCCAACATAGGCGAGATCATCGCCCTTGATCGTATAGGTCGTAAACGTCTGTGGAACCTGATCCAGCATCCATTTGTCGATCACGCCGGTCTCGCGTTGCACGTGCGCGTGCTTGAATGAGATGAGCGCTTTGCGGAAAAATTCGCCCATCTTACCGTCGATCTTCCCCGGGCCGAACTCGTTATTATCGAGAAAAATCTGAAGCCGTGTTGCCGTTTCCTCGTCGTAATTTGGGAGCGCGACAAAAACTTTTGGCGTCGGTTTGGGGGTTGGCGCTACCGGAGCCGAAGCCGGCGCCGGCTGACGATAGGGCACGGCGCGTACAGGCTGTTGTGGCGGCGGCGCACCGATCGCGCACAGCGTTGAGCTCGAACAAATTGCGAAAGCCAACACGCGTCTCATCGGCGGAAGTTATCCGCCGGAGAGCATCCTTGTGCAACTTAGTAGATCTTGTAATCGATTACCCGCCAGCCACCAAATAGTTGGTCAATCAGGATCACGCGCTCGGCGGTCGGGTTCTTGTGTTCAAAATTCGTTTTGAACAATACACTCTCGTAATTACCCTCAGGCGCACCGACCAACTTATCGACGTGCGCTGCGCCGATGCATTTGCGATCGATCGCTTTACCGAACGGCGCGCGGCGCGCCTGCATCAACCGGACAAACTGGCTTTGGGTTCGACTCATTCGGAAATCCTGCGCTTCGAATTCGAAAGCTTCTTCGTAATCGCCCTGATCTAGAAGCTCTAACCAATGGATTGCTGCGGCGCGGGCGGCGATTTCGTTTGCGCGTTTTTCTGAGGGCGGCACCAAATTCGAGGCACACCCAGCTACTACCGTGATTAATGCGCACAGCACCATTGCAGAGCCGGCGTTCCATGGCACGCGGTAGCCCAGCGAAGGCGGCCGGCCGCCACGTTGATGATTTGGCGAGCAGTGCGGTCGCCCTATAACCGATTTTCGCGATCGCATTGCGCAATTTCATCAGGAAATCTTGACGGGCGCAATGTCGATGGGGTTTTTAAAGGTATGCCGAATTCGATTTTCGTAACCGGAGGCACGGGCTACATCGGGTCGCGAGTCATTCCGCTTTTGCGAAAACGCGGGTACGGGATCAAAGCGCTCGTGCGTGACGGGTCGCAGAATAAACTGCCAACCGGTGCGACCGGAATCGTCGGCGACGCGGCTGAAAATTGATTCTTACACCGACCATGTTCGAGGCGCGGCCACATTCGTTCATTTGATTGGCGTTCCGCACCCGAGTCCGGTTAAGGCAAAACAATTTCACGACGTCGATCTCGTCTCGATCAAGGTGGCGACCAAAGCCGCATGCGACGCGGGCGTCCGGCACTTTGTTTATCTCAGCGTCGCCCAGCCGGCGCCGGTAATGAAAGAATTCATCGCCGTTCGCAGCACGGGCGAGCAAATGATTCGCCAGTGTGAAATTCCGGCGACATTTATCAGGCCGTGGTACGTGCTGGGCCCGGGGCACCTCTGGCCCTACGCGATCCTGCCAGTCTATTGGATTCTGGAAAAACTGGCGAAGACCAGGGAATCGGCTGAACGACTCGGCCTGGTCACCATCAGCCAGATGCTAAGCGCACTCGTTTGGTCGGTTGAAAATCCACCGACCGGCGTCCAGATCGTCGATGTTCCGCGGATTCGTGAGCTCAGCCGGACTTTGCCATTGCCCCGATAAGAATGAGAACACCGGCGGCGAATCCAATCAGGTAGAGCAGGAAAATAAACGGACCGAGGTTCAGCCCAAATCCGAGCAGACTGTCGACGATCAAATAAAGCGCGAGCAGGATCATTCCGAGTTTCTTCATGATCCGATTGTTTCGAATAATGTACCGCGCTGACAACCAAATTAGGTGGAACGCGCTCTCCGAGCGCGTTTCGATCGTCTTCGGAGAAGCCGATCCACCTCAGAAGTTTACTCCGGCCGATTGAACTCGATCTCGGCGATCGGTGTCGCGTCATTTTGGTCGCCGCGATAGACGGAGACGATCTCAAACTTGATTGATGGAACGACCGGGTGACGTGGAAAATTGAAGTTTTGCAATTCCATTTTGTCCGCCAGTGTCAGAAGCCGAGTAAAACCATTCGGAAACGTGACGCGAATCTGTTGAACGCGGTTATTCATCTTGTTTCGCGCGGCGTCGGCGCCACTGCCGCCAAAGATCGATATGCTGCTGATTGGCGTCGGTGATTTGAAAAAAACCTCGATCCACTCGCCCGGTCCGCTGCCAACCGGAATCCAAGCCGTTTTGTCATTGCCATCAAACGCCTTCTCGGCTTCGAAGTGTCGCATCGCTCCCATGTACATCACGGGTGGGCGTACCGACGAAGCGGTGACGTGGTCAATAACCGGGGGAGGGCCTGGCGGAAGATTCTCGTTAGGCCCAGGCGAAGCGGCTTCGTTTGGCACTGGCGAACTGGCTGTTTCGTTGATTGGCGCCGGGATGTTTGGAGCACCCGGCCCAGTCGAAGCTTGTTCGCGACCCGGACGACGTCGACCCATACCCATTCTCGGAGGATTTGCTTGCGCGCCCGGTGATGCGGCAGTGACCTTTGGTGTTTGTGGCGTGGAGGTCGTTCGAGGCCGATTCGCCAAGAAAATCGCCAATCCGATGATCGCGATGGCAACAACAGCGCCCCCAATGACGAACGGCAAATTCGATCGCCGCGAAGTTGGGGAAGAAATGGGGGACAATCGCTCAGGCGGAGCGCCTTCCTGCGGCTCATGCTTGCTTTGCCACTTCTGGATCGCGTCGACCAGAGCGTCGAGATGTTTTTCGAGCGGTTTTTCCGTCGCGTCCAGCCAATGCGACGAGCTAACGTAAAATTCCAGATCGCGCGACGGTTGCACCGCTTCGACGCGCACTGGAATGATGACTGCGTCTCCGCTCGCTGCCCGCTCCACTTCACGCACCACCTGGCCGGACTTATTGGACTCGGCGCTCAGAATTAGAATAAACACGCCGCACTCATCGATCGCATCGACAATGGCCACGCCATAATTCTTGCCCGGCATTACGTTGCGTGGCGCGATCCAGCAGGGAATTCCGCTCCGCTCCAGAAAATCACAAACAGTTTCGCCGATCGCCTTGTCTTTCGACGAATGGCTAATGAAGGCCGTGCGTTTCACAGTGTCTTGAGATATTCCATCACGTCGTGTTTCTCATTGTCTGACAAGTTCGTGCCGTAATCGTGGCCTGAATTCGAGTTGCCGCCGCTCAGATCGATCGTCGGGAAGAGGACCAGACCGAGTCCGACAAGCCGCGAAACCCTCATCGGCAAGGATTTACCGGGAGCTGTTCGAGATTTCAATCCGAATCAAACCGGTTGCGCCTGGTCGCGTCATGAACGCTTCGACCCATCCATCGTTTTGGTAAAAATATTGCTCGTAGCGCCAAAGCATTTCCAGTTTCGCTCCGTTTGGCTTGTTCCAGGTAAGCCTTCGATAAATGTAACGTTTCAATTTCGGCGAGTTGCCGGTCATGTAATTCACTTCAAAAAAGTTTGGCCAAGCCAGTGCGCTATGTTCGCTCGAAATTGTTGCGGCATCGCCGGTGGGCACCTTCGCGGCAAGCTTGTCGTCTTGCTGCAGCCCCGGCCCAAACGGGAAAACTTTTTCGCGGAACGACAAGGCAAGGTCTCCGTTTTTGGTAGTGCCTACGTTTGGTTTTGCTCCGCTCAACACCACGTCGTCCAGAGTGAGATCCGTGTCGGCGACGTGCAAAGCGCCTCCGGTTCCACTGCCTTGGTAACTGACTACGCTGATCGATTGCGAACTTGCTTCGATTGTCTTGAACCGATCGACCAGCGTCACTAAGTCCCGTGCTCGCCAAAACCACAACGCCGCAAGCACGATGGCGATGAGAAGGATGATCAGAGTCCTGCGCATTGAGGTGTAGCCACGGCGCTGTGCGCCGTCGCAACTGTGCATTGCAAGCCGAAGAGATTCCGACCTACTGTTAAATCGTGGCCCCCAGAAGATTCCGTGGTCGTCCGCCACGTCTCGACGAAATCTTTCAACAATACGACGCGCCTGTTCATTTCGTCACATTTTGCACGCATCGCCGTAAAGCTATTCTGGCATCAAACCGAACACATTCCGCTTTCGTTCAGTTTGCTAAACGTGCAGTCGAATTCAATGTCGCAGTTGGCCGCTATGTCATCATGCCCAATCACGTGCATCTGTTCGTCTGCGGCGCCGAGGAGTTTGTGCTCAACCGATGGATTACTGGTCTGAAACAGGCCCTTGCGCGAGCGAACGGTTGGTCGCGGAACAACGGACAAATCTGGCAGGAGGGATTCTTCGATCATATGCTTCGCAATGACGAAAGCATGAATGCGAAATGGCATTACGTTTTCGAAAATCCCGTGCGTGCTGGATTAGTCGAGAACGCCGAAGCCTGGCCTTATTAAGGCGAGATCGTTGTGATCGATCGGGTTTGATTTTGTGCGTGGTCGACGGCGCATAGCGCCGTGGCTACAACGTTGTGGCTACGCTTTTTTCTTGACGATGTAATCGTTGACCTGCTCGTCGAGAATTTCGAGAGGCAACGCGCCGTTCTTCAAGAGCGTGTCGTGAAATTCGCGCAAATCAAACTTCTCGCCGAGCTCCTGTTGCGCCCGGGCCCGCAATTCCTGGATTTTCATCATTCCCACCTTGTAGGCACAAGCCTGTCCGGGATTGACGATGTAGCGTTCGATCTCCGCCTTCACTTCCTTTTCACCAATGCCAGTCTTGTCGCGCATGTAAGTGATCGCCTGTTCGCGGGTCCAGTGCTTGGCGTGAATTCCGGTATCGACGACTAGCCGCACTGCGCGCAATTGTTCGTCGCGCAAACGGCCGAGATCGCCGAACGGATCGTTGTCATACCAACCGACCTGCTTGGCCAGCCATTCGCAGTAAAGCGCCCAACCCTCGGCGTAGGCAGTGAACGGAATTACTTTGCGGAATTGGGGCACGCCTTTGAGCTCCTGCGCTATCGATATTTGCCAGTGATGACCGGGCACGCCTTCGTGATACGCGAGCGTCGGCATGCTCCACTTCGGCACCTCATTCATGTCTCGCAGGTTCGCGTAAAAGATTCCGGGCCGCGATCCGTCCATCGCGCCGCCCTGGTAATATGCGCCGGACGCAGTCGCTTCCTTGAACGGTTCGACTCGACGAATGTCGATCTGAGCTTTTGGCGCGATGTAAAACAGATGCGCTTTCGATTCTTCAACTGCGCGGTCGATCAGGCGTTTGTATTCGGCCAGCGCCTCGGCACGCCCTTTGTCGTCGTTCGAATTGAGAAAGCGCGGATCCTTGCTGAGTTTATCCAATGCCGCAGGAATCGGCTGCCCGGCAAATCCGTTTGCGTCGAGTAACGCGCGCATTTCAGCCTCGATCCGCGTCACTTCGCGCAAACCGAGTTCGTGCACGTCGTTCGGTGGCATGTTGGTCGTTGTGTTTGAGCGCAGGACGTAGGCATAGAATGCGTCTCCGTCCGGCAATTTCCAAACCCCATCGTCGGTTGTCGTTTTGGGAAGGAGTTCCTGGAAGTAGGCAATCAGTTTTCGATAAGCGGGGTAAACCTGGCTCGCAATCTCCGCTTCCACACGTTTTTGAAAATCAGCGCGCTGCTGGTCCATCAATTTGTTGATCTTGGCGGCACGTTCCTTGAATGAAGTGGCGAGAATATTTTCGGCGGGCGGCTTGGCGATGAAGTCGGTCATTTCCTTGAGCACTTCTTCGACGACAAATCGCGGCGGGATGATTTGCTTTTGTTCGCGCAACCTCAGTCCTTCGAGGGCTTGATCGAACTTGGTGGGCAATGTGTCGAGCCGCATGAGGTAATACTCGCAATCCTGTTGGCTGAAAAGCCGATGGGTGTTGGCCATGAACTCCGGATATTGGTTCTGAACACCGAACAGCTGATTGACCGGGTAATTATGAAACTGCCACTTCTCGCCCTCCACCTGGTCCTTGAGGAACCAATCGAGCACGTGGGTGGAAAGTTTTTGGGAAGGCGTTTGCTTGTCCAACGGATACTCGTGCAGCTGCTCGAGGTCCTTTTTCCAGCGATCGATCACCATTTGCTGGTGCGCCGGCGATTCATCGCTCAACTTGCCGCTGTGGCCGGTAATACCGAACTGTTCGACTAAGCCCAATTGGGTCAGCAGCTCGGGCTCGCTGAAAGCTGTCTCAAGAAGAACTTTCTCATAGAATAGATTCAGGCTCCACGGCCGGAACCAGATCAAGTTGATCAGGAAAATCGCGGCAACAACGATCAGGACCAGGATGATTGAAAAGAACCACTTCAGGATGCGTTTAAACATAGAGATAGTGCTCTCGTTGTAAGTGAGATGCGTCGGAAGTGCATTTTGGATTCACTCTAGGGAATGTAAGTATGTATGCCTGGCCCTCTTGTGGGTCCAACTCGCGTTCCCGAGAGAGATATTACCGGTACGCGAACATTCACCACGCTGTTTAGTTTGAATTTCCACGTCACTAACGTTTGCAGCCATGCGGCAGTAAAAAGCCTGTCAGCAGCGGGCTTTTCGATCGTAATTGACTGGACCTCTCCATCCCTTGGATTGATATGCAAAACAAAGGTGGCTGACTGAGGAACGGGGCGGCGGCGATCTCCGGGTGGCGGATATTCCGCACGTCGTGCTTTTGCAAAAGGTACTGCCAGCATGTTCGGCGCGAAAATTTGACCGTCATCGCCAACGACAAATCTTGTCGATACTTTTGATCAGACGCCGGATTTCCGCCGCAATATCGCAGGGCAGAGCGCGATGCTCGTGATCAAGCGTTTTCAGAGCTAGGCTCAGCTCGCCATAAATCTCATTGGAAGTCGTGGCCGAAAATTCGTGGACCAAGTAGTGAAAGCGATCCGCTTCCACAACGAAATGCGCGCTCCTCAGCTTCTCAGCAAGCGCGTCGATCACGTCCGGAAAGTCTTCGGGCTTAGCCAGCCCGGTTTTTGTAAACGGCCACATTTGCTCCAGTCCAATCTCTAATAGACACTTTGCCAATGACAAAGCGTCGGCGTCATCACGTTGCCCTCCGGTCCGGCCAGGTCGAGTTCGTAAAGGTCAACACGGACGCCTGGAAGTGGCGCGATGTTTATCGATGGCTGCTCGGTTTGAGTTGGCCCCAGTTCGCCGGCTTTGTCGGGGTGGTTTACGTCGGCCTGAATCTCTGTTTCGCAGTTCTTTATAGTCTCGGTCGCGACAGCATTGCCGGGGTCACGACCGCCCACTGGTTCCTCGACTGCTTCTTCTTCAGCGTGCAAACCCTCGCCACGGTCGGTTACGGACATATGTATCCGCAAACCATCTACGGACACACTGTGAGCACGGTCGAGATCATGATCGGCGTTTTTTTGCTCGCTGTAATGACCGGTCTTATCTTCGTGCGTTTTTCGCGACCGGTCGCCCGGGTTGTCTTTAGCAGGTCGATGGTAATCGGCCCGTTGAATGGCAAGCCGACCTTGATGGTGCGCGTCGGCAACGAAAATCATCATAGCATGGTGGAAGCAAAGTTTCGGATCATGTATTCGCACGATCAAAGTTTAAAGGAAGGCGGCGACTTCAGGTACTTCCACGATCTGAAATTGCACTTCAGCCAGCTCACTGTTTTCCCGGCAGCACTCACGTTGCGCCACGAGATCGATGAGAGCAGCCCGCTTCATCGCGCGACCATCGAATCGCTCGAAGCCGAGCGCGCTCTCTTCTTTGTTTCAGTCGTCGGGATCGATCCCGTCATCGCGGCCGAGGTCCAAACCCAACACGACTACAGTTGGCGCGACGTCCAGTTTGGCCATCGCTTTGTCGAAATCTACCACGAGATCGAAGGCAAACGACGACGCCTGACCGTTGATTACGGTCGCCTGCATGACACCGAACCGGTCGAATCCTGAATCGTTGCGATTCCCAGTCTCAAAGCCGAAAAACTGACGAACCACGGATGACACGGATAACGCAGTTAAAGTCTATGTATTTTCCTTATCCGTTTATATTTGCGTAATCCGCGGTTTCTGTTGTTCCACCCTAAAGTTGACTGCCGCCAACGCCTCCATTCCCAATCTCGGCGCCCGGCTTCCCTAGGTGCACTCGGCCGCCGCGGCGGCCTCGGCACCTCCCGCCGTAAAGTTGGCTCCCGCCAACGCCTATTTGCCGATTAGGATGAAAACACCGGCCAGAACGGCCAGGATTCCCATGAGCACGCTGGGAATCACAAATGCAAACAATAACCCCACGCCCGCCAGTATCAGGTAAATCGCCAGCAACAGCATTCCAATGTTCTTAGTAAAATTCATGGTGAGCCTTTCGTTAGGTTGAAGCTGTCGATCTTTCACGGGGCGAAGGATTTGTCACGACCAAAAACTGACTAACCACGGATAGTCAAGATCATTGAAAATAGCCCAGCGTTTCAACGCTGGGATCTAGTTCAGTTGCCCAAAACGCAGTCCGGTAGGACGAAAGAAACATTCTGCCGTCCCTGACGGGACTCGCCGTCCTTTGGGAACGCTTTACCCAGCGCTTAAGCGCTGGGCTATTTCAGGTTTCTTTTGTATCTGAATTCGCGATATCCACGTGACCCCCCATTTTTTTCCCTTCTTCGCGTCACCTAAATTTTCTGTTAATACGAGGTTGTGTCGAACCAACACCACCACGTCGATAAACCCGAACCGCGCTGGCAGGCGCTCCTCGCTTTTCTCGCGATTGGTGGGATCTACCTCGCGCTTCCGGCGAATCTCATCATTGGTCCGATTTGGCTTCTGCCGAGCTTGATCGTGGTATTGCTGATTCCAACGGTCATGAGTCATCGCACGGGGAAACGTTCACTCAACCGCGCGTTGGGAATTATGATCAACGGCATCACCACGATCGCACTGATCGGTTCGGTCGTGCTTTTGGTGCGGGCGCTTCCGTCGCATCAGGAATCGCCACTCGGGTTGCTACGTTCAGGCGGCCTGCTTTGGCTGACCAATGTGATCGTCTTCGCGCTCTGGTATTGGCGGCTGGATGGCGGCGGACCAACGCTGCGCCAGGAACGCAAAGAGTTTGGGAGCACGAGCTTTCTTTTTCCGCAGATGCAAATTCCACACGAGGAACGCCAGCAATTCGAGTGTATGCGATGGCGGCCGCGGTTTGTGGATTATTTCTTTGTCTCCTTCACCCAAAGCTCGACCTTTGGTCCGACGGACGCACCGTTGCTCGCGCGCTGGGCCAAAATATTCGCGATGGTCCAGATTTTTATCTCGCTCAGCATCGTCATTCTTCTCATCTCCCGCGCGGTGGGTGTACTCTAGAGCACCGCGGATTACGCTGATTTAGACGTATAGGAACAGCCAATTCTGATTATCCGCGACATCCGCGTTATCCGCGGTTAAGGATTTATTCTGATGAACCTCTGGGTCGGGACTTCCGGTTTTCAATACACTGAGTGGAAGGGAAACTTTTATCCCGAAGATTTATCGACGGCGAGGATGCTGCCGTATTACGCCGAACGATTTTCCACGACCGAAATCAATTACACTTTTCACCGCATTCCCGCGCCGAAGACGATCGACAACTGGAAAGCGCAAACACCGGAGAAATTCCGGTTCGCGCTCAAAGCGCCGCAGAAAATCACCCATTGGTCGAAGCTGAAGGATTGCGCCGACACATTGGAATATTTCTGCAAAATCGCGTCTGGGCTGGGGGAACGACTTGGGCCGGTGCTGTTTCAACTTCCGCCAACGTTCAAAAAAGACGCCGACGTGTTGAGCTCATTTCTGCGTGAGTTTCCCGACATGCGCGCGGCGTTTGAGTTTCGACACGAATCCTGGTTCGATGACGAAATTTTCGATCTCTTAAAATCGCGAAACATTTCCCTGTGCATTGCCGATACCGACGATCTTGCGACGCCCAAGAAACTCACTGCGGACTACGGCTATCTGCGTTTGCGACGCGAGGATTACCAAAAAAAGGACGTCGAAAACTGGTCGAAGTTCGTCGGTGAGCAAAAAGCGCATTGGAAAGACGCCTTTGTCTATTTCAAGCACGAAGAAAGCGGCATCGGTCCAAAGCTCGCGAAGCAAATGGCGGATTTGCTGGCTTGACGACAAAAACTTTGGTGAAATCGGGCGTGATAACTCCCAGACAACTCTTCGCGGTCACCTTTCTGCTGTTACTTCCGAAGCTAAACTTCGCAGCTGGTCTTCCGCCATGGCAATTCGGGATGACCGAGGAGCAAGTCGCGAGCTTCAAACAGTTCGGTCCCTACAAGAGTTTCCCGGGTGGAGATTTGGAAACCTACAACCGCGAGTTTCACGGAAAGAAGGAGGATGTTCAGTTCTATTTTGTGAACAATAAGCTGATAAAAATTGCAATTAATTTGGGCGAACAGCTCGATCAGCGCAAAGCTTTGCCTGTAGTCAAAAGAGCTTTTGCGATTCTGGAAAAGGATTATGGCAAATTGGAGAGCCCAGAAATCACCGTGCCTCCGACAGGCGGGCGTTTTGATGCTGATGTTTTCGCGATGATCGCGATCACGAACGCAACAATGCAAGGTAAGACTCATTTCCGAGGAGTCAGGCAGCCTAGAGATATGCAAGTTTGGGCGACGATTATGAGCGTGCCTAACATCGGAAAAAACAATTTAGCGGTAACGATTTTCTTCCAACCGAAGTAGCATGGCGACCGAGACGTTGTAGCGGTGCTTGTCTCAAACGCCTCTACAACTTTCAGTTGGCAGGCGGAGCGCCTGCCCTACAAACTGCGGGCCGTGTCCGATTACGAACCAACTTCCCGACGGCCGATCGCGAATATATTTCGCCAAACGGCTGATGCAGCGACGCGCTTTTGCGTGCGAAGCAAAATTCATCCGGATACGATCTCGTATTCGTCGATTGCAGCGGCGTTAGTCGCGGCGCTTTGTTTTTGGAAATCGGGGCAAACGCAATGGCTGCTGATCCTAGCGCCGTTGTTTTGCTACCTGCGGCTCTGGTTCAACATGCTCGACGGCATGGTCGCGGTCGCGGCGAACAAGGCGAGCCGCCGCGGAGAGATTCTGAACGATCTGCCCGATCGAATCTCCGACATTGTCATTTTTGTCGGCGTCGCCCACAGCGGCCTGATGAATCCGCTGATCGGATATTGGGCGGCAATGCTGGCAGTCCTCACTGCGTACGTTGGCTTGTTCGGACAAGCGCTTGGCGGTCAACGCGAATTCGGCGGAATCATGTCGAAACCGTGGCGAATGGTTGCGCTTCACATCGGCGCATGGCTGACGTTCTTTCTAGGCGAACAATCAGTGACGAAGCTCACAATTCTCGATTGGACGTGTCTGGTCGTCGTCGCCGGTTGCGTTGAAACAATCGTTGTTCGCTTGAAACGAATCACCGCTGCGCTGCAAGATAAGCGGTGATGTCGCCGCAGATCGCGCTCCACGATGCAGTTTTTCGCGCCTATTTTGTGGTTGTCTTGATTTCGCTGATCGCCGGCGGGGCGATCCTTGGGTTTCTGCGATTCGTTTTGAAGAAAGATACCGGCTCGATGTTTCGAACTTATTGGTCGTGGATCATTATGGCGGGAATTGGCTTGATCGTCGTTTTTCTGGGGCGCGTTCCGATCATCGTCGGCGTGACCCTGCTCGCGGTTTACGCTTTCAAGGAATTCGCACGCGCGTCAGGATTGTATCGCGACTGGTGGATGACCGGCGCCGTTTACGCCGGCATTGTCACAGTCGGACTGGCATCGCTGGTTTCGCATCCACGCGGCGAAGAACCGGGCACAGGCTGGTATGGGTTTTTCGTCGCGGTGCCGGTGTTCGCGATCGCGCTGATCCTGCTCATTCCTATTTTGCAAAATCGCGCCCGCGGCGAATTGCAACGAATGTCGCTCGCGATTGTCGGATTCATCTACATGGGATGGATGTTTGGACATCTCGGCTTTCTGGCGAATGCGCGGAACGCCTACGGTTTTGTTTGCTTTATCATTTTCGCTTCGGCCCTTTGCGACGTGGCGGGGTTTACGTTCGGTAAGATTTTCGGCCACCACCCATTGCGAAGCGAAATCAGCCCGAACAAGACCTGGGAAGGCGCGCTCGGTGGATTTTGCGTTGCCATGATTTTACCGTGGCTGTTGCGATTCTCGTTTCCATTCTTCGAGACGCGCGACCTCATTCTCACCGGCTTGATCGTTGGAATCGGCGGACAACTGGGCGATCTTTCCATTAGCGTCATCAAGCGCGACATCGGAACCAAGGACATGGCGGCGACGATTCCCGGACACGGCGGCATTCTCGACCGGATCGACAGTTTAATTTATGCCGCGCCCCTGTTCATGCATATGGCGGGGTATTATCATCCGCTGCGATGAAAAAGTGGCGTTACGATTCCGCGCGAGATCTGGATCAAGCGCCAATCGATCGGCTCCGCCGGTTTCCGCGGGAGCCGGATATGCTCGTTTACGGATTGCGCTCGATCTGTGCACTGATCATTCGCGGCCTCCTCCGCATTTATAATCGTTTTGAAGTCATCGGCCACGATAACCTGCGCACCAATCGCTCGCTCGTGATCGTGGCGAATCATTGCAGTCACCTCGATACCCTTTGTATTTTGGCTGCGCTGCCATTGCGCAGGTTGCACCGCGCGTTTCCGGCGGCAGCGGCCGACTATTTCTTTCAAAGCGTCCCGCGACTCTGGGCCGCCGCGGTGCTGGTGAATGCGCTGCCGTTCGGTCGCCATAGCCGAACCCGAAAAAGTTTAACGATTTGCAGCGAGCTTTTGGCAAATCCGGGAACAATTCTCATTATTTTTCCGGAAGGCACCCGCTCAACCACAGGTGAAATCAACGAATTTAAATCCGGAATCGCGGCGCTCGTTGCCGGCACCGATGTCGCCGTCGTTCCGTGTTTGATCGAGGGATCTTTTCGAGCGTGGCCGAAAGGGAAACGATTGCCACTCCCGCGAAAAGTTCGATTGATCGTCGGCACCCCGCGCAATTACCGGCAGCGCAGCGCGGACAAGATCGAAATCGGTGCGATTGCCAGTGAGCTTCGAGATGCGGTGATCGAATTGGGCAAAGGTGGAACGCGATCTCCGAGCGCGTGGCTGAAAAGAATGCGGCTACGCCGACTGACCTAACATCGTCTTCGGATAAGCCAATCCACCATGACAGAAAACACTTTCAAAAGCTGGGACGGCGCCGAAGTGTTTTATCGCGCCTGGATTCCCGGGAAATCGACGAACCGCGCGCTGATTTTGTTTCATCGCGGCCACGAACATTCCGGACGCTGGAATGAGACAGTCGATTCGTTAGGCCATGATAACGTCGCGATTTTTGCCTGGGACGCGCGCGGCCATGGTCAATCACCCGGCGAACGCGGCGGGGCAAGCAGTCTTCACGATGTGATCAAGGACGTCGACGCGTTCGTGCGGCACCTTTCGAAAACCTACGGCATTCCGATCGAGAACATGATCGTGCTCGCGCACAGCCTGGCCGCAGTGACCGTGACCGCCTGGGTGCACGATTACGCGCCGCCGATTCGGGCGATGATTCTCGCCACGGCTGCGTTTCACGTGAAGCTTTACATTCCTTTCGCAATTCCGTTCCTGCGGATTTGTCGGCCGCGATTCGTGAAGAGCTATGTGAAATCGAAAATGCTAACCCACGATCGCGAGCAGGCAGCGCAATACGATTCCGATCCGCTCATCTTCCGCCAAATTGCGGTCAACGTGCTTCTCGATCTCCATGATTGTGCGAAACGATTACTGGCTGACGCCGGCGCGATACAAACGCCCACTTTGATCATCGGCGCGGGAAAGGATTGGGTCGTTAGTCTCAAAGCCCAGCGGACGTTTTTCGATCGGCTCTCTTCAACAGAGAAACGCTTCGAAGTTTTCCCGGGTGATTATCATGCGATCTTTCACGAAACGAACCGTGACAACGTTGTCGATCTTGTTCGCGAATACGTCTTGGAGCGTTTTGCCACGCCCCCAAAGAACTTGTCCCAACTGGATTCCGACAAGACGGGTTATACGGCGCGCGAGCATCAACAATTGCAAGACAATGGCAGTGCGACGTTCGCGATTGCGCGCACAGGTTTGACGGTTGCCGGACGACTGAGTCGCGGCATTGAGATCGGCTCCTACTACGGTTTCGATTCCGGACTTTCGCTCGACTACGTTTACGAGAATGAGCCACGCGGAGCCGGTGCTTTTGGCCGTTTGATCGACAGAACGTACCTCAACAGCATCGGTTGGCGAGGTATACGGCGACGGAAAGCGAATCTCGAGAAAACGCTGCAAGGCTTAATCCGCAAAGTGCACAGGGAAAATCGCCCGGTGCGGATTTTGGATATCGCGGCCGGAGCCGGCCGTTATGTCCTCGAGACCATTCGCACGCTGCCGGAAATTCCCATCAGCGCGACTCTTTGCGATTACAAGCAGGAGAACGTCGACGCCGCGCGTGCTTTGGCCGATGAACTAGATCTCAACGGCGCAGTGATCTCGCAACATGGTGATGCATTCAACCGGGAATCTCTTGGTAAAATTCAGCCCCGGGCGACAATTGAAATCGTGTCCGGTCTTTACGAATTGTTTCCGTCAAACGAAGCGGTGTTGAATTCGTTACACGGTCTCGCCGACGCAATCGAGCGCGGCGGATATTTGATATATACGAACCAGCCGTGGCATCCGCAGTTGAAGTTTATCGCGCACGTGTTGCGAAACCGTGAAGGCCAACCCTGGATCATGCGCCGACGCACCACCGCGGAGATGGACGAGCTGGTGAAGTTCGCCGGATTCGAAAAGATCGACATGGAGATCGACGAGTGGGGGATGTTCACGGTTTCAGTCGCACGGCGTGCAAGTTAAACGAAGCAGGGCGCTCTTCGTCTCGATCGGGCTATCGGCTCTGTTCCTGATCGTTTATGGCGGCTGCAACTGGATCACCGCGCGGCGGGCGAACGTTGGCACGCTTTATTTCGAATGGGAGCGCGCGATCCCGTTCGTGCCGTTTTTCATTTTGCCTTACATGTCGATCGACATTTTTTTTGTCGGCGCGCCGTTTCTTTGCCGAACTGATCACGAGTTGTCGACCTTCGCGAAGCGAATAGCCGCAGCAATCATCCTCGCAGGAATTTGTTTCCTGGGTTTCCCACTGCGGTTCGCTTTTTCCCGGCCGCACGCCGACGGCTGGCTTGGAGCTATCTTCGATTGGTTTCGCGGGATGGACTCGCCGTTCAATCTTCTGCCGTCCCTCCACGCGGCGCTGATGTTGATTCTGGCGGATGTTTATCTTCGTCATATGCGCGGCCTGGTTCGGTGGGCGATTATCATGTGGTTCGTCCTGATCGCGCTTTCACCGGTGCTCACCTATCAACATCACTTGATCGACATCGCCGCAGGATTTGTACTCGCGGCGCTTTGCTGCTGGATATTCCGCGATCAAGATTTGTCCTCGCCTCCGCCAAACTCACTCCCTCATAATCCCGACTCGCCCTTATGAACTACAACGAACTGATTCAGCTTTATTTCGAGCGCTCGAACGCGCTGCAAGGATATTGGAACCTTTATGTCGTGGTCGTTGGAGGACTCCTAGCGTTTTCATCTCTCCGCAAGGAGCCGGCTGCAATCACCACCCTGATTGTTTCGGTGCTTTTTTGCTTGTTTGCTTACGAGAATCACGACGCGATCCAGGTTGCGACAGCTCAACGCCTGGCAACGCATGAGGCGATTACAAAATTTAACGCTGGGGCCGCCGAGCCGACTGCGAAACAAGTGCGCGATGTCTTGGAACCTACGTTAACGCCGGCCAGCCACGGCGGCGTGCGAATGACTCATGTTACCAGTGACGTCCTTGTCCTCGCCGCACTCTGGGCGATGGAACTGCGGCGACGAAGATTGAAAGAAGGAACCGTAAAGTCGTAAACGAAACGCGATTCCGCGCGGAAAATAAATGAACCGAACCCACATCAATCGGCTTCCGATCTTCCAGAATATAACAAATCCCAGTCGCATTGAGGGGTGAATCGATTGACGGAATGCGAATAGCCCAGCGTTCAACGCTGCGTCACTAAAGCATTCAACAGCCAAGTCCGGTAGGACGACAGAAGAATTTCTTTCGTCCTCTTGGGAGGACTTAATTTGCTAGGAATTCGATTTGGTAGTGCGCAGTCACATTGAGCGCAGAAGAGCGGGCGTTGTAGCGGTGCTTGTCTCAAGCACCGAATTTCGTAAATAGGCGTTTGGCACAATCGTCTCTGCACCTTATGCCCTCAATCGCTGAGAATCTTGAACGCGCGCACGAGCAGATCGCGGAGGCGGCAGGAAAGGCTGGGCGGTCGGTCGACGATGTCGAGCTAGTGGCGATCTCAAAAACGCATGAGGCCGAGAAAGTGCGAGAAGCGATTGAAGCTGGCCAGAGTTTGTTTGGCGAAAGCAGAGTGCAGGAAGCGCGGGTAAAGATTCCGGAGCTGCCATCAAATTTGCGGTGGCATTTCGTCGGGCATCTTCAGAAGAATAAAATTCGGCACGTGCTCCCGCTTTTCGAATTGATCCACAGTATCGACTCGCTTGCACTCGCTCTGGATGTAAATCGGATCGCGGAAGACGAAGGATTGCATCCGCGAGTCTTGCTCGAAGTCAACGTGGCGGGCGAGGGGAGCAAATTCGGTTTCAACCGCGAGAGACTGCGCGCCGAAATGGAATCGCTGCTCGCTCTGCCGCGATTGTCGATCCTGGGACTGATGTGCATTCCGCCGATTGCCGAACAAGCCGAAACGTCCAGGAAATATTTCGTCGAGTTGCGAGAGCTGCGCGACCGTCTCCAGAAGGAGTTTCATGTCGATCTTGCTCAACTGTCCATGGGGATGACGCAAGATTTTGCAGTAGCAATCGAAGAGGGAGCGTCGTTAGTCCGGGTCGGAACCGCGATTTTCGGAGAGAGAACGCGGAAGATGTAGTGGCGGCCGTGTCGGCCGCATTTTGCCTCTAGCTGGTCCGGGCGACACGCCGGCCTCTACACTAGAAGAACCAAGCGCAAGAATTGCTCTGAGATCTGGCGTTATGGTAAACTTACGTCTTAATGCCTCTGGAACCGACAGACGTCCAGCAGATCGGCAATGAATTGGCCATTCGTTGGAATGACAGCACGGAGTCGTATCTCGATCTGCAGTTCCTTCGTCGCGCCTGTCCGTGCGCTGCGTGCGGTGGCGAGCCGGATGTTCTTGGGAACATCCTCCGGCCTGATGTCAATTATACCGACGACAGCTTTGAGCTTGTCGGATTTCAGATTGTCGGCGGCTATGCTTTGCAGCCGGTGTGGGGCGATGGCCATAACACCGGCATTTACAGTTTTCAGTATCTCCGGCGAATCTCGCAGCCGGTGACTTCGAAATGAAAACTTCGACCCGGTTGGCAATTGTTGGCGTAAGCGCCGTTCTTTGCGCCGTGGGAATTTTTGTCGCCCAGTCCGACTCGGGGAAGGTCGCGCACGGCGATGGTTTCGCCGTTGAATCGCCAGGCTCAAATTGGACGGACGATGGATATCAATACGTCTCGAGCGTGGATCCCATGCTGACGTTTCAACAACTCGAAGCCATTATTCGCAAGGATCCAACCGCGAAACAGCAGCGCGGGAAGATTGAATTCGGCTCCGTCCGAATAGAAAACAGGACGGCGTTGGCCGAAGTGATGTTCGTCAGTGATGATGGCCGCGTTTTGCCGATGCTCTACAAACTTCTACCGCAGCGAAATTCGTGGAAGATCGTGAACGTGCAACGGATCTGGTACGTGCCTCGTTCGCGCCTGCTGCGCGGAGTGAGGGCGTGATGTTGTAGAGGCGGCCGTGTCGGCCGCGCCGGCGTTCCCCCCAATTATCTACACCGGGATCGTAATTCTTAACAAAGTCGTCCCTTCTTCGCGTGGCCGAACTTTTCGATCCTGCAACGCGGCCGGGACCAGAGCAAATTCCCCCGGACGAAGATCGACATCGGCGCAACGAACTGACCCAGTCAGACAGCAGAGAATCGCGAACTGACCTGCGGGGGCGATCTCGCGCGGCTCGTCCAGGGGCCACTTTTGGATTTCGAAAAGATTGTTGCGGATGAGCAACTCACCATCGGGCTGAGTTAGAGCAGGTGCGACATCGTTGAAATCGATCGACTCCAGCGCCTGATCGACGTGAAGCTCGCGCGGTTTGCCGTTGTCATCGACACGGTTCCAATCATAAACGCGATAAGTGGTGTCGCTGTTTTGCTGGATTTCGACCAATACATTGCCAGCGCCGACGGCGTGAAATCGACCGGCCGGCAGAAACATCGAGTCGCCAGTTTTCACTTCGATGCTGTGAACGACATCGGCGACGGTTCCTGCGCGCACCGCCTCCGCGAATTGATCGGGCTTCACGGCTTTCCGAAGTCCGACGTAAAGTCTCGCTCCGGGAATGGCCGAGGCGACGTACCAAAACTCCGTCTTCGGTTCGCCGCCCAAGTTTGTCGCGACCTTCGCCGGCGGATGCACCTGCAACGAGAGTTGGTCGTGCGCGTCCAGCAGTTTGATTAATAAAGGGAAGCGCGGCGTGTCCGGCGCGCTGCCAAAAATCGCTTTCCGATCACGCGTCCAAAGCTCATGCAGGGTTCGATCACGAAAGGGTCCGTTGCGGACGACGCTTTGTGCCTCGGGCCGATCGACAATTTCCCACGATTCACCGATTGTCGCGGTTGGCGGGGTCTTTTTCCCGAAAAGCGAAGCCAAACGATGGCCGCCCCAGATTCGTTCCATGAAAACGGGCTCGAAAGTCAATGGAGAGAGGACAGAGGTCACAGGTCAGAAAAGATGTGAGAGTGTAAATTGCGAATTCGCGATTGCAAAACAGAGTGAAGCTTCGCTTTGAACATGAAGCTGCCCCGTTTCGTCAAATATTGGATACCAGCGATTGCATGGATGGCGCTCATTTTTATCGGCTCGACCGATATACTTTCGGCCGAGCACACTTCGCGATTTCTGGTGCCGATTCTACGCTGGCTTGATCCGCAGATCTCGTGGGCAACGCTGAATGCCATCCAAACAATTATTCGAAAACTTGGTCACGTAACCGAATACGCGATCTTAGCGGTGTTGATGTGGCGAGCGCTGCGTGGTGGAACGGTCTGGAAATCAAAGACGTCGATTTTGTTCGCGATTGCCTGGATTGCCTGCGCCGTCTTCGCGGCGAGCGACGAATTTCATCAATCGTTTGTGCCCTCTCGCACGGCGTCTTTTCACGATGTAATGATCGACCTCTGCGGCGCGCTGATCGGCCTGTCAATTTGTATTGCACTTGCAACGCGAAAGGTTGTTAAAGAGAGGCGTGCTTGATCGAACCAGTCGAACTCTATTTATAGCGCTGCTGTTGTTAGGCTTGGGCCGCGCGAGTGCCGAAGACTACGCTGGGCGTTTCAAACAATTACAAGACCAAAAAGCGGATGGCGCGCAAATCGATTCGCTGCTCGACGAATGGCGGGCCAAGAGTCCGAATGATCCGGATGCGTGGATCACGAGCGCAAATTATTACTTCAACCAATCAGTCGGCCCGACTATTTCTACCGAGCCGGCGAAGAAGGGTGATTACGGTTTGACCGACAGGAAAACTGGCAGGACCGCGGGAAGCATATCGTTCAAGCCGAACGTGGCCAAGACCTCGCGCAGCGCGACCGAGCTTCTCGGGGAAGCGACGACGAGATTCCCGGACCGTCTCGATATCTGGTGCGGGTTGGCCTTCATTTACCAAGAGATCGGGGATTTTGATAACGAGCTGGCCACGTTGAAAAAGATGGTCGCCTACACGAAAGCGCATCCGACCGGATTGAAGTGGCTAAAAGGCGAACCAATTGAGGAACCGGAGGGCAGGTACGTTCCGGAAAAATTGCATGATTACGGTGTGCACTACGAGAAGAAGGAAAATCCGGAGGACGACAAACGCTGGTTCCAAATTACAAGTCTGGCGACGCAGGAATATCCGAACCATGCCGAAGGCTTCAACGACGCGGCGGGGTATTACGCGGACCTCGGCGACTGGAAGAAGGCGCGCGAAACATTGGAAAAAGCACATCAGATCGATCCAAAATCGGTTGGCGTGCTGGTCAATCTGGGAAATGTCAGCGTAGAAGCGAAGAATAGTGCGGCGGCGCGAAAATATTTCGAGGAAGCGCTAAAACTAGAACCGAACGGCAGGTATGCGCAGGAAGCCAGGCAAGCACTGGCGAAACTGAAGAAAAAGTAATGGGCCTGACTGGGCTCGAACCAGTGACCCTGCGCTTATCAAGCGCATGCTCTAACCAACTGAGCTACAGGCCCGGAAAAAATTAGCGAGTGAATGATTTAGCGATTTAACGATTGCCGTCAACAACCGGCCGAATCTTAAGTTTGTGGAATCATTAAATAAGGTAGTGGCAAAATACGTCCTAACCATTGTGACGAAACGAATCTAAATGGCTGGAGCGCTGAGTCATACATGAATCTTCGTCTGGCATATAAGCTTATTTGCGACGCCGAACGGCAATCGCGCGGCTGGTTGAACGTCCGCGGACGCGAAGAAGCACGCGAGGTCCACCTCATGGCGCAAGCCGGGTTGATAACAGCATGGGAATCGCAGGAATCAAATCCGCCCGAAGCCATGATTACGATGATCACACACGCTGGTCATCAATTTTATCGGGCCCTGCACAATGTGCGCAGTTTCTCGCGCAGCTAAGAAAACGCGTTGGGATTCTAGTTTAATAAAACCGGTCGCCGCTAGGGGAGAGTATCCAAGCAGCTTAAGCCGTCTGTGCCCACGGCCGGTCGGCTAGAGTCGAAATATGGTTCTTGAACTATTCCATTTGTCTGTGCAAGTTCCTCGCTAACCCATGCTTACTCCAAAGACTCCCAACGCCATAAAGCCCGGCAAAAAAAAACCGAGAGCTAGAAAATCGACCCTAACCGTTCAAGATTTAACCATCCGGAGGGATTCGAAACCCGAGGTTCGCGGTGGGGCAAAAAGTTCGCCGGTGTCGCTTCCAATCCCTCCTCAGGGGTTTATTGCATCGTCGGGCGATTAAGAAATCAGGTTGGCTTGCCGAGTCGTAGCTCGCCCTGCGGGCTTTGGAGGCAAGGGGATTCGAACCCCTGACTTCCAGCTTGCAAAGCTGGCGCTCTACCAACTGAGCTATGCCCCCGCAAAAAAAACTGATAGTTGATGGTTGAGAGTTGATAGAAAAGCAAGTCCCCGTCCAGATTTTACTCTCAACCAAAGCGCCGCCAGGCGCGTTCACTCAACTAATAACTAATGCTTACCAGATGTGCACGCGCTGATCCGGCGGGACGTACATCTTGTCGTTCGACTCAACTTTAAACGAGTCGTACCACGCGTCCGTGTTTCGAGACGGACCGATCACGCGGAATTGCCGAGGCGAATGAGGATCGCTCACGACCTGTTTTTTAACGTAATCGTCGGTGACTTTTCCGCGCCAGGCCTGGGCCCAGCCGAGCAAGACGCGTTGATCTCCCGTGAAGCCGTCGAGAACCGGCGCCGGTTGTCCTTTGAGCGATGCCCGATACGCATCAAGCGCAAGGGTCAGACCGCCCAAATCGGCGATGTTTTCGCCCATCGTTAATTCGCCATTAACGTGCACGCCGGGAATCGGTTCGTACTTGGAAAACTGCGCGCCGAGCATGTCTGCCCGTTTTTTGAACGTCTCGGCATCCTGTTTCGTCCACCAATCGCGCAGGGCGCCGGAGGCATCGATCTTTCGGCCTTGGTCGTCGAACCCGTGGGTGAGCTCATGACCAATCACTCCGCCGGCTGCGCCGTAGTTGATCGCCGGATCGGCATCCGCGTCGAAGATTGGCGGTTGAAGAATCCCCGCGGGGAAAACGATGTCTCGGAGACTTCCGTTGTAAGCATCGTTTGTTTGCGGCGTCATGTTCCAATCCGTTCGATCAACCGGGCCAAAGAAGCGGCCGGTATAAAAATCCCAATCAAGCTGGGCGCATCGTTTCACGTTGCCAACCAAATCGTCCGCGCGAATTATCAGCTTTGAATAATCGCGCGCGTGATCGGGATAACCGACCTTGATTGTGTAAGTATCGAGTTTCTTCAGCGCTTCCTTCTTCGTTGCGGCGCCCATCCAGTCGAGCTTCTCAAGTCGCACCCGGTAGGCTGCCTTCAGGTTCGTGACCAAGTCCTGAATTTTCGCTTTGGCTTCCGGCGGAAAATATTTCGCTGTGTAAAGCTGGCCGACGCCAAATCCCATCGTACCGAAGGTGCCGAAGCGATCGCCGACACCAAAGTCGCCGCCGCTGACGGTTGTGATCGCCCGTTTCCAACGGGCTTGCTGTTCCTTTTGTCCTGAAAGCGTTTTGCTGTGAAGTTCGAAATAAGCGTCCGTAAACGGTTTCGATAGGTACGGCGCAGCGTTGTCGGCGACATGAAACGCATGCCAGGCGCGAATTGTGTCGATCGGCGCTTTTGCGTAAGCGTCGACGATCTTTGGAAACGCACTTTTTTCCGCGATGACGACGCGCTTCAGTTTCGGCATTTTGGCTTCGACTAAAAATTTTTCCCACGCGAAACCGGGAGCGAACTTCTTCAGTTCCTCAACTGACATCGGATTGTAGATAGCATTGAGATCCCGCTGCTGTGCCTTGGTCCAACTCGCATCGGCGATCTTGGTTTCGAAATCGACGATGTCTTTCGCGCTTTTGTCGGGTTCAGGCCAGTTCAACAGTTTCAAAACTGTTGTGACATAGTTCTGGTAAACGGCTTTCTGCGCGGCGAAATCCGGTTTGAGATAGTAATCGCGATCTGGCAATCCGATCCCGGCTTGAGTCAGATAAAACGCGTACTTATTTGGATCCTTTAGATCGACATCGATCACCGGATTGAACAACGAAGATTCGAAATCGGTTGTGGTACGTCCCATTAGCAAAGCAAAGTCGTCGCGCGTTTTCGCGTTCTTCAGATCAATCAGTTCGGGATCGATCCCTTTTTCCGCGAGCTGTTCCGCCCGGGCTTCGTCCATGAACGATCGATAAAAAGCGCCGGCTTTTTCTTCCAACGTGGACGGGTTTTCGGTGGCATTCGCGCCGGCGGCTTCCAATAAGTCCTTGAGCCGTTGCTCGGTGAGATCGGTCATGATGATTCGGAGCGAGTAGGCCGGTTTGTCTGGCGGGATTTGCGTTTTATCGAGCCAGGCGCCGTTGGCGTAGCGGAAAAAATCGTCGCCCGGTTTTGTTTTCGTATCCATTCCGGACAGATCGAATCCCCACGTGCCGTATTTCAGTTTGGCCGGAGGCGAATCGGAAGGGTAGGCAAGGGGACCAAAGCAGAGAGCGAAAAGTAGAAGAGCGCGGAAAATTGGATGCATAGGTGGAGCGGGAGAGTAAACGAACTCCACCAGGTTGAGAAGAGATAGGTAGAGGCGATTGACCTCAATCGGTCCGAGCCGGACTGGCACTATGGCGGTTCGGTGAATGGAGCCGGGCGACATGGACGGGAAAGCCCGAGAGGGTGAGCGAGTGGGAAGCGGGCGAATCAACCGCCGCTACCAGCGCAGCCCGTTGCGTTTAGTGAAACTGATTTACCGGCAAGGACGCGCAGTTGCAACGTTACGTTGCGTCTGAGTTATTCGCAGTGGTTGAGACCGGCGTAGACACGCGACCGGAGTAGCGATACTTGGTCAAAAGCGAACCAGGCGGGATCGAGGTCACGAAGTTCTTCCTCGGCTTCTGGAAACATGCCAAGGTCAACATACCCTTAGATGGCCCGCAGACGTCGCACGGTCTGCAGGTCCTCCGGGCTAACAGATTTGATAATTATCCCACGCATAAACCCTCCAAAGCCTTCGACGAACTCAGCGCGCCGCTTGTTCAACGCCAGTCAGGGAAGGTGTAGTGGCTCCCGTGTCGGACGCGATGACTGAAAGTGCGGCCGACACGGCCGCCTCTGCAGATTCCTGGATTCCTGAATTCCTGATTGAATCTTTCGCGAAAAAGAAAAATGCCGTCCGGCGTTGGCAGGACGGCATTTAGTCGATAGCAAAGACTGAATTGTGCGTTATCCGCGTCATTTCCTTGGGCTCTGGTTTCTTTCGATTCCAAAGTCTTCACGGCATATCGCCTCAGATGATCAATTGATTCACCCGAGGGACTTAGCCGTCGACCTATTCAACCGCGCTTCGAAATAAATTTCGAAGGCGATGAATCTCTCCTTAGAAAGGAGGTGATCCAGCCGCAGGTTCCCCTACGGCTACCTTGTTACGACTTCATCCCAATCACCATCCATACCTTCGGCGCCTTTTAAGGGGCGACTTCGGGTACAAACGGCTTTCATGATGTGACGGGCGGTGTGTACAAGGCCCGGGAACGTATTCACGGCGCCGTAGCTGATGCGCCATTACTAGCGATTCCGGCTTCATGGAGGCGAATTGCAGCCTCCAATCCGAACTGGGCCCAGTTTTCAATAGATTTCCTCCACCTCGCGGTCTCGGATCGTTCTGTACTGGGCATTGTAGTACGTGTGCAGCCCAGGCCGTAAGGGCCATACTGACTTGACGTCGTCCTCACCTTCCTCCTCGTTTAAGCGAGGCAGTCTGAACAGAGTGCTCGGAGCTCTCGCTCCGGTGGCAACAGTTCACAGGGGTTGCGCTCGTTGCGGGACTTAACCCAACATCTCACGACACGAGCTGACGACAGCCATGCAGCACCTGTGCAAATTGTGTCTTTCGACACTCGC
>DATMOU010000048.1:0-128953 GCA_035568035.1 Chthoniobacterales bacterium | reverse complement strand
TTGCCAGGATCGAGAAGTGGGATTGGCAAACGCTAGAGGCGACTCTCAAGTCGCTTGCGCAAAAGCTCGGCTGCAAAACGGGCGATCTCGTTCATCCGGCGCGCGTCGCAGTGAGTGGGCGCAGTGTTGGGCCCAGCTTGTATCACATGCTCGAGGTGATGGGCAAAGAGCGTGTGCTCAAACGGTTCGACCGCGCAAAGGCGCAGTTCGGCTCGAAATGAAGACGAATTGGAGGGACGCGCTCCGTCGCGTCCGATTCTTGGGGCACGGCGGAGCGTGCCCCTCCACATGAAAAAGAAACGCAGTGGAGTAAAAGACGTTTACACCCTGGCGGATTTGCAGAGCTGGCACGACGTGGATCCGCCGATTCGTCTTGGTGTTTTCGGCGACCCGGTCGAGCATTCGCTCTCGCCGCAAATGCAGAACGCGGCACTCAAGCATGGCAAGATCGGCATGCATTACGCGCGATTTCACATTTCGCCTAACGAATTGCGTGAGGCGCTGAATCGGGTGCGCGAGTTACAATTCGTTGGTCTTAATCTCACCCTGCCGCACAAAGTTGCTGCGCCAGATCTGGTAGATCAGCTCGACGGTGACGCGAAACAGATTGGCGCGATCAATGTGATCAAGATCGATAACGGCAAGACGCACGGCTTCAACACGGACGGCCGCGGATTCGCCCGCGCGATTCGCGAAGAATTCTCGGTCGATCTCCGAGATTTGCGGGTGATGATTCTCGGCGCGGGCGGTGCCGCGCGGGCGATTGCGCTGGAATGCGCCAAGTCGCGTTGTGAGCGGCTGGTTATCGCCAATGGAACTTTCGAGAAAGGTGAACGTCTTGCGGAAAAGCTGCGCAATTTCTTTGAGGGGCCGAAGGTCTTCGGTCCGGTTCCACGGTTGCAAGCGATCCGCTGGGAAGATGCAGCGTTTCAATTTCAAATCGCGAATGTCGATCTAATCGTCAACGCGACTCCAGTTGGCTTGAATGGTGGCGGTCCCTCTCCGCTATCCGCGCGTCTCTTGGCGCCTCATTTGATGATTTACGACACGATTTATTCCTCCTCACGCACGCCATTGGTCGCGGCAGCGCTCGAGGCCGGCGCTCGCGTCGCCAACGGCTTGTCGATGTTATTGCACCAGGGCGCGCTCGCGTTTGAAATCTGGTTCGAGCGCGCGGCGCCAATCGAAGCAATGCGCAAAGCATTGCTTTAAATACGAATGTCGAATCTCGAATATCGAAACAAATTTAAATATCGAAATTCAAATCGCCTCCGAACTGATTTTGATCATTTGATGTTCGAGCTTGTTTAGGATTTCGATATTCGGGTTTCGGATTTCGTTTCCTCTGCCATTTCCTGGCCGCGCTTTGTCGCTGCCTCGACCGCAGCGATCAAACTTTCGCTCGTCTTCATTTCTTCCATCACTGCAAGACCGGCTGCGGTCGTGCCGCCTGGTGTCACGACCATTTTCACCAAATCCTCCGCGGACATTTTGGTTTCCCGCATCAGCTCGGCGGCGCCAAGGACAGTTTGGATCGCAAGCTCACTGGAAATGTTTTCCGGCAAACCAAGTTTCACGCCACCCTTCGCAAGCGCATCGATGATCGTGTAGGCGAACGCCGGGCCGCTGCCACTCAGCGCGGTCACGATGTCGATCTGCGGTTCGTCGACTTCGACGACGACGCCAAATGCGCCGAAGACTTTTTTCGCAAGATCGACATCCTTGCCGGTGCTGCGGCTCCCGCGCGCGATTCCAGTGGCCGCGCGACAAATTGCCGACGGAGTATTGGTCAGCGCGCGCATGAACCGCGCATTCGCGACTTTCTCCATGCTGGCGGTCCGCACGCCGCCCGCCAACGAGATGACGGGTTTGTTTGCAATTTGAGGCGCGAGATCGCGTAGAACCCCGAGGGCCATTCCCGGCTTCACCCCAACAAAAATCAGGTCAGCTTTCTCCGCGACCTCCGCGTTGTCCGTAGTTAGGTGAATGCCGGTGTCGCGCTGTAAAGCCGTGCGTGTTTGCTCGTTTGGTTCGCTGGCAATGATCTCGTCTGACGCGCAGAACTTGGCCCGAATCAGGCCGCGAATCACCGAGCCGGCGAGTTTGCCCGCGCCGACAAAGCCAAGTTGATGCATTTGAGAAGCACTCATTCTCCACGATACTAATTCATGGTAGCCGCGACTGTGCAACGTGACATTGCATCCACTTTAAGCAGAGCTGACGCTTCGCGTGGATCGAGTGCCGATCTCGCTAAAGAGCTCCGTAGGCTCGCAACTGAGCGCAACGCGGTGATTCTGGCTCATAACTACCAGGTGCCGGAGTTGCAGGATGTCGCAGATTTTGTCGGCGACTCGTTAGGCCTGAGTTACCAGGCGGCCAAAACCGACGCGGACGTAATCTTGTTTTGCGGCGTCCATTTCATGGCCGAAACCGCCAAGATCATAAATCCCGGCAAGCGCGTGATTCTGCCTGACCTGGAAGCGGGTTGTTCGCTTTCGGAATCGTGTCCGCCGGAAAAGCTGGCTGATTTTTTGAAAAAGCACGCCGATAAAAACTATTACGTCATTGCCTACATCAATTGCAGCGCCGGGGTGAAGGCGCAGTCCGACATCATTTGCACAAGCGGCAACGCGGACAAGATCGTTCTGTCGGCGCCTCCGGACCGGAATATTCTGTTCGTTCCCGACCAAAATCTCGGCGCATGGGTGATGGAACGGACCGGCCGCCAAATGGATTTGTGGCAGGGGACCTGTTACGTACACGTCGAGTTCACCGCGCGGAGCATTAATCGCATTCGTGACGAATATCCTGAAGCGCCGGTGGTGGCGCATCCCGAGTGCACCTACGCGGTGAGAATGTTGGCCGACGAAGTTTGTTCGACCGAAAAAATGGTCGCCTTCTGCAAAAAATCGCCGGCGAAGGAAATTATCGTCGTGACTGAGGCCGGGATGTTGCACCGCCTGAAAAAGGAAATTCCCGACAAGACATTCATTCCGGGGCCGACCGAGAATTGTTTCTGCGGCGAGTGCCGTTACATGAAAATGAACACGCTTGAAAAAGCGTACGACGCGCTCCTGAACATGGACCCGGAGATTACTTTACCCGAACCGATCCGCGCTCGCGCTGAACTTCCAATCCTGCGAATGCTGGAGCTAAGCCGTTGATTGCGACAGTGACGAGTGACATGTGACGTGTGACGAGAGAAGACAGGATTAGTCTTGTCACTCGGCACTTGTCACTCTTCACTTTTCTTCGATGGAAAGGCCGTCGATTTTCGTCATCGTCGTCGTTTTGCTGCTCGGCGTTTTGTTTCTACGCGAACCGCGATTTCAGGGTTCTGAAGAAATTTTTTTGCGCTGGTTACTGCGGCATTCGCAACCCGCAACCAAAGCGGTGCCGATGACGATTGTCGAAGTCGGAAAGGAAAATCCGCCGCCGCCGCTTGAAACAGCGCTGTTGTTGCAAGGGCTTCTCGAATTTAAGCCGACGGTTGTCGCGGTCGAACCGGTCTTGCAATGGGGCGAACGGGTGAAGGATCAGGAGCAGATCTTTATCGATCAGGCGATGCGAGTTCCGAATGTTTTGCTCGGAGCGGAACTCACCGTCTCGCCCGATCCGGACGCGCCGGTGGCCGAAATTACGGGTTTTACCCATGTGACCGGGCGCCGGGGCGATCTCCCGGAGTTTTCGGGAGTCGAACACCAGCCGAGTGAAGACGTGCGCGTTCTTTCGACGCTGGGTTTCGTTAATTTTCCGAAAGAAGCGGCTGATGATCTCCACGTCCCGCTGCTTTTTCAATACCGCGGCGAAGTGATTCCAGCTTTTGCGCTTCAAGCGATCATGCTTTGGCTGCGCGTCACACCGGACGAAGTGAAGATCGACATCGGTTCATCAGTTGAGCTGCCGAATGGAATCACAATTCCGGTTCGCTCCGACGGCACACTTCTGGTCACTCCTCGCATGGCACAACCGGCTCGGCGCATCACGATCGACGAACTGCTGCTCGCCGCGCAGCAACACGAAAGTGGTGCCACTAGCGGGATCCGGCTTGAAGATGCTCGCTCCCAACTAATCCTCGCTCGCACCGTCACTACTACGCCCGATCTGTTTGCCGCGGCCATTGCTTCGATCCAGGCGAAAACTTTTGTTCGCCGCGTCAGCCGGATTTTTGATTACGTGATCGTCGTAATGATCGCTGCGTTGAGCGGATGGCTCCGAAAGTTCTCGCGCGTCGATCTGATCATCGGCGCGGTCGCTTTCTCAGCGGCGTATTGTCTGCTAGCGCTCGGAATCATTTCCGCCTGGTCGATCTGGCTTCCGGCCTGGCTCCCACTTGGCGCAGTGTGGATTTCCGTTTTGTCCGCAATCATTCTTCCGAAACCAAAAGGTTCCGTGGGCAAGGCGACCATCGCCGCGCCGCCACCAATGCCGTAATGACAACCAAGGACTCGGTTGAGACGCGAGTGACCCGACTGCACGCCGGCGGCCTCGTCGACATGCATTTCGATTTGCCGCTGGACCTTTACGAGAAACGGAATCATCCCGGCGCTCTCGTCTCGCATTATCTGCCGGAGTTCGAGGCGGGAGACATCGGCATTCTTGGTGCGGCGCTCTATGTCGAGGACCGTTATCTGCCCGAAATGGGTCTACGCGTCGCACTCGACCAGGTCGCGCGCCTTTACGCAGAGGTGGACGACACAAATCGATTCGCGATTTGCAGAACGAGCGCGGAGATCAAACACGCGCGCAAGGAGAACAAAATCGCGCTGATCATTACGATGGAAGGGGTTGAGCCCCTCGGCGATGACCTGAATCTCCTGCGCGTGTTCTATCAACTTGGGTTGCGAATGGTCGGACTAACTCACGCGCGCCGAAACGCGGCCGGCGCAGGCGGAATTTTCGCCGCGAGCGGCTCGCCGCGGGATGGGTTGACCGCCTTTGGGCGCGAAGTTGTTCAGGAATGTGAACCGCTCGGCATCATCATCGATCTTGCGCACATCAATCCGAAAGGATTTGAGGACATTGTCGATCTGACTAAGAAGCCGCTGATTGTTTCACACACCAATGCGCGAAGGTTTTACGATGTTGAACGAAATATCAGCGACGAGCAGATCAAGATTATTGGAGCGCGTGGCGGAGTGGTCGGTGTAAACGCAATCTTGGTTAGCTCAAACCCGAACGAGAGCACGATCGATCGCTATGTTGATCACATTCAGCACATTACCAGCTTGATTGGCATCGACGGTGTGGGGATCGGCTTCGATTTTTGCGAGTACTTGTTTCAGCAGCTGCCGGAAAGCGTTCGCAAAGAACTGCAGGCAAAACTAACTACGCCACATTTTATTCCTGATCTGACGAATCATACCCACGCTCGAAACCTTACGCGCAAACTAATTGAGCGCGGCTTCAGCGATGTCGACATCGAGAAAATCCTGCGCGGAAACTGGATGCGGATTTTCGGGCAAATGTTGTAGCGGCGCTCTATGAGCGCCGTCCGGCGATCGCAGAGCGCCGCTACAGCTACACGATCCCCAGCGCCGGAAATTTCCGACCCAGTACGGTCTGGCTTGGCGCTTTCAGCCAGCGATCGAGCACCGTTCCGTAAACGCTGCGAAAATCCGTGTTGAATTTTAGATCGCCGCGATCGAGCTCGGTGAGGCTGGGATATTTCCCGAATAAACCGGCTTTCACTGCGCCACCGAGGACAAACATCGGCGCCGCTGCACCGTGGTCCGTTCCGCCGTTTGCATTTTCCTGTACCCGCCGGCCGAATTCGCTGAAAGTCATCAACACAACGCGGTCGAAATTTCCCTGCTGTTTTAAATCGGCGACAAAGGCTCTGACGGCGTCGTTGAATTCGCCCATTAACCTTTCGTGGGTGTTGATTTGTCCGGCGTGCGTATCAAATCCGCCGTGACTCGCGTAGTAAACGCGCGTCGGCAATCCCCCGGCGATCATGCGTGAGATGATGTTCAGACTCGCCGCCAGCTGTCCCTGCGGATACGGCACGGTTGATTTGTACTTGCGTGCGATCGCCAGAATTTTGTCTGAGCTTAGCTGGGCATCGAGCGCAGTCCGTTGCAAGAAGTCGAGCGTGCTCAAATCGTTCCTGGCTTTGCCGGGAATCTCGCCAATCGATCCACCTGCATTCGTCGCAGCGGTGCCGCTTTCATCGCTACCGCCCCCTTCGTTTAATTGCCGGAAAAGAATCTCTTCGGCGCTCATCTGGCCATTGTTCGGTTCGGACGGTCGAAACCGAAATTGCTCCGGCCGCGAAAACGTGACGCCGGTTGGATTTTTCGCCGCGAACGCTTGGGGCGTCTCTTCTCCGATTGCAACGCCAACCGTCGGATCGGCGCCCGAGCAGCAATTATCGAAATAACGGCCGAGCCATCCTTCGTTCAACGTGCGATCGGCATCCGACGCCGTCTGCCAGATTTCAGTCGAACGAAAATGCGACCGATTGGGATTTGGATAACCGACACCTTGGACGATCGCTAGATGTCCCTCGTCGTAGAGCGACTTCATACCGGCGAGTTTTGGATTCAGGGCAATGTAATTGTTGATCTTTAAGACTTGATCAGGAGCCAGGCGAAGCCGCGGCCGTGCGACGTGGTAAGCGTCGTCAGCGTAGGGAACGACCATGTTAAGTCCGTCGTTGCCGCCGGCCATTTGCAAGACCACGAGAATTGTCCCGTCCTTTCCGGTCACAGCTTGCGTCGCGGCCTCAGCCGCAAGCGCGTCGAGCGCGAAGAAAGTTTTCTCGAGAAAGACTGGCAGCGTCCAGCTCGCGGCTGCTCCGAGCATCGAAGTGCGAAGGAATTTTCGCCGGGTTTGCAATGTGATTTTTGTTTTCATTTTCAGGCGAGTTGGAATTGCGGCGTGCTCATCATCAGGTGGATCAGCTCGCGCAAATTCGCGTCCGTGATTTCCGGCCCGCGCGATTCGAGAAATTGAGCGAACGCGTCGATTTCTTTTTGCGCGGGCCGGGTTTGAAAGAATCGCTTCGCCAAAAGATCGACAACTTCATGCGATTTCGCGCGGAGATCGGCCGGCACGAGTTTGCCAACGTCGATTGGGTCGCGCTTGATTTGCTCGGCATATTGCGCGGCGCGGCCGAAACCGACATCAGCACCCTGGCGCGGCTGTCTCAGATTGGGCGGCAGGATCGCGTCGCCGTTGATCAGGTAATTCGCGAAGTTGTAGCGAAACAACAACGTTGACGTGCTGATCCACTGCTTGCCACCGTCCCAGCCCTTCACATTTGGTGGCGCGAAAAGAATCTGTCCCATCTGACGCATCGCGTTTTGCGCTGCGAGAGGCGGGGGCGCCGCCGCATTAAGTAATTTCGAAGTCTGAACAATGTATTGCACGGGACTCTTGATTTGGCTGCCCATGGCGCGGTCGGAATAAAATTCCCCGGAGCTGAAAATTTCGTGCAGCACTGGACGCATTTCGAAATTGTGTTTGCGGACTGTCCCGGCAACTGAATCGATAACCGTGCTTGACGGCTCATCTTCGACAAAGAATCGCCAGAGCTTCCGACCGATGAATTGGGCGCACGCCGGGTTGGAGACCAGCATGTCGATAATTTCGTCGCCGTTCAGGTTCCCGTTCCGGCCCATGAACGCCTTCGATTGGTGATCTTGTTGAAACGGGGCGAAATGAAATTGCTGAGTTGTGAAATCGATCCGGTAACCGGTGAAGGCGCGAGCTGATTCGCGAATGTCTTGTTCAGAGTAATTTCCAATCCCGACCGTGAACAATTCCATCAACTCGCGGGCCCAGTTTTCGTTCGGATGTTCCTGGCGGCTTTGCTGTAGATCGAGATAGATCATCATCGCCGGGTCGCGGGACATTTTCTTTGCCAGTGCGCCGAAATTTCCGAGGGCGTTACGGCGAAGAGTGTCGTTTTGCAACCACATCCAGTACGCATCGCGCACTTTTTGGATGCTGGTGGCGAAATGGCCGTGCCAAAATAGCGTCATTTTTTCGAGAAGCGGCGCGGGTCCATTGAGCATGCGATCGAGCCACCAGCGTCGGAGATCGATCATCTCGTCTCCTTCCATCATTCGGACCTCGCGAACCTTGCTCTGGAAGTTTTCGCCGCGGTCCTTGGCGGCTTTAATTTCCATCCGCTGAGCGCGAATATTTCTCGGATGCGCCCAGGCCGGCGGCGCCACATTGGCCGCGTCGGCTTTTACGTCCACGAAATCTCGAACCGCGGCGGTAAGGCCTTTTTGCCGGGTTCGTTCGATTTCATCTGGTGTGCCTCCAAATGCAGCACGGTTCAAGAGGTGTGCAGCGGTGGCGTCGTTCCACTTCGAATCCGGCAGTGCCGTCAACATATTCATTCAACCTCTTGATAAGACTGAAGTCGCGTTACGCAGGTTACACAATCTCTTGCTCTTGCTCCTACTGTTACTCTTGCTCATTCTGCTGAAATGAACCCCCGCTTCGATCATGAAAAGCTTATCGTCTATCAGCTTTCGTTGAAGTTCGTCAGCTGGTCGACCGAACTAATTGGCCGAGTTAAGGCGAAAGCGGCAGTGAAGGACCAACTCGATCGTGCCTCCACTAGCGTTCCGCTCAACATCGCTGAAGGAAACGGCAAGTTCGCCGTGCGAGACCGTTGCCGGTTCATTGAGATCGCCCGCGGCTCTGCTCTCGAATGCGCAGCGTGTCTGGACGTGTTGGTCTCGAAAGGATTGTGTGACGACGATGCGGTTTCGCTGAGAAAAGGGCAACTGCTGGAGATTGTTTCGATGCTAACAGGATTGCAGAGCAGCCTGATGTCGCACGCGAGCGAGGAGCCGTCGGAATATTTCAGTTCGACAGAGTGTCAGTAAGACGAAGAGAAAGAGTAAGAGTTTTCATTGAAATTTATCAATCTGACGCGCCGGACCGAGATCGGCGCGAACTCGTACTATCTGGAGATTGACGGGCGCGGCCTGGTATTGGACTCCGGGATGCATCCCAAGTTCGAAGGGGAAGAGGCGCTGCCGAATATGAATGCGATCAGGGGCCGGAAGCTGGACGCCATCATCATTTCGCATTCCCATCAGGACCACATCGGGACCTTGCCGGTACTGATGCGGCGTCAGCCGCATGCGCGCGTTTTCATGACCGAGCCAACCGCCGAAATCGGAAACATTCTGCTACACAATTCCGTCAATGTGATGACACGGCAACGGGAAGAGCTGGGCACGACGCTTTATCCGCTTTTTACTCATCGCGAAATCGATCGCGTTAGCGAACGCTGGCAATCGTGCGCGCTGCGGCAGACCTACACCCTTTCGGGTGAACGTGCGCCTGCGGATTCCAGCGAAACCACGTTCGAATTCTTCGACGCCGGACATGTGCCTGGGTCGACCGGAGTGTTGCTCCGAACCGGGGGCCGGACCCTGTTTTATACCGGCGACGTAAATTTCGATGATCAAACGATCGTGCAAGCGGCGGTTTTTCCCGAAGAGAAGATCGACATCCTGATTACGGAATGTACCCGCGGCGATACGCCGGTGCCGGCAGGCTGGTCCCGCGCAGCGGAGGAAAAGCGATTAATGCAGGCGATCGAAAATGCATTTACCCGCGGCGGTTGCCTGCTCATTCCTGTGTTCGCGCTTGGGAAGACTCAGGAGATCCTGGCTATCCTTTACAAACTGCGACGCGAAAAGACCCTCGACTTCCCGATTTACATCGGCGGCCTCAGTTGGAAGATGAGCGAGGTTTACGATCGCCGCGCCCAAATGGGGCGCCGGCAGCTTCCACGGCTGCAATTGCTCGACGAGTTGCGGCCGTTCGTTTTGAACGCTGAAAACATCCACGATGCTGGGACGAGGCCCGGCCGAGTTTACGCGTTGTCCAGCGGAATGATGACACCGAAAACGCTCTCGAACATCTTCGCACAGCGAATTGTCGATCAAGCGCGCCATTCGATTTTCTTTGTAGGTTATGCCGACCCCGAATCGCCGGCCGGGATTTTGCGAAATGCGCAGCCAAACGAGCAGGTGAAGATCGACCCGGACCGCGCGCCGCAAACCGTGCGTTGTCAGATCGAGCAGTTCCAATTCAGCGCGCACGCGTCGCGTGAATCGCTGGTTGGGTTTGCAGGGCGGCTCGCTCCGAAAAAAATTCTACTCGTTCACGGCGATCCGCCGGCAGTCGCATGGATGCGGGCGCAGTTAACGCTCAATTTGCCGAATGCGGAGATCATTGTGGCAACGCCCGGAATGGAAATAGAACTGTAGGTGGATCGCGTTGTCCCAACGCGATGTTATTTTGGCGGCGTAGCCGCACTTATTTTATCAACGCGTTCGGAGAACGCGTTCCACTTATGAGAATCGTTTCCTGGAACATCAATTCGCTGCGGAAAAGGCAGGATCGACTGTTCGAATGGCTCGAAACTGCCAAGCCGGCGATCGTTTGTTTGCAGGAAACGAAATGCACTGACGAACAATTTCCGGCCTTATCGCTTCGGTCTGCCGGGTACGATTGCGCGTATCACGGTGAGAAATCGTACAACGGTGTGGCGATCCTCTCGAAAGCAAAGCTCACCGATGTTCGCCTGTCGCTTTGCGACGAGGTGGCTGATCCGCAAGCGCGCGTGATTTCGGCAACCGCCGGAAACCTGCGCGTCTACTCCGTTTACGCGCCGAACGGTCAGGCCGTGGGATCGCCGGCATACAAATACAAATTGGAGTGGTATGCGCGATTACGGGATTGCCTCTCGAGGGAAAAAGATGTCGAGCTCGTGGTGTGCGGAGACTTCAATGTCGCTCCGGAAGATGTGGATATTCATGATCCCGAACTCTGGCGGGGCGCGATCATGTGCTCGGACGGCGAGCGAGCGGCCTTTCAAAAACTCTGCGATGTCGGCTTGCGCGACACGCTCCGATTGCATCCGCAACCGCCGGGAGTTTTCACATGGTGGGATTATCGGATGTTGGCGTTTCCAAAAAACCGCGGGCTGCGGATTGATGCCGTTCTGGCGAGTGATTCGGTGGCCAAAAGATGCACGGCCGCAGGAGTCGATCGTGAACTGCGAAAAGGCAAAGATCCTTCCGATCACGCGCCGATTTGGGCAGACTTCGACCTGTGACCCGCGTTTCCAATCCGCCGCCGAAGCCGTTGGTGATTTGGGATGGCGAATGCCACTTTTGCCGGCGCTGGATCGAGCGCTGGAAAGAAATCACTCGCGACGAGGTCGATTACGAAACGTCGCAGAAAATCGGTGACCGATTTCCGGAAATTCCGCGCGAACAATTCGAGCGCTCGGTAATTTTTATCGAGTCCAACGGCCGCGTCTCTTGCGGAGCGGAAGCCGTTTTTCGATCGCTGCGATGTCGATCTTCGCGAAAGTGGCTGGCCTGGAGTTACGAACACGTTCCCGGAGTCGCGGCCGTTTCGGAGGGCTTTTACAAACTCATTGCTTCCAATCGCCGGTTCGCCTCTGCAATGACACGTTTTCTTTGGGGAAACGACGTCCGGCCACCAGCGTATTTTGCGGCGCGGCGCTGGTTCTTGCGTTCGCTGGGTTTGATTTTCCTGATCGCATTCGTTTCGCTGTGGGTCCAGATCGACGGACTTATCGGCTCGGGCGGAATCACACCTGTCGCCGAATTTCTACCGGCGGTACACGCACAAATCGGTGATCGTGCATTGTCGATCCTTCCGACGTTGTGTTGGCTCAATTCGAGCGACCCATTTCTGCATTTCCTGTGCTGTAGCGGAGTTTTGCTTTCGCTGCTGCTGATTTTTGGAATCGCCCCGGCGCTCTCGCTCGTCGGTTTGGTTGTTTCTTATCTTTCGCTTGCCATTGCCGGCCAAACCTTTCTTAGCTTTCAATGGGACATCTTGCTGCTCGAAACGGGATTCCTCTCGATCTTTCTCGCGCCGTGGCGGCTTTGGGGGAGATCATCTTCTGTGGCGGCAGGTCCGAGCTCGCCACGGGACGAGTCCGTCCGATTGGCGGACCGGACTGGCATTGTCTCGGCTGCAAGTTCCGGGCTTCCAGCAGGCGGCACGCCTGCCACTACAGAGGCGCCGGTTTCGCGCGCCGCGATGTTTCTGCTCAAGCTTTTGCTTTTCAAACTCATGCTCATGTCGGGTGTGGTGAAGCTTACGAGTGGCGATGATTCCTGGTTCAACCTGACCGCGCTCGACTATCATTATTGGTCTCAGCCGTTGCCGACGGTCATCGGCTGGTGGGCTGATCAAAGCCCCGAGTGGTTCAAGAAATTTTCGGTGGCGTTCTGCCTGGTCGTCGAAATTATCGTGCCCTTTTTCATTTGGGCACCGCGCCGTCTGCGCGTGATTGCCTGCGCATTGTTGATTTTTCTTCAGCTCATGATCGGAGTGACTGGCAACTACAACTTCTTTAATCTGCTCACGATCGCGTTGTGCTTGTTGTTGGTCGATGACGCGGTTTGGCGCCGACGGAGCGGCGCCCTCCGAACAAATGGAGGGACACGCTCCGTCGTGTCCCATTATTTCCCGGATCGTTTCGCAGCCTACGCCGCGATGGTCGTGATCGTTCTGACGTTGCCGTTGAACGCGCGTCTGATTTATGGCGCGTTCAAGCCTGAAGAAGAATGGTCGCATTGGCTCGGATCGTTCTACGCACGTTTTGAATCGCTACGAATTGCGAACGGGTACGGACTCTTTCGCGTGATGACCAAGGACCGAAAAGAAATCGTCATGGAAGGCAGCGCGGACGGACTTGAGTGGCAACCTTACGAATTTAAATGGAAACCCGGCGATGTGATGCGGGCGCCGGGCTGGTGTCAGCCGCATCAACCACGATTGGACTGGCAGATGTGGTTCGCTGCTCTCGGATCGTATCGTCAAAATCCGTGGTTTGTGCAGACGGCGATCGCGTTATTGCATGGGAAACCGCAAGTCGTTGCGCTTTTTGAGCGAAATCCGTTTTCGCAAGCGCCGCCCCGATTCGTCCGCGCGACATTTTATCGGTACCGGTTCACGACGATCGAGGAACATCGACAAACCGGCGCATGGTGGAAACGGCAGGAGCTTGGGGAATATCTGCCAAGCGTCTCGCTCGAAGACGTGCAGTAAGATCATGGTTGTAGCCACGTCGCTGCGCGACGTTAACCGCCCGCAGGGCGGTGGCTACATCGCGTTTGAGGCGACCTCGTTCGCTGATATATATTCCGGCGCGATGCCGAAGGAAGAACAGATCGTGATGGAGGGAACCGTTACCCAAGTGCTGCCCGGTACCATGTTCCGGGTGGATCTGGCCGGTCAGCGGAATGTGCTCGCCCACATTTCTGGCAAAATGCGGAAGCACTTCATTCGCATCGTTCCCGGTGACAAGGTTTCGGTTGAGCTTTCTCCTTACGACTTGACCAAGGCGCGGATCATCTTTCGAGAGCAATGACCGCGCTGCGCGCGGGCGTTGAGCCGTTGAGAAGTTGAATCGTTGAGAGGATCTTGAGGTCGCTCCGGCGTTCCCGGGCTACTAGCGGGCTGGCCATCGGTCTGGAATTTGCTCAGAATCGCAAGCGCGCGGATAGTTCCGGTAACGAAATCAATTGGAGAACTTTATGGCAGAAGAAAACAAATCACATCGAGGATCTGCGGAGAGCGACGCGCAGAACAAATTCGAGAGCAGTAAATTGCACGCACGCAAAGCCGCCGAGGATTTACGGGGCGCCGCCGAAGCGATTGCCGGCGAGTATCGTGGCAAGGCCGAACAGGTTTGGGGCGATGCCCGTGGCAAAGCGGAGAAAGCCTGGACGGATGTACGCGGCCGCGCCGAAGACGCGTTGGATGATGCCCGGACGCGCGCCCGCACGTTCCATGACGACGCGGAACAGTACGTTCGCGAAAATCCGACCAAGGCAATCTTTACTGCGCTCGGCGTAGGATTTGTCCTCGGACTCATCTTCCGGCGCTGATCGCAATTTCTGAATGCCTGGCGAACCTGCGCCGTCGCAAAGTCGACCGCGCCAGACTGGTTTGATCGGTAGTTTGGTCGCACTGGCGAGCGCGCTGGCCGATTTTTTTGAAAGCCGGGCCGCACTGCTGGCTACCGAATCGAAGGCGGCGCTCGTCCAATTTTTGGTAGCGGCGGTTTGCCTGGTCGCGGCGGTGTTGTTTTTTGCCTTCGGCTATATCTTTTTGCTGGCGACTGCGGTGGTCGCAGTTGCACACATGGCAAATGTGTCATGGTTGTGGGTGGCTTTGGCGGCAGCCGGACTCCACTTTGTCATTGCGCTTGTTTTACTCCTTGTCGCCGGGACCGGCATTAAACGTCCGATCTTTCGCGCAACAATGGATGAACTAAAGAAAGACCGGGAATGGCTAAGAAATCTGGAAGCAAATCAGCCAAGGAATTGAGGGAAGAAATCGCGCGATCGCGTGAAGAGGTGGACCGCAGGCTCAGTCGCGTTCGCGAAGAAGCCGACATTCCGCGCAAGATTCGCCGGTCGGTCCGGCGCGAACCGGTGCCATGGATTGTCGGCGCGATAGCGATCGGTTTGCTTGTTACAGCGGTGGTGACTCGGAAGAGAAAAGTTTATGTAACCCCGAAAGGCGCAGCCAAATCGAAAAGCAGTTTGTTGGAAGCCGGTTTTCTTTTGGGTGTTGCGCGGATTCTTGCCGGCTTCGCCAAACCGGTCGTGGTCAGTTTTCTCGAAAAGCAATTCGGCAGCTACGCTTCGCGCGCCCGCTCGGATAAGAAGGGCTTTTGAGGTTTACGCGCGGCGGCCTCCAGCGTAAAACCGGTGGCGCGTTATGCCCCCCAGAGCGCATCCGCTGCCACACGTTAATGAATATCTTTCGGTCGGGCTGCAGGCCGGCGCATCGGATGTTCATCTTGGAGTAAACGCGCCGCCGATCTGGCGATTGCACGGAAAGCTGAGTCCGATTTGGCCGGATGCACCGTGCTTCACCTCCGACCAAACGCTTGCCCTGGCGGAAGGTTTTCTATCGAACCTCCGCAAAACACAATTGAACCAGCGCGGTGATGCCGATTTTGCCTACGCGAATTCTTTCGGCCGGTATCGGACCAGCGTCGTGCGGCAGCGACTCGGGGTCGATCTCGTGTTTCGCATCATCAACACGAAAGTGCGCACGATGAATGAGCTCGGCTTGCCCGAGCATTTGAAATTACTAACGCGTTATCAAAACGGGTTGATCCTCGTGACCGGCTCTGTCGGAAGTGGAAAATCAACCACCCTCGCGGCGTTGGTGGAACAGGTGAACATCGAGCGACGCGAGCACATCATCACGCTTGAAGATCCAATTGAATGCGTCCTTGAACCGAAAGGCTGTCACATCACGCAACGTGAAGTGCATACCCACACGCGCTCGTTCGCGGCCGCGTTGCGAGGCGCGCTTCGCGAAGATCCGGACGTGATCATGGTCGGCGAAATGCGCGACTTGGAAACAATCTCGCTGGCCATTACTGCCGCCGAGACGGGCCATTTAGTTTTGGGAACACTGCACACCGGGAACGCTTCGCGCACCCTCGATCGATTGCTTGATGTTTTTCCGCCGGATCAACAGGAGCAGATTCGCATCATGGTCAGTGAATCGTTGCGCGGCGTCATTAGCCAGCAACTGATTCCGCGCGCCGACGGTAAAGGTCGCGTGCTTGCGTTGGAAATTCTGACGAACACGCCCGCTGTCGCCAACGTCATCCGTGAATCGCGCACCTACATGCTGCCAGGAATCATTCAGACTGGAAAAAAGCAGGGAATGCAGCTGATGGACGACGCGCTGGCGGAGCTGCATCTCCGCGGCCTTATCAGCGCGGAAGAGGCCGTTGCAAGTGCCGAGCAAAAAATGGAAATGCGCGAGCAGCTCCGCAAATGACGAAGCTCGAATGACCAATGTCGAATTAATGACGAAACCCGAAATGCTAATGCAGATGTCGATTTTGCTTTCGTCATCAGGATTTCGTCATTCCTTCGTGCTTCGTCATTCGTCATTCGTCATTTAGTCATGTCTTACTTAGACCAATTCCTCCGTGTGATCGTCGAGCAGGGCGGATCCGATCTGCACATTGCCGAAGGTGAGCCGCCGAAAATGCGCAAACACGGCGATGTGGCGCCAATTCGTGAAGCGCCGCTGACGCGCGATGAAACCATGTCGATGTTGCGCGAAATCTGTGGCGAACGGAGCTGGGGGATTTTCGACGAGCACGGTGATTTCGATTTTGCCTACGAGATGGATGCGGCGTCGCGCTTCCGCTGCAATTATTTGAAGCAAACCCACGGTTACGGCGCGGTCTTTCGATTAATCCCCACGAAGATCGCGTCGCTGGAGCAGCTGGGAATTCCGGCGGTGGCAAGAGAGTTTGCCCATCTCCGTGGCGGATTGGTCCTCATTACCGGCCCTACCGGTTCCGGAAAATCGACGACGCTGGCCGCGCTAATCGATTACATCAACGAAAGTCTCTCACGGCATATTGTCACGATCGAGGAACCGATCGAGTTCGTGCATGACAACAAGCGCAGCATCATCACGCAACGCGAGATTCCCGGCGATTCCGAATCGTTCTCAGTCGCGTTGAAAGCTGCGTTGCGCGAAGACGCCGACATCGTGCTTGTCGGTGAGATGCGCGATTTGGAAACTGTGTCGCTTGCGTTGACTGCGGCCGAAACCGGGTTGCTTGTTTTTGGAACGCTGCACACGAACAATGCGCGCAAGACCGTTGATCGAATGGTCGATGTCTTTCCTGCTGCCAAGCAACCACAGGCTCGTGCGATGCTGGCCAATTCGCTGCGCGGCGTGCTTGCGCAACTGCTGTTGAAAAAGGCGGACGGCTCCGGCCGTGTTGCCGTGAATGAGATTTTGATCGCAAACGCCGCCGTCTCGGCAATCATCCGCGAAGGCGCAACCCAGAAACTTCAGGACGTAATCGTTTCCGGTAAAGGGCAGGGGATGCAATTCATGGACGACGCGATTTTCGCGCTGTTGAAGAACGGAACGGTGACTGCACATGAAGCGTTCATGAAAGCGATCGATAAGAACCGGTTTAAACAATTTCTCCCGGCCGAAGAGCAGAGCCTTGGTGATTCGGCCGGCGCAACTCCGGACAATGAAAAAAAGTTGCCGGGCAATTTCATGAAGAAAGCAGCCAGCCCGGCGGCACGGCGATAAATAGACGGGATGCGTCCGACATTCTGCGGCCCGCCGCACGAGGCCCCAGACTATTCCGGCACAGCGAATACGCCCGCCTGCGAGGCGGTGGCCCGGCGAAGGCGCGCCTGTGAGGCCGTAGCCTGTTGCGGTTCGGCGGAGGCCCACGTCCTGCTAATTAGCCTTCGGTAACTATGCAAATCCTGGTTGTGGAGGATGAAAAAGCGGTTGGGCATATGATTGCAATGGTGCTCGGAGGTCCGGCATCCAAGGTCGTTCGCGCGAGTAGCGGATGGGAAGCACTCATTAAGATCGGCGCTGCCAAGAAGCCCTTTGACGTGGTTATCACCGACCACCGAATGCCGCGGATGACCGGTCTCGAGTTGGTGCGTCAGCTCCGGGCGAAAAACTTTCTCGGCAAAATTCTCGTTCTGTCGGCTTATCTCTCGGACGAGGACATTCGGGCTTACGAAGGACTGAACGTCGACATGATGATGTCCAAGCCATTCGACTTTGACGAGCTGCAACAGGCGATGGCCGTTCTCGACAAAAAACCTTCAGTTCTCGCCAAGGCTTAGAATTTCAACTTCACTCCCGGCCTAACGAGAAAGAGCGCGTCAGAAGAATCGCTGAAGGAACGAGGCCGCCTTGTCGGAGATGCCGACGATCTTGTTCGTCGCTTGACGATAGAACTTGAAATTGAGCTCGGTCTCGGGTCGACCGTCATTCCATTTGGAACAAGGTTTGAGCTCGCTCCGCCCCAGGCGCCGCTTAGCTAACGCTGTGCGTTTGACGGTGATGCTGACGCGAGGCGTTTGCCGGGCGATCCCTGGTTTTCTTGCGACCACTTTCGCTGAGGTGACGATTCCAGTTGCGATGAGACCCCGGCCGCCTTCGTTTTCACTCGCAAAAACGAAGATCGCGTCGCCTTTGGCAATCTGCTTGCCACCATACATCGTCTTCTGCGCTTTGAAGACGAAAGTCTTCGCGCGCAGATCGCCAACCGCGACTTTAACCGCGAAGATTCTGCTCTTCATTCCTTTCCCCTAAATGAACGCCCGGTCAGGCCACGCGCGTTACCAGCTAGAGCGTGATTCGATAGCGAACCGCATCAGTGCCGCCGTATTGCGCAGGCCTCTGGAACCGCTCGATCAGGACGCCGCCGTTGGCTTCAACGACCCTGCGGGAAGCAACATTATCTGGGTCCGTTGTGATTTCGACGTATTCCAGCCCTTGAGCGCGAGCATGCTCCAGCATCAACTTTAAAGCTAACTTGGCGTAGCCGCGGCCTTCCTTCCATGGCACAACCGCATAGCCAATGTGCCCGAGGACGTAAGGCGGCAACTCTGATGTGCCCGGCTGCCACCGCAAACCAATAGAGCCGCAGAACTCGGTATCCCAAAGCCAAAGTTTAAATCCCGGAAGTCGCGCTGCACTCGAACCATCCGGCAGAACAATCGGCGGACCCTTTCCTTCCCGATCAGTTAAACTTTCGACGAACGAGCGGGGATCTTTCTCGATCTGCGCAAGTTCCTCAGTAGAAGCGGCGGCGCCTTTCATGTTGTCGGGCGACCATCCTCGCTTCAAGGCAGCGACGTAACTCGGCAATCGATCGAGCGATGGCGGCACAAGTTGCATCGGATGGGTCATTACGCTGAGCAGCAGGGCCTAACGAGACGGGGATAAGCCACGTCTCATCGCAGAGCAAAACTTCATCTCAACTACTCAACCTCTCAACGGGCGCCTCGCGCCCTTAGCTGCAGCGCCTGGTTAGGGCCGCACACTGTGAGTCTAGCCAACACGGTAGAAGGTATTTGTTCGCGTGATAGCTGTACCGTTAACGGCGGTGGTCTTCAGCTGGATAAGGAGTTCATTGCCCAACACCCGCACAGCTCTGACATAGGTTTTGCCGACGTTGATAGGGGAAATCGATCCTTCAACATGTGTCGAGAGAGTGCCTGCGGCCTCGTCTACACTGTAAGTGCCGAAGTAAGCATCGTATCCGTTAACAGCAGCGGTATTATTTTCAGCTTGGACTCGTTGTGGCACCCTCTCTTCGTCGGATCGATCCCGTTTCATAAACTGGGCTGCAAAATGAGTTGGCCCAAAGCAAAGTATGCCAATTGGATCTCGGCCCAGGAACGAGTCGATCAGGATTTGCCCGCCAGCGTCCACATCCTGTCGCGATTTAAGCATCCAAGTGCCGAGAATCGTGGACGCAAGATTGGCAGTTAACGGCGGAAGAGAAACTTTCTTCATGTGGCCTGTTAAAAAACGTGCGCCCTAATGAGAAAGAGATAAGCCAACGCAGGGTGCGATGGCAAACACGCAGGCGTTCCATCGCAATGGGGCGGTTGGCTTCATCGTTTGGTTAGGTCTTTGGTGGCTTCTTATGCGTAGTGACGATCTGGTAGGTCATTGCGACAGGGCCCGTCGCATCCATCAGTCGCTCCTGCTTATCAAGTAGGACTAACATGCAATAGGCGTCATTCAGCACGATTACGTCGCCATACGTATCAGTGCTCTCCGTGCGTGCGGATATCTCCCCAGCCTGGAGAGCAGCCATCACCTGCTTCTCCGTCATCCCAGCGTGAAGCTGCGATATCTTCTTTTTCCAAATATCAAAATGCTCGGGGCGATAGCTCCGCTGCATCTTTCGGAACTCCGCCTCAGTGGCGTCGAATCCCCAAGTCAATGACGCGGACTGTGCACGCTTTCGCGGATCCAGCTTACGCTCTGCACCAAGTGCGCAAAGCGGCAGCAGGAATGCAATGGCGATGATGAAGGGGCGCATAGCACCTAACGAGAAGTAGGCCGAATTATTCGGCATTTAAAGGCGGGAAAATTCGGCCTAATCCGGAACGTTACTAGGAGGGAAGGGGAGAAACACTGCATTCGGCCGCGATCATGTCGGGTTTTGGACTCTCGTGCAAGCCGCGGACGGCCTGGGTTCGGCTCGTTGACAGCGGAAAACGGTAATGATAATTTCGCGCCACTTTCCACTAAAAACGTGGTAAAAGCGCGTGAGAGGAAGCCTTGCACTCGTTGTTAAACAGTCAGGTTCTGGTGCTTAACCGCCTCTGGCAGGCGGTGAACATCTGCTCTGCGCGGCGGGCGTTCTCGCTGGTTTACGCCGGCCACGCTCACGTTGTCTCGTCGGATGACACAAACAATTTCCTGACCCACGATTTCGAAAGCTGGCGGGATTTTTCGACCGATGCGCCCGACCACGAGCTGGTTCAAACGATTTCGTGGAAGATCCGTGTCCCGCGCGTAATTGTGCTTCTGTTCTTTGATCGGTTGCCGAAAAAGGAAGTGAAGTTTACCCGGCATAACGTGTTCGAACGGGACAAGAACACCTGCCAGTACTGCGGCAAGACATTCGATCGCAACGATTTGAATCTCGATCACGTGGTTCCGCGGGATCGTGGTGGAACGACCACATGGGAGAATGTCGTCTGTTCGTGCATTCCGTGTAACACGGTGAAAGGCAATCGCCTGCCACAGGAAGCGCAGATGACGCTGATCCGCAAACCGAAGCGCCCGAAATGGCGGCCGTTTTTGCACGTCACGTTCAACGCGCCACAGCATGAGAGCTGGCGACATTTTGTCGATCTCGCTTACTGGAACGTCGAACTAAGCGACTAGTCCAGACGTTCAACCGCGAATGACCCGGATTGAGACGGATAAGAATAAATCTGGAAGTCAGGAATCCAGGAAGGTTCCGGCCCCCAATTCATTCAATAAGGAAAGTAGGAACGCAGGAATTCTTAAGGGTTTTTTTTCCTTTTTTCCTGCTTTCCTAATTCATTCCCTTAGATTCGAAACCACGGATTTCACGGATTCAACGGATCAGACACAAAGAACTTCTGCTTTTATCAGTGTTATCCGTGTAATCCGTGGTCAATGCTTTAATGCATTCAGGATCGGTTGCGGATAAACGCCGAGAACAATCGTAGCGACCATCAAAGCGATCATTATCAGGCGAGATAGCGGACTGATCGTGATGGTTTCGTTCTGGGCGGAAGGTTGGTCGGCTGCAGGCCAGTACATGGCGCGGACAACCTTGAGATAGTAATAAAACCCGCACGCGACGGTCAGGATTCCAACCGCGACGAGCACAAATTGTTTTTGCGCGATTGCAGACGCGAAGATAAAAAACTTTCCGAAAAACCCCGCCGTGAACGGCAAACCGGCGAGCGACACCATTGCGACGAGCATGGCGAAAGCGAGGAAAGGTTCGCGTTTACCCAGTCCGTCAAAGCCCGAGATCTCGTCGCCCGTCTTCTGTGAAACGAGAATCAAGACCGCGAAACTCAGCAGCGTCATCAGCAAATACGCGACCAGATAGAAAGCCAGGGAAGGTCCGTCGAGACAGACGACAGCGATAAGTAAATAGCCGGCGTGCGCGATGCTGGAATAACCAAGCAACCGTTTGAGATTTTGCTGTGGGAGCGCGGCGAGATTCCCGTAAACGACGGTAAGCAATGCCAGCAATACCAGAAGCCGTTGCATGTTCAGCAACATCAAGAACGGCTGAAGGACCCGGATGAGAACAACGAAACCGGCCGTTTTCGATCCGACCGACAGGAATGCAGTCACCGGTGTGGGCGCGCCTTGATAAACATCGGGCACCCAGGCTTGAAATGGCACTGCCGCAATCTTGAAACCAAGACCGACAATGATCAGCACTGCGCCAAATGTCGCTGCGTGAGTATCAACGTTGCCACCGGCGAACGATGTCGTGATGCGTTGCAGATTGGTTTCGCCCGTTGCGCCGAAGATCCACGTAATTCCATAAACGAGAAAGGCCGCCGAGACTCCGCCCAGAATGAGATACTTCACGCCGGCCTCAAGGGCGACCGCGTCTTTTCTCGCAAAACTGACGAGCACAAAAAAGGAAATCGTCACCAACTCGAGCGAGACAAAGATGAAAATAAAATCGATTGCCGAGACGAGATACATCAGGCCGGCGCAGGTCAGGAGCGGCAGCGAAAAGAATTCACCGAGGTTTGTGCCGGTTCGATCCATCGACCTTTGGATCTCGGGTGCGTAATCGATCATCATCACCAGAACGAGGATTGTTGTGATCAACTCGAACCGTTTGAAAAAGATCGCCAACCGGTCAGCGGTATAAAAATTCCAGAACGCGCTTGCACTCTGCGGTGTTTCTTGCGGCGCAAGAAAAAAACTGCCGATCAGGACAGCGGTCAGGACGACAATCCCGGCATAGGCGAACAGCTTGCGATCCATCTTGGTCGCAAAAGTTTCCAAAAGCAGGATCGCCATGCCGCAGACCAGCACCGCAATTTCAAGATATGGTGCCCCGATCGCGATCATTTATTCGCGGTAAGAAAATAAGTTCGAATTGCCGGCGTGATGATGTTCACAACGGTCTGTGGGAAGAATCCGACAATGATGAGCGCAGCGATCAAAATCGCTGCCGGAATTCGCAGGCTCCGGCGAAGATCAACTAGCGTGGCCCAACGCTCCGGCATTGTGCCCATGAAGGTGGCGCGATAAGCGCGCAACATGTAGACCGTGGAAATAACGACGCCCCAAAGCGCCAGCACCGTCGCGATTTGAAAAAGGTGAAAGCGCTGCATTTCCCAACCGTGGCGAAACGCGCCAAAGAAAATCATGATTTCCGACGCGAAGTTCGCGAAACCAGGCAGTCCAATTGCCGCGAACGCTCCAAATCCGAACGCGAGACCGGCGAAGGGCATTACTTTCGCCAGGCCCCCGAGATCGTCGAACGACAAGGTGCCGGTGCGCTCCCGAATTTGACCGGCGATCGCGAAGAGCAGCGCAATCGATAACCCATGAGCAAAAATGAGCGTCGCCGCACCGGTGCTGCCGATCGAGTTCGCGCTCGCGATGCCGAGGAAAATATAGCCCATGTGCATCACGCTTGAATAGCCAAGCATCCAATCGAGTTGCTTTTGGGCGATGGTGGCCAGTCCGATGTAGATAATGTTGCCCAGCAACAGAATCACCAGGAGCTGCGTCCAATAGTGCGCGCCATCGGGCAATAACGGGACCGCCAGGCGAAGCAAACCGTAAAGACCGAATTTTTTCAGGACGCCGGCGTGCAGCATTGCCGCGGGCGATGGAGCCGATGCATACGCTTCAGGCGCCCACGAGTGAAACGGAAAAAGTGAAATGAGAACGCCGAAGCCGATCAACAACAGAAGGTAAATGTGCCGCTGCGCCGGAGCGGCCAACGCGTGCGCAGTCGCTGCTGTTTGTAAATCTCGAAAATCAAAGCTCCGCGCGCTCGCCGGCAAACTTTGGTAAAGGAGAATCAAGCCGATCAGCAGGATAAAACTCCCGACCGTGAGATAAATCGTGATCTTCCAGGCGGCACGGCTGCGATTGCCCGTTCCCCAAATTCCGATCAGCAGGAACGTCGGAATCAGCGCGAGTTCGTGAAAAGCGTAAAAGAAAAACAAGTCGATCGCCGCGAACGCTCCGATCGCGCCGGCAGAAATGAGGAGGAGGCAGGCGTAAAAAGCGCTTTCGTAGCTATCAATTTTCCCGGTGAACCAGACTGCGGCTGCCGTGACAAGCGCGGCCAGCTCGAGCATTAGCAGACTCAAGCCGTCGACACCGAACGCGAAATGAATTCCCCAGTCCGTCGAAACAACGGTTGAACTGATGAATTGAAATCCCGCGGCCGCTCGATCGAATTCCACGAAAAGAACAAATGCGACAATCAAATTCAGAATCGCCGTAACCAGCGCTGTAAACCGTGCCGGCGCGCCGATCAGAATCAAGATCGCAGCCAGGATTGGACAGAGGACGAGGAAGAGAAGCATTAGCGGAAAATGACGAAGTAAATGAGGGCTACGACCCCCAACCCGAAGAGAAACGCATAAGCCTGGAGGTTTCCGACCTGAAACAATCGCAACAGCGAGCCAAGGCCGAAGGTGGCGCCGCTCAGACCACGGACCGCGCCCCCGTCAACGATCCAGCGATCGAACAATGCGGAGAGGCGTGCGAGGAATTCCTGGGTCAGGCCGATGAGCCATCCATAAAACTCGTCGATGTAAAAGCGCTGCCGAATGATGTTGAGATGAATTGGATCGTGGTCACGCTTTCGGTAAAGCGAGATGGCAATTCCAGCGCCCACGATCAGGGCGAGCAACGCCAGCATCGGGACGATTAATACCGTTTCCTTTTCATGTGGAACGACCAGGAAATTTTCAGCGAACACCTGCCATCCACCAACTAATGCGAGAACTGCGAGAACGATGAGGGGGCCGGTCATGACCGGTGACGATTCTTTTCCAGTGCGTGCGAGATCGCTGCGGGGTTTTCCAAAAAAGACAACCACGACGGCGCGTGAAACGTAAAACGCAGTGAGGAACGCTGTCGTCAGACCGATTACGAAAATCGAGATGTTGTGCTGGTAGGCGAGCGCGAGAATCGCGTCCTTGCTAAAAAATCCGCTGAACGGCGGACAACCAATCAGCGCCAGCGCTCCGGCAAGGAATGTAGCAAAGGTTGTTTTGAGGCTGCGGGCGAGGCCGCCCATCTGCCAGATGTTTTGTTCGTGATGGAGGCTGACGATGATTGAGCCTGCGGCGAGGAACAGAAGTGCCTTGAAAAATGCGTGCGTGAAAAGGTGAAACATGGCCGCCTCGTTTGAAGTCAGTCCAACCGCCATCACCATGTAACCGAGCTGGGAAATCGTGGAATAGGCGAGAATTCGTTTGATGTCGGATTGTTGGGTGGCCAGCAGAGCGCCCAACAATGCGGTGATCGTCCCGATCCACGCGATGACAAGCAGCGCGGTCTGCGACGCTTGAATCAGAAAGGCGACGCGAACCAGCAGATAAACGCCGGCCGCCACCATCGTCGCAGCATGGATCAAGGCCGAGACCGGCGTCGGGCCCTCCATCGCGTCCGGTAACCACACGTGAAGCGGAAACTGGGCCGACTTGCCGACGGCGCCGCAAAAAATCAATAGCGCGGCAATTGTGAGATACGTCGGATTACTCGTGATTTTCGAAAGATGGGCAACGATGTCGTCGAAAATGACCGAACCGCTGGCAATCCAGATCATCAAGATGCCGATCATGAATCCGAAATCGCCAATGCGGGTGGTGATAAACGCTTTCTTTCCGGCCTCGGCCGCGGCGTCGCGGTCGAACCAGTGACCGATCAACACATAGGAGGTGAAGCCAACCAGCTCCCAGAAGATGAAAAGCATCACGAAATTGTTCGCCAGAACGATTCCGAGCATTGCGAACATGAAGAGTGACAACGCGGCGAAGTAGCGCGATTTGCCGGCGTCGTCCCGCATGTAGCCTAACGAATAAATGTGGATGAGCGATCCGACGCCGGTAACAACGAGAAGCATTAGCCGGCTGCGATCGTCGAGCACAAATCCGATCGGCACTTGAAGGGTGCCGCGAATGTCGAGCCACATAAATTCCGGCGTGGAGATATCGATCCTGGTGAAGACCATGCAGCTGCAGACGAAGCTTCCAAGCACAGCCAGCACAGAGATCGCAGCGCTCAACGTCTTGGATCGACGCGTGAACAATGTGATTATCGTCGCCGATGCCAGTGGCAAGAGCAGGATTATCCACGGAAGCGAGCTGTTAGTAGTGAACTTCATTTGGACAAGGACCGTCCGCCAAACACGCGAAAGGACGCTAAAGATCTAAAGGTAAATTGATTCATCGACTTTAATCTTCGGATGAGTCTTCGCGATCCGTTCGTATTCTAGTTTTGGATAATGACCAAAATTAACCAGCAGACCGAGTTCGAAGTTTCCCGCTTTCAAATAATTCAAAAGCTGGGCGCGATGCTCATCGATCAATTGTGTGACGGCCTTTAACTCGACAATGATTTTCTCGTAGCAGAGAAAGTCAGGAAAGTACGTTTGAGCGAGAATTCTGTCGTGATACGCAAGCGACAATCCAGGCTGTGGAGTCGCCGGAATCTGGCAATGCTCGAATTCAATGCCGAGACATTCCTGGTAGACGGGCTCATGGAAACCGCACCCTTTGTCTTTATAAACTTCAAAACACGCTCCAATGATCGCGTAACACTCTTCTTTGAATATCAAATCCGGCACCAGTTTTTTTGGCGTCATTTGGCGTGTTTGGCGAATGAACTAAAATTTTAAAGAGGTGATATCTTCGACATGAGTCGTTTGGCGCAAACGGAAGAGCGCAACCACGATGGCGAGACCGACCGCGACCTCGGCTGCGGCGACGGTGATGATAAAGAAAACGAAGACCTGCGCGTTGTAATTCGGAGCGCCGCTTGAGTCGACGTGAAAACGCGAGAACGCGACCAGCGAGAGATTGGCCGCGTTCAACATCAACTCCAGCGCCATCAGAATGATGATGATGTTGCGCCGGAGCATCACGCCAGCGAAACCGATCGTGAAAAGAATCCCGCTAACAACGAGATAATGCCCGAGCGTAATCATGCTAGCGAGTCTCGCGGCGGCTCAGGAGGATCACTCCCACCGTTGCGACCAAAATAACAATTCCAATGATTTGGAATGGCAGGTTAAAGTTATTGAAAAGTAACAGACCGATTCGATGCACATCATCGGATGTCGATCGGGCAAGCGGGGGGAATGGTTGTTTGGCTGCCGGAAATCTTCCAACGACGGAAAGCATCTGGATCATGAAGACCAGCGCGACCGCAATCCCGCCCGCTGATGCAATCCAGTTGATCTTTCGAAGTTTTTCGGCGCGCAAGTCGAGCAGCATGATGATGAAGAGAAACAGCACCATAATCGCGCCGGCGTAGACAAGAACTTGGATGACGCCGATGAAATAGGCGTCGAGCGACACGAAAAGCGTGGCAAGGCCGAGGAACGAGACCACCAGGCTCAGAGCGCTGGCAATTGGGTTGCGATTGATGATGACGGCGGCGCCAAAAATCAACATTAATGCGGAGAAGATCCAAAAGAAGAATGCCGGCATAATTAATTGGGGGTTGCGGATTGCAGAATTCGGATCGAAAAATACGATCCGAGTTCTGACTTCTGACTTCCGATCTCTGACCTCATTTCTTCGCGTTCCATTTCAGGACGACGCCGTGCATCACGCCGCCAATTTCCAGAAGTTTATCTTTGTGATGCACCATGTCTTCGCGGGTGAATCCAGTGATGGCGTAGTCCTTCCGCAGATAAATCGCCTGCTCCGGGCAAACTTCCTCGCACATGCCACAGTAGATGCACCGAATCATGTCGATATCGAAGGCGTCCGGAAATTTTTCCACCTTGGCGAACCGATCGGTCGGCGAAATTTCGCCCGGAATAATTTTGATCGCGCGCGGCGGACAGATGAATTCGCACAATTGACAGGCGACGCAGCGGACCCGTCCGTCCGCGTCGCGGACCAGGGCCGGGGCTCCGCGATAGTGGTCCGGCAAATTCGCGTCCCATTTTTCTTCCGGATATTCCATTGTCTCTTTGGTGCGGCCAAAGATCATGTTCTTAAAATGCTTGAGGGTGATGACAAGACCCGCAGCGATCGCGGGCAGATACAAACGCTCGCGCCAGTTCAGGTTTGGTCGTGGAACCGTGATCGCCATTTCAGAATTCTCCGCCAAAGACGCTAAATGACGCTAAAACTAAGGTGAATCCGAAACAGTTTTTCTTTGGGGTCATTTGCCGTGTTTAGCGGATGAACATCAAAATAATCGCGACGATAAAAATGTTCACGAGCGCAATCTCGAAGAAAAAGAGCCAACCCAGGCGCATGAGTTGGTCCCAGCGAAATCGCGGCAATGTCCAGCGCACCCACATGAAGAAAAAGATGAGCGCGCAAACCTTGGTGAAGAATATCGCGATGTTGATCAATCCGAAGACCCAGCCATGCGAGCCATCCGGGATTCCCGGAAAATGCCAGCCGCCGAGAAAGAGGGTCACAATGACCGCCGAGCCGGTGATCATGGCGATGTATTCGCCCAGAAAAAACAGCCCGAACTTCATCGACGCGTACTCAGTGTGGTAACCCCCGGCGAGTTCCTGCTCTGCTTCTGGGAGATCGAACGGGAGCCGATTGGTCTCCGCCAGGATAGCGATTAGGAACACGACGAAAGAGACAAGCATCGGGATGGCGAGCAGCCATTTTCCAAGGTTGGTCCAATCGCCGATGAACGGCGCTATCAACCAGCCATTTTCGATTTGGTAGCGCACGACACTCGTTAGGCGTAAATTTCCCACCAGCATAAAAATGGGAATGACCGCCAGCGCAAGAGAGAGCTCGTAAGAAATCATTTGGGAGCTGGAGCGAACGCCGCCCAGAAACGGATACTTCGAATTGGACGCCCAGCCGGCGAGCACGATTCCGTAAACGCCTAACGAAGCAATTGCGAACACGAACAAGATTCCGACATTGATGTCGGCAATAACCATCGGCACCCCGAACAACGTGCTGCCGAAGGGAACAACCGAGATCGTGATGATTGCGGGAATCATCGCCAGACATGGCGCGAGGAAATAGTAAAACGTGTTCACGTGGCCCGGCGTAAACTGTTCCTTGAGCAAAAATTTTCCGGCATCGGCAATCGGCTGCAGCAATCCAGCAAAGCCGACCCGGTTCGGTCCGAGCCGGTCTTGCATGAACGCGCTGACCCGGCGTTCTGCGTAAACTGCATAATTCATCAGGCCGAGCACGAACCCGAGAAGTCCAACAATTTTCACAAGCGATGTGCCGATGAAGAAATAGTCCATCTGGATCTTCTCTACCTGCCGGATGGGCGTTTCTCCTCGGCGCGTTCAATGTCCGTCATTTCCAGATCGACCGGCGCGTGGGGTGATCCGTAAACGTTCATGATGTGCGAACCGAGGTCGCCGATTTTAGTAAGCGTCAAATGAGCAAACTGCGGAATATCCTCACTCATTTGCCGAAAGACATCGTCTATTGAATACAGTCCGTTGCTTCCGCCCAGCGATTGCAACAGATCGCGCAATATTTCCCAATCGTCTCGGGCGTTGCCGGGTGGGCGGACGGCGCGGTTCAAACGTTGCAACCGGCCTTCTCCGTTGATCATCGAGCCGCGTTTTTCAGCAAAACCAGACGCAGGGAGAACGACGCTCGCGTGCTCGGTTGCGCTCTTGGACAAAATGTCTACCACGACGAACGCAGAGAGATTTGCCAATTGCTCCGCTGGAACTCCGAACTTTGGCGGATTCTCACCCAACACGAGCAGGGTCCTGATCTCGCCTGACTTCACGCCGTTGACGATGTGGGAAAGTTTCGCGCCGGGCTGGAAATCCAAATTCAAGATTAGCCAGGCGCCGTTTGCGTTCGGGTTACGATCTTTACTCAACAGAATTTCGTCGCCTTCGCCAAAACGCGGAACGATGTCGATGTAGCGCGCGCCAACGAAGTCGGCAATTTTCCGCGTGAGCCAAAGTTCTTCGTTGGTCATTCGGCCGGAAGCGATGATTGCGATCTTAGATCCGTTGGATTGCCGCAGTTGCAGGGCGGCTTGGGCGATCGCGCTTTTCCAGTCCGTCGACACGAGTTGGTTTCCACTTCGAACCTGCGGTTCGAGAAGACGGTTCTCGGCTTCGAGGTATTTAAAGTTGAGCCGGCCGTAATCGCACATCCAGCAGGAGTTCACTTCGTTATTCTCACGCGGCGTTTGCCGATAAACTATGTCTTCTCGTGTGCCCAGGATCGTGTTACATCCGGTGGCGCAGCTGGTGCAGATGCTTTTGGTTTCTTTCAAAAACCAGACGCGCATCTTGAATCGGAAGTCGGTAGAAGTCAGGGCGCCGACCGGACAAATGTCGACCGTGTTGAGCGAGTAATTATTTTCCAATCGCTTGCCCGGATGCGCGGTGAGCACGGTATGACTGCCGCGGTCGACAAACCCGAGCACGTCGTCGTGGGCGATTTCGCTGCAGAACCGGATGCAACGCGAGCAAAGGATGCAGCGCTCGTCATCGAGCGTGACGCGTGGCCCAAGCTCTACGGCTTTTGGTTTTTTGACTTTGTTCTCGAAGAAACGCGAACCGGCGTTTCCGTACTCGACGCTGAATTCCTGAAGTTCGCACTCGCCGGCTTGATCGCAGATCGGACAATCGAGCGGATGGTTAATGAGCAGGAATTCCATCACTCCTTTGCGGCATTCCTGCGCCAGCGGCGAATTCGTGCGCACGCCCATTCCCTCGGCCACATCCTGTGCGCAACAAATTTGCGGGCGCGGCATCCAATTGATGATCGGCTTGCCATCGGCGCCGAGGTCCGGTTTTCGATCAGGCCCCATCCGCGGCATGCCCATCTCGATCAAACACATCCGGCAATTGCCGGGTGAGCTGAGCTTGGGATGGTAACAGTAGCGCGGCACGTAGACGCCAACTTGCGCGCACGCTTCGATCACCCGCGTACCCTTCGGAAACTGATGCCAAACGCCGTCGATCTGGACGTTGAACACCGGAACTTCGTCAGACATATCTCAGGAACCCAGGAAAGCAGAAAAACCGTTTGAATTAGGAAAGCAGGAAAACAGGAAATTCATTTGCTTAAATCAATTGATTCGACTCCGCGCGTTCGCGGCAAAAGCGCTTGATCGTCAGCGGTGCAGTCGCAAAGTTAAAAAGCAAGCCATCCTGAAGATTTGTGGCTTTAAGGTAACTGCGGCCAATCGCGAAGTGAATGTCTTCCAATTCGCTAATCGCTTTCAGCTCAACGACAATCTTTCCTTCGACAAGAAAATCGAGACGATGTTCGCCGATTTGGTGATCAAGATAAAAAAGCGGAACCGGATGCTGCCGTATGAATTGGATTCCGCTCAATGCAAATTCAACCGCAAGGGCTTCTTCGTAGATCGACTCAAGAAAACCGGGACCTAGCTCGCGATGGACTCGGATCGCTGCGGCAATGATCTGGTCAGTAATTTCCGAGTCCCTCAGAGATTTTCCTGCTTTCCTGTTTTCCTGATTCATTTGCTTAAATTACGGCGTCGGCGCCGGCTTTTTCCCAGCCGGGATCGTGGGCGAGGGGACTCGTGGGAATCACTTCGCGCTCGATCAATTCCTCCGGCGTATTTTCGGGTGGCAACGGCGGCGGGACCGATTTACGCGCGTAGGCCGCAAATTCTTCCGGAAATTTTTCGACAAAACTTTGCGTTGGCCATGCGCAGGCTTCACCAAAGGCGCAGATGGTGCGGCCCGCAATGTTGTCGCCGATCGTTTTCAATGTGCGCGGATCATCAGTCACACCCCCGCCTTTCAGCATGCGTTCGGTGATTTTCTTCATCCACAGCGAGCCTTCGCGGCACGGCGTGCACTGGCCGCACGATTCGTGCGCGTAGAATTCGTTGATGTTGTTGAGAGTCCAGACCATGTCGCGCGAATCGTCGAGCACGATTACGCCGCCGGAGCCGGCCATCGATCCTGCCGCCGCCAATGTGTCGAAATCCATCGGCAATTCGTCGATCGTCATCTCCTGTTCGATCGTCGAGCCGTCGGGTCGCTTTTGTTTGATTTTGAACCGCTCGTCCGCGCGTAAGACTTTTGCCGAGCTTCCGCCGGGAATGACTGCCTTCAACGTTCGACCCCATTTCATTCCACCGGCCATATCGTAAATCAGTTGGCCCATTGTTACGGCACCGACTTCGATTTCAAAATAACCGGGCCGTTGCACGTCGCCGCTGACGCAGACGATCCGCGTACCGGTGTTGTTGGGCCGGCCCAGCTGCGCGTATTTGGCGCCGCCCATGGCGATGATGTGTTTTACGGCACACAGCGTCTCGACGTTGTTCACGATGGTCGGGCACATATAGAGCCCGAGCACTGCCGGGAAATAGGGCGGCTTGATTCGCGGATACGCTCGCTTACCTTCGAGCGATTCGATCAACCCGGTTTCCTCGCCACAAATGTAAGCGCCCGCGCCGCGATGAATATAAACCTCGAGATCAAATCCGGAGCCGAGAATGTTTTTACCGAGAAACTTGTGCTTACGCGCTTCTTCGATCGCGTTTTCCAGGATCTTCGCCCCTTCAGGGAATTCGCCCCTTATATATATGTACGCGGTCCGGGCGTTGATTGCGAAGCACGAGATGGCAATACCTTCAAGCAGCTGGTGCGGGTCTTCGTGGATGATGTAGCGGTCCTTGAACGTGCCCGGCTCGGACTCGTCCGCGTTGCAAATCAGATAAATCGGCTTCTTTTCATCCGGTTTGATAAAACTCCATTTCACACCGCAGGGAAATCCAGCGCCACCGCGTCCCCGCAGCCCCGAGGTCTTGACTTCGTTGACGATATCGGTGCGCGACATCTTGAGCGCTTTTTTTAAGTCTTCGTAGCCGCCCGCTTCGAGGTAAGTGTCGATGTCGGTCTTCCAATCGGGACATCCGATGTTCTTGAAAACGATCCGCCGCTCCAATGGATGCGGGGTGGTTACAGGTTTGAGATTTGGGGTTTGATTTAGAAGTCGCTCCGCGACCGAATTGGGATCGACATTTTCCTGGAGCTCGTCATTCACCATACAGACCGGTGCGCTGCCGCAGCTGGCGAGGCATTCCACGAACTCGACGCTGTAGTTTTCGTCCGCGCTGACCGAAATCGACTCATGTCCCGCGGCTGTGGTGGGGTTCGTCTTGCTTGCCGCGCCGTAGCCTGGCGAAGGCGGGCGTTGAATTGCTGTGGCTGCGCAGACGTTCTCCATGAGCTCATAGCTTCCCGCCATCGCGCAACTCAACGTTCGGCAAACCCGGATGTGGATTTTTCCCGCGCGTTTCTCACGCAGCATCGGATAGAAGCTGACCAGCTCGAGAATGTTGATCGGTTGCAAGCCGAGTTTGGCCGCAATCCAGGTCACGGCTTCGTCGCTTATGAAACCAAAGTGTTCCTGCCAAAGATGCAGTAATGGAAGCGAAGCGCTGCGTTTCTGATCGCGCGGGTAGCGCGCAATCGCTTCGTCCATTTTTCGCTCTAACTCAGCCGGAACCTGGGAGTCCACTCGCGAAAAATTAATCGGTTAAAGTGCTTTGTTTTTCTACGACCTTGTCGTCCTTGAAAATGATGGTGACCGTATCTTTGCCCTGCCGGTAAACGTAAGTCGTCTTTTTCAAAATCAGGAAATCCTTATTGTCGAGCTCGGCTGGCGGTCCCAGGATCGATTCCACCTGTTTTTTCGACATTCCTTCGCCGACTTCATCGACGTTCGCCTTAGTAAGCTTTCTACCGGCGCAACTGCCGAGCACCAGCGCGAGCAGGAGTAAGAGCATGAAGCGCGAGACGTATCGCCAGATGGGTATCTGATTCGTCATTCTAAATTCGTGCTTCGTCATTGTCTTCATCTGTCGCATTCGCCCATTACAAAGTCCAGACTTCCAAGCACGGCGGTCACGTCCGCCAACATGCAACCGGGCAGCAGCTCGGGCAGGATGCTTAAATTTACAAATGACGGTGCGCGTATTTTCAACCGGTATGGAACGCCACCGCCGTGGCTGTTGATGTAGAAGCCAAGCTCGCCCTTTGGATTTTCCGCGGCGAAATAAATTTCGCCCGGGGGCGCGTCCAAACCTTCGGTCACAACGATAAAATGATGGATAAGCTCCTCCATTTTTGTCATCACGTGAGACTTCGGCGGCGTCATGTTCTTCCAATCGACGACGTTGATCGGTCCGCCCGGCAATTTCTCCATCACCTGTCGCAGAATTTTCACGCTTTGCCGCATTTCTTCGATCCGCACCAGATAGCGGTCGTAGCAATCACCTGCGCTGCCGACGACGACCTCGAAGTCGTACTGTTCGTAATCGAGATAAGGATGCTTTCGCCGCAAATCATGCTCGACACCGCTGCCGCGCAAATTTGGTCCCGAAAGCGCGTAGGCAATCGCACGATCCTTGGTGATCACGCCGACCTCCCTGGTGCGGTCGACAAAGATTTTGTTTCGGGTGAGTAATCTGTCCATCTCGTCGAGCGCAGGGCCGAATTGATCGAGAAAATCGCGCAACATCGGAATGAATTTCTCGGGGAGATCGCGAATCTGGCCGCCGACGCGGGTGTAGGACGTAGTGAAGCGCGCCCCGCTGAGCAGTTCGCTCAAGTCGTAGATTTTTTCGCGTTGCGTGAACGAGTAGAGGAAAACCGTCATTGCTCCGAGGTCGAGCGCCATAGCGCCGAGTCCCATCAAATGCGACGAAATGCGGGAAATTTCGCAGCAAATCACCCGAATCGCCTTTCCGCGCGGCGGAACTTCCCAGTTCATCAGTTTTTCCACGGCCAGCGAGTAAGCGACGTTGTTGGCCAGCGGCGCGAGGTAGTCGAGCCGATCGGTGTAAGGGACGAACTGATTGTATTGCATGTTTTCGGCAATTTTTTCGTCGCCGCGATGCAGAAAGCCGATGTCCGGCGTCGCTCTGGTGATGATTTCGCCGTCGAGCTCGAGCACCAGCCGCAACACGCCGTGCGTGGCCGGATGTGACGGCCCCATGTTGAGGATCATCTTCTCCCCAATGTCGTCGTTGCTCTCACGCAACTTTGCCCCTTCCGCAGCGACTCGCGTCACCGGGTCGGGCGATTCAATCTCGCGGACCGTGAATGCCATAGCTAATTCATTTACGCTGCCGGCATGACTTCCGCGTGCAAGCTCAATTTTGGAATTGAATCGCACGTTTGACTGGCGATGGTGAATCGCATGGCAAAGAAGATCGCGTTACTGTTTGCCGGGCAGGGCGCTCAGGTTGTCGGAATGGGAAAGGATTTGGCCGGGCAATTCAGCGCAGCCGCTAGCATATTTCGTAACGCTGACGAAATTCTTGGACGAAAGCTGAGCGATATCGCCTGGAACGGTCCGATCGAGGAGTTGACGAAGACTTCTAATTGTCAGCCGGCGCTTTTCATTCACGGCCTCGCTTGCCTTGCGGTTTTGCGCGAGCTGGCAGGGGAACTTCCGGTCGGTGGCGCGGCCGGTCTGTCGTTAGGCGAATTGACCGCACATGCTGCCGCAGGAACTTTTTCGTTCGAAGACGGCGTGCGTCTTGTCCAAGAGCGCGGCGAACTGATGGATGAAGCGTGTTCGGCAACAGTTGGCGGAATGGCGGCGATGATCGGCGCGGACGAGAACGCGGTCCGCCAACTCGCCGACGATGAAGATGTCGATGTTGCCAACATTAACTCCCCAGGGCAAATCGTGATTTCGGGCGAGCTAGCGAAGGTCGAAGCCGCGGTTGCGGTCGCGAAGGAACATGGGATTCGACGTGCAACGATGTTGAACGTCGCCGGCGCGTATCATTCCCGGCTGATGGAAACCGCTTACCAAAAATTGGGCGCGGCGTTGCTTGACGTGCAGATGCAGTTGCCGCGGTTTCCGGTTGTCAGCAACGTGACCGGCCGCGAAGTCAAAACCCTGCCTGAAATCAGGCAGACGCTGCAGGAACAAGTCACCAGCACTGTGCGCTGGGTCGATTGCATGGAACGGCTTGCCGGGCTCGGTTGCGACCTTTTCGTCGAGCTGGGACCCGGGGGCGTGCTCGCCGGTTTACTCAAACGGACCCGCAAGGATGTGGAGGTGGTCGCTGCCGCCGATGTGGAAGCGGTCCGGACGTGCGCTGCGACAATCAAGAATTAAATCTTAAGGCTGTTGTTTGTTTGTCTCGTAGATGCGAGCGGTCACCTCGTCGCGACGATACGTCCCGATCTCCGTTGAAGTTGAGCAATTTGCTGCCAGCCATGCCATCAGCCGCCGGTCACGCGCGTATCGCGTAGTCACGATGATTCCCGCAACTTTGTCCTCGCGGACCACTCGCTCGAAAGCGGGGAAAGCCATCGGATCAAATCTTAAGACGTCGTCGAAGACGAAGTTGATCGCTTTTGGCGGGATAAGCCGGTTCGCGAGGTAAACAACGAGCGCGTCGTCACTAATCAGGTAATCATTCGGGCCGAAAGTCTCCTCGAGGTGCCGAACGACGGGTTCTACCAGAAGAGGTCGAGGCCAGCGCTCGCGCCAATCGTATTTGATCAGCCACGGGACGTCGATCATGCTGGCGAGGACCGCTATCGCAAACAATATCGCGGCCCATTTATTTCCCGAAAGCGGCTCCCGCCGATCACGAAAATCGCTGATGAATTTTTTGAACCGAATGATCACGCGATCAAAGCCCAGCACACAGAAAACGATCAGCACCGGGAGAATCAGAATGTAGTGATGGATCCATGGGGGCATGTCCAACAAAATGCCGGTCGTCACCAGCTCGCCGATCAGCAATGCGATTATCGACTTTGGGAGTGGCCGCAAAGCGAAGAGGCCTGAAATTGCAAACAAAAGTACCGGAAGATTGAGCTTGGCGAATCTAAGTAACCCGCGCCACCGATCATCGACGCGTTTAATCAGCCAATCCCTTTCGGCCCAGTGGAAGCCAATAACGCGCTGATATTCCTGGATCGGATGCATGAAATCCACAAAAGGCGCAGCAGCCAGAATTGCCATCGCACTGAAAATGATCAGGTCGGTCCAAATTGCGTGATCAATGTTCCATGTACCGTTTTCTCGCCGGCTTCTTTTATAAACGAGCAGAATAACGATCGTCACCACGAAGCCGATCGCGAAAGGTTTTAGGACGAGAGCCATGCCGGCGCAAAGACCGCCCAAGGCCAGCCAGATTCGACTGCTTCGATTTCGGAAAAGAAAAATAAAGACGAGTGCCCAAACGATGCAGCTCGCCACCGGAACATCGGCGAGGGCCATACGTGAGCCTCTGATGTAAAGCGGATTCAAGGCCTCTATCAAAATCGCAGCCATGGCAGCGATCCGTCCTCCGCCCAGTTGGTATGTTAATGCCGCGACACCGAGAAGGCCTAACAGGGAGAAGGCAAAAACAATTAAGCGGGCAGCGATGAGCGAGTCGCCAAAGAGCCCGAATGCTGCAGCGATTATCTTTGGAAATAGCCAAAATTGATCGAAAAAGAAAACGTGCGTCTCGTAGCCGCGATGAAGAAGACGTCCGACCATCAAATAAACGCCCTCGTCGAGATCTGTGTTGTGAGCGATGATGTTATTGGGCATCAAACACCACACGGCCAGTCCAATCGTTGTCATGGCCGTCAAGCCAACCCTCAGGCGTTGTCGCATCAGGACGATGATTAAATGCTCGGTTTTCTGGTCAAGCTAATCCTCGTGCGAATCAGAATATTATACGGGGAGTCGACAACGGCGATTGGTGGGATAGTTTTCGCGGGTGAATCTTTCGGAACGCGTTGATTCAGATTTGAAAACGGCCATGCGCGAGAAGAACGCGATCAAGCTCGCCGTTTTGCGCATGCTCAAGGCCGCCCTTATGAACGCCACGATCGAAAAGTCGGGCGCTCAAGGAAAACTAAACGACGCTGACGCGGTTCAGGTAATCCGCAAGCAGGTGAAGCAACGGCAGGACTCCATCGAAAGTTTTGAAAAAGGCGGTCGCCCCGAGCTCGCAGCCAAGGAAAAGGAGGAATTATCGATCCTCCAATCGTATTTGCCGCAAGCGATGAGTGCTGATGACATTTCCAAAGCTGTGCGTGAAGCGATTGCCGAAGTAGGCGCGACTTCAAAAGCGCAAATGGGCGCGGTAATGAAAGCGGTCCAGACGAAAGTAGCCGGCCGGGCCGACGGCAAGACACTCAGCGCGGAAGTGCAAAAACAGTTGAGTGGTTGAGTCGAGCGGGACTCGCATCACTGAATGGTTGAGAGTTGCTTTTTTCCTGCTCAACCTCTCAACTGCTCAACGTTTCAACTATGCTAAGCGCCATCATCGTCGCCGCCGGAAGCAGCGAACGAATGGGTTTCGATAAATTGTTCGCGTTAGTCAGCGGCAAACCGGTGATCGCACACACCATCGCGGCCTTCGAGCGCACCGATTGCGTTGACGAAATCATTTTGGTTGGCCGCGCTGATAGTCTCGGCGAATTGCGGAAACTCATCAGCAAACCCACCAAGGTGAGACAAGTCGTGGCCGGGGGTGCCGAACGCAGCGATTCGGTTCGCGCCGGTCTGGAGCATATCGATCCGAAGTCCGACTTCGTTGCCGTTCACGATGCTGCGCGGCCGATGGTTACGCCCGAGAAAATCAAGCGCGTGTTCGAACTTGCCCGGACCAACGGCGCTGCCACCCTGGCTGAGCCGATTAATGACACGCTGAAGCGCGCCGATGCCGATCTTGCCGTGACTGGGCCAGTGGACCGGGAAGGAGTTTACGCGATGCAAACTCCACAGGTGTTTGAAAGAAAGTTACTGGCGGAGGCTTATAATCTCGTCGCCGAAAAGAAGATCTCAGTCACTGACGAGGTCTCCGCCGTCGAACTTCTCGGTCGCAAAATCGCGCTCGTTCCAAATCACGATTTCAATTTTAAGATCACATATCCGCGGGATTTGCCGCTGGCCGAATTCGTTTTGAAACAACGCGCGCAGTCCGGTTAGTTCGGCATCGATGAACGATCGCCACCTGGCAGATGTTGTCTCGCGGGCCGAGAGGTTTCTCGCCCAGGGCGAACCGCTGCTCGCTTACGATGCGGTCAGCGAAGGATTAGGGGATTTGCCGAACAATAATCGGCTGCGGCAACTTCAAGGCCTCGCCCTCGCGCGAAGCGGCGCCACCCACCGGGCCAACGCCGTGTTGCAAGCGCTGCGCGATGAGCGCCAGGCCGACGAAGAAACGCTCGGTATGCTCGGTCGCACGTTTAAAGATCTGGCAGCGGCCGCTGCGAATCCGACCGAACGAAAGAAATTTCTCAAACGTGCAGCGGAAATTTACGGCGACGCTTATCAGCAGACAGGCGGCTATTGGTCGGGGATCAACGCCGCCACGATGAATCTGCTTATCGGTGAAACAAAGCGTGCCGGCGACCTTGCCGGAAACGTCCGCAGGCAATGTTTGAAGGAAATCGAAGATCCGGCCGGAGACTCTTACTGGGAGCTGGCCGCACTCGGGGAAGCGGCATTGATTTCTCACAATTTGTCCGAAGCTGGACAGTGGTACTCGCGCGCCGCAGAACAAGGCAAGCGCCGGTTCGGTGATTTGCAATCGAGCCGGCGAAATGCGCGTTTGATCCTGAAGCATTGGAGAGACGATTCGAAGTGGATCGACAATTATTTGCGAATTCCGAATGTCGTTGTCTTCGCGGGTCACATGATCGATCGCCCGAACCGCGTGTCGCCGCGATTTCCGTCGAAGGTCGAGCCCGCAGTTGCCAGGGAGATCCGAAACAGGATCGATCGGCTGGATCCGGGATTCGGATTCGCTTCGGCTGCCTGCGGTTCGGACATCTTGTTTTTGGAAGCAATGCTCGATCGTGGTGCGGAGGTTTCGATTGTTTTGCCCTACGACCGAAACGAGTTCGTTTCCGACAGCGTCGATTTTGTTCCCAACTCAAACTGGCGATCGCGGTTTGATCGCGTTCTTGAACGCGCCAACCGCGTTATCACCGCGTCGCCGCAAAAACTCGAGATCGGCGGCATCGCTTACGAATTCTGCAACGATCTCTTATTTGGCCTCGCCACAATCCGCGCCCGCCAACTCGAAACGAGCTTGGCTCCTTTGGCAGTGTGGGACGGAATGACGGGCGACGGTCCCGGCGGCGCCGCCAGCGCGATTCAAAGTTGGCGCAGAGCTGGGCGCGAACCGGAGATTGTCGATCTTGGGAAAATTTCAAATGCTGTAGCGGCGGTCTATGACCGCCGGCGTCAGAAATCGCGCAAGACAATCGGCGCTCACAGAGCGCCGCGACAGAGATTTGCGTCGCGCATCGTCGCCATTTTGTTCGCAGACGCCGTGGGTTTCAGCAAACTCAGCGAGGCCGAGGTCCCGCGCTTTGTGCAGCATTTTCTCGGCGCGATCTCTAAGCTCAGTAAGAAGTTCTCGAAATCGATTCTGACCAGGAATACCTGGGGCGACGGACTTTACTTTGTCTTTTCCGATGTCGATCTTGCCGGGCAATTCGCGCTCGCGCTCGCCGATCTGGGCACGAACACAAATTGGAAAGAACGCGGTTTGCCGTCCGAGCTCAGTTTGCGGATTGGATTGCACGCCGGGCCGGCCTACGAATTCAACGATCCGATCACTGGCAATCGCAGCTACAGTGGGACGCACGTGAGCCGTGCAGCCCGAATCGAACCAATCACGCCCCGCGGCCAGGTCTACGGAAGTGAAGCGTTCGCCGCGCTCGCCGCAGCTCGCGGCGCGAAGAAATTCACCTGTGATTACGTTGGCCAAACACCAATGGCCAAAGGTTACGGCACGCTTCCGACTTATCACGTCCGTCCGCGAACGGGAACTGCTGCGCGCTCGTAACGCGGAGAGCTGATTTGTTACCTGCTCGGCTGAAGAGATCGGCTACACGAGCATCGGATCAATTGGCACGAGTGGCCGAACGAGCTCGACAATCGCGGGAATGTCTTTGCTCTTGAAAGGGCGTCCGTGGCGTTTGAGCTTCGTATTCTCTAGGTCGCTCACTCGCAAGATCTTTCCGTGCTTCCAAATCCAGGCGTCAGGATTGTAGGGACCAACGCGCCGCGGATTGGTCCAGGTGTGGATCGACAACACGCGATCGTTCACCGCAGCGGCAATGTGCATCGGGCCGCTGTCGACGCTGATCACGAATTTCGCGACGCGAATGAGTCGGATGAGTTGCAAAAGCGAGGTTTGGTTCGTGAGCTCAACGCAGTTTTCCGCCACATCGGCGACGTCAATCTGCCGATTTGTTTTTCCGACAACGACGACGCGTGTCGGTGCGAACGCCATGCAGATTTCCTCGATGACCCGGTTGGTTAACGATTTGCCGCTTCCACGAGCGAACGGGTGCAGCAAAATAAAAGGCGGATATTCATCGAACCGCGGCAATGGATCGCCCGTGGGCAGGGGACAGCGCAACGCGTCTCCGATTTTTGCGCCCGCGAGCTCAGCGAGTTTGAGATATCGCTCGACCGCATGTTCGCGCCGGTTCACTTTCGCGGTTTTTTTGTAGAAAAATCGCGAGCCTTCGCGCCCGTCGCTCATCCCGTAAACTTCTTTTGCCCCGCTCATCCTTGCGATAAACGCGCTCCGAAGCAGTCCTTGAAAATCGAGCGCGAGATCAGGTTTCAATTTGCGTGTTTCTTTCAGCCACGGTCCGAATCGAACTGGCGCGCCCAGTCCGCTGAAATCCCGTCTCGGGAAGACGTGAATGTGGTTCACATCGGAATTACCTCGAAGCAGCGGAGTGAATTCGGGATTCATCACCCAGGTGATTTTTGCTTTTGGGTGCGCTTCGCGGATCGCCGCGACCGCCGGCAACGTGTGAACAACGTCGCCGAGGGAGCTTGGCTTGATGATCAAAATCGAATTTAGGTTCTCAAGCACGACTTACTCTTTCTTGCTGGTCACAGGTCACTTCTTACTTCTATCTTCCTACTGCGAGGCGTTCGGCTAACAAACGGGGCAGGCCGGCGTCGACAATTTTGTTCTGCGCTGTAGCAAGATCGTATTTTATCCGGCGCTGTTCGACGATGTTACTCTCGACGTGATAAATGCAATACGCGGCGTGCCAATCGCCGTCGCGCGGCTGGCCTACGCTGCCAACGTTGATGAAATACTTTTTGCTCGGATCGATCCTCAGCTTGTCGATCTGCTGACGCTGCACGCCTTCGTCGCGGATGAATGCTATCGGCACGTGAGTGTGCCCGAAAAAGCAAACCGCAGTGTCTTGGTAGGTGAAACTCGCTGCCGCGTCGAGGTTGTTAAACACGTAGGCCCACTGTCCGGGCGTATCGAGCGTCGCGTGCACGATCGTGAAATCGCGCACTTGACGCTGTAATTTCAGATCACGGAGCCAATTCTTGTCTTCCGCAGTCAAATGATCGCGCGTCCACTGGATTGCGGCCTCCGCCATTTCGTTGAAATCCCGCGACGACTCGACCAACGACGCCTGCTCGTCGTGGTTGCCTTTGACGACCGGGCAATCCATTTCGCGCACGCGGTCGACGCACTCGTGTGGATTAGCGTTATAACCAACGACGTCGCCGAGACACACGAAATCGGTGCATTTGTTGTCGTGGGCATCAGCCAGTACTGCCTCGAATGCTTCGAGGTTGGAATGAATGTCACTGATGATCGCGTAGCGCATCCTGGGCGAGAATCGTAATGCGAGATTTGTGATTCGGAAATCGGAATTCGATATTCGATTTAGCGATTCACGATTTAACCGTGTGAAGGGTTTTCGTCCCGAATGCGCTGGTCCTTGGGAATATTCAGCTTTGCTTCGAGATACTTCAGTCGTTTGATCAATGTCGGCAGGCGCTCCTGTTCGCCTTCATCGTAAAGACGTCTCAATTGAATGTAGGCTTGCCGTTCCCAGCCATCGCAATACGAGAGCTCGTAGGCCGAAAATCTCTTGTCGTAACCGGGGGCGCCCGGGCAGTCAGCTGCTTTCCGGAAAAATTCCGACGCGCGCGCGTGGTCATTATATTTGTCGCGGTAAAGCATGGCCAGCGATTCATAGAGCTTAGGGTTGTTCGGATTGTTCTTGATTCCGCGCTCGAGAAAATCTTTGCCGAGCGCGAAATAGTTGCGTTGCGTTTTCACCCGTAACGCTTGTCGCGGTTGCGATGGATCATTTAGCGCAGCGGCGCTGGCATTCCAGGCCATGTGCCATGCCGCCGTGTCCCAAAACAACGGGACGTGCGGTTGCAAAGTCGTGACTTGGCGGAACAAAAAGAGCACCCGGCCCCATTCTGTCCGCTCCCACGCGACGTGCGCCTGAATGAAAAGAAAGTCCGCCAGAGCTGCTCGAAATCCGCTCAGCGCCGCAACAAAGCCGAGTTGTCCGATTTTTTCGCGGAGCTCGAGGTTCAACTCCGGGTCGGCAAAGTGAGATTGCCTGTTTTCCGAGGTAAGCGAGCGTTCAGCGGGAAGCTTCAAGGCGCCAAACACGAGAATTGCTGCCAGAACCACCAGAGGCCGGTTCATAATTCCTTGCCGTAAAAAACAAAGATCGCCGCCAGGGTATAGATCACGATGTAAAAAATCCCCAGCAACGCCGTTTTGATGAAGATCGCCAGCGGAATCGTGACGCCCGCCACGATTTGGTCGACGAGGTTGAACGCTTGCAGGTCGGGAAAAATCAGGGCGATCAGCGCGAGAAATCCGCGGCCGACCCAGCCGGCGCTCTGTTGTTGCAGCCAATAGTCGCGCGCCGTCGCCTGCAAATGCCCGATCAGGTAGATGAATACCATCACCGCGACTGTGAAAATGTTTGTCGTCGCGAATGTCGACACGAGGAGCGTCAACGCCGCGAGCAGACAAGCTTTCAAAAAAATTACCGCTACGCCGGCGAAGACGTCGATGTTCAGACCGGAGGAGCGGACGGTATTGAGCGCAGCTCTTAACTGTTCCTGCGGCGCGCTATTCATTTCCCGAACGGTTTCACCGAGCACTGCTTGCTCGCGAAAATAGAGGACCGCTGCGAACAGCACCGCCATCGCCGCAATGCTGATCGCGAGCAACAGCAGCACCCCGGCAAGCTTGCCGAGCACGTACTCAAACCGTGGCACCGGCTTGGCCAGAATAGTATAGATCGTCCGGTCTTCGATGTCTTGCGAGATGAGCCGCGCGCTCGCGATGACCGCCAGCAACGAACTAAAGATCGACATCGCGCCGAGCGAAACGTCTTTCAGGATCTGGAACTCCTGCTGAAACGTGAACCGCGTCATGAAAACCGAGCTGCCGATCAGCACCAGCGCGAAAATGAGCAGAACGTAGAAAACTTTTTGTCGCGCTAACTCGGTTAGCGTGTTCGTCGCAATCGCGCCGATGCGAACAATCGAAAATTTCCGATGTTTCGGAAGTGCCTGATCATTCGCGTTCATGCACATTCTTCACGGGCTTGTTCTCATTCGTCGCATCCAGAAAAAGTCGCTCGAGCGTGGTCCTGGAGGTTCGGCGCCCGATCACCCTTGCCTTCGACTTGGTCGCAAGTTTCTCGATTTCCTTCAGGAGCTTGCTTGACGCATTTTGCAGAACGAACTCGGTCCGGTCTTCGATCTCGATCAACTCATCGAGGGGGCCTTCCCGAACCAGCGCGCCCTTGGAGAGAATACCGACGCGATCGCAAACCTCCTCCACGTGTTCGAGCAAATGCGAAGAGATAAGCACCGTCACGCCGCGGTTCTTGAGATCGACGATGAGATTGCGAATGTCGCGCGAGCCGGCCGGGTCGACCCCGGCCGTTGGTTCATCCAGCACGACGAGCTTCGGTTCGTTGATGAGTGCCTGCGCCAGGCCGATTCGCTGCAGCATTCCTTTCGAGTAGGTGCTCAGCCGTTGGTTTCGTGCCTCGGTTAAACCAACCAGGTCGAGCAGCCCCTGAACTCGGTCCGTCAAATCAGAACCGCTTAGTCCGCAAAGTTTGCCAAAGAATCGTAGTGTCTCCGTGCCGGTAAGAAATTTGTAGAAGTAAGGGCTTTCGGGAAGAAACCCGACAGCTTCGCGGGTTGCCACCTCGGAGCTGTCGCGTCCAAAGATTTGTGTTCGGCCGCACGTTGGCGAAACCAGTCCCAGAATAATTTTGAGCGTGGTGCTCTTACCGGACCCGTTTGGGCCGAGCAATCCGTAAACTTCACCGGACTCAACCTGCAGATTCAGGTCGCGCACGGCGGTGATCGATTGCCTACGAAACGGGACCGGAAAAACCTTGGTCAGTCCTTCGACTGCGACCGCCAGATCAGTCATGGTGAATGTCGAATCCGCGCGCCTTCACTGGTTCAGCCAGCGCTGCGCGCGTTTGCTTGTCGATGTGCGAACGCAATTCGCTCTCCATCACCGAATCGAGAAAGGCGAACACTTCGCTCTCAGCGCCGGCGACTTGCAACTCGACCCGGCCGTCCGGAAGATTGCGGACCCAGCCGATGACGTCGAAACCCTTGGCGATATTCCGGATCGTCCACCGAAACCCAACTCCCTGGACATTGCCCTCGTAAAAAACCTGGAGCGAGATCATGCGAAAGGGGAGTCATCCTAATCAGAATGACGCACGCGCGAAAAGGCTAATGCGCGGCGTTGTCATTCCGAGCGGATCGAGGAATGGAGCGAGGGGGGCGAGCGACATGGACGGCAAAGCCGCGAGGCAGCGGCGAGTGAGTCGGGAGACGAACGAGTTCAACCCCCCAGTCGGACCGCGCGTCACACAAGTCAGATTGTGTGATCAATCACCTTTTGTGAGATCCTTCGCGCTGCTCAGGATGACCGGCGTTGCCGGTCACTTGTAGGAATAAACGAGGCAAACGCTGCTCTCGTTGCCATCGATCAGATCTACCATCACGTAAAATTGGCCGCTGCTGGTCGGCGAAAATCCGGCTGCCGCTTTCTCGCCTTCGTTGTAACTCTCGGTTTGCACCAGCTTGCCAGTTTCGTCGTAAATGTTCACCGCGAGCTTCTTCGCCGCATCAGTCGCACCGACTGAAAACCAATACTGATTGCCGGCGTAAAGATTTACTGCGATCAACACGTGATCGTGCGGCTTGATTGTGCCCGCCCAGTGACCGTCTCGAATCTTGAATCCTTCGTTGGAAAACGCGCCCGCCAGGTCCAGTGCGGCCTTGTGCGCGTTGACCTCGGAATCGCTTTCTCCGGCCGAAATCCCGGTCGTTGCCGCTAAAACGATGCCCACGAAGATCGATACGATGGGCATTTTCATTTTGAATCTTGCTTCGTCTGGATTTGGCTCATGATTTTGCCAACGGCTTCGTTGACTTTCTTCACGTCGTCGGCGGTCGGTGCTTTGCCCGGAGGAAACGACACCAGCTTTTCAACTTCCGGCAATTCACTGCTCACATCTTTAACCAGCGGATCATTTCGCATCTCCGGCGAAACGTCGTTTAACTTTGATTGGATGAAACTTACCAGCGCCGGCTGACGCAGAACTTTCGCGGCGCGCTCATCGTAATTTTGCATCACTGCCGCGCTCACCACCTGAGTGCCGCGGATCCAACCGCCAACGCTCACCAAAATCACGAGGTCCTGGTCGCGGTGAGTTTGCATGGACGATTTCACTTCGTTCTGAGTCGCCTCCAGTTCTTCCTGAAGCGCGTCCCACTCGTCGTTCTCGGCAAATTCGTTAATGCTATTGCCGCGGCTAAGCACGTTCTCGCTTACGCCCAGCGCCTTTGCCAATTTGATAATGTCGGTACCGATGTTTTTGACCTGCTGGCTGTCCTTCGCTTCAACCGCGATGAACCCATCCGCAATCAAACCGCCAAGATTGAGCGCGATCTGCGCGCGGTCTTTGTAGTTCATCCCGACAGGTCCGCGCATTTGGTCAACCCAGTTCGGTTTGCCCGGCTTCTCCAGCGCCGCAAAAAGTTCACCCGGACTTGGAATACTGATGGAATCGAGCCGGATCGCCTTGGCCATTTGATCGGCCGGCAAACGGCCTTGTTCCGCGCCAATCACGGCACAGTAGCCCAGCAAAAATGTTATGGCGAGGAATCGCCTGACACGCCTCATGAGTCGCCAGCGTACGCACAGTTCGGCAGATTGCCAGCGAGAATCGCGTGGGAGGTGGATCGGCTCCTCCGACGAAGATTCGGCGGGCTCTGGGCCGCATCTTCAACCCGCGCAGCCGTTCGGCTTTGCAATTCGGTATTTGGATTTGAACATTGTTTCGGATTTCGATATTCGGATTTCGAGTTTTTCCGCGCAGCTATGTCAAAGACCAGTATCAATAACGTTCACGCGCGCGAAATCCTCGATTCCCGCGGCAATCCCACGGTCGAGGCCGACGTTCGTCTCGAAGGCGGAGCGCTCGGCCGCGCGGCGGTGCCGAGCGGCGCCAGCACCGGTGAGCATGAAGCGTGGGAATTGCGCGACGGCGACAAGCAACGCTTCGGCGGCAAAGGAGTCCTCAAAGCGGTCGCCAATGTGAACCAAAAGATCGCGCCCGCGATCAAGGGTTGGGACGCCCGCGACCAGGCGAAAATCGACAACGCCATGATCGCGATGGACGGCTCGCCTAACAAAAAGAATTTGGGAGCGAACGCGATTCTCGGCGTTTCGCTGGCGGTCGCACACGCCGCTGCGGCCGCGGAAAATCTTCCCCTGTTCCGTTATCTCGGCGGCGATGAAGCCCGCGTATTGCCTGTGCCGATGATGAACATTTTGAATGGCGGTGCCCATTCCGACGCGCCAATTGATTTTCAGGAGTTCATGATCGTGCCGCGCGGCGCTCCGAATTTTCCGGAAGCGCTTCGCTACGGTGCTGAAGTTTTTCATGCACTCAAAAGCGTTTTGAAAGATCGACACCTTTCCACCGCTATTGGCGATGAAGGCGGTTTCGCGCCAAATCTGAATTCCGCTGAGGATGCGCTAGAGACGATCGCCGCCGCGGTCAAAAAGGCCGGCTATTCGTTAGGCAACGAGATTTTCATCGCGCTCGATCCAGCGTCGTCCGAATTTTTTGACTGCACGAAAAACGCCTACGTCTTCAAAAAATCCGACGGCTCGCAAAGATCCGCCGAGGAACTCGTCGATTACTACGCCGAGCTTTGCGCAAAGTTCCCGATTGTCTCGATCGAGGACGGCTGTGCCGAGAACGATTGGGACGGTTGGAAAAAATTAACGAAACGGCTGGGCGACAAAATTCAGCTCGTTGGCGACGATCTGTTTGTGACCAGCGTGAAATTTTTGGAGAAAGGAATCGAAGAACACGTGGCAAATTCGATTTTGATCAAAGTCAATCAGATCGGAACGCTCACCGAAACGTTGGCCACGATCGATCTCGCAAAGAAAAATAATTACACGTCCGTGATCAGTCATCGCTCCGGCGAAACCGAAGACACGACCATCGCCGACATCGCGGTTGCGACCAATGCCGGCCAGATTAAGACCGGCTCGCTTTGCCGGACCGATCGCGTCGCCAAATACAATCAACTGCTGCGGATTGCCGAAGAACTTGGTGACAAAGCGATTTACGGCGGTAATATCCGCTGAAAGTGGATTACACAGATTTCCGCGCGCGGCGTGAAGCTACCGTTTGGCAGCGTTGGAATCGTGTCCTCCTAACGCTGCTTTTTCTCGCGGTCTGGCTCGTCATCGTCAGCCTGTTTGTGCCGCCCTACAAAAAATTGAAACTCGGCCACGACGAAATCGACAAACTCCAGGCCCAACGCGACGAACAACAGGCTCTGCTTTCCGAGCAAACCCGTGAAGTAAATTTGCTAAAAACCGATCCGGTCTATCTGGAAACGATCGCGCGAGACCGGCTCGACCTGATGAAAGACGGCGAAACTGTTTTCAGGATCGAGTCCGCCGCGGCGCAAGCCGACAAACGCAAAGAGTCCGCCCGGCGATAATTGGTAGCGGCGATTGACCTCAATCGCCATGGCGGTTCGGTGAACCGCCGCTACCTGACATGAAAGGCGACGCGTTCGCGCAAAATCCGATACAATTTCCAAAGTTCGAATATTCAAAATAGGCGTAGGTCGTTTTGAATTTTCGATCTTCGGTCATTCGTGCTTGTTTCGTCATTCGTCATTCGGATTTCGTCATTCACAAACATGACAATCTGAAACACGCGATTATTGTTAGTTCATGCCTACCGAAACCACCGTTGACGCCGAAGATTTGAAATCGCGCGTGCGTGAGCTGCGGAGGTTTCTTTGACCTGCCTAAACTGCAGGAAAAACTGACCGCGCTCGAAGCGCGGATGACGGCGTCCGATTTTTGGAACAACCGCGAGCGCGCCCAGACCGATGTCGATGAAGTCTCGCGGCTGCGCTCGCTGATCAATCCTTTTCACGAACTGGAACGCGAGATCGAAGATTTCGACGCGCTCTATCAACTCGCGGCCGAAGAAAAAAACGAATCGCATCGGGCGCAAGCCGAGCGCGAAGTCTTGTCGGAGCATGATCGCCTACTGCACAAACTGGAGGAATTCGAGCTGCGTCAGTTTCTTTCCGGCGAAAACGATCAGTCCAACGCGTTCCTCACCATTCATTCCGGCGCCGGCGGCACCGAATCGTGCGATTGGGCCGACATGCTTCTGCGCATGTATCAGCGCTGGATCGAGCGGAGCGGTCTAAAATCGCAGATTGTCGATGTTCAAACCGGCGAAGAAGTTGGAATCAAATCGGTCACGCTGCTGGTGAGCGGCGAGTACGCTTACGGTTATCTCCAAACCGAGCGCGGCGTGCATCGGCTGGTGCGAATTTCGCCGTTCGACGCCAACAAACGCCGTCACACTTCTTTCTCCAGCGTCGATGTTGTTCCTGAAATCGCGGACACCGCGCCGATAGAGGTCAATCCGGCCGATCTTGAGGTCGATACTTTCCGAAGCGGCGGCAAAGGCGGTCAGAATGTCAACAAAGTCGAAACAGCGGTGCGCATTTTGCACAAGCCGACCGGAATCGTCGTTGCTTGTCAGGCCGAACGCAGTCAGGGCCGCAACCGCGATCTCGCGTTGAAAATGTTAAAAGCGAAACTTTATCAGATCGAACAAGACAAGAAACGCACCGAGATCGATCGGCAATACGGCGAGAAAGGCGATATTGCGTGGGGCAATCAGATTCGCTCCTACGTTTTCCAGCCATACCAAATGGTGAAAGACCACCGCACTGGCGTCGAGACCAGCAACGTCCAGGAAGTGATGGACGGCAAGATCGACAACTTCATCCAGGCAAAACTCCGCGGCCAAAAAGCAGCCAAGGGTGAAAAGAGTGGGGATGAAGTTTAAATCAATATTTTTTCTCTGCGCGCTTATTTCAGCGGTTACAACGTCGACAGCTATCGCTGGTTCGAGCTATAGCGAAGGCATGTATCGAAGAGCCATCCTCGACGGCGACAGTACGTCGCCTCTCTATCTGTTGTTCACGCTTCATGATGCGAAAACCGGAAAAGAGCGCGTCGTCTGTATACCAGGTTCAGGGCTTGTTGGAGCGATATATTTTGAGCGAAATCTCGATTTCGATCACGCAAGTCATAAGAAAGCCAGAGCGATAGCGTTATCTCAGCCGCATAGGTTTAGCTTTACGAACCCCAAAGCGCTTCACACCGTCAAGCCACGTTACTCCGCGGCAATGCTTGCCGATTTCCGCAGTCGTCTCGCAAAGATGTCGCGTTCGGAACTTATCACTGCTTTGGAGAGACACGAGCTCGATACGTTCTACAAAAAGGGGCCGACTTCTGGATGGAGTAATCGACAGTCAGCACTTGCGCATGCATTGCTGGAGCGCGGAATCTTGGTCGGTCAAGCAGACATCACTGGCGGATTGTTCGTAGAGCGAACGTTTTTCTGGTGACCGGCGTCAGCACGGAAACATCTAGAGATGTCTCGACGTTGCTCGACATGACAAACTGAACTGTAGCGGCGCTCTATGAGCGTCGGACTGCGGCGGTCATCGGCTGCCGCTACAAAACAGGTAGAGGGGGTTCACCGAACCGCCATGGCGATTGAGGTCAATCGCCCCTACCTGATCGCGCTGGGACAGCGCGATCTACCAGCTTCAGCCCAAACCGCGGATCGAAATCGCCGCTGTTATGTTCTCGGAGCAACGAGACACCCGCCTTCGCTCAAGCTACGGCGTGGCAGGCGCGATCGCTCTATATCTTAGACATGAGCCGCAGACGGAATCGTGGATCAAATTGGCCATGATTGTGCGACCGGCAACAGGCAAGGCAGGCAATGGCTCGTCTGATCCGACGGACGCGCGGAAATTCCCGCCGACAATTCGGACAATGGTAAACAAAGCGCACCGCGTAGCCCTTGGTCGCGAACGGCAGATTGTGACAACGCGCTTCGTCGGCGATTCCCAAATCGCGACAGGCTTCGCGCCATTCTTTTCCGTGCGGCGAGATTCGTCGTCGCCCGACGCGAAATTGTGCGAGCAAATGCGCCAGCTCATGCCGCAACGTCCGATCGACCTCGTTGTTAATCACTCCCCGGGGCTCAACTTCGTTTGTAACACCGTGAACTGCGCTCACTAAACTTGAATGCTTTAAGCATTCAAGTTTGCCTGCGATCAATATTGATCTTGAATGCATATTGCATTCAAGTTTGTGAACACTGTCTCGAAATGGAGGTTTAGTTGTTAGACTTGAATGCTTTAGGCATTCAAGTTGTCGACGAGGAGACTTGAGTTGGAGACCGTCATCCGCCAGATCGAGGAGGAGAGGATTTAGGGAAATCAGTTTTTCTCGATAATCCGCGCGACCGGCACAGGTTTTGAGTCGCGGATTCCATTCCACCCGAATTTTTCTCGCGAGTTCGTTGGCACCGATTGCGCGCAACAATTTGCGCGCTTTCGATTCAAGCGCGCGATCGCGGTCTCCGAGGTGGATCGGCCTCTCCGAGGACGATGTTACTTTAGGCGCCGAAGGCGCATATATTTTTAGAAACGCGCTCGGAGATCGCGTTCCACCTTCAAGATCGACGTCGAACTGAAAGAGGAGCTGTTTAAAGAACCATTGGATCAATCTCGCTTCCGCTTTCATTAACACCTCACTTCAGTGAGGTGACTCACGCGATTTTGTAAAACTAAAAACCGTTTAAACGGTCTTGTTCGTGGGTTAGCGGCAATACACCGCGCTAAAACGCCGGTATTAATGAGACGCACACTAAGCAACAGCATGCGCGCTTTTTCGCTTGGTCACGCGATCGACAATTTCGCCGACGATTTTTCCGGTCGCGGCGATTTCTTCAGCAGTCGTGCATTTGCCTAACGAAAGGCGAACTGCCGATCTCGCGCGCTCAACGGGAAGTCCCATCGCCAGCAAAACGTGCGACGCCGAGACGGAGCCGACCATGCAGGCCGAGCCGCTGGACGCGCACACGCCCTTCAAATCGAGCGCAATAAGCAGCATTTCCGAATCGATCCCGAGCAAGCTGACGTTCAACGTGTTTGCCAGGCGCGGCGCGTTCTCGCCATTCAGCTTCGCGTCCGGAACATTTTGCGAGATCAAATTCCAAAGCTCATCGCGCAATCTTAGTAATCGCTCCTGCTCCGCCTTACGGTTCGACAGCACAAATTCCGCGGCCGCCGCCATGCCGGCGATCGCCGGAACGTTTTCGGTTCCGGGCCGGCGCTGATTTTCGTGCGCGCCGCCAAACAGGACCGGTTGCAGCGAAAGGCCGCTCCGCAGAAAAAGAAATCCCGCGCCTTTCGGTCCGTAAAATTTGTGCGCAGCAAAGCTGGCCGCGTCGACCAGTCCCGCGCCTGCGGGATCGATGTCGATCTTGCCAAACGCTTGCACGCAATCGCTGTGCAACAGGACGCCCCGCTCACGACAAATCTTCGAGATTTCGCGCATCGGTTGAATCACCCCGGTTTCGTTGTTCGCGTGCATGATCGAAACCAAGCGCGTTTCGGGCCGGATCGACTTCGCGAGCTGATCGAGATCGATAACGCCGTCGTTCGAAGTGTCGAGCCAGGTTACTTCAAAGCCTTCGTGCTTTTCCAAATGCTCGACCGCATGAAGCACTGCGTGATGTTCCGTCTTTTCGCAGATGACATGGCCGCCACCGTCCATTTTGCAGCGTGCGAGGCCGAGCACGGCGAGGTTGCACGATTCGGTTCCACCGCTGGTGAAAATAATCTCATTCGGCTTCGCTTTGATCAGCGCCGCAATTTTGTCGCGCGCGTTGTCGACCGCGGCGCGCGCATTGCGTCCGGCCCGATGAATACTCGAAGCGTTCCCGAAGTTCTTACTGAAACAAGGTTCCATCGCTTCGCGCGCGGTGTCGCAAAGCGGCGTGGTCGCGTTGTAATCGAGATAAATCATTCCGTGAACCCCCCGGTGTCGGCCGCGGCTTTTCTCGATCGCTTCTGCACAATCGCAACTTCCTTCTCTTCATAATAAACGAGTGAGTTCGCCGGAACGCTCTTAGTGAGAAAAACGTTCGCGCCAATCGTTGTATTAGCGCCGATCACCGTGTCGCCGCCCATGATTGTGGTTCCAGCGTAGATGCAGACGCCGTCTTCAATCGTCGGGTGACGTTTCTTTCCGCGCAGTGCCTGGCCTGCGGCGAGAGATCGCGCGATGAATGACACACCTTGATAAATTTTCACGTGCGACCCGATCTTCGTTGTCTCGCCAACGACGACACCCGTTCCGTGATCGATGAAGAAGTGGGAACCAATCTCGGCGCCGGGATGAATATCGATGCCGGTGCGGCTGTGCGCCCATTCGGTCATGATTCGCGGGATCAACGGCAACTTGTTGTACAGGACGTGCGCCATTCGATAAATCGCGATCGCCTCGAGCGATGGGTAGGCGAGAATGATTTCCTCGTAGCTTTTCGCCGCCGGATCGCCTTCGTAGGCGGCGTCGATGTCGGTCCACAAACGTTTCCGGACCTCGGGAAGCTGCGACACGAAGAAATCGAGAATCTCGTCGGCTTTGCGCTTTGTATCGTCGCTGGCTGGATAGTCGCCAAAGCTTTTGCAAATCTCCGGCTTCAAGCGGATCCGCAGAGTTCTGATCTTGCTCTTAGTGATGTCCGGCAAGTCTTCGGAGTCGGCCAGCGCTTCGCCGCGAAATCCTGGAAACATCAAGCTCATCAGATCGGCGCAAACCTCTTCGATCGTTTTCCGTGACGGCAAGGTAGCAGCGGCAGCGAGATAGTTGATCCCGCCGGTCTCGCCGTAAGTGGCGAGCAGCTCGTTTACCGCGTCGGAGCCGTTTTTGTTCATCGAGGGAATTATGCGCGATCAAAGTGAAAAGCGCACGCGATTTACAAGGTAGAGGCTATTGACCTCAATCGGTCCGAGCCGGACTGGCGTTATGGCGGTTCGGTGAACCGCCGCTACCTGATTGAAAAGCGCAGGACGAACTCTAGGTTGAATGGACATGAAACCCTTCTCCGTTGCCGAAATACCGCCGGATGAGCTGACTAGCTTCCTTTCCGGCACCCATGCCGATCCGTTCCGCATTCTCGGGCCGCATCGAATGGGGGACGATCTGGCGATTCGCGCGTTTCGCCCGGACGCGCGCAAGATCGACATCGTGCTCGATGGGTCCGCCTCCGCCGAGGCTACGGCGGACAAGCAGGAGCCAATCGAGGCAGAGAAGATTCATCGCGACGGATTTTTCCAGGCGAGCGTGCCGAACGCGACTCGCGATCTCGACTATCGCCTGCGGATCACGAATTGGGACGGATCGGAATTCGCGATGCGCGATCCGTATCAGTACGGCCCGATCATGGGCGAGGTGGATCTGCATTTGTTCAACGAAGGTCAGCACTGGCAGCTCTACGAAAAATTTGGCGCCCATTTGCGCGAGATCAGCGGGGAGCGCGGTGTTTATTTCGCGGTGTGGGCGCCGAACGCGCAGCGCGTGAGCGTAGTCGGCGATTTCAACGGTTGGGACGGGCGGGTGAATCCGATGCGCAGATTGCTCAGCGCGGGTGTGTGGGAATTATTTTTGCCGGGGGTTCGAGAAGGCGCGCATTACAAATTCGAGATCCGCACTCAGACCGGCACGCTTTTGCTCAAAAGCGATCCATTCGCGTTCTTTAATCAGTGGGGCAAGGAAACGTCGTCGCTGGTTTACGACTTGGAGCGCTATAAATGGGCAGACGGCGAGTGGATGGACTCGCGTCGGAAAAAAGATTGGCCGAGATCGCCGATGAGCATTTACGAAGTGCACCTCGGTTCGTGGCGAAGGAAAGCAGACGAGGGGAACCGCCACCTGAGTTATCTCGAACTCGCAGAAACGTTGATTCCGTACGTGCTCGAAATGGGTTACACGCACATCGAGCTGTTACCGATCGCGGAACATCCGTTCGAGGGTTCGTGGGGCTATCAGGTCACAAATTATTATGCGCCGACGAGTCGTTACGGAAGTCCCGACGAGTTGCGCCATTTCGTCGACAAGTGTCATCAGGCGGGAATCGCCGTGATCATGGATTGGGTGCCGGCGCATTTTCCGAAGGATGCGCACGCGCTGGCGGAATTCGACGGGACCGACCTTTACGAGCACATGGACCCGCGCCAGGGCGAACAGCAGGATTGGGGCACGCTCATTTTCAATTTCGGCCGCAACGAAGTGCGCAATTTCCTGATCGCGAACGCGCTTTTCTGGCTCGACAAATATCACATCGACGGGCTGCGGGTGGATGCCGTGGCGTCGATGCTCTATCTCGATTACTCGCGCAAAGAAGGGCAATGGATCCCCAACGTATTCGGTGGCCGCGAAAATCTGGACGCGATCTATTTCTTGAAGCGGTTCAACGAAGTTTGTTACGAGCGTTTTCCCGGAATCGTCACCATTGCGGAAGAATCAACCGCCTGGCCCGGCGTTTCGCGACCGACCTATCTGGGCGGACTCGGGTTCGGATTCAAATGGAACATGGGTTGGATGCACGACTTCCTCGAATACATGTCGCTCGATCCGATTTACCGGCGATTTCATCACGGCAACATCACGTTTTCGCTGCTCTACGCCTTCACGGAGCATTTCATTTTGGTTTTGAGCCACGACGAGGTTGTTCACCTCAAAGGCTCGCTGATTTCAAAGATGCCGGGCGATGAATGGCAGAAGTTCGCAAATCTTCGAATGTTTTACGCATGGATGTACGGGCAGCCCGGCAAGAAATTGCTGTTCATGGGCGGCGAGTTCGGGCAATGGCACGAATGGAACCACGATACCGGTCTGGCTTGGTATCTTCTCGATCTTCCCAAGCACGATGGCCTGCGGCGGCTGGTGCAGCACTTGAATTACATTTACAAGAGCGAGCCGGCGTTGTGGCAGCAGGACGACACTTACGACGGTTTCGAGTGGATCGATTTCCACGACGCCGACAACAGTGTGGTCTCGTTCGTGAGGAAATCGCGGGAGGGGGAGATGATTGTGTTCATCGTGAACGCGACGCCAGTGGTGCGTCACAATTATCGGCTCGGTGTGCCGCGTCCTGGATTTTATCGCGAGATCATCAATACCGACGCCGAAACCTACGGCGGCGGCAACGTTGGGAATCTCGGCGGCGTCCAGAGTGAATCAGTTGCCTGGATGGCGCGGGAACAATCGATTCTGATTCAACTGCCGCCGCTGGCGACTCTGGCGTTTAAGTTAGAGTCGAAATAGCGAAAAAGAACGTTGACAGTTTGTAGGGCTAAGCCCTATACGAGTCGCAGGACTAAGTCCTATTTACTGCGATAACCGCAGTAGATAACCCCAGAACATAACCCCCTAAGAATATGAATCCCCTCAAGAACTGTCTGCTTGTCTGTACGTCGCGGTCCCGGTTGGCTATCACCAGTGCCGCTTTTACTCTAATTGAACTGTTAGTTGTCATCGCGATCATTGCCACGATCGCGGCCTTCGCTGTGCCCGCGCTGACGAGCGCACTAAGCAAAGGCCAAATGACCGGAACGATGAACAACGCGCGCCAGTTGTATCTGGCCGGGTACCAGATGTCGCTCGATGGATCCGCTAATGCGGACGCGAATTTGGCGTGGCCAGGCGACTACTCGTCCGGCGTGACCACGCTGCAGGATTATGTCCAAAAACTGGTGCAGAATGATTATTTGAAGGCGAGCGATATCGCGAAAATTTTGAGCGCGCCCGGTGCGACCTGCACCGCCACGTCCAGCGGTTCGGGCTCGTCAACAACAGTGACACTGGCAGGCACGAGTGGCCTGAAGGTTTATCCAGTTACCGCGAGTGATGCATCAAATGTGATCTTCGCCGTGACTTCCAATTACACTTACGACACTGATTTCGCCTCGACCACAGGCGCGCCGTATGGCGACAAAGGTTTTGTTATTGTGCGTAAGGGCGGCGACGCTGCGGTTCTGCGCCGAAACAATGCGAAGCACACTTCCGGACAGGAAGGTGCTTTCGAGTCGTTGGTTGGCAAGAAACCTGGCGAAGCACAGGGCACTGTGACGACCGGCGATCCGACAAACGTTTTGAAACAGCCGTAATCAGTTCACCGCAGACTCGAACTCGGGTCGGTGCATTCTGTAGTGGCAGGCGTGCCGCCTGCGAAACTAGAACCTGCAGCCGACACGGCTGCCTCTACAACGTCTTCGATTCGAACTCCCCGTCGCTCACCAGCGTTTTGATTTTCATTTTCGAGTGAACAACGGCAACGCTACGAATTAGTTTGCCGGACTCGTCGGTGGTGATGCTGTAACCACGGCGTAACGTCGCTTCCGGCCCCAACACGCGCAGGATTCCTTCGATCTTTTGGAATCGGTGCCGCGCATTCTCCAAAATGCGCAATGGCGATTCCCGAAGCCGGCGTTGCAAATCGCCGAAGCGATTCCGGCGCAACATGAGCTCGCGCGCAGGGCTGCGTGCCTGCAGCGTGGCCAGCGCGTGGGCAAGTCCGCGGCGGTAGTTCTCGATCTTGTAGTCCAGGCAACGCCGCAAAGTTTCCCGCGCGTGGTCGAGCCGCTGTTGCGCGTCGCGCATCCGGTTGAGCAGCTCGCGGCCAATTGCGCGCGAGTGAGCATCGAGATGACGGCGAAGATCGCCAACGTCGGGAACGATCAGCTCCGCTGCGGCGCTCGGAGTCGGTGCGCGCAGGTCGGCGACAAAATCTGCAATGGTGAAATCGATCTCGTGACCGATGGCGGACACGATTGGCACGTTCACGTTGACGATCGTTCGGGCGACGATTTCCTCATTGAACTCCCATAAATCTTCGATGCTGCCGCCGCCGCGCGCGACTACGATGAGGTCTACCGGCGCGAAGTTTTCGTTGGGTGTGGCCAGCTCGCGGATCGCGACGGCAATTTCCTGGGCCGCACCGGTCCCTTGCACGCGTACCGGGTTGATCAAGATCGACAACCACGGTGCGCGCCGTCGCAGAACATTCAAGATGTCTCGGATCGCCGCACCGCTCGGCGAAGTCACAATGCCAATTCGTCGCGGAAATTTCGGCAACGGGCGTTTTCGCGCCGGATCGAAAAGTCCTTCGGCTTCGAGCTTGTGTTTGAGGGCTTCGAATTTCGCCTGCAACACACCGCGTCCGAACGGCTGAACAATTTGGACATTGATCTGATATTGTCCGCGGGCTTCGAACACCGACACGGTCCCAAAGATCTGAACGCGTGCTCCGTCAGTGAGCCCCGAAGGCTTTCGGGGCAATGGCGCCATCGTGTCGCGCCAGATAACACAGGCGATCTGCGCTCGCGCGTCTTTGAGGGTGAAATATTGATGTCCATTCGGGTGAAGTTTGTAATTCGAAACTTCGCCCTGCACCCAAACTGCGCGGAACTTGGTTTCGAGCGTTCCGCGAATCGAGCGCGTGAGTTCGGAAACGGTGAGAACCTTTGCTGATGCCTGGAAAAAATCTGCCGTCAGTTGGTTTTCCACCGCTTCAATTAACCACGAAGGACACGAAGCACACGAAGATTAGAAAAATAAGAGCTTCTGGCCTTCTTCGTGACCTTCGTGCTCTTCGTGGTGATCAGAGGAGTTCTTGTTGCATTCCGCTCGGCGGTTTGAGGCCGAGTTTTTTGTAAGCATTGGCGGTAGCCACACGGCCCTGCGGTGTGCGCTTGATATAACCTTCCATGATCAGGTAGGGCTCGTTGACCTCTTCGAGCGTACCGGCTTCTTCGCCAACTGCCACCGCCAGTGAATTCAAGCCAACCGGGCCGCCGTTAAATTTGTGGATCAAGGTTTCGATGATGCGTTTGTCCCACTGGTCGAATCCGTCGCGGTCGATCTCCAGCATCGCGAGCGCAGCATCGGCGACGTTCCTGTCGATCTTGCCTTGCGCTTTCACCTGGGCGTAATCGCGGACCCAACGGAGCAAATTGTTTGCAGTGCGCGGGGTCCCGCGCGCGCGCGCCGCGATCTCCGCTGCGCCGGCTGGATCGATCTCGACCCCGAGAAGGCGCGCGCTGCGCAAAATGATCTTCTGCATTTCGTCAGCGGCGTAATAATCGAGGCGCGCCGTCATTCCGAATCGCGATCGCAACGGTGCGCTCACCATTCCCGCCCGCGTCGTCGCGCCCACCAGGGTAAATTTCGGGAGCTGCAAACGCAGACTCCGCGCCTGCGGGCCTTGATCGATGATGATATCGAGCCGGTAATCTTCCATCGCGGGGTAAAGGTATTCCTCGATCGTCGGTTGGAGCCGATGGATCTCGTCGATGAAAAGCACGTCGCCCTTTTCCAAACTCGTGAGCAAGCCGGCGAGCTCGCCTGCTTTTTCGATGACCGGGCCGCTGGTGTTTTTCACATTCACCCCCATGGCGTTGGCAATGATGTAAGCGAGGGTGGTTTTGCCGAGACCGGACGGACCACTCAACAAAACATGTTCGAGCACGTCCCCGCGCTTCTTCGCCGCGGCCACCACCAGCTCCAAACGCTCGCGTACTTTCACCTGCCCGGTGAACTCGCTGAACATCGGCGGCCGCAACGACATTTCGAATGCGGCGTCCGGTTCCGGCGGTTTCATTTTGGTCGCTGGCATCTGGCTGACAATAGCCCAGCGTTTTAACGCTGGGTCAAAAGAAAATCTTTTGTCAGTTCTGTCGTCCCTCCGGGACTTGTTAATTGGAACGTCGAACGAGCCCAGCGCTGAAGCGCTGGGCTAATTTTCATTCCAGATTTTTGTGAGCACGAGCTCGGTCCCGCGCGGTTTGTAATAGTAGTCCACTTTGTCGAAGATATGGCGCATCAACTGGATCCCGCGCCCGCCAGATTTCGGACGGGCGGAGCCGAGGGCGTTCAAGGATTTGTAGATCGGTTCGCCATAATCTCGAACGCGAATTCGCACGCAATCGCGCAAACCTTCCATCGACAATCGAATCGGTTGATCGTCCCGCATGGCGTAGGCGTAGCGAATAATATTGGTGCACGCCTCGTCCACTCCGAGAACCATGAGAACTCGTTCCTTTTCTGAAAACGGAAAGTCGCTCACAAATTTCCGCACGAAATTGCGCATCAACGAGAGGTTGGCCGTGTGGCTGGTGAACTGGAGTTTGCCTTTCTTCATTGGCCAGAGCAACGCTGCGCACGGTTCGGCGTTCAATCAAGTAACGATGAAACCGAATTGGACAGTCACGGGAACCGGTTGTTCAGTCTGGCGCATGTGGAAAATCTTGGTCGCGCTGGTGATTTGCGCCACGCCCGCTCTCGCTCAGGAGCAATTTACCGCCTACGATGCCCTTCGAGTAGTAGGTGTGCACCTTAATCGCGACGCAGTGAATCACGTCGTTTCGGTCACAGGCACGCGTGGTTCTCCCCAACCGCAGGCCTGGCGAATTTTGATCGCTGACCGGGGCGGCGTTCGCGAAGTTCAAGTGCGCAATGGGCAAGTGGTGTCCGATCGCCCGAGCTCGGTGGTTGGTTCGGCCGAAGGCGTGACGATCAACACCGCGCGGTTGAATCTGGATTCTAGTGGCGCATTTGAGGTGGCCAGCCACATCGCAGACAAATCCGGAACACGTTTCGACAGCGCCAGCTACACCTTGCGCATGGACCAACGGGGCGATCCGGTTTGGATCGTGACGCTTAATGCAGTGAATGGTCAGCCGGTTGGGACGATTCATATTGGCGCGAACCGTGGAAACGTGACACGCACCGAAGGAATGTTCGCCGGCGCTACCATGAACGATGTTGCGACCGAGCAACGCGTCTATCGCGAGCCTCGCCATGAAGAAAACGGGGAAGAAGTGACCGATGAAGGACAGCAGGGTGACGACGACGAACACGGCCCGCTTTACGGAGTGCGACAGCGAATGCGCGGATATTTTCAGCACGCACAGGACGAAGCCAGCGACATGTTCGGTCGCGTGCGGCGTTCATTTTCCGATTACATCAATCGTTGAGGTGGATCGACTTCTCCGAAGGCGATGCTAAGTAATATTTGGGGTTACACGCCATTGATGACAACGCGTTCCACCTAAAATGCAATCTTCTGAGAATTGGCCGGAGTTGAATTACGCTGATTGGAAGGATACGTGCGCGACGCTGCACATGTGGACGCAAATTGTGGGCAAGATTCGCCTGACCCTGTCACCGTGGACCAATCATTCCTGGCACGTCACGCTGTATGTGACTTCGCGTGGCCTGACCACTTCGCCGATTCCGCACGGTAACGACGCGTTCGAAATCCGTTTTGATTTCATCGATCACAATCTGCGCATTCTGAAAAGCGACGGCGGACAGCGCGTCATCGAACTGAAGCCGCGCAGTGTGGCGGATTTTTGCAAGGCGGTCATGGCGGCGTTGGATGAGCTGAAGCTGCCGGTGAAAATCGACATGGTGCCGAACGAAATTGTAAATCCGATTCCGTTCGATAAGGATGAGACCCATCGTACCTATGACGCGGAATATGCGAATCGGTTTTGGCGGGTTCTCGTTCAGGCTGATCGTGTTTTTAAAGAGTTCCGGTCGGGTTTCTGTGGCAAATGCAGCCCGGTTCACTTTTTCTGGGGGAGCTTTGATTTTGCGGTAACAAGATTTTCCGGACGCCAGGCGCCGCCGCATCCCGGTGGCGTTCCGCATTTGCCGGATGCGATCACGCGCGAAGCCTATTCGCAGGAAGTGAGCAGCCTGGGTTTTTGGCCGGGCGCGGATGTGATGCCCCAGGCTCTTTTTTATTCCTACTCCTATCCGGAGCCGCCCGGATTCGGACAGGCCAGGGTAAAGCCGGACGCAGCGTCCTATAACTCGCAGCTTCGTGAGTTCGTTTTGCCCTACGACGCGGTTCGGACGGCAAAATCGCCGGATAAGGCGTTGCTCGATTTCGCCCAAAGCACCTACGCCGCCGCCTCCACCCTGGGAAAATGGGACCTGGTGGCGCTAGAGGAAAAGAAACCAATCTTGCATTCGTCCCCGCAACGTTCGTAATTTGATGGCGATGAGTCTTCAATGCGCGTCCGAACAGGCTGCCTGGCGCGAGGTTAAGGAAGGGTGGCGACCGCTTTACGGCGACGTCGATTCGATGGGCGTGGCGGTTGAATGGCACGACTTTCGTATGGCGCGCTTGTTCAACTGGGGCCGAACTTTTCATCCGCGCAGCCTCGAGTTTTGTTTGAATCTGGATGGGCGTGGCGAAGTCGGCGGGGCCACCAAGGTCAGTTATGTGCCCGCTGCGGCCGGTTACTACGCGGTTGGCGACGAACCGTTGCCGGCCTCGCGTCGCGCCAATGACCATCACCAATTCGCGACGCTCGAGTTCTCGCGAAATCATTTGCAGAAACAGTTCGTCGAAAACGAAGGCGATCTCGAGCCGCAGATTCGGCAGGTAATTTTTGGCGGCAAAGACGAGACCGTGGTGGGTCCGACTCGCCCGATGTCAATCGAACAACGGAATGTCGTTGCCAATTTGGCTGCACCGCCGGTTTCCAAGGCTGCGCAAGTTCTCTGGTATCAAAGCAAGGCGCTCGAATTGATGGCCCATTTTCTATTCGAGCCGAAGGATCCGGAATTCTTCTGCCAGCGACAGAAGCGGGTGGCGCGTGAGCGGGTGGAACGCGCAAAAGATTTGCTCGCTCGGGATCTTACAAATCCGCTGACCTTGGAAGCGCTTGGACAGGAAGTCGGCTGCAGCCCGTTTTATTTGAGCCGGATGTTTTCGCGCGAAGTCGGACTAACGATTCCACAATATCTTCGCAAATTGCGAATGGAACGCGCTGCCGAGTTGCTTCGCACCGGCCGCTACAATGTGACCGAAGCAGCGACTGAAGTCGGTTATTCCAGCCTGAGTCATTTCAGCAAGGCGTTTTGTGAAACGATCGGCTGCTGTCCGGTGCTCTACCCTGCAGCCAAGAACGTGATCTTGGATTCCTAAGAATTTGAACCACGGATGACACGGATTTAACGGATGGCTTTCAGGACTAGGCTGAGGCAGCCATTCAAAATCTTTTCAGTGTTATCCGTGTAATCCGCGGTTAAATCTGTTTCTTGCATGAAAATTTCCCGCGCACTCATCTCTGTTTCGGACAAAACCGGCATTGCCAAGTTCGCGCGTGAGCTTGAGCGCCAGGGTGTCGACATCATTTCTACCGGTGGAACCGCTGAGCTGCTGCGAAAGGAAAAAATCCCGGCACGCGAGATTTCGAGTTTCACGGCGTTTCCCGAAGTGTTGGAAGGCCGGGTTAAGACTCTCCATCCGCGGGTGCACGGGGGTCTTCTCTACAAGCGCGGCAATCCGAAACACGAGGCCGAAGCAAAGGAATACGGCTTCGAACCGATCGATATGGTCGTGGTCAATTTGTACCCGTTCGAGAAAACGATCCAAAAACCCAATGTCACACTTGCCGAGGCGATCGAGAACATCGACATCGGCGGACCGTCGATGATCCGGAGCGCGGCGAAGAACTACGAATCGGTCACGGTGGTGGTCGATCCGGCCGATTACGACGGCATTCTGGAAAACATGCGCGAAAACGGCGGCGAGACGACGTTGAAGATGCGCGAGCATCTGGCGATCAAGGCTTTCATCAAGACTTCCGACTACGATCGTACAATCGGTAATTATTTGAACCGCGAGCAAATCACCGAGGCCTCGTTTTCGCTGTCATTGCCGCTGGTCACAAAATTGCGTTACGGCGAAAATCCTCATCAGAACGCGGCGCTCTACGGCGATTTCGAACACCATTTCGAAAAACTTCACGGTAAAGAGCTTTCCTTTAACAACATTCTCGATATCAGCGCGGCCACGAACCTGATCGCGGAGTTTGCGCAGCCTACGGTAGCGATTTTGAAGCACACCAACCCGTGTGGTGTAGGTTCGGACGCTGATCTTCCCAAAGCCTGGGAAAAAGCATTCGCCACCGACAAGCAGGCCCCGTTTGGTGGAATTATTATTTGTAATCGCACGATCAACGAGGCGCTCGCGAAAACGATCAGTGAGATTTTTTCGGAAGTGATCATTGCTCCGGATTTCGACACCGAAGCGCGGGGGCTTTTGCAAAAGAAAAAGAATCTGCGGCTCATCCGGCTCGTGACATCCCCGGCGGAAGCGAGACCGACGGTCGATCTTCGTTCCGTTTGCGGCGGGTTGCTGGTCCAGGACTCCGACATCGCGAGCGAAAAGCCGGAACAAATTGTGACTCAACGCAAGCCGACCACGAAGGAAATGGACGCAATGCTGTTCGGCTGGCGTGTGGTCAAGCACGTGAAATCGAACGCCATCGTTTACGCGGCAGCCGATCGGACGCTCGGCATCGGCGCGGGACAAATGTCACGGGTGGACGCGTCGCGAATCGCAATTTGGAAAGCAAACGAGGCCGGGCTGTCGCTGAAAGGCAGTGCGGTTGCAAGTGATGCTTTTTTTCCGTTTCCGGACGGACTGGTCGCGGCGGCCGATGCCGGTGCGACCTGCGCGATTCAACCTGGCGGATCTGTGCGCGACAAGGAAGTGATCGCTGCGGCCGATGAGCGCAAAATGGCGATGATCTTTACCGGAATCCGACACTTCCGCCATTAAAGGCGGAAACTCCAAATCCCAGGCACCAAATCCCAAAGAAATTCCAAGCTCCAATCTTCAAAATTCGGCGGTAAACTGGTTTAGAGTTTGAAGATTGGAAATTCCCTGGGGTTTGGGTTTTGGAACTTGGGATTTCCGCCGCGACGCGGCGGTTATGGTTGAAACGTTATTGGTACCAGCACGGTCCAGTCGGTCGTGCCCGGTTCAGCTCGCCACTGACGCAGGCCTTCCATCGCGGCCTGATCGAGAATCGGCTGGCCGGTTGATTCCACGGTTTGCACGTTTCTCACCAAACCGTTTGTGCCAAAAGTGACCCGATACTTTCCGTTTCCGCGATTAGGTCCAACCCGAATCGAGCGCGCTTCGAACGGATATTTGGGCGCGGGATTGTAAAGAACACGGCGCCCCACCCGCGGCGTTGGCGTAGGCGACGGCGATTCCTGGGGCGCGGCGGCCCAGTGTCCCGTCATTCCCGTCTTTATCGGCGCGAGCAAGGGTTCGAGCTGTCCAGACGGTTGAATGTCGTTCTTGCCGCCGGCGGTCACGACCCCAACCACTTCGCCGTTCGCATCAAGCACCGGCGCGCCGACCGCGTCATTCGGAACTGTGCCACCGATTTGAAACGTGTCCTTTTTCGGGTCTGCACCGAGCGACGTGATCATGCCGCCGGCCATCGGTTGTTCCTTGTGTTCGAGCGTACTCCCGATAACGACGCCCCACGCATTGACGGCGATTGATGCGGTCGTTCTTTGCAACGGAAGGATTGGAACGCCGACTTTTGTTTCGGCGCGAAGAATAGCGAGCCCGCTGGTTTTGGAAAAATCAATGACGCCGGTCACGTTACGAATTTTTCCGTCGGAAGATTTGGCAACTCCATAGGCCGCGTCCACGACCAAATCCAAACTCGTGGCAAGCAAGCCATCGCGGGAAACGTAGAACCCGGTTCCACTTCGTAGGAGTTGGCCTTTCGCGTCAAAAACAGTGAGCTCTACGATCGCGGGCGCCGCTTTCTGCGCGACTTGTTGGAATTGCGGCGGCAATGCCTGTGCGGATGCGGTCGGGGTTGGCGATGCCTGTGTCACCACGGCTGACGCGCTCGCCGCCGCGGTTGGAGTCGGCGTTGGACTGACTGATGATGGCGCTGGCGTCGGTGTCGCCGATAAAACGCTGACCTGCCCCGGCGGATTTCGACCGCACCACGAATAGGCAAGAATCACGAATAGGGCCAGTCCACAAATCAAGGCAAGCGTCGATTGTCTCATTCGCGATTGGTACCCAAGAGTTTATCGCAGGTTTCGCGTTGCGAATCCTATGCCCTTGCTGCGGAAAGCCGCCACATCCAAATACAGAGCACGGCGCCAACGACCGCGCCTACCCAGCTCAATTCCATTGGAACGCTGTGACTTCCGACGACTACCGCCGTGTGTTTAAACAAGCGGACGACATGGAAGGCAGTGACGATTGCGAAAATCAGTGAGGCAACCCGCAAACCGGTTTGTGGTGAGTTCATACTCGACATTTTCACATGCCGATCTTCTCTTTGTCAGTATCAAACTCTTTAGCGGCGGTCTACTTGTCGCACCGTAACCCGCATTGCGAGGCGAAGGCCGATGACCGTCGCTGACTACGCGACCGCTCTTCGCCGAAACGCTGACGCTTGCACAACGATGCCGAGCACAGCCAGGCCAACGAATAGAATCGTCGCCCCGGTCGGTGGCAAAACAATCGTGTGGCCGATCAAATAAGCGCCGACCACCGCCGACATAACGATCAGCGCCCAGTCGAACAGCGACAACAGCAGAATCATGCCAATGATTCCGCCGACGATGAAAGCGATGCCGGGATAACGCGCGCCTTCTGCGACGAATGCCGCGACCAGCGCCATCGCCAGTTTTCCGCCGGCTAGAAATCCGGCAATCGCGATCGCGATTTTCTGCAGAAACATTGCCAGGAGCGCCCCAATGAAGCCGAAAACGATAGCGATGCTGAGTTGCAAGATGGGCGTCGGCTCGTGCATGAGATGTGGTGCGACTTCCATTCCCGCCGCGAAACCAACCGCGGCTACGCACAGCCAGAAAAGTCTCCGTCCGAAAAATAAAACGATCGCACCGATCAAGATGCTGAGAATTGGAATGGGTAAGTTCATGTGTTCAATCAAATTTGAAATTCGAGTTCCGAAACAATGCCAAACTCGAATGTTCAAACAATTGTAGAATCTGGATCATTCGGATTTGTTTCGACATTCGACATTCGGATTTTGCCGGGTAGAGGCGACTGACCTCAGTCGCCATGGCGGTTCAATGAACCGTCGCTACCTTGACGTTTTTCGTACCACCCAGATAAATCGCGTCCCAAGAGGCGTTCCAGCTCTTTGATGTCGAAATAAAACGCCTCGATCAAGCGCGTTCGCAGCTGATTGTCGATCTTGTCTGTGTACTCCTGTTCGAACACGCTGGCTTCCGGCGGAACGAATGAAGAATCGACGCCGAGAAATTCGAAAACGCGACGCAATGTTTTCTGATGTTCGTTCCTCAGTTCCTCGCTCAAGAGAATCAGAACATTACCTTTGCCAAAGATGTTTAACAGGCGTCGCACCTGGTGCGCGTAGAATCCGCGATCGATGTAGGAATAAACGCGATGCTGCGACGGTAGTGCTTCGCGGCAACGTTCCGGTTCTATTTCGATCGCTTCTGCAAACGATAACCTTTCTTTGTCGCGTTTCGTTTCCATATTCCAGGCCGAGAAGGCGCGCTCGACCGGATTTCGCAACGCGAGGATCCATTTCATCTTCGGATTGTATTTCCAGATCCGACTTGGCGCGTTTTCCCAGTACATGTAGATCGGGCTCGCTTCGCCGATCACGCGATGTTGCGGCTTCGGTTTAAAGTTGGCGTGATACTTTTTGTAATCGCGGTTCTCCTCTTCGCGATCGAAAAAGTGCAGCTCCTTGCGTGTCGTCGGCATGCAAATCTCCGGGTGCTGCCGCAAAAACGAATCCAGCGCCGACGTCCCGCCCTTCTGCGTTCCGCCAATGACGAAATCAACACGCATGGTTCAGCCACAGATTGACACACGCCTTCGCTGAAAGCTACGTCGGTGCAGGCAGATTTTCACAGATTCTGCAATAGTGAGAGCGAACTCCATTTTTTTAGGTAGAAGCGGTTCACCGAACCGCCATGGCGACTGAGGTCAATCGCCGCTACCATTGTCATGTCGAGCGGAGTCGAGACATCTCTAAATATTTCTGATCAAACAAGGGCCAGGCAATAGTTAGAGATTCCTCGACTTCGGTCGGAATGACAAAACAGGTGCTTGGCACAAGCACGTCTTCAACGTTTAGCGCCTTCGATGACGCAGCCAAATTAGGGAAAGTCCAATGCTGATAGCTGCCGGTATAAAGGCAAGGAGCTTTGAATAGCCGAAAATACCGGCCTCCCATAAGCCCATGAACATTAATCCGATGCCAACAATCATCAGAAGATATCCCGGTTGAACCGTTCCCTTAGCTCGCGGCCCAAACCAAGCTAGCGATGCACCCATTGACAATATAACCGCGCCGGCGACCAATTCGATCCAAACGTCCTCCGCAGTATCCGGACCCATCATCGTGCCTAGTAAAGACGCTTCACTTCTTCAACAACGCGTCGCGCTTCGGTTTGAATTCATTTTCCGGTTTCCATTCCGGAAATTTGTCGGCATTGGCGACCTGGTAGCCGACTTCGAATAGAAGATCGACATCTTGCACCGCGCCGGAGAGATCCCAATCCGGTTTCACTTCGTCGGTGACTTGATGGTAATCTTTCAAATCGTATTCGTCGGCACGAAGCGGTCCGTTTGGCGGACGCGACATGAGATGCTGGTTTTTGCCGATGTAGAGCGATGGCAAACCCACTTTGCTGAATTCGAAGTTGTCTGCGCGATAGATGCTGCCTTTCTCCGGGCGCGGGTTTGGAATCACGGGACGGCCTTGTCGCTTCGCCGCTTCGGCAAGCATGTCGTCCAAATCGGAAAAGCCATAGCTCGCATCCTCAATGTCGCGCGCTTTCCCCCAGACGTTCAAGGTGTCGATGTTGATGTCGGCCAGCGTTTTCTGAAGCGGATAAAGCGGATGCTCAGCATACCATTTGGCGCCGAGCAAACCGGCTTCCTCCGCGGTCGTGCACATGAACAGAATCGAGCGCCGTGGCGGCGGTTCGGCTTTTGGAAAGGCGCTCGCCAGCGTGATCACGGCTGCGTCGCCCGAGGCATTATCGATCGCGCCGTTGAAAATCTGGTCGCCCGACAGTTCGGGATGCTTTCCGAGATGGTCCCAATGTGCGGTATAGATGATGTATTCGTCCTTTAATTTCGGATCAGCGCCTTCGAACTTACCGAGCACGTTGTGCGATTTGAATGAGCGGACTTGTTGTTTGATGTCGATGTTCGCTTTGGCATTAAGCGCCACCGGCTTGAACTCTTTGGTGATCGCCGTCTTCTTCAGCGCGTCGAAATCCCGACCGCAATCGGCGAGAAGTTTTTTGGCGACATCGAGCGTGATCCATGAGCGCGCTTGAACCGCCCGCATGTTTTTATCCGGGTTATCCAGCTCGAAGTTTTCTTTCGACCAACTCGACTTCACGACCTGCCAGGGATAGGCAGCCGGCACGGTTTCGTGAATGATGACTGCTGCGGCTGCGCCTTTTTGCGCCGCGATCTCGTATTTGTAGGTCCAGCGGCCGTAATAGGTCATCGCTTTCCCTTTGAACATGTTGTCGTCGAGCTTGGTTGGATCTTTCGGATCCGGTACTGCCGGATCGTTGATCAGCATCAGGATCGTTTTGCCGCGAACGTCGACTCCTTTGTAATCGTCCCAGCCATATTCCGGCGCGACCACACCGTAGCCGACAAAAACGATGTCGGAATTGTCGACCTTGATTTCGTTTTGTAACCGCGCTGACGACGCGACGAAGTCATCCGCGAATTTCAGATCCATCGGCGGCTTGCCATTAATCACAAATTGCATGCGAGGATCACTCTTGATTCCGGCGAGCGGCACTTCCTGAAAATAACTGCCATCGGGATTTCCCGGTTTCAGCCCGATGGATTTGAATTGATCGGCGATGTATTTGATCGAGAGCTCTTCGCCTTTGCTGCCCGGCGCGCGACCTTCGAACTCATCGGATGCGAGAGTCTTAATGTGCGCGAGCAATGCGTCCGGCGTGATGACGTCGAGCGCGGGTTTGAGTTTCTCAGCGACCTTGTCTTCGGCGAGAAGGGGAAGACTAGCGAAAAGCAGGAGCGGAACGATCAATGGCGACGTTTTCATAATGGTTGTGGTGGATCGGCTTCTCCGAAGACGATGTTAAACAAATCGCGCGTAAGCGCGCATTATTTTTAGTAACGCGGTCCCGAGTCGGACTGGCCTTTAGGACAACGCGTTCCACCTTGGCTTGCGGGCGGTTCGGTGAACCGCCCCTACCTCCAGCCGGGGACCGCTGCATCCACAGAAGAGTAAATCTTTGTAGCTACGGGCCTGCGGCCCGTCAGACGTCGCATAGCGACGTGGCTACACTAGTTATCGTTGCTCTTTCGACGGGCCCGCCACCTTCTTCTTTCCGTCTCCGCCTTTAACGCCAATCTTTTTCAAGAACGGCTCAACCGATTGCTTTCTTCCTAAAAACTTCTCGATAGAGACGGCCACATCTCGCGAATCGCCCTGTTCGTAGATTTCCTTCCGCAGTTTCATTCCGGCTTGTTTGTCGAGATATCCTTTGGGCGCCTTTTCGAAAACGGTCGCCATGTCGGCGGCGATCGCGTCAGCCCACGCGTAACCGTAATAACCGGCGTCGTAGCCGTTCATGTGACCAAAATAAGTGACCATGGTCGTGCCCGGCTCGATCGGAAGAAAAACTTTTTCGAGCACCGGATTGGAAATATCTACGCAATCCCATTGCGCGTTTTCAGGATGCGCGTCGTGCATCGCGAGATCGAGCGACGCGAAGGCGAATTGGCGGCGATAAAAAACGGCGGCGGTCGCTTTCTTGGCGTCGTTCATCTTCTTGATGATGTCTGCGGGAATCTTCTTGGATGGATCGCGATAATCCGCGGCGAAAGTATCGAGCACTTTCTTGTCCCAAACCCAGTTTTGCAGCATCTGCGACGGGGCTTCGACGAAATCGCCGGGAACGCGCGTGCCGGCAAAGCGGCCATACTTTGCGTGGGTTGTGATTTCGTGGAGACAATGTCCAAATTCATGGAACAGCGTTTCCACGTCGGAATGGGTCATGAGTGAGGGCTTGTCGGCGCTTGGCGGCGGAAAATTGCAAAGCAACGCGCAAACCGGCCGCTGATATTTGCCATCCGAAAGCAGTTTGCCAACGGTGATGCTGAATTCGGCGAAGTGATTGAATTTTCCTTCGCGCGGGAACATGTCGAGATAGAACATGCCCAGCGGCTCGCCGGTCGCGGCGTCGGTGACCACGTAAAGCTGAAGGTCGTCGACCCATTTGTAGGGCGCGGCGATTTTTTCAAATTTCAGCCCGAAGATGCTCTGGTAGATGTTGAACATTCCATCGAGCACTTTTTGGAACGGGAAAAAGTCGCGGAGCGCTTCGTTGTCCACGGCGTATTTCTGTTTCACGAGCTGGTTGTCGTAATAACGCCAGTCCCAGACACCAATTTTCGCGTTCGGATCGTGAGTGTCCGCCGCCTTCATTTTTTGGAGTTCAGCGACCTCGGCGTCGAACTTCGGCTGAATGCCGGACACCAAATCATCGATGTATTTTTTCGCGCCGGCGCCGTTCTTGGCCATTTTGACTTCGGTCTGGAAATCGTCCCACGATTTATAACCGAGCCGGAGCGCAATCTTGTTTCGAAGATCAATCATTTGATCGAGAACGGTGCGGTTCGTGTCCTTGGCGAGCGAATCGTGAATCACGTACAGTTTCTTGCGGGTCGCTTCGCTCTTGGCGTTTTCTTCAACAGCGGTGAACTGCCAGGTGACGTTGGAGAGAACAGTGTAGGCATCGTCGCCCGTTTTGACGCCGGGCGAGGAGAAGAAGCTTTCCGGCACGCCGTCGAGTTCAGCTTTCGTGAAGACGACTGGCACCTTTGCGTTGACGATGTTGGTGTCGAAGTCGGTGCCAACCTTGGCCAATTGTTTGCGCAGATCTTCCACTTCCTTGCGTTGGTCGGGCGGCAACGCCAAACCCGCGCGGCGATAATCGCGCATCGTTTCGTCGAAAAGCTTTTTGTCTTCGCCGGCAAGTTTCGGCTTGGTGTCGGCGAACGCTTTCAGCGCTTTGTAAACGTCCTCACGGTAATCGATGCCGACCGCCCAATCCTGAAACGTTTTCTCCGCGTTCTCAGCCGCCTCGCGGACCTTCGGATCCGTATTGGACTCCTTGATCACCACAGCCCGGCTCGCCGCATTGCCGGCTGCCCAGGTCAGATCGTCGAGCGCGACGACAGTGCTCTTGAATGTAACTTTGCTGAGGTCCTGTGAGCCGATTTGATCGAGCGCCTTGTTGGCAGTGTCGATCGCTGTCTTCGTCATCGCGTCGACCGCTTCGGGAGTGCGCTCCCAATCCGGAAGTGCCAAAACAGCCTTCGCTTTCGCAGCAGCGGCGCTGAAATCGTCGACGGTCTTAAGATTTTCGGCGTAGAGGGTAAGAGAAAGAGAAAGAGCAAGAGTACAGAGAGGCCATGTAGTTTTCATAGATTTTGTCAGGGCAGAAAGGCTACAGATTTACACAGATTTTTACCGATCACAGACGGAATTTTGCTGAATCCCCGTTTTATCTGTGTTCATCTGTGCCCAGATGATCGCAAGATTCCTGCTGGCGTTCATTCCGGTGTTTGTCGCGATCGACCCAATCGGGTTGGTCGCGATTTTCATGGGCCTCGGCACCAATGCGTCGCAGGAGCATCGCAAGCATCAGGCGTTTCTCGGTTTGCTAACCGGGTTGCTGGTTGCGGTGGGTTTTATCTTTCTGGGTAAGGCAATCTTCGCTGCGCTCGGAATTACTGTGGCCGATTTCCAAGTCGCGGGCGGATTAATTCTGCTCGCGCTCGCCGTGCGTGAACTGGTCGGTTACGGCCGGGCCGATCGCGACACCGACAATGAGTTCGGCGTCGTTCCGCTCGGAATGCCATTAATCGCCGGTCCGGCATTGCTGACGGCACTCTTGATTTTGATCGACAGCGTCGGCGTCGTGTTCACTTTGCTCTCGCTGATCGTGAACCTGGCGATTGTCGCAATTGCGCTTTGCAACGCCGACCGTTTCGCGCGCTTAATGGGGCGGCAGGGATTACGCGGCGTTTCGAAAATCATCGCGCTCCTGCTCGCAGCGATCGCGATCAGTCTGATTCGGCGCGGTTGGCAGACGCATTAGCGCGTGCCTGATGGCTCGACCAACTTAAATGTGTGGCTGGCCGGGCATCGCGCGTTTCAGCTCGGCGTCTTTGTCGCCGTGCTGGTAGCGATAGTTCAACTCACCCTCGATAGCGTAGATCTCCCTTTGCTGATCGGAGAACGCTTCGCCTCCGTGGTGAATGAATACCGGTTCTCCCCGGTGTCCCGGGAAGTTTGTTTGGGTTTGCGGAATTTGCCGATATAGATCCAGCCGGCGTTGCTGCAACTGGGCGGTGGTCCATTTTTTGTACGGCGAATTGGGTGGCGAATAAGCACCGGGACCGGTTGTCTTTGGTCCAACCGGCTGGCCCCCGGCAGATGCGCTCTGACCGTAGGCTGTGCCAGCGAGAACCGCGGCAATCGCGACTGCGAGTAATGTTTTCATAGTGTATATATTAGGTTCGATCTTCCTCGAGCTCAAAGGTTCAAATATTGAACCGCGGACCCGGCCTGACGTTGCGGAAGATTTGCTCGCTTTTGCAATAGATTCGGCTCTAGTTCCGTCCAACCATCTGCTGGTTGACACGCTTGGAAGCGTTGTTAACGTCCACAGCCTTATGAGATTTCCGCTCGCATTAACGACGAAAATCGCTGCCTACATTGTTGGGCAGAAGCTGCGCGGCACGAAGAAATTCGCGACCGTATTGCAGCTGGAACCGTTGCATACCTGCAACCTTACCTGCACCGGCTGCGGACGGATCCGCGAATATTCCACCTCGCTCAAGGACATGATGACCTTGGAGGACTGTTTGGGCGCGGCGGAGGAATGCAATGCCCCGATGATCTCGATCTGCGGCGGCGAGCCCCTGATTTATCCTCACATCGAAGCACTGGTGGACGGACTGCTCGAGCAGGGCCGGATCGTTTATATCTGCACCAATGCCATGTTCATGCGCAAAAAGATGCGGGAATGGCTGGCGAAAGAATTGTCCCGCCTGGGCGGGACGGACAGCTCAAAGCGCAACGATTTGGAAGGCAAGATCGGCGTCCTATTGGCCCGCGGGTTGATAACCGAGAAAGACGCGACTGAAATTCGTAAAGGTCCAAAGGACGCAGCGAAACCCGTAATCGCCCCGAGCAAGTGGATGTATTGGAATGTTCACCTCGACAGCTTGGAGCGGGTTCATGATTTAATCGTTGAGCGCGAAGGCGTCTTCAAGGAATGCATCCTCGCCATCAAGATGGCGAAAATTCTCGGTTACCAGGTTGCGACCAACACGACGATCTACAAAGAAACCGACATGAACGAGGTCGAGCAAATGTTCGATTATCTCTCCGATCTCGGCGTGGACGGTCACACCATTTCGCCCGGCTATGAATATGACGCGGCGAAGAAGGACATGATCAAGCGGCTCAATCTGCAACCGGAGAATTTCTTTCTCACCCGCGAGATGACGAAGCAGAAGTTTTCCAAAATCGAGAAGTGGATGAATGACTACACATTCTTCGGCACGCCGGTTTATTTTGAATTTCTGGCCGGCCATCGCGACCTGACTTGCTCGGCGTGGGCGATCCCAACCCGTAACATCCGCGGTTGGAAAGGACCCTGCTACTTAATGACCGACGCTCATTACTCGAGCTACGCCGAGTTGCTGGAAAAAGTGCAGTGGGAGAAGTACGGCGTGGCCGACGGCGTCGCGCGCGATCCGCGTTGTGAAAATTGTATGGTGCACTGCGGCTATGAGCCAACAGCCAGCCTCGGTTTGCAGGCCAAGCGCGGCGATACCTGGAAGACGATCAAGTTTAATTTCGGAGCGAAACCGAAGCCGACCGGCCGCGGCAACGAAATTCTCGCCTTCAACGGCGTGAGCGTCGGCAATGGCCATTTGACCGGGAAACAGGCTCAAGCGGAAGCGGCGGCCACCAAGGCGTCGTAAGGTCGACAATTAGTCGATCGCCGTATATAAGATCGACAACCTCAATGAGTTCGTCAGCAAACGTTATTTCATTACGAAGCGCGACTCCGGAGCGGGAACAGCCGTTCAGCGCAACTGATCCGGAGATCTCGGATGCGATTGGACGCGCACAGCAGAATTTGTTGCGGCAGCAACACGAAGATGGCCATTGGTGCGGGGAGCTGGTCGTCGATAGCACGCTTTGCTCCGACTTTGTGCTGTTCGTGCACTGGCTCGGTGAAATCGACGTTACCCTTCAGGAACGCTGCGCCCGCCACATTTTAAAGCGTCAATTGCCGGACGGTGGCTGGAACATCTACTTTGGCGGCCCGAGCGAGATCAACGCGTCGGTAAAAGGCTACTTCGCACTAAAGTTGGCCGGTTATTCGCCCGATCTACCGTTTATGCGCAAGGCGCGCGAGAACATTCTGCGTCTCGGCGGCATCCCGCGCATGAACACGTTCAGCAAACTTTATCTCGCGCTTCTCGGGCAGTTTCCCTGGAAATATCTGCCGACGATTCCAGTGGAAATGATTTTGCTGCCGAGCTGGGCGCCATTCCACATCTACAAAATGTCGTCCTGGAGCCGGGCGATGCTCATTCCGCTCGCGATCATTAACCACTTCAAGCCGACGCGTTCGCTGCCCGGCAACAAACAACTGCACGAACTGTATCCGCTCGGCACCGAGCAAGGCGATCTGCGCTTGCCGCGCAGCGAACGGTTTTGGACGTGGAGGAATTTCTTCCTGCGCGTCAATGACGTCCTGAAAATTGTGCACCCGTTGCGGATCCGTCCGATGCGTAAACGCGCTTTGGAAGAAGCCGAACGCTGGATGCTCGAGCGAATTGGGGAGGGGAGTGATGGGCTCGCGGCCGTTTATCCGGCGATGCTCAACTGTTTGATAGCGCTCCGCGTTCTTGGTTATCCGAAGGACCATCCGGCTTATAAGAAATCAGCCCAGGATTTCGCCGGATTGTTTCTGGATGATCCGGAGGATTTTCGGATTCAACCGTGTCTCTCGCCGGTCTGGGACACCGCGATTAACTTGATCTCGCTCGCCGAGTCTGGCCTGCCGGCCGACGATCCGGCGTTGCGCAGCGCGGCAAAATGGTTGCTCGACAAAGAAGTGAGGATTCGCGGCGACTGGGCCTACAACAACTCGCATCGCGAGGCCAGTGGTTGGGCCTTCGAATACAACAACGTTTATTATCCGGATGTGGACGACACCGCAATGGTGTTGATGGCGTTGCGACTGGTTAAGCCGGAGAATGAATCCGAGCTCGCCAAGACTTTCCGGCGCGCGCTCGATTGGCAAATGAGTTTCCAATGTCGTGATGGCGGATGGGGCGCGTTCGATAAAAACGTCACGACTCCGTGGCTCGAAGACATGCCGTTCGCGGACCACAACGCGATTCTCGATCCAACCTGCAGCGATCTGACTGCGCGAACCCTGGAGTTGCTCGGTTACATCAATTTCAATCCAAGAGTCCGCAGTGTTCGCGATGGCATTCAATATTTGATCGACACGCAGGAAGCGGACGGTTCGTGGTACGGCCGCTGGGGCGTGAATTACATTTACGGAACCTGGCAAGTGCTGCGGGGATTGCGCGCCATTGATCAGGACATGACGCAGGATTGGATTTTGCGCGGACGCGATTGGCTCGAGAGCTGCCAGAACGACGACGGCGGCTGGGGCGAAACCTGCGCCACTTACGAGAATCCGGCGACAAAAGGCATCGGCAAGAGCACCGCGTCCCAAACCGCATGGGCGATCATGGGCATTTGCGCGTGCGGCGATTTGAATCGTTCGAGTATTCAGCGCGGGCTGCGTTTTTTGCTGAGCACGCAGAAACATGACGGTTCGTGGGACGAGCCGGAAATCACCGGCACAGGCTTCCCCGGCGTGTTCTATCTGAAGTACGACATGTACCGCCAAAATTTCCCGCTTCTCGCCATTGCGACGTATGTGAACTACCGAAAAGGTTTCATCACTCGGCCGGGGTATTACAACTGCAGGTAGAGGCGGTTCACCGAACCGCCATGGCGATTGAGGTCAATCGCCGCTACCAACGGCACTATTCTTGAAATTCAATCTCCCCAAAGCAGCGAAGATTCTGCTTCTATTAGTTGTGAGTTTCTTCGCAACTCATGTCGTCTGTTATTTCGTCGTGATGCGCGACGATTTGAAATATTTCCTTGTTTTCAAACATGCCTTGAGGTCCGGTCCCGACTACGCGCCGTCGATTATTGTTGGTCTCACAATTATGTCTTTCGTCGTGCTGTGGGTCCGTCATCCTGGCGAGGATCGGAACTCTCGAACGGCGAGGTAAAACAAGAGCGCTCCCCTACAGATCGACATCTTCGCCTCGGCTACCAATTGACCGCTAATCGGCGCGGCCTAACGTGTTTATATGGCTTACGAACTACCCAAATTACCTTACGCCTACGACGCGCTCGAGCCGCACATCGACGCGCGGACGATGGAGATCCATTACACCAAGCATCATCAGGCGTACATCACCAACGTGAACAACGCGATCAAAGGCAAACCCGATCTGGAAAAGAAATCGGTCGAGGACTTGATCCGCGATTTGAATTCAGTTCCGGAAGATATTCGCACGGCCGTGCGCAACAACGGCGGCGGTCACGCGAACCATTCCTTCTTTTGGAAAATCATGGGCCCGAACGCGGGCGGGGAGCCGAAAGGCAAGCTCGCCGACGATATCAAATCGACGTTCGGCGGATTCGATCAGTTCAAGGAAAAATTCGCGGACGCCGGAGTGAAACGTTTCGGAAGCGGTTGGGCCTGGCTGATTAAAAACAAAGGGGGAAAGCTGGAAATCGTTTCGACGGCGAATCAAGACAGTCCGCTAATGGGCAAAGCTGTTTCCGGCGCGGAAGGCACGCCCATCCTCGGCGTCGACGTTTGGGAACATGCTTACTATCTCAATTATCAAAACCGCCGGCCTGATTACATCAAGGCGTGGTGGAACGTCGTGAATTGGGACGCCGTGGCCAAAAATTATTGATCTGTTTCTGTAGCGGCGGTCTATGACCGCCGTTTTACTAATATTCGGCGCTCATAGAGCGCCGCTACAGTGGCGTACCTAAACGAAAATTACCTCAAACTTCAGGCTGGCTATCTCTTCCCGGAGATCGCGCGGCGGGTGCGGGAGTTTTGCGAAAAGAATCCGGACGCCGCGAAGAAATTGATCCGTTGCGGCATCGGCGACGTGACCGAGCCTCTGCCGCAGGCGGCGATTGACGCGATAAAGCGCGCGGCCGACGAACTCGGACACCGCGAGACTTTTCACGGTTACGGTCCCGAGCAAGGTTACGAATTCCTGAGATCGGCCATCGCGCAGCACGATTTTCGTGATCGCAAGATCGACATTGCCGACGACGAAATTTTCGTTTCGGACGGATCGAAGTGCGATTGCGGATTCATTCTCGACATTCTCGGCGACCAAAACAAAGTCGCGGTCCCGGATCCGGTTTACCCAGTTTACGTCGACACGAATGTGATGACGGGCCACACTGGCGCCGCTCGGAAAGACGGAAGCTACGAGGGAATCGTTTATTTGCCGTGCACGGCAGAAAATAATTTCGTTCCCGAACCGCCCCGCGGCGGCGGAGAGCATGTCGATTTGGTTTATCTTTGTTTCCCGAACAATCCGACCGGCGCGGTAGCGACGCGGGATCAGTTGGCTAGATGGATCGATTACGCGCGCCAGCACGACGCCGTGATTTTATTCGATGCCGCATACGAAGCCTACATCTCTGATCCGAGGATTCCGCACTCGATTTTTGAGATCGACGGCGCCCGCGAATACGCGATCGAGTTTCGCAGTTTCTCGAAGATCGGCGGATTCACTGGGGTGCGGTGCGGTTTCACGGTACTGCCGAAGACGGTCCTGGCGGGAACCGAATCGGGAAAGAAGTTGCCGCTTCATCCCCTTTGGCATCGGCGTTGGAGCACGAAATCGAACAGCGTGAGTTATCCGGTCCAGCGCGCGGCCGAGGCGCTCTATTCCGATGACGGACGCAAGCAATGTCGCACTTTGATCGATCACTACATGGGTAATGCGAAGATTTTGCGGCAAGCATGCGAAGGTCTCGGGCTGAATGTTTATGGCGGTGAAAATGCGCCTTACATCTGGGTGAAAACGCCGAAAGGCCTAACCAGCTGGCAAATGTTCGACCGAATGCTGAATGAGATTAACGTTGTGATCACACCCGGAGCCGGATTTGGCGCCGAGGGCGAAGGTTATTTCCGGGTCTCGGCGTTCAACAGTCGCGAAAACGCCGAAGAAGTCGCGCGGAGGATGAAGCAATTGTAGGTAGCGGCGGTTCACCAAACCGCCAAATGGCGATCGAGGTCAATCGCCGGTACCTGATTTTCGTTGCGAACGACGCAAGGCGCGTAACATTCCCGCGGAGAAGTCCGGGTGGCCGAAGAGAAACAAGATCTGCTGCAGCTTTATCGCTTTTGCTTTCTAATGCTGGCTGATGCCGCGAAAGCGCAGGAAGTTTTTCATGCGACTTTGCGCGAAGCTGCACAGCAAGCAGCTGACGGCGAAGCCCCGCGCGACCGGCTTTGGTTTTTTCGCAATGCGCGCTGGCGTTGTCTGGAAGCAGGCGAAAAAGGTTTGCAGGCGGAAGATGTCGATCTTGACCAGGGCGAACTCGCGGAATGGGCGCCATCGCAGATTCAAAAGCTCGAGCCGGAACAATTCGCCATCTGGATTGCCGCCGCACCAGACCCACAGCGCACTTCGCTTGCTCTGTTCTATCTGAATGAGTTCAGCTATCGCGATCTGCTCTCGGTGACGGAGTTGAAACCACCGGAGTTGTCCAAATTGCTCGGCAATGGCCGTCGCGAATTTCAAGCATGGTTGGATGCAACCTTTCCGGTATCGCAAATATGAATGCGGCCGAACTTTCGCGACGCGACCAGATGCTGTTGCACTGCGCCCCAATTCAGGACGAGCAGGTCAACGATCGCGCACTGCGGACTGCCGTGCATCACGCGCGCAAGACGGCTGCGTTTACTACGCAACAGAACTTCGACAAGGCGGCGAGCGCGTTGGTCCAGGCAATTCCCATCCCGAAGGAAATCATCGAATGGGTTCCGACCGAAGCGTTCATCGCGCCGCCGCGACGGACGTGGAAGAAGTACGTGCAGAATCCTGTCTTTCTTGCGACAGGCATCGCCGCGCTTGTCATCGCCGTGATCGTGGTTTTCCAACTGGTCGATCGGCTGAACCGTTTTCCCGGCGAAGTCACCGCTCGCCGCTTGCTCACGACTGCGTCGTCGACGCACTCAATGATTCTGGATCCGGTGAAAACGAACGCTGGCGCGCTCGGCGATTACTTTTTTATGAAGCATCGGCTCGCCCATTACGACGTGCCGCCGGAATTTGCCGATCTGAAAACGCTCGGCCTGCGCGTTTTCGACGACGAGGAAGGTCAGCGCGTAGCGCAGGTCTGGGTCGTGGAAAAGAAAATGCAGTTTTTTCTTTTTCCGGCGGTGCGCGATCCGAAAACTGGCGCAACCAAATATTTCAACGGCTGGCGTTATGTGGATCAAGATCGTTGGACCGGTGTGGTGAAAGAGGAGGGCGGCGTTTGTTTCATGGCAGCCATCCGCGGTAGCGAAAAAGACCTCGCGCCGTACGTTTCGAAGAAGAAGGAGTAACTCTAGCGGCGCTCTGCGAGCGCCGCTACAGCATGCGCGTTGACACCGAGCACTACGCGATTGAACGTTGTCGCCGCTTGCTTCGCCAGGGTAGCTCAGCGGTAGAGCAGGGGACTCATAAGCCCTTGGTCGGGAGTTCAATTCTCCCCCCTGGCAGGTTTTGGTTTTGCTTCGACGTTGGGCGTTGGACGTTCGGCGTTCTTGTGGAGTATCGGAATAGCGCGTGTTATCTGAATAACTTCGTGAAAACTCACGCGATGCCGAATCGTTATTGGAGTTCAATTGATTCGCTCGTTCCCACTCGCGAACCCTTCGGGCTGCGTCTATGTCGCTCGGCTCCCGCCGGCTCCAGTCTCCCCCCTGGCAGTTTGTTTTTTGTTATCGGTCGCGATGAATGACGAGATCGAGAAATTTTTCGCGCGTGGAAATGATTATTGGCTCACGCGATTCGTCATTTTGCGGTTGCTCGGTTTCGTCTACGCGATTGCGTTCCTGGTCGCAGTAAATCAGCTGGTGCCGTTGATCGGAGCCACCGGGCTGACCCCGGCCCACGATTTTCTTTCACGGATCCACACGTATTACGGCTCGCGCACGGCGGCGATGTTGCACATGCCATCTCTGTTCTGGTTCGGCGTATCCGATTTGGGACTCACAATCTTCGCCTGGGTCGGCCTTGCGCTGTCGCTGATCCTTTTGTGTGGCTACGCCAACTCGATTCTGCTGGCGCTGCTCTGGATCATCTACCTGTCGATCGCTCATGTCGGCAATATCTGGTACGGCTACGGCTGGGAGATCCAACTCCTCGAAACCGGTTTTCTGTCGATCTTTCTCTGTCCGCTGATCGATCCGCGGCCGTTTCCAAAATCGCGACCCCCGATCCTGGTGTTCTGGCTATTCCGCTGGCTCGGCTTTCGGATAATGGTCGGCGCGGGACTCATTAAGCTTCGGGGTGACGATTGCTGGCGCGATCTCACATGCATGTATTACCACTACGAAACGCAGCCGATCCCGAATCCGATCAGTCGCTATTTTCATTTTCTGCCGCACTGGTTTCATAACCTTGAGGTCCTCTGGAACCACGTTGTCGAATTGGTCGTGCCTTGGTTTTCGTTTGGTCCCCGAACGGCTCGCCACATCGCGGGAATCTTGCTCGTCCTGTTTCAAGTCATCCTCATAATCAGTGGCAACCTTTCGTTTCTAAATTATCTGACGATTATTCCGTTTCTCGCCTGCTTCGACGACACGCTGTGGCGCCGTATTTTGCCAGGATCACTCGTTAGGCGCGCCGAACAGGCGGCAGCGCAATCGCAACCATCTTGGATCCGCAACGGAATCTCCGTCGCCTTGGCGGCCCTGGTTGCGTGGTTGAGCGTTCCGACCGTGTTAAATCTGGTGGGGGGGCGGCAGTTGATGAATTACTCCTTCGATCCGCTCGATCTGGTGAACTCCTACGGTGCGTTCGGAACCGTTGGTCGGGAGCGCGACGAGATTGTTTTTGAGGGAACGGCCGACGCCGTCATTACCGGTGAAACCAAATGGAAGGAGTACGAATTTAAAGCGAAGCCAGGCGATCCGAATCGATGGCCGGCGTTCATCGCGCCGTATCAGCCGCGGATTGACTGGCAAATCTGGTTCGCGGCCATGTCGACGCCAGCCGAATATCCCTGGACGTTCCATTTCGTCTGGAAGCTCTTGCACAACGACAGGAACACCTTGTCGCTTTTAGCCAACAATCCGTTTCCGGACGCGCCGCCGCGATACGTCCGCGCGCGTTTGTATCGCTACGAATTTGCCCCGCTCGGCGAGAAAGGCTGGTGGAGACGAGAACTAATCGGCGAATGGCTGCCGGCGTTGTCGACTGACAACGAACAGTTGCGCCAGTTGCTCGCCGCCAAAGCCTGGCTCGATTAACAAGATCGGCGATTGATTGCCGGATCGCAATGAAGTCGACCACGGTCATCACTGAAGATTTCCTGGAACGCATCAGTCAGCCAGAGTCGCGATATCATTCAGATTATGTGGCTTATCGGCGAGGTGAGGTCACCCGCGCAAAGTTGATCAATTGTCTGCCGCATATCGCAATGATCGGTGACAGCGTTTGCACCGGAATTCATGTTTCGACGCCGTGGGCGACATTCTGGCGGGCGCGCAGCCGTCGCGATAGCGACTGGTTTCTGAATGTCGACGATTCACCGCAAATTCAGAGCGTGTCGAAACGATTGGAGAAGTTGACGCCGCTGGTTGCCAGCCACTATGGGGGCATTGGTGCAATGATCGATGATAACAGTGACCGTCTGTGGTTATCACGACGCATTCTAGGGACGCGAAACTTCTCCGCGCAGATCGACCAACTAATTCGCGCCAGGCGATTTCCCGATTTGGTGCTGATCTCGATCGGACACAACAATGTGGACTGGGCCTGGCGAAGCCCGCGCGATGAGCTGGAAAACGCTGAAGGGCGCTTGCAACGACAACGACATGAAGTCCGCAAAAATTTCGCGCGCCGATTACGAAACCTGATTGAACACGCACGCAAAAAGCGCCGGCGAGTCGCAATTGTTGTCTTTGGGCTGGTGAACTTTGGATCTTACTTCAAGGGCCGAGCAGAAGCGGAGCGACTGCGCGCGGCCGATCGGACTTTGTATCCCCACTTGGAGACGACCTACAAGTATCTGATTTCCTTCCGGCCAGATTATCGCGGAAATGTGATTCGTCTCGCCGAAATGGTGAACGACGAACTTCGGATGATGATCGACGAGTTCAATCGCGAGTTCGAGGCAGACGACAGTGTGCAACTGCGATATTCAGATGCGCTAGCAACGGCCGACTTGAGCCGGGCCGAGCTACTGCACCACGTCGACGGCTGGCATGCCTCGGCCGAGGGCCATAACGTTCTAGCCGAAGCCGTCTTCCGAGATCTCGCGCCGAGTTTGGAGTTTCTCCGAATCGTTTGATCTACAATCCGCGCTCTTTCAGACGCGCGACCGTTTCCCGCATCATGCGATAGCCGAAATGTCCCTGCGGCACGCGCAGCAGTTCCGAGCCGCGCCATTTCTGATGAATGGCTTCGATGTCGGCTGCCGGGGCGACTAAATCGAATTCACCCAGGACAAAGAGAACGCGCGCCGGATCGCATAGCGGCTCGGTGTGTGACGGCGAGCTGAGATGAAAATGTCGCGCCACAAGTTCCGGAGTGATTTTCGCGCGGTGAAGCTCCCGCCTCATCATCACTGTCGCGGGATTTTGCCAGATCGCGTGTTCGACGTTCACAATCGGCGCCATCAGTGCGAGAAAACGGAAGTCGCGCTCAACCGAGGCAAGCAGGGCGCCGATCCACGCGCCGTAACTTGTCCCAAGAATTCCGAATTCACGGCAGCCGTGTTCGCGCAGGGCGGCGATCAATTGGCGCACTTCCATCACACCCTGGCGCAATCCTTCGGCATTTCGGACAAGATCGGCGGTAATCGCAAGCTCGCCGTTCCAGTAACCGCGTGGAACTCGCGAATAATGATATGGCAGATGAACGAAGCACGCGTTCCAACCAAGCTCGTTAAACCGCGAAGCCCAGCGACGATAACCGATGTTGGCCGCAGACATCAGGGCGTGCAGCATGATTACGGTGGGCGCAGTTTTCGGATGGTCGCTCGGAAAAAATTCGGCGCGGGCGGAATTGTTTGGTGGAAACTTCGTTTGAATTGGGCTGCGCCACGTCACTGTCGCGCCTGTTCCGTTCGCAACTGCGCGCGCGAGATCGACGTTACTCGGCGCGGCGTAATATTCGGGCAGCGTAAGTTTCTCACATTCAACTACATATTGCTCCATCGTTTCCGCGCTGTGACCATTCAAATGGTGGCGCGCCTGCAGGAGGTTCATCGACGCGCACATCGCGAAGTCGACGGTCTTTGCCGCAGTTCGTTGAAGTATGCCACCACGAAGAACATCAAGGTCACGAAGAGGCAGAGTATTATTTTGATTTGATCCGCCTTGGTGTGCTTCGTGACCTTCGTGGTGTAATTCAGGCGTTGGTTTCTTCATCCGCTCTCGCGGCGGATGGGGCAGGTCATCCTGGGTGAGGCGAAATCTCTCCTGGAGTTCGCCGTAGATTTTCTGAAACGCAGCTGTCAGCTCCTCCTCGATGCGTTCGCGGGCTCGGGATTTTTCCAACTCGGGAAAGTTTGAGATCGCGTTGCCGAAACCGATCCAAATTCGAGTGCGTCGAAATGGCAACCAATTTCGTTTGGCGTAAAGACGATCGCTTCCGAGGATGACGCACGGCAACACTGGCACCTGAGCGATATGGGCAAGTGTCGAAGCGCCGGCCCGGAGCGGCGCGCCTTCCAGCAACGACTGGGTTCCATCACGAATACCTCCTTCGGGAAACACGCCGACCATACGACCATCCTTCAGCCGTTCGATAGCGGTGCGAATCGTCTTGCGGTCGGCGCGATCACGCTCTGCAGGAAATGCATCTACTGCGCGCAAAAACAAACCAACAATCGGCAGTGGGAAAAATTCCGCCATCGCCATCCAATCGATTTTGCGCCGAACGACGGCCGAAATAATGAACGGATCGAAATGACTGATGTGGTTCGAAGCGAGCAGGAATCCGTCGGTGTGTTTTGTATTTTCCAGCCCAACGACGTGAACACGCGACGAATAACCGAACAGCACTTTCATGAAGAGCGCTGCCGCGCGATTGGCGATGGAATGGAAGGTATTCCGCATTCAATTGATGATAGCCCAGCCTTTCAAGGCTGGGAAAGAGATCGATTCAAAGCAAGTCCCGGAGGGACGACACAAGTTGTTTCGTCCCTAGCGGGACTCTAACTTTCTGGTCATTTAGACCCAGCGTTAAAACCCTGGGCTAGTTTCATCGGATTTCGTTCGACAACCGTCATCCGTGGTCGTCATTTTTGGGCGAGCTCCTGGCATTTTCTCAGGTCGAGTTTGCCCGAAGCCAAAACCGGGATCGCATCAACGCGGCTAATTTTCCTTGGGATCCACAGATTCGGAACGCCGACATCGCGAAGCTTGTCTCGCAATTGCGCGAGGTCGACATCAACGGCGTTCAAAAGAACAAGCGCTTCGCCTTTCGCTTTGTCCTGCACGCCCATGATGGCGATCAGTCGTTCGTCCTTTCCGGCAAGTCCAAGCAGATCGATGATCTTTTGTTCGATTGACTCGTGCGGCACCATTTCGCCGCCGATTTTTGAAAAGCGCGACAGCCGGCCTTCGATGTAAAGAAATCCGTCCTCGTCAAACCGGCCGATATCGCCGGTTTTGAGCCACCCATTATGCAAGACAGCAGCCGTGCGTTCGGGATCGTCCAGATAACCTTCGAAAATGTTAACACCCCGGAACCAGATCATTCCGGTGTCGTGCAACGAAAGTTTCTGATCATTTTCCGGATTGCGAATCTCGGCGGCGATTCCCGGAGCCATTTTGCCGACGGAACTGAGACGGCTCGATGGCTGCACCTGTTCGCCCGGTCTCGTCGGTTTCGGGTCGGGCAAATTGGTGCTGACGACCGGTGAAGTTTCAGTCAGCCCGTAACCCTCGTACACGCGCTGGCTAAATCTTTCTTCGAACGCCTTCGCCAGATCGAGTGGAAGCTTCTCGGCGCCGGTAATGATCAGGCGCAGAGTGCGAAGTTGTGGTGGTTCGACTTTTCGCAAGTAACCGCGCAGAAATGTCGGCGTCGCGAGCAGAAGCGTGAGCTTGTACTTCTCAATCAGGGCCGCGTTCTTCGCGACTTCGAGCGGACTTGGATAAGTGACAATCCGCACGCCCTCGATCAGCGGATACCAGAGCGTCACGGTCGAGCCGAAGCTGTGAAAGAAGGGAAGCGAAGCGAGAATTGCGTCTTCCTTCTTCGCGTCGAGTAACTCGCGGAACTGGGCAACGTTTCCCACAATGTTGCGATGACTGAGGATAGCGCCTTTGGGATCGCCGGTGCTGCCGCTGGTGAAGAGCAAACTTGCTTCGGCGTGGCCACCTACGGTTGGAATTTGCAACAGACGCAGCAGGAGCCATGTCGGGCAGAAGATCGACATGATCCACCAAAAGAGGATTTGCATTTTCAGGCGCGGCATCAATTCTTCCAATTTCAACACGCGTTGTGGCCACGGGAAATCCTTCAGACGTTCCATGAACGCGGTCGCGGTAATCGCGACCCTCAATTCTGCGCGCTGACAGCAGAATTCATTCGCGGCGCGGCCCATGGTGAAATTCAGATCCACCGGAACTTTTTCAGCCAGTGTCACTGCCAGATTCGCAACCATCGAACCTTTGCTGGCCGGCAGAACGATCGCGATCCGTTGATCGGAAAATTCCTTTCGCAAGAAACGGCTCAATGCGGCAGCAGCGCCGAGAAGTTTAGCGCGGCTCAGCTCGCTGTGATCCAAACCATCAATGACCGCGGTCCTGAAACGTTTCCGTTTCAAGCCGCGCACGCATGTTTCGGCAAGATGTCGATCCAGTTTAGGTCGCCGGCTGTAACAGAACTCGCCCAGCTTAAGAAGTTCCTCGCGAACGGTGGCAATGTCGGCAGCGGTGGGTTCGAGCGGTTTACCGAACGCGACACTGACACGATAGGGAACTTCCTTTGGTAGTTTGGCGAAGAATTTTCCGCCCTGGAACGAAAAAATGGAGCCCCACAGCCGATCGAGCCAGACCGGAACCACCGGCGCGTCGGCGTGTTGGGCAATTACCTCATAGCCGCGTCTCAGTCGTAACAATGTGCCGGACCGCGTGAGTTGGCCTTCGGGAAAAAGACAAACCACTTCGCCCGCAGCAATTCGTTCGGTCGCGGCCTTGATCGCAGATCGCGCATGGCGTGTGTCTATCGGAATACAGCCAACTGCGCGGAGAAACGGACGCAACGATGGTTTGCGGTAAAATTCCTGATCGATGATGTAGCGGACTGGGCGAGGGCAGGCGAGCTGGAGAACGATCGCGTCGACCCAGGTGATGTGATTGGGCAGAAGTAAGCATCCACCGGATGGCAGGTTATTCGTGCCGTGGGCCGAAACGCGGTAAAAACAACTGGCAAGAGCCCAGCCGAAGAAATAAAGGATGCGCTCGGCGATGGATGTGGAAGCCATTGTTTATGATTTACAATTACCCGGCGCTCATCTGCAATCGGCAACTCTCGAATGGACAATAGTGGTCGCTCCTCCACAAGCGCCGGGACCGCGCTTGGTCTGTTGCTAGCGATCAACCTTTTTAATTACATCGATCGTCAGGTGCTGGCAGCGGTCGAGCCAGAGATTCGAGCAACGTTTTTCTCCCCTGGCGACGTGAACGCGATGACTAAGACGGGTTTCCTCGGAACGGCGTTTCTGGTCACCTACATGTTGAGCGCGCCGGTGTTGGGGTTCTTGGCCGATCGCATGTCGCGCTGGATCATTGTGGGATCAGCGGTGCTCCTGTGGAGTCTGGCCAGCGGCGCGTCAGGTCTTGCGGCCACGTTTGGAATGCTTTTCGCCACTCGAATCTGCGTCGGAATCGGCGAAGGAGGTTACGGCCCAGCCGCGCCGACGATCCTGGCCGATCTGTATCCGATTGAAACGCGCGGCCGGGTCATGGCGATCTTTTGCGCGGCAATTCCTGTTGGAAGCGCGCTGGGTTACGTGATTGGCGGCGCGATTGGCTCGCATCTCGGCTGGCGCTGGGCGTTTTATTCGGTCGCACCGCCAGGGTTTTTGCTCGGGTTACTTTGTTTTTGGCAACGCGATCCGCGTGCTGCGTCGCATCCCGTTGTCCTAAAATCACCGCGGCGATCCTTGCTCGATTATCTCAAACTCGATTATCTCAAACTGTTCCAGACCCGCTCATATCTGATTAATTGCATCGCGCAAACGTTGATGACGTTCGCCGTAGGCGGTCTTGGATTTTGGGTGCCGGCGTATTTACGTTTCCGAAATCAAAGCCCCGCTGCAGGAATGTCGATTTTCGGCGGGATTACTGTGGTCGCCGGGCTGGTCTCGACGCTTCTCGGCGGCGTCGTCGCGGACAAACTGCGGCCGCGATTTCCTGGCTCGTACTTTCTGGTCTCTGGAATCGGCATGGTCATCGCATGTCCGATTTTCGTGGCCAGTCTCTACATTCCGTTTCCGATGGCGTGGATCGCGATGTTCATTGCGATTTTTTTCATTTTCCTGAACACTGGGCCTTCGAACACCGCCCTGGCAAATGTCTCATTGCCCGCTGTGCGCGCCACTGCGTTTGCCGTCAATATTTTCGTAATTCATTTGCTTGGCGACGTGCCGGCATTTCCGGCGCTCGGGTACATCGGCGGCCATACCAACATGCGCGTCGCGTTTTTGTTTATGTCAGGAATCATGCTCGCCTCCGGCCTGATATGGTTGATCGGCGTGAAATATCTGCCGGAAGACACCGCTCGTGTGGAAATAGCGACGGCTCGGACTTAATAGTAAAAAATCGCGGCTACTTTGCCGTGTCACCGAGGTGAACATCGTAATCGCGGGCCTGGGCGAGCGCGTTAGCCGCCTGGTCAGCGTGACCGGCCTTCGTTTCCAGCTCGCTTAATAATTGCCAGCTGGCCGCGCGATACCATTGCGTTTGCAGACAAGCGAGTAATTCATTGATCGCCGCGGCCCTTGCGCCCGTTTCATCCAGTAACTGGATATACGCTTTCTCTATCGTCCAATTGGGCGGGCCAGTCCGCGAAGCCAGCCGCATCCGCATGAGGTCGACTTTTCCATTCTCCTTGTGTTCCAACACCGCGAGGAGCTGATGCGCCTGGGCGTCGACGATCGGCATCTGTACGGCGCGATTTAGAAGGTCCCGGGCTTGTTTGAAGTCGTTTTGTTTCAACGCGACCGAAGCGAGATTAATAATGGCGAGAGGTTGATCCGGTTTCTTTTGCAACGCTGCATGCAAATGCGCTGCGGCCTCTGGAAGTTTGCCTTCACTCGACTCCAGGCCGGCCAGATTAATGAGCATTCGAGCCGAGTCGCCGCCATGCGCAATCGTTCGTTCAAAGAACGTGCGCTGATCTTTCCAATCGAACGTGCGCGCGAACGTCCGGCCACCGAGAAACGCGATCCAAACGCAAAGCGCGGTTGTTGCAACAGCCATTGTCGATCTTCGGGACCGCAATGCTTCCGCTAATCGTGCGCGTTCGAGTGCAATTGCCAGGAATAGAAAAGCGCTCGGCAAATAAATCCAGTGTTCGGCAACGCTCGCGTTCAGGGCCACGATCCCGCTGACCGGCAAGTAGGTAATGACAGCGCAACCTAAACAGGCGAAGACTGCGGGACTCCGTTTCCGGGCACGCCACAACCAATAAAAATACCCTGCAATCAGGATCAGTCCGAGAAGTGTTTGCAATTCGCGCCATGCCGCGTGTGCGAGGCTCGCTTCGCTGAAACCAGTTGGCTGCGTTTCCACATCTCGATCCATGTGCAGGTTCCATGGAAATACAATGAGACCGGCGTACTCGGCGACCGCGCGCGCGATGATTATCGGCCGGGCAAGAAGAGGAGGCGGAGGGGTTAGCTGCGGCGGCGACTGATGTTCGGCCCCGGAGCGGAGCGGGAAATAGATTGCGCACACGAACGCCACGACAACTGCCGGTTTCCAAAGGTCGGCGCGCGTCTTATGGAGCACGAACAAAGCGACGCCGATTATTGGAAAGATTAGGCCTGCTTCTTTGCTAAATGCGCTCAATAGCAGCGCGAGGCCACTGCCCGCCAACAACGCCAGCTTGTGGAAGCCAATCGCATTTTTGGAACGAAGAAGAAACAAGAGACCGAAAAATCCAAATGCCGTTGCCAGGGGGTCTGCCCGTCCCGAAACGTAAACAACAGCCGCGCTCAACACCGGGTGGATGGCCCAGATCAAGGCGGCAATGAACGAAACCACATGCGCCCGGCGACGTTCGATTCCAAAGCTGGTTAGAAGCTCTTCGGCGAAGAACAAGAACGCGATGGCGGCAACGGCGTGCCAGAAGATGCTCACCGCATGATAGAACGCGGGTTGAAATCCCGCAGCCGCGTAATCAATCGTGTAAGTAAGTCGCTGCAACGGCCGGTAAAAATCCGAGGGCGTAGCATCAATGAAAAGGAAATGGTTGAATCCTTCGGGAATCAGGCGCCAGCTGCGAATCAGCGGATCGCGCAGGATCAAAGCCGTGTCGTCCCAGACAAAACCGTTGCGCACCGCGGGCGCATAGCTGATGGAGACGACGACAAAAAGAATGAGGGCGGCCCAGATTTTTTTCACGAAACGAGGAAATCAATAAACTGAGCGTCTAGATTTGCGAATGTTTAGAATATTTATGTCGATCCTTCCAACCGGTTGGAGTGGAACACTGCCTGGAATTCTCGTGGGCGTCCTTGTTATGGGAGCAAGCAACGCGCGTGCCGGTGGTGTTCCGGCTAATTGCAGCCAGCTGATCCTTGCGACCGCGCCTGACTGGAACTCGGTCCACGGAAAGCTGCAGCGATTTGAGCGCGCGAACGGAAATTGGAACGCAGTTAGCACGCCGATTCCGGTTCTGTTTGGCAAAAACGGTCTCGCCTGGGGAAGTGGTGTCGCCGGCCAGGACGAGCCGGGCCTGCATAAGAAGGAGCGCGATGGCCGGGCCCCGGCGGGGATCTTTGCCATCGGCGAAGTCTTTGGATACGACCCGAAATTGCCGCCCGGCGGCGATTATCCTTACCATCAAGTCAGCGAAGCCGATGTCTGGAGCGATGACCCGCGGTCACCGAATTACAACCGTCACATCGTCATCGATCCAAAAAATCCGCCTGATAATTACAGCCACGAAAAGATGCGGTCCGGAGATTTTGCCTACCATTGGCTGGTTGAAATCCGGCACAACTCTGATCCGCCGGTGCTGGGGGAGGGCAGCGCGATTTTCTTTCATATTCGCCGTGGTGTAAACCGCGCTACAACGGGGTGCACTACGATGGCTGAGCCTGAGCTGGTCAATATGATCTCGTGGCTGAGGGCGTCGAAGCATCCGTGCTATGTCCTCTTGCCAGAGGATGAATACGGACAAAAGTGGCACGGGTGGAACCTACCGCCACCCGAAAAAGCCTCGACGACCGATAAAAAGAGCGCGACTCGTTGATTCCCGCGCTGTTTCACGTACCTGTTAGGCAGAACCCATGCGAAGACGATCCAATCCTGATTCCGAATCAAATATCCGCCGCATCGACACCAAGGCGCGCGCAAAGAAGCAAACTCACGGTTTCCAAGTGCACTTTTTGCGCGGCAAGAATGCGGTCACCAGAATGTTTAGCGACTCGTTGTATGGCGGAAAGGAAGGCGCTCGCCGGGCAGCGAGAAAATTCAAGCGTTCGGCGATGGGCCGCGCGGGCAAGCGCGGAGCGAAAAGGCCGGCATCACGGCGCCGGCGCTAAGGATTTTTTTCGCGCCAGACCTTCCAGCACTCGACAAATCCGGGTGCGAAGTTGTGTGGACGCGCTTTGATCCACTGGTCGACGATCCCTGACGGGAAACATTGAACAGCTTCGATTTCGGCGGGATTCGGCTGCGGATCGCCGTCGTGGGCGCCGTGATAGAGGCAGATGAACTCCTGGTCGGTTCGCTCCGACGCGGGTAATTTTGCGACCTTTTTCAGGGCGGTTTTGATGCCCAATTCTTCAAATAACTCCCGGGCAGCTGTATGGCCGTAGTCTTCCCCGGCGTTTACGTGTCCGGCGGCGCTCGAATCCCATTTCAGCGGGTGCCGATCTTTCCAGCGAGACCGTAGCTGGAGGAGGACGTCTCCCGCGGAGTTAAAAATGAGCACATGGACAGCCCTGTGGAGCAAGTTATTCGCATGCACCTGGTCCCTTGGGGCGCCACCCCTCGGGACGTCCTTTTCATCGACGACCTGAAGCCGCTCCTTGGGTGCATTGTTGCTCGTCGCAGGCACGATGGGAGCGATCCGATTGGCCAACGCGATCCATTGCTGCAACGAAAGTTCTTCTGCACGCGCGCGAGGATTCAAACGAAGTTCGGCAGCAATCGTTTCCCAATCTGACGCTTCTTCTCTAATTAGCTTTCCAAGTTGCTTGCGTCGTTGCGAAAAGCCACGCCTGACGAGTCTCTCGAAAACTTCGGAATTGCAGGCCGGCAATTCTCGCTGGCCGCGCGGCGTGACGCGCACGAGAGCAGAGTCGACGTCAGGCTTGGGAAGAAAGACGCTCGCAGAAACTGAGCGCAAATATTCTACGCGCTCGTGCAATTGAATTTGTAAAGTGAGCGCTCCGTAATCCTTCGTTCCGGGCGCAGCTCCGATGCGTTTCGCTAACTCTTTCTGTAACATCAACAACCACAGTGATATAGGACTCGGATATTCGAGAAACTTAATGAGCAGCTGACTCGAAATGTAATACGGAAGATTTCCAAGAAACTTTACTCGCGGCTGCGCATACAAGATTCTGGTATCGAACTCGAGCGCGTCACCGTGCACGATTTCAAGGTTTTGGTCTGTAAACTTCTTCCGCAAGAATTGCACGAGACGCTTATCTTTGTCGATCGCGAGGACGCGTGCGCCCGTCGCGAGCACAAACTGGGTGAGGGCGCCGAGCCCGGGACCAATCTCGATGACGTAATCATCAGCGGTCAGGTTTGCTTGGTCGACTATCCAGCGCGCCAGGTTGCGGTCGTGCAAAAAATTTTGACCAAGGCTCTTTACCGGCGAAACGCCGATCTCGCGCAGGAGGGCGGGGATTTCCGACAACTTCATGAACGAAGCTACAAGTTAGGCCGCCGGCGCTGGAAAATTAAGCTCTTATTCACAAAACGGTGTGAACAAAATCGCCCTTTTTATGGTATTTATTCACAAGTTATTCAACATCCGGGCAGGCCGGCACGTCTTGCCTCCCGGGTTGAGGAAACGATGGCCCCAATTCGTCTCTGGTGGCCGATAATTGGGAAAGAGATTGCGTAATTTGCTGTCCAAAACCATAAAGTAACTCGTCTGTCATGAACCTGAACATCGAAGCCCTTTCGCGTGCGGCAACTGAAGCGCGTGGTCTCTGCATGGACGCGGTCCAAGCATCACAATCTGGCCACCTTGGGTTGCCGCTGGGCTGCGCCGAACTGGGCGCGGTCCTTTATGGTTACGCCCTCAAGCACAATCCGGACAAACCGAGATGGATCGGTCGCGATTACTTCGTCCTCTCGGCCGGCCATGGCTCGATGTTCCTTTATGCGTGGCTGCACATGAGCGGGTACGATTTGCCGATGTCGGAGATCAAGCGTTTCCGGCAGCTGCATTCCAAAACGCCAGGCCATCCGGAATTTCTTGAAACACCAGGCGTCGAATGCACGACCGGCCCGCTTGGCCAGGGAGTCGGGAATGCTACGGGAATCGCGGTTGCGATGAAAATGGCCGCCGAGCGATTCAACACCGCGGAACATCGCATTTTCGATCAACACTGTATCTGTCTCGCGGGCGACGGTTGCATGCAGGAAGGCGTTGCTTCCGAAGCGAGCGCGTTCGCCGGGCATTTCGGCCTCGATAATCTGATCCTGATTTACGATTCGAACGCGGTTACGCTCGACGCTCCGGCGACGGCGACGCAGAGCGAAGATACGGCGATGCGATTCAAAGCCTACGGATTCGACGTCCAGGAGATCAATGGCCAGGACATGCAGGCATTTCTCGACGCACTGAACAGTGCCAAGGAAAACAACAACGGCAAACCGAAGCTGATCGTCGCTCATACTTTGATCGGCAAAGGGATTCCGGAAGTCGCAGGGACTTACAAGGCGCACGGTGAAGCCGGCGCGAAATTTGTCGACGCCGCCCGCAAAGGTCTTGGCCTGCCGGACGAGCATTACTACGTTTCAAAAGAGACCTACGAGTATTTTGCGGAGCACAAAAAGGCACTACTCGCGGAGTATGATCGTTGGGAAAAAACCTACAACGATTGGCGCAAGAAAAATCCTGAGAAGGCGAAACTGCTCGAGGATGGGATCGAACGAAAAGTTCCGGGCGACTTATCGTCGAAAATTCCAGACTTCCCGAAGGATTCAAAACTGGCGACGCGCAAAGCCGGCAGTGAAGCGCTACAACCGATCGCGCAGGCCGTGCCTTTGTTGATCAGCGGCAGTGCCGATCTCCACGGCTCGACTCTGAATTACATCAAAGACGGCGGCGATTTCACCCGCAATACGCCGGGCGGACGCAATATCCACTTTGGCATTCGCGAACACGGCATGTGCGCCATTCTGAACGGGGTTTCGTATCACGGGGTTTTTCGCGCGTCGGGTGCCACGTTTGCGGTATTCACGGATTACTGCCGCCCCTCGATCCGTCTCGCTGCGCTGTCGAAGCTCCCGAATATTTACATTTTCACTCACGATTCGATCGGCGTCGGCGAAGACGGTCCGACCCATGAACCGGTCGAAACAATCAGCAGCGTGCGCATTATGCCGCAAATCGATGTGATTCGTCCGGCGGACCCGGACGAGACCGCAGGGGCGTTCGCCGCCGCAATGGAGCGTATCGATGGGCCAACATTTCTTGCCCTGACCCGTCAGGTGGTTCCGATTTTGAACGACATCGACGTGAAGTTGCGACGAGAAGGCGTCCTGCTCGGCGGCTACATTGCCAGGAAGGAGACCAGCAAACTCGATTTGATCATCATGTCGTGTGGCAGCGAATTGCAGCACGCATTGGCAGCAGCGAAAGATCTTGGAGATGGTGTCCGAGTTGTTTCAATGCCCTGCTTCGAGCGATTCAGGCGCCAGTCAGAAAAATACCGCGAAGAAGTTTTGCCGAATTCGTGCCGCAAGCGCGTCGCGATTGAAGCCGGCGTGCCGGATGTCTGGTATGAGTTTGTCGGCCTCGACGGAAAGGTGATCGGCCTGCACCGGTTCGGTCTCAGCGCTCCCGGCGCCGAAGTGATGAAAGAATTCGGCATCGACGCCAAACATGTCGTCGAAGCGGCGAAATCGTTGTAGCCACCGGCCTATGGCCGGTCGCTCAAACGGCGCACAGCGCCGTGGCTACAACTCTAAAACGCTTCTTCCGGCTCGCTGACGTTGCGGGCGCGGTCTTCGAACCGGGTGAATTCCTTGAGGAAGGTCAGTGGGATTTCACCGACCGGGCCGTTCCGCTGCTTCGCGATGATTAATTCCGCCTCCCCCGACTTTTCCGCGCGAGCTTCCTCATCTTCTTCATAAAGCTCGGGACGAACCAGCAAACCGACGAGGTCCGCGTCCTGTTCGATCGATCCGGATTCGCGCAGATCGCTCAATCGCGGTTTACCGCCGGTCCGTTGTTCCGGTTGTCGGTTCAACTGCGCCACTACGATGACGGGAATCTTCAGTTCCTTGGCCAATCCTTTAAGGCCCGCGGAAATTTCCGAGATCTCCAGCTGTCGATTGTCTTGCGCCCGGCGGGATGTCGATCTTAACAGCTGCAAGTAATCTATAATAATCAGCTGGACGTCTTGTTGCGCTTTCAGCCGGCGCGCTTTCGCTCGCAATTCCAAAATCGTGAGGCTCGCGCTGTCGTCGATGAAGATTTTCGCTTCTGCGAGCTTTGACGCCGCGGCGGTCAGACTCGGGAAATCGCGCTCGCCAAGGAAACCCTCGCGAACTTTTTGCAGGTTTACCCGCGCACGCGAGCAAAGGAGACGTTGCACAAGCTGCTGACTGCTCATTTCCAAACTGAACACGCCAACCGGCAGCTTCTCGTTAATCGCCACGTGCTCCGCGATGTTCATCGCCAGTGCGGTTTTTCCCATGCTCGGCCGCGCCGCGATTACGATCATCTCGGACGGATGCATTCCGCTTGTCATTCGATCGAACTCAACAAATCCGGTGGAGACGCCAGTGATGCCGCCTTTTCGCTCGTAAAGTTTTTCGATGGACTCGATCGCTTCCATCACCTGGTCTTTCATGGAAAGCATCTGACCCTTGAACCGATCTTCGCCGACGGCGAAAATTCTTTGTTCGACCTCATCGAGGAGATTTCCTACCTCGTCCTGTTCTTCGTAAGCGCGACGCACGCTTTCGGTTCCGGCCTCGATGATCGAACGTAAAATGTACTTGTCCCGAACGATCTCGAGGTAGTAGGCGACATTCGCGGCTGTCGGCACGAACGTGAACAAATTTGTGATTGCGGCCGCGCCACCAACGGTTTCGAGCAGGTTCCGGTCGCGCAGAACCTGGGTGAATGTGATCAGATCGATTGCCGCGCCCGCGTTCCAGAGCTCGACCAGGGCATTGAAAATGGTTTGGTGGGCCGGGACGTAAAAATAATCAGCGGTAATTTTCTCGACGACTTCGGCGATTGCATCACGGGGCGAGATCAGCATTGAGCCGAGCACGCCTTGCTCGGCTTCTACACTGTGCGGCGGCGGTCGGTGAATATCCTGCGCAGAACCTGTGCGCGGAATAGGAATAACATTTTCTCCGCTCTGCGCCGCCGAGCCTCGGCCAGCGCCATTTCCTGACTTGCGAGGCTCTCGACCTATCCCGGAGGACGGTTGAGTAGCCATTTATTACTCTTCTTTTTTCTCTTCCTTGTGTCTGCGGAACAATCCTCGGCGCTTCTTTTCCGGATGCTCGCCTGCAGGCTCAACTTCCGCTTTTCGCGCCTCCGCCGATTTTACATCAAATTTGAACTGAGCTGTCACGTCGTGGTGCAACTTGATTGCGACTTCATGTTCGCCCGTGTCCTTGATCGGCCGCTCAAGGACGACCTTGTGCCGATCGATCTCGATCCCGAGCTCGTTTTTCATCCGGTGCACAATGTCCTGCGCCGTGATCGAACCGAACGCTTTGCCGGATTCGCCGGTCGCCAAAGTAAACACCAGATGCGCTTTGCCGATTTTACGGGCCAGTTCTTCCGAGTCGTTCAATTCGCGAGCTTCCCGTTCGGCCCGTTTCTTCTTCAGGGTCTCGAGCTGACGCAATGCGGTCGGCGTCACTTCATAGGCCTTCTTCTGCGGGAGCAAATAGTTGCGCGCGTAGCCGCGGCGGACCCTGACCACGTCGGCCTCGGCGCCCAAGCCGGGCACATTGTCGATTAAGATAACTTCAGTCGTCGGCATATTGAAAAACTTCGCGCGCGCGAAGTCCTATAGAAGCAGCGCAGACAATGTCTGTCAACGCGTGCATTGCAAATCTTTTCGATTACAACGCGTGAAGCGCAACTAAATCATCCCGAGCTTCATCCGCCCGGCTTCGCTGATCATGTTCTGGTTCCACGGTGGGTCCCAGACCAATTGCACGTCGGCTTCTTCGACGCCGTCGATCGATAAAATCTTGCTCTGCGCATCGTGCGCGATGGCCGGTCCCATTCCGCAGCCCGGCGCGGTCAGGGTCATTTTCACTTCCACGCGCATGCCGCCATCCTTTTTGATCAGCCGGCAATCGTAAACCAGACCAAGATCGACAATGTTCACCGGGATTTCGGGGTCGTAACATTGCTTCAGTTGGTTCCAAACTTCGTCTTCCGACACTGAGCCGTTCGTCCGCGCAGCGGCTTTTTCTTTCGCTTCGGTTTTCGGCTTTTCCATGCCGAGCGCGTCGAGATCTTTTTCGGCGACCTGCGACAATCCATATTGCGTAGCAATCGTGTAATTTCCGCCCAGCGCCTGGGTAATCACGCCCTTCGTGCCCGAGGGGATCGTATACTTCTGCCCCGCCGGGATCAAGATCACCTCGAGATCGCGCTTCAATTCGAATTCTTTGTCCTTAAGCATTGGAATCAAAATGTAGCGGCGGTCGTTGGACGTCGCAAATCGCACTCGTCTGTGGAGGCAGCCGTGTCGGCTGCGAATGTTGATCAGAGCAGGCGGGACGCCTGCCACCACACTACAGCTTCTTCGGATCTTCTAACAGCTCGGTCACGCGTTTAAGCAATCGCCCGGCGCCGCCCCCATCTAGACTGCGATGATCGAAACTCAGGGTGATTTGGGCTTCGGTTTTCGGGACAAATTCGTTTTTCGATTCGTCCCACACCGGTGTTTTCTTTCCGACGCCGAGCCCGAGAATCATCGTCTGGTCCGGCAGGGGAATTGGTGTGCCCCAATCGAGACCGAACGTGCCGAAGTTCGACACGGACGCGATTCCGCCCGAAGTCATTTCGCTGGTCAGACGGCGACGCCGGGCCAGATCGACAAGTTCCGCGTACTTCGTCGTCAGGTCCGCGAGCGATGTTTTGTCAGCGTTGCGAATCACGGGCACCATAATTCCTTCGCCGGCTTCGACCGCGACGCCGATATCGATCGATTGCGATCCGATCGCACGCCCGCCGATCAATCGCGCAGCAGCGTTCGGTTGTTCGGCAAGGGCGACGGCAAGCGCCCGCAACGTGTACAACGCCGGACCGGGCTTTGGATCACGCGATTGGCGATCTTGCAGCACAGGATCGAGACAAACTGAGACCCCAACCGTTGCCAGCGGTCGCGTCCAACTGCGGCGCATCGCGTCGGCCACTCCGGTGCGAATCGCGCTTGGTTTTTCAGCTGGTTGCGATTGGATCGAGCTGAGAAAATCTTCGAGATCTTTAATAGTTACGCGGCCCGCCGTCCCGGTTCCCGGAATTCCGGCAAGATCGGCCTGGGTTAATTGCAATTCCGCCATGCGGGCCCGAACCCGCGGCGACAGATATCCGGCGCCCTTTGCGCTCGCTGGAACAGGCAAACCCGCACGTTGTCCGGCTTCGGCACCCGTCGCGACTTGTGGAAGATCGACGTCGTCCACTTGAAAATGCGAACCGCTTCCGTTGTCGACCGCTTTCGCAGTTTGTTCCTGACGGCCGGGAATTTGTTCTGTCACTTCACCTTTCGGCTGTGCAGGCGCGCGTTTTTGAAATCGGGCGGCGTCGGCCTCGCTTGCTTCGACATAACCAAGCACGGTGCCGACGGCATACGTTCCCTTCACTTCAGCTTCGATCTTCGCGATCTCGCCGGCGCACGGCGTCGTTATGCCCATAACGGCTTTGTCGGTCTCGACCTCGATGATCTCCTGATCGGCCGAAACTTTATCGCCGGGTTTAACTTTAATCGAAACGATTGTCGCCTCGGCCATTGATTCGCCGAGCTGCGGCATGGTAATTGGAACTTGAGGCATGAGAAAAGTTGAGAGGTTGAGAAGTTGAGTCGTTGAGAAGCGGGTTACTCTTGCAGGATTTGGCGGGCTTTGGCAGCGATACTTTTTCGGTTCGGCCGGTGTTCGCTCCACAGGTTTGGGTGATAAGGAATCGGCGTGTCTTTGGCGTTGATCCGCGCCGGCGCGGCATCGAGCAGATGAAAACCTTCGGTCGCGACGCGGGAGATCACTTCCGCGGTGACGCCACCCCACGGGAATGCTTCGCCGACGGCGAGCAAACGTCCGGTGCGCGCAACGGACGCGAGCACGGTCGCGGTATCGAGCGGCTTCACCGTTCGAAGGTCGACGATTTCGATTTCGAATCCGTCATTGCACAATTCGTTAGCAACGGCGAGCGCTTCGTGCACCATCGCACTGTAGGTCACAATGGTGAGATCACGCCCCGGCCTGACAATTCGCGCTTTGCCAACCGGGAAACTTTCCTTCGGCAGCGCGTCGGCCTTGAGATGGTAATAAAGATATTTGTGCTCGCAGTAAATCACGGGGTCGTCGATTGCGACTGCGTCGATCAACATCGTGTAAGCGTCTTCCACGGTCGCCGGTGTCATTACCACAACGCCGGGATAGTGAGAGTAAAGCCCTTCCATGCTTTGGCTGTGAAACGGTCCGCTGCCTTTCGTTCCACCCGATGGCAACCGCACGGTGATCGGTATTGGAATATTTGTGCGGTAATAATGCGTCCCGGCGTTATTCAGAACTTGGTTGAGTGCGATACTCGAAAAGTCGGCGAACTGCATTTCAACAATCGGTCGCATACCCTCCAGCGCGGCGCCGATCGCGGTGCCGACCATCGCATCCTCGCTGATCGGCGTATTCAACACACGGCCCGGAAATTTTTCCGCGAGCCCTTTCGTTGCTTTGAACGCGCCACCAAATTTGCCGGCGATGTCCTGGCCGTAGATGAAAACGCGAGGATCATCGCGCAGCAATTTTGTTTGCGCCTCACGAATCGCCTCGAGATAAGTCACGCTCATTTCAGAAGTGACAAGGGACCTGTGACCAGTGACGAGAAAATCCGAATCCTGATAATTTGAGATTTGGTCATTCGAATTTCTTTCGGATTTCGATATTCGGATTTTGAGATTACGCGAGTCTCGGCTGATCGACTAAGTCGCGTGTTGATAGGGCGACCCAATCTTCCTCACGCGGGTGGGGCGCGTCTTCTTGTTGCGCCGTTGCGATTGCCTCGTCGACCTCCTTTGCAATCTCAGCGCGCATTTGCTTTAACGCGTCGCGATCGAGCAGTCCTTTGTCGAGAATGAATTTTTCCGTTTGCGCGACTGGATCCTGCGCGAATGGTTGATTTTTCATCTCGCCCGGAACGTAACTGGCGTCGTCATGTTCGCCGTGACCGGCCAATCGCAAAACTTCGGCGACTACCAACTGCGGCGGCCGTCCCGCTCGCGCGCGTTTCACGGCCGTCTCGATCACTTCGAGGCACTGGTTTAGATCAGTGCCGTCGATCTTGTGGCCTTCGTAACCGTAACCGATCGCGCGATCGACCAGATTTGCGCAGGCGAACTCGCGTTCGTTAGGCGTGGAATAGGCCCAATGATTGTTGGTGACGACAACCACCAGTGGAACTTGTTCGACCGCAGCAATGTTCAGACCTTCGTGTGACGCGCCGGTCTGCATTCCGCCCTCGCCGAGTGTGGTCAGCCCAACAAACCCTTTCTCGCCCTTCATCCGCTTGGCCATCAGTTTGCCCACCATCACCGGAATCATCGCACCGAGGTGGCTGATCATCGCCAGTTGGTTCTCGCGCGGCCGACCACGATGAATGTTGCCATCACGACCGCGCATCGGACCTTTGACCGATCCGAGATACGTTCGAACGACATCGAGCAACGGTTCGCCAAACGCGGACCGCCCGGCTTGATCACGAATTAGCGGTCCGAAGACGTCGCCCTTTTGCAAAAACATTCCGCAAGCCGCGCTAACAGCTTCCTGACCGCGGCCCAGATACACGCCGCCAACGATCATGCCCCCGCGATAAAGGCTCGCGAGCTTGTCTTCGAGCACCCGCGCGGTCAGCATCCAGCGAAACGCTTCCAGAAACCGTTCGTGAACTTCGGCTTTGTGCGACGCTGTCTTTTTCGGCGCAGTTTTCTTCGTTTTTTTTCCGCGCTGCGCCGTTTCAAGCATCGGGCAATTTTACCCAAGATCGACAGCCGCGCGCAAAATTTTTTTGCGCGGCTATCGCAACTCGTAGAAGACTGCCGTCTGGTCGAAATCGTATCGAACGGACCCTCGACGGCAGGCGAACAGAAACTTTCCTGACAGCAGGAAAATTACGTCAAAATCCAACGCAAACGGTTTCGCCGACGTAACTCGGCTTAGGAATTGCGCCGCATAAGGCGCGTGGTGGTTGTGTGCAGGCTCGTCGTAAATCAAGAGCCAGTTTTGGTCGTATCGGCGAAAACTAGGATGATTGAGGTCTTCCCGCTTGGAAGTGATCGCCGCCTCTAGCTTTGTCTCCCATTCGCGAAACTCTTGCGACGCGTCTTTCCATTCGGGATCTGGATCGAATAAATCCTCGAGTATGTTCTGGTTAGGACGGCGCCGGTCGCCGTCAACCAAATGAGTCGTCGTCACAAAGACGTTTGGAAAACGGGAGCGCAGCTTCCCGCCACGCACGTACTCTTGGAAAACACCCCGCGTCACTTCAAGACCGATGGTTTCAGTACTAAAGTGGAGTGTTAAGTCTGGTCGGTCGCCCGCAACGATCTTCTTTGGCTTTGAAAATCCGCGCTGTTGTAGGCGCGCAAGCAGGAGATCGCTTAGAAACCTTTCGATTTCATTTTTTTCGTCAGCCTGTTTCACAGCACCCGGTCTAGCGCCCCGCGTGACTCGCTTTATGGTCGCCGTTTCCGTTTTCGGCGAGAGCGAATTGTCGCTGGGAGGAAACTGATTCACGCTGCTGGGGCGGGTTTTGTTCGGTTGCGGGCGCTGCCGTGAGTTTCATTCCAACAAGCTTGCTGATCCCGCGTTCCTGCATGGTCACGCCATACAGAATGTCGGCTTTCGAAATCGTCCGCTTGTTATGGGTAATGATCACAAACTGGCTCTGCGCGATGAAGCGCTCCAGCATTCGCACGAACCGGTTGATGTTGCTTTCATCCAGCGGCGCATCGATTTCGTCCAAAACGCAAAACGGACTCGGACGCACCATGTAAATGGCGAACAACAGCGAGACCGCGGTCATTGCCCGCTCACCGCCGCTCAACAGTGAAACGCTTTGCAGCTGTTTGCCCGGCGGCTTGGCTGAAATCTCGATCCCGCAGTTGAGCGGATCGCTTTCGTCCATCAACACCAGATCGGCGCGTCCGCCGCCGAAAAGTTCGGCGAACATCTCCTTAAAGTTTGCCCGGATTTGCGCGAACGTGTCGGCAAAAAGCGTTTTGGTCGTGGAATTGATCCTGGCGATCACGTCAAGCAACTCGCGTCGCGAATTCGTCAGGTCCGTATTTTGCGATTCAAGGAACTTGTAACGCTCTTCAAGCTCATCGTATTCCTGGACCGCATCGAGATTGACCGGGCCCATGTTATCGAGCTGACGAGTGAGATCGGCGATAAGGTCTTGCAGATCCTCGTCCGGGAGCGCGACGTCTTGGTGGATCGCGCTCTCCGAGCGCGATGATTTCGACGCGGCTTCGCCGCCATTTGTAACATCGGTCCGAGCCGGACTGGCATCTGCGGAGCGGTCGATCCACCTCTTCAATTGGACGCGCAACGTTTTGTCGAACTCTGCCTCTTCAGGCGTGAATGCACGTAGATCAACCTGGTAGCGGCGCGAGATATTCTCGGCCAGGTTGTCGATTTGCATCTGCAACTGCGATTCGCGGACTTGCTGATGACCGCGGTTTTCCTGAAGCGCGCTTAACGAATCGCGCAATTTGCGCAGCTCGGCCTCACTCTTCTGAACTGCGCTCATTCGTTCAGCGCGTTGCGAGGAAATTCCGGCTGCTCTCTTCTCCTCTTCGGCGGCGCTCGCAGTTTGCTCTTTGATTGCGATTTCGGCGTCTCGATTTTCCTGGGCCTGCGACTCCAGTTTGCCCTCGTAATTGGTGATATCCGCGTTGCGTGAAGTAATCAGCTCCACCAACTCCGTGTCCCGGGCGGCCATGGGCTGGCGTTGCGCCTCCAAACTTTCAAGACGCTGCCGTGCCGTGGCGATCGCCAATCGTAATTCATTCAACTCTTCGAGCGTTTTCTCTTCCTGGCTGCGCGCGCCTTTTTCATCCTTCTCTGCGTCGCTTTGCGCCGACTCATGCTCCGCAAGCTCGTTCCGAGCGGCATCCAATTCCTCTTCCAGTTCGGTGACGCGTTGATTCGCTGATTCGATTTGCTGTTCGAGTGTCGACTTTTCCGATTTCAGATTGTCGATTTTGCGCTCGGCTTCATTTTCTTCGGCTTGCAGCAGCGAAATCCTGTTAGCTGAGGTCGAATGGGACAGATGGGCGTTTTGATGGTGCAAACGAGCGTCGTCAACATTTCGAGATGCGGTTTCAACGTTCGCTTTCGCTTGATTGCGCTTTTGGAAGACGATCTCTCGCTGGTTTTCGCATTCGGCCATTTCTTTTTCCAGCGCAGCCACTCTCGCTCTGCGCGCGAGCAACGAGTCGGCTTTTACCGTGCTGCTGCCGCCAAAAACGATTCCCTCCATCGAGATGAACTCTCCATCCAGAGTAGCCATCGCGAGGGTCGGCTCGTCTTTCTTCGCGGCGAGCGCATCGTCGAATTTCGAAAAAATAACCACGCAGCTAAGCAATTGACGCACGAGCGGTTCGAGCGTTCGTGGGGTGACAACTTTATCAATCGCCCAGGCCAGCGCGCCTTGGGGCAAACTCTTGCGCACCGATTCATGGGCCGAAGCACTAAGTTTCGACACGAATAATGCAGCTTGACCAAGTTTCTTTTTGGTCAGCCGCGAGAGAATTTCTTCGGCGCTCTGCGCGTCCTTCAAAATCACTGCGTGTAAATTTCTGCCGAGCGCTGCTTCGATCGCCGGGATGAATTTTGGATCGACATCGATCTGGGCGACGAGCGAGCCGACGATTGCATCGCGAAAACGAGCGGGATCATCGAGGCCCTTGAGCACAGCTTGCGAACCCTGGGCGAGGCCTTCACCCTCCGCGTTTAGCTGACGCAAGACCTCGAGGGTTGATCGCTTTTCGGCCAGGGTGCGCTCCAGAGCTCCGGCTTCACCATCTGTCTGGGCCAGAAGTTCCTGTTGCCGGCGCAAATTCATTTCCGCACCAGCCGACTGGGCGCGCAACTCTTCCAGTTTCCTTTGCTCCGTCTCGGTCGATTTGTGGGCCGTGATAATTTCTGCTGCAAGGTTCTCGCGTGCTTTCGTCGCTTCTTTAATCTCCGATGAGATTTGGCGAATTTGCTCTTCAGTTAGTTCACGACGCGCAGTAAGCCCCGCCAATTCGTCTTCAACCTTATCGATTCGCGCCTCATATTTTGAAAGTGAGACAGTGGCGTTCTTACGCTCGGCTTCGCGTGCTTCTCGCCGGACCCGCAATTTGTCGAGCGCTTCCGTGACTTTAGCGAGCTCACTCTGTTTCGATTGGAGAAGATGCTGTGTCTTTTCAATCACCGCGTCGCTTTCGCGAATCTGGGCCGCGTGGTGTTTGCGCTTGGTTTCAGCTCCGGCAATGTCGCTGCGAGCACGCTCGATAAGGTCATTCAATTCCTCTTTGCGCTGACGATTGAATTCGATTCGACTCTTGTTTGAGGCGATCTCGCTCTGCAGTCTCTGCGCTTCGGCCCGGATATCGGCGATTTCGATGTCAATCTTGTCCAGCGCCTGACGTTCTGCCGCCAGTTCGCTTTCGTCGTGATCAATCCTGGTCCTCGCGGTTTGCTCGGAGCCAGCGATCTTTTCGATTTCAGACCGGCAATGGGCGAGGCCGGCTTCGAGTCCGGCGAGCTGCTTCTTGGAATGATGCGTTTCAAGGACGCGCAGATCCGCGTGCAACGCCTGATAACGCCGCGCTTTTCCGGCCTGCCGCTGAAGCGAACCGATCTGGCGCTTCACTTCCTTGATCACATCGCCGATGCGAAGAAGATTTGCTTCAGTGGCCTCAAGCTTTCGAAGCGCTTCCTTTTTTTGCGATTTGTATTTAGTGATGCCGGCCGCTTCTTCGAAAACCGCGCGACGATCCTCCGGGCGCGAGCTGAGAATCATGTCGATCTTACCCTGTTCCATCATCGAATAGGCGGAACGAGCGACGCCGGTGTCGGCGAAAAGATTCTGAATGTCGCGTAACCGGCACGGCGTTTTGTTGAGCAAGTATTCCGAATTGCCGTCGCGATAAACGCGACGGGTGACGCGAACGTCGTGCCAATCCACATTCAATTCCGATGCGCAATCGGTGAATGTCAGCGAAACTTCGGCAAAGCTGAGCGGTTTACGACTGTCGGTGCCGTTGAAAATCACGTCCGCCATTTCACCGCCGCGGAGCGATTTGGCAGATTGCTCACCGAGCACCCATTTGATCGCGTCTAGCAAATTGGATTTGCCGCAACCATTTGGCCCGACGATCGCGGTTACGCCTTCGTGGAAATTGAAGACAGTTTTATCGGCGAACGATTTGAAGCCGAAAAGTTCGAGCGATTGTAAATGCATGCGGGCGGGGCCCAAATCTTAGCCTTATGGCCAATATAGTAGCCTAGGGGCGGAGACAAGCAAAATTACACAATTTGTGGGCTCGGGATTACCCTAAAGCCCCACATTTGGTGCTCGGAGGCCGCCTGTTCCCGCTTGCCTCAACGCTTGGAATCCGGCACCATCCCGCTCATGCCCGGCCAGGAAACGGTATCGATCCAGCAAGCCGAGCAAGTCGATCATCAACTGATTCGCGGAATCGGAGTTCCGGCGCTGACGGCCAACATTGTCAGCTCCACAATCGGGGCGGGAATTTTCGTAATCCCCGCCGTAGTCGCGCGAGGTCTTGGCTCGGCCGCGCCACTTGCTTTTGTTTGTTGCGCAATCGCAATGGTTTTGTTCGTGACGTGTTTCGCGATTGCCGGCAGTCGGGTCTCGTTGACCGGTGGCCTCTACGCTTACGTCGAAGTCGCGTTTGGCCGTTACGTCGGATTTCTCGCGGGCATTCTTTATTTTCTGAGCGCCCTCGGCGCCGTCGCCGGTGTTGTGAATGTGCTGGCGAACTCGGTTGCGCTCGTCGTCCCATTTCTTGGCAACCCGGTCATGCGCATCGTCGTCATGTTCGGGGTCTATGGCCTTCTTGTTGCGATCAACATCCGCGGTGTGCGGGAAGGCGCCGGTGCAGTCACCGTAATTACGGTCGCGAAACTTTTGCCGCTCTTATTGTTTATCGGCGCAGGAATCTTTTTCATTCACGCCCCGAACTTGAGTTGGAGTAGCTGGCCCGGCAGCAAACCGTTAGGTGACGCGGTGATTCTTCTGATTTTCGCGTTCGTTGGAATCGAAGTGGCGTTGATCCCCAGCGGCGAAGTAAAAAGCCCCGCGCGGACCGTGCCGCGATCGGCCTATCTCGCGCTCGTTGTGACAACGATCATCTACATTTTGATTCAGTTGGTCGCCCAGGGAACGCTCGGCGCCGATCTTTCGAATTATCCCGACGCACCGCTGGCTGAAGCCGCGGCGAAGTTTCTCGGAAACGTGGGCCGAACGGTTTTGATCGCCGGCGCAACGATTTCGGCCTTTGGTTTCGTCACCAGCGACATTCTTAGCTCGCCGCGGATGATTTTTGCGTTTGGCCGGGACGGCGCGTTACCGTCGTTTTTCGCGCACGTGCATCCGCGGTATCGCTCGCCCGATATCGCAATCATTACCTACGCGACGCTTGCGTTTATTTTGTCGATTAGCGGAACGTTTGAGCGGCTGGCAGTTCTTTCGAATGTCGCAGTGTTGCTCATCTATCTTCTTTGCTGCGCGAGCTGTTGGATCTTGTTGAAGCGCGATGTGCGGTCCGAACCCGCGGCCGCGGGATTCAATTTCCCCGGAATGAAAATTGTGCCGGCACTGGCAATCATTGCGATTTTCTGGATTCTGGCCCACGCCACGATGCGCGAGTTTGTTGTAACGGGAATCGTCCTGGTTGTGGCCTCGATTTTTTATCTGATTCGAGTCGGATTCCGGCGGAAGTAATAGCAAACGCCGAAAAACCGTTTAGTTTTTGGTTATGCGCGACGATTATCTTGAAGATTACTATTCCTTTTTGCGGTTCCCGAGCGTTTCAACGGATGAGAAATATGCGGGCAAAGTTCGCGACTGCGCGCAGTGGCTTTCACAAAAACTGACGAAGATCGGTTTGGAATCGAAAGTCGTGCCGACCGCCGGTCATCCGATTGTTTGGGCGCGCAATGAACACAAAAAGGATCGTCCGACCGTTTTGCTCTACGGTCATTACGACGTTCAACCGCCGGATCCGCTCGAGCTTTGGGATTCGCCGCCGTTCGAGCCGGTTTTAAAGAACGGTTACGTTTTCGCCCGCGGCGCGACTGACAACAAAGGCCAAATCCTTTCCCACGTCATCGGAATTCAGGAAACCCTGCAAAAGAACGGCGAACTTCCAGTGAATATCGACCTTGTGGTCGAAGGCGAAGAGGAAGTCGGCAGCCAAAATCTCGGAAAATTTCTGACCGAGAATCGTGAGGCATTGAAATGCGAAGTCGTGTTGGTTTCCGACACGGGGATGATCGCCAAACAGACGCCGACCCTGAGTTATGGATTGCGCGGCGTCGCCGCGCTCGAAATTAAGGTCACCGGTCCCAAAATGGACTTGCACTCCGGCGTTTTTGGCGGCGCAGTCGCAAATCCCGCCGCGGCGCTCGCCGAAATGCTTGCAACTCTGCACGACAAGAACGGCCACATCGCCGTCGACGGTTTTTATGACGAAGTTGTGCCGTTGCAGGACTGGGAACGCGAAGCCTGGAGAAAGTTGCCGATCGATGCGGATGCGGAACTGCTTGGCGAAACGAAAGCGCCCGCGCTTTTCGGCGAAGCCGGTTTTAGCACGCTCGAGCGAATTTGGGCTCGTCCGACGGCGGAGATTAACGGAATGGGAAGCGGTTATCAGGGGCCGGGAACAAAAACCGTTCTGCCGAGTCACGCGATGGCGAAGCTCACGTTTCGATTGGTTCCGAATCAACAGGCGGACGTGGTGGTCGATAGAGTGAAGAAACATCTGCAAAAAAATTTGCCGCCGGGCGTGACCTTGGAAATGACCGCCGGCCACCATGGCCCGTGGTATTTGACCGATCCGAACAACAAGTTCGGAAAAGCTGCGCAGCGCGCGCTCAAGAAAGCATTCAACAAAGATGCAGCGCTCATTCGCGAAGGCGGCAGCATTCCGATCGTCTCCGATTTCCGCAAAATTCTTGGCGTGGAAACGCTTTTGCTTGGCCTGGCGCTGCAGGATTGTCGCGCACATTCGCCGAACGAAAATTTTCCGCTGGAGAATTTCGACGTCGGCATCCGAATGAATCAAGCCGTTCTCCAAGAACTGGCCGCGTGAAACGAAAGTTGCGATTCCTCGTCGTAATGGCCTTGGCCGTCGCGACGAATATCGCGTCAGTTTACGGTCAGGAACAAAAAGAAACGCTTGGCGACAGACTGAAGAAACTTTTCGTGCGTCCGACGCCGACTCCAACGCCGCGAAGACCGCACAAGCGAAGTTCGCCGTCGCCGACTGCTTCCCCAACGGAAACCCCGGTTTCCTCGCTGACTCCTTCGTCCGAAGACACGACTACGACGATTCCCACTTACGGCGAAACCCCACTACCCAGAGCGGAGCCCAGCGCCTCGATCGAAACCCTCGCGCCGGTCGAGGCCAAAACGCCTGAAGCGCAGTATTTCGAACCGGTGCGACCGATTAATCCCGGACCGCGAGGGAGGAGTATGCCCAGGATAATTAACACGCCGCAGACTACTGCTTCACCAATTGCGACAGAAACGGCGGTCCCAGAAATCACGGAAGAAGAAAGCCCGGACGAACGGCCAACGCCGAGTCTGCCGCTGGTGACGGGGCCGACATCGTCTCCTGTAACCGAAACGGCTGCGCCTGAAACCGCGATTCCTTCGGAGGCAGAGATTATCGATTCGAAGGATTACCCCGAAGATATTCGGAAAATAGTCGGTCTCGGATTCGATCTGGCGAAACGCGACCTTAATTATAAGTATGCGTCGGCTGACCCCGCGAACGGCGGATTGGATTGCTCGGGTTTTATCTATTACGTGCTTACGAAATCAGGTGTCAAGAACGTGCCTCGTGATGCCCGCGAGCAATACGTTTGGGTGCGCAAAGCAGGAAATTTCCAGGCTGTGCTTGCTCAAGGTGAAGACACCTTCGAACTCGACGCACTGAGACCGGGAGATCTCCTTTTTTGGGCCAACACTTCCAGAGCGAACCGCGAGCCGGAAATCACCCGGACCATGATTTACATCGGACGGGATAAAACCACGAAACAGCGTTTAATGATCGGCGCGACGGAGCGCGGTACTTATAAAGGTCGACCGCTGTCAGGAGTCGGCGCATTCGATTTTGATCTCAAGGTCGCCGAACAGGAACCAGGGCAGGAAACAGATTCAGTATTCGTTGGTTACGGACGCTTTCCCGATTTGTCCGGGAACTAATCGCGCGAGTCGGAGGATTCATCTTCTTCGGGATGGGTCGGCGGCATCGCCACTGGAAATGATGTTTTCAATGCCGGTTTGGGTTTTGTCTGCCAAAGATGCCTTGCAAACGCGATCGCGACCAAAATCGTAACGATCGCGATGACGATCCGCTGTTCGCTTTTCGTCAGTTCGAAAATATTTCGCATCCCGCCTCCGCTAGAGCTATGGCGTGACAGACTTAGTAGCGTATTGAATCGGATCTTTGACGCCCGCTTCGGCGAAACCTTTTCGTCGCAACCGGCACGAATCGCATTCGCCGCAGGCGCTACCGTCTGGAAACGGATCGTAACAACTATGGGTGAGTGAAAGGTCGAGATTCAACTCGACGGCTTTGCGAACGATGTCCGCCTTCGACATTTTGATCAAAGGCGCGTGGATTTGAAGACGTGCGCCTTCGACGCCCGCTTTGGTCGCAATGTTGGCGAGCGTTTCAAACAAAGCCATGAATTCCGGGCGGCAATCGGGATAACCGCTGTAATCGATCGCGTTCGCTCCTATGAAAATGTGGCCGGCGCCAATGGTTTCCGCCCAGGCCAGCGCATGCGCGAGGAATATCGTGTTTCGCGCGGGAACGTAAGTAACTGGGATGCCGGTTCCGATTTCCTTGTCCGATCGCGACTTCGGAACATCGACGTCGCCGGTGAGCGGGGATCTGCCAAAGATCTGATTGTCGATCTTGGCCACAAGGTGTTTTTTCGCGCCTAGCGATTTCGCGATCTTTCTTGCGCCTTCGAGCTCCCGGCTGTGGCGCTGTCCGTAATCAAATGAGAGCGCGTAGGTTTCGTAATCATGCGAGCGCGCGATTGCCAGGGTCGTAGCTGAATCAAGCCCACCGCTGAGGAGAACGATTGCGTGCTTCATTTACGAATCAAATTCCAAATTCGAATATCGAGATCCGAAACAAATCCGAAAGATGAAAGCCTAAACTCCGAGACGATCTTTCGCAGCAATCCGTCTGGAGCATTCGAATTTTAGTTTTTGGTATTGTTTCGAGATTCGAAATTCGGATTTCGAGCTTCATCTACCATCACGATCCGCTTGTTTTGGCGACGAATTCTTTTTCGAGTATTCGGCCCGAACACTGAGCGCGATTCCACCGCGGGCGGAAAATTGCGCGGTAATTGTCGCTCCCCGGGGTGAGCATGCTTTCACAAAATCGTCTAGAATGCGGTTGATGATGGCTTCGTTGAACGCCCGCTCGTTGCGGTAGGACGCGAGATAGAACTTGAGCGATTTGCTTTCGACGCAACGACGGTCCGGGACATAATCGATCTCGATTCTCGCGAAATCCGGCTGGCCTGTGACCGGACACAGACACGTGAAGTCATCCGTTTCGAAATGAATGTGATAATTGCGGCGCGCCGGATTTGGGAACGTTTCGAGGCGCGCTTCCGACGGAGCCGACGGTAATTCTGTTTCGTTCCGGCCGAGCAGCGTCAGGGAAGCGGTCTTGGCCTTTGTTCGCTTCATTGCTTGAACGTTCAACGTGTAACAGTGAACTTTCAAATCCAATGGCTGAAGCGAACAGAGAACGCCCAAACAAGAAAGACCAGACTCGCATGATCGACATGATCGCGCACGACCCGAAAACGGATGAAGCAGTTCTGGTGATGAACGAGCCCGGGCCGTGGAACGAGTCTGACGAGCGCCTGTTTCAACTGCAGGAACGGTTCAACACTTACGTGTCATTCCTGCTGGATGGCGAATTTGCCGAGTGGGATCCGAAGCTCGCCCAAAAACGCGCCCGCATTGAAGTTCGATGTGCGCACATGCCGGACGCGCGAGCGATTGATTTGCTTGGCCAGATTCGAGATCAACTGGCGCACCAGGAAATCGATGTGCAGGTGGTCGTTGGTAGCGGCCGTTCACCGAACCGCCATGGCGATTGAGGTCAATCGCCGCTACCTAATATTTTAGAAACGAGACGATCGGTGTCGGCTCAAGTTTTTTGCGACCGTGCAAGAATTCAAGCTCGATCAAAAAAATCGCCGCCACAAGTTCGCCGCCAACTTTCTTGATCAATGTTGTGGCGGAAGCCGAAGTTCCACCGGTCGCGAGCAGGTCGTCGATTAAGACAATTTGTTCGCCAGAAACGATGGCGTCGATATGGAGTTCCATCTCTGCTTCGCCGTATTCGAGCGAATATTTCGCGCTCTCGGTTTTGTAAGGCAGGCGTCCTTTTTTTCGTAGCGGAACAAAGCCGATCCCGAGCTCGTAGGCGACGGCTGATCCAAACAAAAAACCGCGCGCATCAATTCCGACGATCTTGTCGATTTTCTTTCCCTGGCATTGCTCGAGAAACAGGTCGATCGATGATCGAAACAACCCGCCATCTTTCAGGATGGGCGTGATGTCTTTAAAGACTATTCCTTTTTTCGGAAAATCGGGCACATCGCGGACGCTGGTGCGCAGTTTTTCGAGGACATTGGAATTCACGCAGACGATGCTAGCGGGAGCAGGTGACAGGTCAATGACGAGACGAGGGATACCGTATTGCCAACAATCGGCGCCCCTCTAAAATAGAACGCTCCCAGTGGACCGATATTTTCTTATTACTTCAACCGGCTGTTTTCTGGTGGCGATTGCGCACACCGTTATCGAACTGCGGGGCGGGACCTTCCGGCCGATGCGGTTCAACTTCGCCGCTGTTGGCCTGGGTTTCATCTTCCAGACGGCGTTCCTTTCGGTCCGCGGTCACGAGCTCGGTCGCTGCCCGATCACAAACTTGTTTGAGGTGATCATCTTCGTGGCGTGGTCGATCACGCTCTTTTATATGGTGGTGGGGCCGGCGTATCGGCTTTCCCTGATGGGCGCGTTCACCGCGCCGGTGGTCGTCTTGCTCCACCTTACGGCCTTGCTGGCGCCAATCGATCATCCTCATCGCGTGAAGTTAGCGCCGAATTCGTGGCTGGAATTTCATGCCTCCATTTCGCTGGTCGCATATGGCGCGTTCGCCCTGGCTTGCATCGCGGGTGTGATGTACCTGGTGCAGGAGCGTCAGCTCAAAACGCATCAAATCCATTCGATCTTTTATCATCTCCCGCCGCTGACGGACCTTTTCGCTGCCATTACACGATTGCTCTGGTGGGGATTCGGCTTGTACACGCTCGGCTTGATCAGCGGATTTTTTGTTGGCGAACCACTGCCGTGGGCGCAGATCGTTTGCGCGATCGGCGTCTGGATTCTTTATGGACTGATTCTTCAGGGATGGTATCTCCACTGGTTTGCGCCCAAGCGTGTCGCCGCGCTTTGCGTCATCGGTTTCAGCGCAGCGTTGACGCTTCTTTGGGGAATCACTTTCACCGGCCAAACCCACACGCCATGAATCTTTTTTGCGTTGGACTGAGTCATCATACTGCCGATGTCGAAACGCTTGAGCGCTTTGGCGGGAAGGCCGAGATTGATTGTCTTTTGCGAAGTTCCGGTTGCGCCGAAGCTTTGCTGCTTTCTACCTGCAATCGGGTCGAGGTTTACGGCGTGTCCCACTCGCCCGCGTCGACACTAGACATCGCTCGCTGTCTCGATCGCAAGCTCGACAGCCACATCTCACCGGAGTCAGCGCCATTTTATCGATATGAAAATACGCAATGCGTTCGCCATTTGTTTCGCGTAGCGAGCGGCATCGATTCGATGGTTATCGGCGAAACCGAAATTCTCGGGCAGGCGAAGAAGGCTTACGAAGCTGCGCGCGCGAGTGGCGCTGCCGGCCGATACTTGCACCGCTTGTTTCAGCGGGCTTTCCGGGTTGCCAAACATGTTCGCACCCAAACCCAGATCACGCGCGGCGCAGTCTCGGTCGGTTCAGTGGCGGTCGATCTCGCTCACAAAATCTTCGGCAACCTCCGTGACTGCAAAGTTCTAGTGCTCGGCGCCGGCGAAACTAGTGAGAAAACGGCACGCGCGCTGGTTTCGCGGGGCGTGACCGATCTTCGCGTCAGCAATCGTTCAGGGGAGCGCGCCGATAATCTTGCACACTCAATCGCAGCGCGCGCAGTTCCGTTTCACAGTTGGTTAAATCAATGTCGAGAAATCGATATTCTGGTCACGTCAACATCGTCCGATTTACCGTTGCTTTCCCGGGGCGAACTCGAACCATTGTTGCACCAACGAATCGACCGGCCGCTTTTCATCATCGACATTGCTGTCCCGCGCAACGTCGACGCCAACGTGAACGCGCTCGACAGCGTTTATCTTTACGATATCGATTCGCTTCAATCGATTGCCGAGCAATCGCTGGCGATGCGTCGCGAGCAGGTTGCTGTTGCCGAGCGAATTATCGCCCAACACGTCGCCGAGTTTGATGAATCAATCGCGCGTGGCCTCAGTCGCGCGCCGCAACAGTTGGAACATCCGTCGGTCGGCGAAAGCTCGCTGCGGCCGTCGGAGATGTAGCGGCGGTCGCCTATGACCGCCGATGCGGCAAAGCGAAGATATTTCGACGCTCATAGAGCGCCGCTAGAAATTTAAGATGAAGCGTCCACGCCGGATCAAAATTGCTGTCGGCACTCGCGGAAGCCAGCTCGCGGTAATTCAAACGGAGCAGGTTCTGCAAGCACTCGAGGCCCGTTGGGCCGATCTAAAGTGCGAAATGAAGATCATCAAGACCCGCGGGGATGATAAGAAAACGGCCATTGAGGATATTCGCGCCGGGCGAAAGGGATTGTTTACCGGAGCAATTGAGCGGGAGTTAATCGAAAAGAAGATCGATCTGGCGGTGCACAGCGCGAAGGACTTGCCGAGCTCGTTGGCGCCGGGAACCGAGATCGCAGGGGTCTTGCCGCGGGCGACAGTCGATGACGTGCTGGTGGCGACAAGTCAATGTGACTTGGATTCGCTTCCTGGAGATGGAATTGTGGCGACCGGTAGCGTGCGGCGCCAATATCAACTGCGATGGAAACGGCCGGATCTCGAAATTGTCGATCTCCACGGCAATGTTCCGACTCGATTGCGCAAACTCGGGACCGGTCAGTGGCACGGGATCGTACTTGCCAGCGCCGGGTTACAACGCCTCGGCCTCAATCCGGTCGAGCACGGAATTAATTTCGAAGGCACTAAATTTTCTACCGCGACACTTCCGCAGGAGATTTTTGTTCCGGCCGGCGGACAGGGCGTGATCGCGATGCAAATTCGATCTGACAACGAACAATTGCGTGAAATGCTCGAAGGGATCAGTGATTTCGACACGCGGCTAAGTTTGCGCGCTGAACGCGAATTTTTGCGATTACTGCACGCCGATTGCAATCAGCCGGTTGGCGTATTGGCAGCAGTGCACGACGGCACCATGAAGATTAATGGGCAAATTTTCGAGCTTGGCGCAACAGTCCCTCGACAAGGTTTTGTTGAAGGCCCGAGCGAGGATGCCGAAAAACTAGCCGGTCAACTACTCAAACAGATCAATGGAGCCTAGGATCGATAAGAAGGAGAAGGGCGCTGGAAAAGTGTATCTCGTCGGCGCCGGGCCAGGCGATCTCGGACTGGTTACGCTTCGGGCAAAGGAGTGCATCGAGCAGGCGGACGTGATCGTTTACGATCATCTGGCGAATCCGGAAATGCTCGGCTGGGCTCGTGAGGATGCCGAAATCATTTATGCCGGCAAGAAAGCGGGCAAGCACGCCCTAAACCAGGAAGAAATCAACAAACTCATCATTGAAAAGGCGAGTGAAGGAAAAAAGGTTGTGCGTCTCAAAGGCGGTGATCCGTTCGTTTTCGGTCGCGGAGCGGAAGAGGCCAAGGCAATTGTTAATGCCGGCATTGCATTTGAGATCGTTCCGGGAATCACCTCGGCAATCGCGGGTCCGGCTTATGCCGGAATTCCGGTCACGCATCGGGCCGACAATTCGCACCTGACATTTTTTACGGGCCACCAAGACCCTTCTAAGTTAGAGAGCGCTATTGATTATGCAGCGCTGGCCAGGTTAGGCGGCACCCAGGTCATGCTGATGGGCGTCGAGAGAATCGAGCCAATCACTAGGGAGATGTTGGCCAAAGGCGTGCGGCCCGACCTCCCGGTGGCGTTGGTGCGTTGGGCGACGACCGGCCGTCAGCAAACGCTAACCGGAACCCTCGAAAATATCGCCCGGCGTGTCATCGAATCGGGATTCGAAGCGCCGGCAATCGCTGTTTTCGGCGACGTGGTCTTGTTGCGCAAAGATCTAAGTTGGTACGAACACCGGCCGCTGTCCGGGAAACGGATTGTCGTTACTCGGACACGGAAGCAAGCCGGCGCTCTCACCAGTCGACTGCGCGCGCTTGGCGCCGACGTGATCGAATTGCCGACGATCCGGATAGAGCCGCCGACCGACCTGCGCGAGTTCGGCGAACTGGTCCAGGACGCGCACATTTACGACTGGATCGTGTTTACGAGTCCAAACGGCGTCGAGGCGTTCTTCGAAATGTTTTTCAAACTGTATGACGACGCCCGTGAGATCGGTGGCGCCAAGATTGCCGCGATTGGACCAGCCACGGCCCAGCGCGTCCGAGACTTTCGCTTACATGTCGATCTTCAGCCGGAAGAATTTGTGGCGGAGTCCGTGGTAAAGGAGTTTCAAAAGCAGGGCGGGGTGGAAAACTTGCGAATCCTCCTGGCGCGCGCAGAAAAGGCGCGGGACGTGCTACCGAAGGAATTGTCGAAGCTGGGAGCGATTGTCGATGAAGCATCTGCATATCGGACGGTTCCGGAAACGCGCGATGTTACCGGCGCGCGCGATCGTTTTTTGGACGAGGGGGCTGATTTGATCACGTTCACGAGCTCATCGACGGTCGAAAATTTTCTCGAACTTGCTCTGCCCTGGCCAAAAGGAATGCGGGTCGCGAGCATCGGCCCGATTACGTCCAAGACTGCGCGAGACAAGGGATTGAAAGTCGACGTCGAAGCGCGGTGTCACGATATCGGCGGATTAGTCGACGCGATCCTGAAATATTTTGGCTCGGAGAAAACAGAATGACCAAAGCGGGCCATACCGAAGAGGAATTTACAGCCGCGATGCAGCAGCTAAGCGCTGAGGCCGAAAAGACGCTGCCCATGCCACCGTTGATCGTCGACGATCCGCAGACTGCAAACGGCGCCGGTCTGGCGGCCAGCATTCAGGCCTTGGAGAAATCTCTGCTGAGCCAGTTCGAACGATTTGCAGGCGAGATCGACAAACAATTGGCGTCAATTCGCAACACCGAGAGCGTGAATCAGCAGCTGTTCGATTCGCTGCACGCGGAGTTGCTTAAGTACCGCGATAATTTTCTGCACGAATCACTTCAGAAACCGTTCATCCACGATTTGGTTTATCTCTATGATCATCTCAACGGATTGTGTGAACAGCTTTCGACCGCGGCGCAGGAGAAAGGCAAGCACAGTAGTGTGTCTCAATGGCGCGACAATCTCGAGAACGCCATCCATTCGCTGGTCGAAATCCTTCACCGTTTCGACGTTCGTGAGATTGAAGCCCGAGAACGGGTGGATCGTGCCTGCCACCGCGTGCTTAATTACGAACCGGCGGATTTTCCCGAAGAGGATGGCGCGATAGTCATGCGAGTGAAGCGCGGGTTCGTCTGGCGCGGCAAGCTGATTCGGCCAGAGGAAGTGATCGCCAAGCGCTTCGGCTGAACCCGGCCCGCCGCCTGGCGATTTGGCCGCGGGGCTCGTGAAAATTTCGGCCCATTCTGGGGCACGAAAACTGCACTAGCAATGCTCCTTCTAACCCAAGGCATTTGCCAATTTAGTCATGAGCGCACGCAAAGTAGTTGGAATCGATCTCGGCACCACGTTCTCAGCCATCGCCCACATCGATAATTACGGGAAACCTCAAATCATTCCGAACACGGAAACGGAACGGATTACGCCGTCGGTAATTTTCTTCGACGGCAGCAACGTGATTGTCGGTACCGTGGCCAAGAACAATGCGGTCGCCGAGCCGGAGAAAATTGCCGATTTCGTGAAACGGGAAATCGGTAAACCGAAGGAGCAATTTCACCGCGAATTCAACTCCAAAGTCTATTCCGCCGAAGAACTGTCGGCCGTGATCATCAAGAAACTAATAGGCGACGCGGAAAAGTATCTCGAACAACCGGTCACCGACGCGGTCATCACCGTTCCTGCTTATTTCAACGATGCGGAGCGCACCGCCACCATCACGGCTGGTCAACTCGCCGGCTTGAACGTTCTTCAGATTATCAACGAGCCAACTGCCGCCGCGCTTGCCTATGGCCTCGATAAGCTCGATGAGAACCAGACCGTTTTCGTTTTCGACCTCGGCGGCGGCACGTTCGACGTCACTATCATGCGCATCGTCGATCACAAGATCGAGATGATCGCCACTAACGGTGACCATCGCCTTGGCGGAAAAGACTGGGACGACGTAATCGTGAACATGATTGCCGAAGAGTTTGACCGGCTGCATGGCGAAAATCCTTTGCTCGACCTGCACAGCTATCAGGACCTTCACAACCGCGCCTTGTCCGCAAAGATCCAACTCTCCAGCCGTAACAGTACGACGATCGTTTACCATCATGGCGGCAAAAGCGTGAAGCTGACGTTGACCCGGAAGGAATTTGAAAACAGGACCCGGCACCTCGTCGAGAAATGCAAAACCATCTGTGAAATGGTAATGCAGGAAGCGAAGTTGAAGTGGGACAAGATCGACAAGGTACTTTTGGCCGGCGGAATGACGCGGATGCCAATGATCCGCGCAATGATTTCGAGTTTCTCTTCGGTGCCGCTCGTTGATCAGTTGAATCCGGACGAAGTGGTGGCGCGCGGCGCGGCGCTCCAGGGCATGCTGTCGATGCTAAACGAGGAAGATACTTCCGGTGATAGAATTATCAGCGACACCGTTCGCCAGCAATTTTCGGGGCTCGATGGCGGATTGATCGAAGTTACCGACATTACTTCTCACACGCTTGGCGTCGTCCTTTGGGATGAGAAACATCTTCACGAATACGTTTTTCCGATGATTCGCAAAATGACGCCGATTCCGGCGGTCATAAAAAATTCATTCGGAACCGCCGACGCGAACATGCAGCGCGCTGTTGTCAAGATTGTGGAAGGCGAGAGCAGTATCCCGGCGGAATGCACTTCGCTCGGCGTTTGCGACATTCAGCTGCCGCCTTATCTGCCGAAAGGCTCGCCGGTGAGACTAACCTATCAATACAATGCCAATCAGGTGCTGGAGGTTCAGGTCGAAGCTGCGGGCAACAACGCGCAGGTCACGATCGACCGGAACACGGGACTGGATCCGAAGGACATCGATAAAGCAGCTTCAGCCTTGGGCGAGCTCACCGTCAGTTAGGCGATGACGAAGTGCGACATCAGTTTTCCGCTTCCGCTCCCCGATGACCCGCGAAAGTGGCAGGGATGGAATAACTATCGGTCGCCGAATTTTTATGACCGGCTCTGCCTCGATCCCTATGCAAACCCGAGCAACGAGGTGATCGAAGAGCATTGCCGGGAGCTGATGCGCTGGTGGCAGAAAAAATTGCCGCTCAAGAATCAACCAAGCAATCCGTTGGCCCAGATGCTTTGGTCCGGCTTGGAAGAATCATCGCGCTTCCTCACCGAAGCGCGCCTGGAACTTCTCGATCCGGAACGCCGGAAATTTCTCGACGAGCAGCTGGCCGCGCAGCAACACGAAGCGGCAGTGGCTGAACTGCAAAAGCATCTAGAGTTTGCGCTGGGCGGCGGCGTGCTCACCGCCGAGGAAGAAAAGAATTTGATACGATTTGGAACCGAGCGGGCCTTGACCGACCCAGAAATCGTCGCGCTAATCGAAGATGCCCTTCAGGAAAAAGGCGCCAAGCGCGCAGCCCCGCTGTCAACGTCAGAGTACTTGGCGGAACTTCCCGTAAAGTCCGCCTCCGCGAACCCGCAGGAAGAATTCTTGCATATGCTTCGCCTGAGTAACCTCGACAGCATGAGCATGAGCGATGATAAACGCGATACGTTCATCGATATGGCCGAAAACCTCGGACTCGATCCCGGCGAGGCGGAGGACCTTGTCGATCTTTATTTGGAGGAGACGGACGAGAAAGAGTTCGCAGCGTCGCCGAAGCCGGGTTCCAAGAGTGAAGTCAAAGTCACGGCCCCAGCGGCTGTTCAGGAAAAACCTTCGCCCGCGAAATTCGAATGCAACGCCGATTTGGAGCGCGCCCGCTACAACAATTTCACAAACTCGCTCGGCGGAATGATGATCTTTGTTCCGTCAGCCGAATTCACAATGGGATGCATGGACGAAGACACGACGCCAAACGAGCGGCCGGCTGCGCATATCACAGTCAGTCGTTTCTATATATCACGGTATCTGATTACTAACGCGGACTATGAACAGTTCGATCGTGCTCACGCTGGCAAGCGCGCTCCCGGAGCGGGGAATCAACATCCGGTTGTCTACGTCAGCAGTCTGGATGCGATCAAGTTCTGCAATTGGCTGAGCACGCGCGAGCGTCGCAAGTACCGATTGCCGACGGAAGCCGAGTGGGAATACGCCGCCAAGGGCAGTGACGGCCGAAAATTTCCTTGGGGAAATCAAAACGGCCGTGGCGACCTCGCGAACTTTGCCGACAAAAATACGGTGTTTGCCTGGAGCGATCATGAAATCGATTGTGGCTACGCTGAGAGTTCACCGGTTGGCGCATTTCCGCTCGGCGCAAGCCCATTTGGAATCGAAGACATGGCCGGGAACGTCTGGGAATGGTGTCTCGATTATTACGAACCGTATCGTCAGGGCCCGAAGATAAATCCGCGAGGACCGACCATCGGCGCCAAGCGTGTTTATCGCGGAGGAAGTTGGAAATCGCGCTTCAGCAGTCTGCGGACGACGGTGCGCGGTTCAAACGTCCCCAGTTTTTCGTGCAACGATCTTGGTTTTCGGATCGTTTGCGAATGCGATTAGCCAATCTCTAGATCTCGAAACTTTGCACCGCATAGGACTTGAACCTATGGAGCAGACTGGTTAAAACGCGTCCGAAGCGTCCGGAAATGTCCCTTGGCGTTTTTGCTCAGGCAAGCGGCTAAATCGTTTTCCTAAGCCGGAGTCCTCGCAAGCCGCGTTGTGACTTGCCCATGGCATCCTGTGTGCGCCAGCTTCCATCAAGGGAGTACGAGCGCGTCTCTGATTTCATTAGGCAGGGCGTCAGGGCTGTAAGGTGACGATTCGTCACGACCGCGCAATTGCTCGTGCTCAGGCACGTGTTCCATCGGCCTCTTCCTCAACGTGCACAAGATCAGGGTCGACTCTGACAATAAGCGGTGAGCGCGATGCACCGAGATGGCTTTAACTAATTCTAGAAAGGTAAAATATGAATACGCCAATCATAAAACACCCTGAGGCTTCGGTTTTCGACTTCCTGCACGCGGAAAGATCGGAGATGATTATGAAACGGCTCGTCATAACCATTGCACTTGCTCTACTGGTAGTGCCAGTCACCTTCGCGGGCGAGCAGCCATTGCTGGCGCGTGTTACGGTTTACTGGGCCCGCGGCGATTCCGGTTCCAACCATTGTCAATCGACCGGACGGCGACTACAAACCGGAGATTGCTCGGTCGACACACGGCACATTCCTTATGGCAGCAGCGTGATTTTTCCCGATGGCACTAATTCGGCGGCAGTTGACAGCGGCCCCGCGGTGAGAAATCGCAAAGCGGCGCGAATTTCGGGCCGCACCGTTTACGAGCGAAACGCAGTAGTGATTGATCGGTTTTTTGAAACGAAGCGAGAGGCACTTTCTTGGGCGAGGCGAAATCCGCTCTTCATGACCGTGCGGGTTGTCCCGCCGAATTCACGCACACTGGCACAGTTACCAGAACAATGAAAAAGGACTTTATTAGCCGCGCAGCATGTCTTGCGGAACAAACGTCCAATCCCAAATCCTTTTTCAACTGTCCAGACTTGCACGGTGGTGTTCCAGGCTTGCCCGGAGGTAGTCGCCCAAAAGGAACGGCTTGCATCGCTCGGTCACGCTCCGGTCGAATTCGTGCACGCCCACAACCCGATCCCAATAGTTTCGCGGAACCGAATTTCGTGTTTTAGCATTCAGCAGTCGCTCCGCGTTAGGCCAGCGATGGAAGCAGGCATTTCCGATCACGTTTGGAGCTTGGAAGAAATGATCGAATCGCCATAAATTCCGAATCCAAATGAATGCTGGTTCTTGCCGGAATGCTAACGGCCACAATGAACCGAGCAGGGGCAGCAAATTCAAACCTGCCCCTACAGTTGATTCCCAATCTCTATTGAGCTTGCTGGACTCGACCGGGTGTGTGCTGCGCGTGGTGCTGGAGCCATTGCTCGATCGGTTCGTCTCTTACAAGGAACCGAAACCCCTGCCCTGCATCCGCGTCAGTTGTCCTTTGCACATCGAGGTCACCGAACGGCACGCATCGGATCGTACGCAGGTCGGCAGGGTTTAATCCTGCCGGCACTTCGAGCAAATGCGGAAGGGCAGTGCAAAGCCTGACGCAGCTGAATTTGTCCAACCAACTGGTCGGTGTATCCGGCACTGCCTTGCTAAACAGGTTGATTGTACGGATCACCGACCGCCGCGAAAGCCACCGCCGCGAAAGCCACCGCCACGGAAGCCACCGCCACGGAAGCCACCGTATCCATAACCGTACCCGTAACCGTACCCGTAAGGGTAATAGCCATAGGGATAGTACCCGTAAGGATAGTACCCGTAGGAATAGTAGCCATAGGGATAGTAAAAGAAGGGATCGTCAAACCCGCCAAAGAAGGCGAACCGATCGCCGCGAAACCCACGGCCGCGAAAGCCACCGCCGCGAAAGCCATCGCCGCGGAAGGCACCGCCGCGAAAACCGCCGCCGCGGAAGCCACCGCCGCTACTAAAGCTGCCCCCATGAAAGCCACCGCCACCGAAGTGTGCGCCCCCTCCACCAAAGCCCCCGCCATGTCCTCCGCCTCCTCCTCCGCCGCGCGCCATTACAGTTGAGCCAACAAGAGCGGAAATTGTAAGAGCAACCGCCATTGCGATAAGTTTTTTGTAATTCATAAAATTAATGTGTTTCTAGACACTAGTTTACAGTTATTTCGTCGAATCTATCTTTGGGCAGCCCCGAGACGGTTGTAGCGTCCAGGAGTTCCATTTCGTTCATACATTCTTGCATTCGTTTAATACAACCGACGCGGGCCCCCCTTTATTCCACTCCCTCTGACGAGAAAGGCCTGGTGGATCGAACTTTCATCCACCCGAGATCGGCGGGGCACACCATGGGGATCACTTTCTGGGAATATAACTTTGCCAATTCGGTGTGAATGGACGCGATTACCTGTGAGATTGGCTCAAAATCCGTTGTCACAGAGCGGACAGCCCGTTTTGCTATCCGAATATCCTCATTGGACAAGTTTTTCCCTCGATAGTTGCCCCCACAGTTGATTCCCAATCTATTGAGCTTGCCGGACTCGACCGGGTGTGTGCTGCGCGTGGTGCTGGAGCCATTGCTCGATCGGTTCGTCTCTTACAAGGAACCGAAACCCCTGCGCTGCATCCGCGTCAGTTGTCCTTTGCACATCGAGGTCACCGAACGGCACGGTGTGCGGCACGGACTTCGTTCCGCCTTCTTCGATCGTGATGAAGTGGAGCTGATCGTCGACGCGCCAGTAGTCCGTCACCATGTACGTCGTGCCGTCCTTGAACACCAACTGCGGGTGGCTCGCCGAGCCGGTGAGGTCGAACGCGTACGTTGGCACTGGCGCGAACTCGTACGTTGGCACTGACGCGATGAAATTCCACACAGGATACGGAAACGGAGCGAGGATGCCGTATCGAAAGAATCCGCCCGGTCGCGCTGCGAACCGATGCACGACAATCACTCTTCCCGGTGGTCGTGCCAATGGCCGCGGCCCGGCGCGTGCTTGCGGGAAGGCCGCTCCATTCGAAACGAGCAGTCCGAAAAGCGCGAAACAAATTGTGCGGCGCATGCGTCACCCCCCCGCGTATTACTTACGGTCGTGTGCCACTGGACGCAACTTTCGGCCAGCCGCGAGAGATGACTTGCGCGGAATAAAAAGCTGGCCGGCCGAAAGGGCACGTGTTCCGTATTCTATCGTTCCGCTGACCCACTTTGATCGGGCTCCTGTGGCGTCGGGAAACAGGAGAAAAGGGAAGCCGTGCAACCCTGGCAAACTAGCAACCGAGATTCAGCGGGGCAGAGCTATACGGGCGACGAGCGCGCGGAGCGGCGCGACTCAATATTTTATTATCCTACGTGAACTTAGTACCGACGGCGGTAGTAATGACGACGGTGGCCGTAATAGACTCGATGCCCGCCGGACCAGTAGGATGAAGGCCCCCCATAGTAGCCGTTGCCGTAGTATGGATACGGTCGATAATACCCATACGGATAATTCCCATATCCATAACCCGGGTAGCCATAGCCGTACCCACCCGGCGATCCAAACCCAACTCCGACCGAAACCTGAGCATTAGAACGCTGCACAGGAACAAAAGCGAATCCCCCGGCCGCCAATGCAATTAAGAGAAGTTTTTTCCAGTTCATTATTTTACCCCCATAGATTGATGTAATTACGCCTCCCGGCCCTATCTAGCCAATACTTCGTAAGCAAGGCATCATACTTCTTTGGTATGCGAGGCGCGCGTATCCAGTCGATTCGTTTCAACCCCCTTATGTAGCCGCCGCCCGTGCTTTCGGGAAGCGCGAGTGCAGGTGAGAGCCGAGCCCATCTGACTGGCCTGCACCCCGTTTCCGGTTGTTCAGTCTCCCCGCACCGGGTAAAATCTTGGGCGCGACGCCGATTTTGATCCCGCCAAAGTCAGATTCAAGCGCATTAGATCCAAAAAATATGTCTTTAAAGGCGCAATTATTGGGCCGAATCCTCGTTAGGCCTATGACCCGATGATAGAAGTCCATCCACCGCACGAGAAGGTTCATAGTTGGACACAGTTCTTCATCCACATCGCGGCTATCACGATCGGACTGCTGATGGCAATCGGTCTCGAACAGACGGTCGTATATTTTCATCATCGTCACCAACTACAGGAAGCCCGGCGTGAATTAGCAGACGAGCTCGAAAGCAATCGTCGCGTCGTAGGCATAAATCTCGAAGCGACGCGAAAGGTCATGGCTGAGCTCGACGCGGACATGGCGCTGCTGCGGGCTGTGCAAGCATCGGCAGCGTCACAATCGCCCGCGCCAATCGGCTCGAAGTTGGTCTACGGATTAGGTAACTTTTACTGGCCGAAAGACGCGACATGGCAGGCTGTAAAGCAGAACGGATCGCTCGGCCTGATGGCGCACGATGAATTGCATTACTACGTTTACATTTACGAGGACATTGCCATCATCATGGAACAAATGTCCGAAATGGGGGCCCGCATGGAAGTGGCCCGCGCCATTGCTCGGCGATCACCGGACGGAAATCTCACGCCAAGGGATATTGAGGAACTGATTACGACTACCTCTGAAGTGCAGGCAAAAGTCGCCTATGGGACTTTGCTCCTGCGCCTCGAGGAGAATGCCCTGCAGAAAAAGACCGAGGAGATTCCGAAGATCGAGCAAAAGCTAAATCAACACTAGCAGTCTCGTGCTACCCGACCTAGGCCTAGCCGATCGCGCATGATGCTGCCCTGATTTCCGGCCACGCTGCTGCTTTGGTAAAAGGCTTTCGGGCGACAAAGAATCTCGGCATCGTACCTTGGACAGACCTAATTAGCTCCGTGAACCAACATATCAATCCTGTTTTACGTGAACTTGCTTCGCCATAACGGTTTTCGTCATCCGAATGTGGTCGCAGTTAATGAAATCCCGGAAGCAGGCCATAGACATCAATGTTCGAGGATTGTGACGCATAAGTCGTTGTTTATGATAAGTTTATATTAACTGCACCGTGCAGGGATCGAACCTGCGACCCAGTGATTAAGAGTCACTTGCTCTGCCAATTGAGCTAACGGTGCTTACCTAGGTAAATCGGAGTTAAGTGAACCAAATTATTGCATTTTGCTACCCGTTTTGCTACCTTTTTGCTACCAAATGAGCACAAATGGGTCAAAATCAGTCTGGCAAAAGACGCGAACACAAAAGTTGATCCGGTACGCTCCAAAGGGGACTTACTATGCGTATTTCAAAGTGGGCGGCAAGCCATTCCGGAAGAGTTTGGAGACCAACGTCTACTCAGTCGCGAAGCTGCGTCTGGCCGATGAAATCCGCGAACAACGCGAGGTTGCCGATGCGGCGCTTAACCAAGCGGCCGGCAAACTCACGTTTGCTGATGTCATCCAACTATACCGTGACCGCGTCGAATCGGAGCCGCGATTGAAGCCCGCTTCACGGCGATATCGAACGATGACGATAGATTTTATCATTAAGACTTGGCCATCGACGCTTACAAAAAGAGTCAGCAAAATAACCCATCGCGATTGCATCGAGTGGTTGCGGCGTTTTCAAGCTCGCTTTGCCCCAAGTGTTGTAAACAACTCTATCGGCACACTCCGCTCGATTTTTGATGAAGCGATCGAGCGTGGCGCCCGGTTCAGTAATCCGGCGGCGCGTTTGAAACGAATCCCGGTGCGCCAGCGCCCGCTATTACTTCCGACTCGGAGTCAGTTTTTAGATTTCATCGAGGCGATCCGGAAGGCCGGCGCGCCGCAGTCCAAGGATTGCGCGGAGTTTGTTTCTTTTCTCGCATACTCGGGCCTGCGCAAGAGTGAAGCGAAATTCGTTACCTGGTCGGATGTCGATTTTGAGAATGGCGAAATGATCGTCAGGGGCGATCCGATCACAGTCACAAAAAATAACGAAGTCCGTCGGGTACCGATCATTCCGGAGCTGCGTGAAATGCTCGTGGCAATGCGAGAGTCCAGAGCGCGTGAAAAGCCATCGGAGCGCGTGTTGCGGGTAAATGAAGCGGAGAAATCAATGCGCGCAGCGGCACGGAGGGTTGGAATTAGTCACTTGCGACATCACGATCTACGGCACTTGTTCGCTTCGACGTGCATCGAGTCCGGCGTTGATATTCCTACGGTTTCTCGCTGGCTCGGTCACAAGGACGGCGGGGCTCTCGCGATGAAGGTATACGGGCATCTGCGAAGGGAACATTCTGTTGCTCAAGCGAAGCGGGTGAGGTTCGCTGAAGCTCTTGAACCGGCCACCAAAGTTATTGATTTAGTCAAGGCGGCGGAGCGCGCCGTATCGTGAAGATCGGGAAGTCCGCTGTCGAGTACGGCATTCTGAAAGCGCGTATCGAGAATGTGTGGAAACACGCAGACAAACTTCTCCGTCGCGACTTGAGGAAACATCTGCAGAACGAAGGGAGCATTGATAATGCAATGGGGCGTTTCTTGGAAAACCTTCGAGAGACTAAGGATCTTATTGCCGCATGCGGTCTGAACAATCTTGAGAGACGTCCGTTAGGGAGGCTTGTTTCGCTGCTCGTGGAGGCGTGTGCTTCCCTGGTGCTGAAAAAGCAATTTTGCTTAGTTCGATCAGGTAATCTGGCGTCGTCTGTCCTGTTTACCACGGCTTATGGCCGAGAAATTCTAATGCTCTTCCTGCTCGACGCCGCGGAAGCTAAAGGATACGACAAGATCGCCTATCACGGCGGGCGTCAGCCCCTCTGGACGCTTAGGGAAAAATGGGAAGATGCGGATAAGAGGTATCTGCTCAAATCGAAAACCTCCGTTGTGGCTTTAATCGAGTTAAGGAGGCGTTACTTTTACCAGACTTTAAGGCGAGGATGGGGATTGAATGAAGTCGAGGCGGAAGAACCGCTCTTTTTACGCGGATTAGAGGAGCTGAGGATCGAACAACCACCGGCGACGACGAATGCAAGAAGGCATGTGGCTGTCCTGACAGAACCGATTCTCCGTGTCGTGCTTGAATCACTCAACGCGAACCTGTCTCAATTCAGTGACACGATCGCTAAAATCAGACGGCAGGTAGTTGAAGTGCAGAATCACGCAGTTGAGGATTTCGGATGGATTCATGCCAATAACAGCTTTGAACTACGGCGCGCATATGCCACTGCGAAGCGGTTTCGTGCAGGTGGTGGATCAGGTCGCTTAACTGAAGAGTGCAATTTGCGGGGGGACCTTACTTGGTACGGTGTCATCTGCCAGCTCGCTGGAAAAAAAGAGATTGGTACAGCAGGGATGCTAAGGGACGCATTCGCGCCGGCTTGGGGAGGGGACTTGAAGAATTTCCAGAAACTCCTCAATGACTGTGCGGTTCCTTGGACCAGACTAAAAAAAGGTCGTCCGCTCTTGAAAAAGGCGCACTGGCAAAATGGGGTACTCTCCCTCTTAAAAAGAAAAGTTATTTAATAGAGTTCGACTGGATAGAAGTCAGCGCATGGAGCAAACCATGCTAGAGAAAACCGATGGGCGGCCGCCTATCGAACGGATCGTATACACGACCGCCGAAGCTGCTTGGGCGGCTGGTGTAAACCCGGCTACGATTTATCGTGCAATTACGCGGGGCAAACTCCGCGCATCAAAACACATTCGACACAAACGAATCCTTCGTACGGAGTTGGAGCGTTGGTTGTTAGGCGAGCCAATTACCTCAGGGCAACGTCCGGTCTAAGGAATTGCCAGAAAGCGCCAGACTTAGGATTCCGAAATCAGGGATTTCAAACCGTCGCTTTACGTTTCAAAAAATGGCGACTTTACGAGAGGAAAACGGCGATTTTCGGTAAAAAAAAGCAATTCGCGAACGGCGAGTAGAAAACCACTCAGTCTAGCACAAATCCTAGTACAAATTCTGATTGGAAGCGTCGTTCGAGCCCTCTA
>DATMOU010000047.1:0-101340 GCA_035568035.1 Chthoniobacterales bacterium | reverse complement strand
ATCAGTGATGATCAAGTTGACCACACCGAGACCGGTGATGGGAAGCGTACACTTTTTCAAAATCTTCGGGCTGCCATCTTTCGATGTGTGTTCCATCACTGCGACGACGCGTTTCACGCCGGCGACCAAATCCATCGCTCCGCCGGGCCCCTTGATCATTTTCCCCGGAATCATCCAATTCGCGATGTCGCCGCTGTCGGTCACTTCGAATGCGCCCAGAATTGCGAGATCGATGTGACCGCCGCGAATCTGACCGAATGAGTCGGCACTCGAGAAAAACGCCGAGCCCGGCATGGTTGTGATGGTTTGCTTGCCGGCATTAATCAAATCGGGGTCCTCTTCGCCTGGTTTCGGAAACGGGCCGATACCGAGCAGGCCGTTTTCAGACTGAAGCGTGACGTGAATGCCCTCGGGAATGCAGTTCGCGACCAACGTTGGGATTCCGATGCCGAGATTGACGTAGTAGCCGTCGCGCAATTCTTGCGCGGCGCGCTTTGCCATCAAATCGCGAATCGGGGATGAAGTCTTCTTGTTTGGATCGGCGCCTTGGACGGTGCGGAATTCGATCCGTTTCTCGTACTTTGCACCCTGAATAATACGATCGACGAAAATTCCCGGCGTATGAATCTGATCCGGGTCGAGCTCGCCAATTTCAACAAGCTGCTCGACCTCCGCCACGCACACTTTGCCGCAGGTGGCGATCATTGGGTTGAAATTTCGCGACGTTTCTCGGTAGATCAGGTTGCCGGATTTATCGCCCTTGCATCCTTTCACGATCGACAACTCCGCCTTGATTCCCGGCTCTAGAACGTATTCACAGTCACCAAATTTCTTCGTTTCTTTGCCTTCGGTGAGCTTCGTGGCAAAGCCGGTGCGAGTGTAAAATCCGGGAATTCCCGCGCCACCCGCACGCAGTCGCTCGGCGAGTGTGCCTTGTGGAATAAGTTCGAGTTCTAGTTCGCCCGCGAGGACCTGCCGCTCGAATTCCTTGTTCTCTCCAACATAAGACGCCATCACCTTTTTGACCTGGCGCGCCGGAAGCAAAATCCCCATGCCGAAGTTATCAACGCCGGCGTTGTTGCCGACAATCGTCAGGCCCTTGACGCCGCTATCGTGCAAGGCGGCGATAAGATTTTCGGGGATACCGCACAACCCGAAACCGCCCGCTGCAATCGTCATGTTGTCGTGGAGCAGGCCTTCCAGCGCGGCTTTCGCATTGGGAAAAACTTTGTTCATCTGAAAAAGATTGTGCGCGCTTTTCGACCGCAGAGCAACCCTACGACAATCGCTTGCCGACCTGATTTTCATCGGCAGATTGGACGTTCAATTTCATGGCTACAAAGACACTTGCGCATCAGCTCGCGGCGTACGCGACGTCACTGAATTTCGAAGACCTTTCCAAAGACGTCGTTCACGAAGTGAAGCGCCGCGTGATCGATTCGTTCGGCTGCGCCATCGGCGCCTGGAACGAAGAACCGTGCGCCATCGCGCGCAAGGTCGCTTCCGATTTTTCCGCCAAAGCCGGGTCCACAATTATCGGGACGACGCACAAAGCGCCGCCGGACTGGGGCGCTTTTGCGAATGGGTGTTGCATTCGCTATTTCGATTACAACGACACGTATCTGTCCAAAGAACCGGCGCATCCGAGCGATAATCTTGCGGCGGTCTTTGCGGTCGCGGAAAGCGTCGGTGCTGGTGGCAAGGAAGCGATCACTGCCGCGGCGATCGCCTACGAAGTGCAATGCCGGCTTTGCGACGCGGCAAGCATTCGCGCGCGGGGATGGGATCATCCGACTTACGGCGCATTTTCGACCGCGCTCGCGGCCGCGAAATTGATGAAGCTCGATCCGGAGCGCACGCGGCACGCTGTTAATATCGCCGGGGTGAATTGCGCGGCGTTTCGGCAGGCGAGGGTGGGGGAACTTTCGCATTGGAAAGGCGTGGCGTTCGCGAACGCGGCTCGTTGCGGAGTTTACGCAGCGCTGCTGGCGCGAGCAGGAATGACCGGCCCGGCGCCGATTTTTGAAGGCCAAATGGGATTCGAAAAGGAACTTGGCGTTTCGTTAGGCAATGTGGCGGATGTATTCGACAAGAAAAAGGAAGCGATGCCCGGAAAAGGTCCGGCGTCGATGATCCTGAAAACGAGCATCAAATATTGGCCGGCGGAATATCACAGCCAAAGCGCGATTGAAGCCGCGCTCTTCTTGCGCAAGGAAATCGGCGATCCGGCGAAAATCAAATCCGTTCGGATCGAAAGCCACGATGCTTCGGTCGACATCATTGGAAGCGAGCCGGAGAAATGGAAACCGGAAACGCGGGAGACAGCGGACCACAGTTTGCCATACATCACGAGCATTGCGTTGATCGACGGCGAGGTGACTGACAGGCAATTTCAGCCGGAGCGATTCACGGATCCGAAGATCTGGAAATTTCTCGAGAACGTTACCGTTCAGCGCAACACCGAGCTGAGCTCGTTGTACGCGAAAGCGGTGGCAAACATTGTGCATGTCACGTTGCAGGACGGGCGCGAACTGACCAAGCGTGTGGATTATCCGCTCGGCAACGCGCTAAATCCGGTAAGCGACAAACAACTCGAAGGAAAATTCAACGCGCTGGTTGTTCCGGCGCTGGGCGAAGCACGGGCCAAAAAGATTGTCGATCTTGCCTGGAAGTTGGATGAAATGAAAAACGTGGGTGAGCTGATGCAAGCATTAGAAATGACGAAGCCCGAATGACGAATGACGAAAGAAACCCTAATGCTCAAATGACGAAAAGTGTGGCGCCTGATCTCGCGATTCGGACTTCGTCATTCTGTCGACATTCGACATTTGTCATTCGTCATTTTTGCGGCCGAATCCGATGCGTGAGATGAAAACTAAACCGGCACAATTACGTGAGTTAATCTCCAATGGCGCAATCATGATACCCGGCGTGCCGAACGCGTCGATGGCGCGGCAGGTGGAGCAAGCGGGATTCGGCGCAGTTTATGTTAGTGGCGCAGGCATGGCCAACTCGACCGCGGGCGTGCCGGACATTGGACTGTTGTGGAGGGACGAAGTCGTCAGACTCGCAAGCTATGTAGCCCACGCGGTAAGAATTCCAGCGATCGTAGATGCGGACACCGGCTTCGGCGAAGGAGAAGCAGTTGCCCGAACGATTCGTGAGCTTGAAAAAGCGGGGCTCGCCGGCTGTCACATCGAGGATCAGGAATTCCCCAAACGCTGCGGACATCTCGACGGCAAGACGATTGTCGACGCTCGGATGATGGTGGCGAGAATTAAAGCGGCGGTTGCCGCGCGCGCCGACAAGGATTTTCTGATCATCGCCCGGACTGACGCCAGAGCAGCCGAAGGTTTCGACGGGGCGCTTGAGCGGGCTAGTGAATATCTGGCCGCAGGCGCGGACGCCATTTTTCCCGAGGCATTGCAAAGCGCCGACGAATTTCGTGATTTTGCGAAGGAGATCGACTCCCCGCTGATGGCCAACATGACCGAGTTTGGCAAGAGCCCGCTACTGACCTTCCAGCAGCTCGCCGATTTCGGGTATCGGATGATCATTTTCCCGCAGAGCGCGTTTCGTATTTCGATGAAAGCCAGCGCGAAATTCTTCGCTGCTCTGAAGAAAACCGGCACCCAAAACGATTGGCTCGACCAAATGCAGACCCGGCAGGAACTTTACGACCTGCTCGACTACAATCCGGCGGCGGAGGAGTGGAAAGGTTTTCGCGACTGAGCATTTGTCGAATCGCGTATCATTGTTAACGTGAGCCAAAGAAATGACGACTGAAGCAAAACCAGAGTATAGCCCCGGATTGGCCGGAGTGATTGCCGGCGAAACCGCGATCTGCTGGGTCGATCCGAACGCGGGCCTGATGTATCGCGGCTACGACATCCACGAGATGGCCGACAAAGCCACTTTTGAAGAAGTCGCGTATTTGCTGTTAAACGGCGAACTGCCCAACGGCAAGCAACTCAAGGAATTCAAGGAACAGATCGCGTCCGAGCGCGGGCTGCCGAAGCAAGTCGAGGAGATGACGCAACTTATCCCCAAGAACGCGCATCCGATGGACGTTCTTCGGACCGGTGTGTCCATGCTCGGCCCGTTCGACAAGGAGCTGAACGATCACTCGCACGACGCGAACATCCGCAAGTCGATTCGGTTAATCGCCAAAGTGATGACGTTGATCACCGACGGTTTTCGCCTCGCTCAGGGCCAGAAACCGCTGCCGGAAAAGCCGGAGCTAAGCCAGGCCGCTAATTTCTTCTACAAATTGGACGGCAAAGTTCCCGAGGATTGGAAAACCCGGATGATGGATACGATTTTCAATTTGTATGCCGATCACGAATTCAACGCGTCGACATTCGCCGCGCGCGTGACCTCTTCCACCCTGGCCGACATCTACGCTGCCGTCACGTCAGCCTGTGGCACGTTGAAAGGTCCCTTGCACGGCGGCGCAAACGAGGAGTCGATGAAGATGCTCGAGGACATCAAGACTCCCGATCGCGCGGAAGATTGGCTGAAGAAACAGCTGGCCGCGAAGGCGAAGATCATGGGATTTGGCCATCGCGTTTACAAGAAGGGCGATTCGCGCGTGCCGGTCATGCGCGAGATCGCGCGTGATCTCGGCAAGCGCGCCGGCAAGGAAAACTGGGTCGCGATTTGTGAAAAACTGGAGGAAGTGATGGATCGCGAGAAGGGTCTCTGCGCGAATGTCGATCTCTATGCCGCCCCTGTGTTTTGGATGCTCGGATTTAAGCCGGAGCTCAATACGCCGTTGTTTGCAGCTTCGCGCGTTGCCGGTTGGTGCGCGCATGTGGTCGAACAGCACGATCATAATCGACTGATCCGGCCGCGCTCGCTCTACGTCGGGCCGAAGCTCCGAAAATATCCGGGTCCGTCGGATCGCAAATAGGGGGTGGATCGACCGCTCCGCGGGCGATCTAATCGAGCTCGGAGGGCTCGATCCACCATGAAAGAAAAATCGCTCCAGGAACAATACGCACCCGAAAACGCCTGCTTTGGTTGTGGCCCGGCGAATTCGGAAGGTTTGCGTATTCGTAGTTTTCCAAAGAACGGTGAAGTCGTGGCCGAATGGAAACCTCAACCGAAATACGAGGCGTTTCCCGGCGTTCTAAACGGCGGGATCATCGGCACGTTGCTGGACTGCCATTGCAACTGGACCGCGGCCTACCATTTGATGAAAAACGCCAGAGCTGATCATCCGCCATGCACGGTCACGGCAGAATATTCGATCAAGCTGCTCCGGCCTACGCCAACCAACGGTCCGATCTCGCTTTCCGCGCACGTTGTCGATCTAAATGGGGACCGCGCAACGATTGAAGGGACGCTCAGCGGCGGCGGAAAAGTTTGCGCGACCTGTCGCGGCGTATTTGTGGCGGTCAAAGAAGGTCATCCGGCGTTTCATCGCTGGTAAGCGTTTGCTCGTGCGTTGGTTTGCCTTGCTTGAGCCGCTGTGCGTGTTCGCGCTTTCAACCAGCGCGGGCGAGCCGCAAGTTGAAAGCCAGATCGCGCAGATCGAAACCGAAACTGGAAGCCACATTGGTGTTGTCGCGATCGATTCCGCAACCAACCGGCGAATTGAGCATCATCCAAACGAACGGTTTCTCATGTGCAGCACGTTCAAGTTGCTCGCGCTCGCGGCGATTTTGCAACGGAATGATCGCGGCGAAGAAAAGCTGGATCGCTTTGTTCGTTATACCCAGGCCGACCTTCTCGAATACGCGCCGGTCACCAAACAGCATGTCGCCGAAGGTGGTTTGAAACTCGGCGCGTTATGCGAAGCGGCGATCGAGCAAAGCGACAACACCGCTGGCAATCTTTTGTTGCAGGCGATCGGCGGCCCGGCCGGCCTCACAAAATTTGCGCGATCGCTCGGGGACGAAACGACGCGACTCGACCGTATGGAGCCCGAGTTGAACATTGCGAAAGAGGGCGACGAACGAGACACCACTTCGCCCGCAGCAATGTGTAGCGATCTGGTTCGCCTTCTTACGGGCGACATCTTATCAGAAAAATCGCGCGAGCTGATGCAAAACTGGCTGTTGGGCAATCAAACTGGCGAAACATTGATCCGGGCTGGCGTTCCCAAAGATTGGCGCGTTGGCGACAAGACCGGTCGCAGCGGCCAGGGCGCAACGAACGATGTAGCGGTCCTTTATCCTCCGAACGGTGCGCGAATATTTTTGGCTATGTACGTGACGGCGCCATCGCTTTCGGACGAAAAAAGATCTGAGATTCTGGCGCATGTGACTCGGGAGATCGTCGCGGCGTTGCGAACGCCGGCGAAAAACTAGAGCTGCGGTGACAGCAGAGACGCAGCCTGCTCGAACGGATTGGCCAAATGAAATCCGTCGACCTCATTCAGCGTCACTTCGTGGGAGCGGCGTTTGTCGATCTCGAACAGATGAGTTTGCTGCGCGGCAAAATCTGAACTTAAGACGTTGAGGTTTGCTTCGTCGTTGAGGCGAATCGAGCGGTTGTCAAAGTTGCCCGAGCCGACCGAGACGAATTTGTCGTCCACAATCATGAGCTTGGTGTGCAGCATCGTCGGTTGGTATTCGTAGATTTTGATCCCGGCATTCAGCAATTCCGGCCATTGTCGACGTGATGCCGATCGCACGAGCTTCTGGTCGATCTTCTTGCCCGGGACAATGATCTCAACTCGTGCACCACGTTTCGCGGCTCCAACGAGTTCCTTGCGGACAAGATCGTCGGGCAGGAAATACGCGTTTTCGATCCGCAAGGTTTTCTTGGCCGAAGCGATCGCCATTAAATACATCAGGTCGAGATTTTCATAATGCGCGCCGCTTCGAATTGCCTGTGCTTGCAATGAACCGCTGTCTTCGAGCGGCGGGAAGTATTTCACCCCGTGGAGCACGTCACCACGCGTCTTGATCCAATTGCTGATGAAACTTCCCTGAAGCTGTGCCACTACTGGGCCCGTGACCTTGTAATGGTTGTCGCGCCAATGTTTCGGCGAGTCGGCGTTGCCCGCCCAAAGATCGGCGATGCCCGCTCCGCCGATGAAAGCGACCATGCCATCAACGATCAGCAGTTTGCGATGACTGCGGTTGTTGTAGCGGCGCGGGTCGGGCCAGAGAACGCTGTGATATTTCACAATTTTCGCGCCTGCATCCTGCAGTTGCTTCTTGTTCGTGAGGCCCATCTTTTGTGTTCCTTGGGCGTCGAGAATCAAATTTACCTCGACGCCGGCGCGTGCCCGCTCACTTAAGGCAGCAGTAAATTGTTTGGCGATGTCGCCATCCCAGAAAACATACGTCTCCAAATTGATCGAGCGTTTGGCGGAACGGATCGCGCTCAACATTGCCGGAAAAATTTCATCGCCATTGACCAGGGTGCTGATGCTGTTGCCACCGATAAAGTTCGGTCCCAGCAGCGAGCCGGCCGCCTGTTCAAATTCCGGCGATCGCGCGGAATAGAGTGAAGTGACTTCCTGGCGCGGCTGTTTGCCGAGCTTCATCGCGCAGCCAGCGAGAAGGAAACCAAGTCCCAGCAGGGCGATCGTCGGCCGGCAAAGTGAATGCATTCGATGAATCATCGTAAATGAGCAGATGGACGGCTGTTAGCATCGCTGCATTCGAATGTGGGGCGATGAATTAAACTAACGACCCGATTCTTTTTGATGTTCTTTCAGCGCCTCGGCTAGCCATTCATCCAGCCGCCGTTGCTTTCCATCGCTGGTTTGGACGAGATAAGGTTGGCCGGTCAGCAAACTTTTGGATGCAGAGAGGCGAATAAAATCTTCCGGGGTTTTGATCTCGTTCTTGAAATGTTCGTACTTGGCTTTGATGTGATTGACTGCTTCCTGCGGAGTGTGGGCCTGTCCGTTGCGAATGAAAGTCGCGTCTGATTTCGCAATATAATCGAGAAGATATTTGATCGATTCGTCCAATGATTCCGCCGCGCAGATTGGCTCTGCGGAGATCGATAGCAAAACCACAATGGCAACCAATTGAACACAGCGTCTCATGAAAATGATTCGGATGAGGCGCCCGGCGCGCGTGGCCGGTTGTCGATCTTGCCACCGATTCAGGCGCGCGCCCGGGGTGACTCGAACACCCGGCCTACGGATTAGAAATCCGTTGCTCTATCCAGCTGAGCTACGGGCGCAATTGCCTCGGAATATTACCGACTTTCGCCCTGAATGAAAGCCGAGGTAGAATGACGAAGCACGAATGACGAATGTCGAAACAAACTCGAATGGCCAATGATTAAAAAGAAAACAAGTTTTCGGTGCCTGATTCTTTGGAGTTCGTCATTCCTTCGGAATTCGACATTCGATATTCGTCATTTAGTGCTCCCTGTCGGTGTTGTATTCGTGCTCTCTGACCTCGACCGTTTCGCGGATGAATTCATTGTTTGTCATCGCCCCCTACAAATACCAGGGCGCCTGGGTGTTTGATGATCCGGCGACCGGCTTGTTCCGGGAACCGTTCATTGCCGGCATTGATACAATGATCGACAAGGCGGTGGCGAAAATTCCGAACGCCGAGAAAGGATTCCGCGCCACCTTTAGCGCCCGCCAATTTCCCGGTTCGGATTTCCAGCTGGAATGGCGGCGGGCCGAATCCGGCGGCAATTGGTATTACAGCGACGAATTCAAGATGGAAGGCTGGCTTTGTCCCGCGCTGTTCAAGTATTTCCCAAGCGCGCCTAACGAGATCTACGTCAAAGTGGAAGAACTAAAGCGTTAAACGCTTTGCTTACGAGTCCTGATCTTGGATTCGGTGCTTGAGTTCCCAAACTTTCAACGCCGCCAATAGCAGCGCTTTAGTCCGGGTCAGAGTGCCGGCGGCGGCCATGGTTGTGTCGTAATCGTGTCGCCCCTGCGCGCCAGTCTTGCGCGGGCGTCCGCGAGTGCGCTTTTGGGCTTTCGCTTTTCTTACCCGCCCGCTGACTGCCAGGTGTGCGCTGTTGTTCATATAATCCCTAGAATTTACTATATTCCCCATATCCACCAAGCAACTTCCTTGCCACCCACCGTAGACCGTCCACCCCGACTCGGGCAAATCCCTCTTTGGTAACATTCATGTGACAACACCGCAGCGCTGCCGTTGTTGCGCCCGCGCTAAATGCGCTTGTGCCCGCCTCGGTTCTCCGCCAGTTTCAACCCACACTCATGGCTGATCGGAAGTTCGGTTGTCTCAGTATTTTTCTGTTCGTTGCCCTGTGCGCGAGCGTGTTCATCAATTTCATGCTCGTGATCGTGGCGTTCCGCGGATTTACGACCGGAGCCCGGTTCGAAGAACCGACGCCGCGGTTCCGGGAAGTTGTCGTCCAGCGCGGTGGCCGTCTGGTTCCGGACCGGATTGCGCTCATTACCATGCGCGGCCTGATCAGCGGCTCGATTCCGGGCAATGTCAGCGAATCGATGGTCGAAGACATGCGGCTGGCACTGGAACAAGCGCGCGAGGACAATCGGGTGAAGGCGATTGTCCTGGAGATCGATTCGCCCGGCGGCGAAGTGACGGCCGCGGACGAAATTTACAACGCCGTGACCAGGGCCCGGGCGCGCAAACCGGTGGTTATCTACATGGATTCGCTCGCCGCCTCCGGCGGTTACTATGTCGCGTGCGGTGGAAAATATTTGATGGCCAACGAAACGACCATCACCGGCAGTATCGGCGTGATCATTCAGACGCTGAACTACGAACAGCTTTTCAATAAGATCGGTCTCGCTTCGGTTGTTTTCAAAAGCGGCAAGTTCAAGGACATCTTGAACGGTGCGCGTCCAATGACGCCCGAAGAGCGCGACTTGATCCAGAGTTTCGTGATGCAGACCTACGACAAGTTTCTCGGCATCGTGTCGAAGGAACGCGGCCTTCCGGCCGATATGCTGCGGAACACCATTGCCGACGGTCGAATTCTTTCGGGAAAGGACGCGCTCAATAGCAAGTTGATCGACGGGCTCGGCCAAATCGAGGACGCTTACGCGAAAGCGAAGCAGCTCGGAAATGCGCCCGAGGCCAGTGTGGTGAAGTACGGACCGCCGTTCAGTCTGTCCCGAATATTCCGGGCGTTTGGGGAGTTTGGTGGCGATTCCAAAATCGAGCTGCAGCTTCCGAAACAACTCGTGCCCCAACTCGAAAGCGGCCGCGCTTATTTTCTGCCGAGCTTCTACGCTCCGTAGCGCGGACGAAAATGTTTGCGGGTGCTTTCTCCAGCGCGGTTGGAAATATTTTCATTGCGCTGATTGTCCTCGGCGCGCTGGCGATTTACCTGACTCTGATTGGCCAAATCAGCGCTCGAAAGTCGACACCCGACGTGACAATTGGCAACCCGCCCACTCGGACATTTGGCCTGCCGGAAGCGCTCCTCGCGGCGGCGTTGATCCTGTTTCTGCTGCTAAACATCGTCGCGTCGTTTGGAAGAAGTTCGCCAGTGCATTTGAATGGCCGCGACCTCGTCGCGAATTTTCTTCTTAGTTTGTTCGTCGTGTTCTTGATCGCGGCCGTGTTGAAACTGCGCGGCATCGACATCGACAGCCTGGCTGGGTTTTCCAAGACCACCGTGAAACGCGCGATCAGCACCGCAATTGTGTTGTTGGTGGCGGCGGCCCCATTGATTTTGGTGGCAGAAGGATTAACGCAAACCTTCCTCGGCGGCGAGTCGAGTAAGCAGGAGATTGTCGATCTTTTTAACAACTCCGGGACGATCCAGGAACGGGTGATGATCATTGTTCTGGCGGTCGTGGTGGCGCCGATCTCAGAGGAATTCGTTTTTCGTTTCTTTATTTATGGCGTTTTTCGCCGCTATTTTGGCGTCGCCATCGGCCTGATTTTTAACGCGCTGTTATTCGCCGCCGCCCATACCCACTTACCGTCGGCCGCGCCGTTGTTCGTCCTCGGAGCTTGTCTCACTCTTGCCTACGAATGGAGTGGGTCGATCCTTGTTAACATGGCGATGCACGCTCTTTTCAACGCAACTCAACTGTTCTTGCTCGCCTTTCCCGAACTGTTTCGGCAATGAAACGGAGTCGGTCCGCCAGGGGACGGACTCGCCTGGGCGAGGTCGGTGAAGACGCGCTGCTCACGTCGCTGCTGCGCGACTTGCCGCGGTCGCGCAGATTCATTGGCGATGACTGCGCCGTCGTCGGGTTTTGCGACGCGAAAAATCTGCTCGTGCTCAAAACCGACTGCGTGGTCGAGCGACTTCATTTTCAACCGGACGCCGACCCGACGCTCGTCGGCTGGAAGGCGATGATGCGGCCGTTGAGCGATTTTGCGGCTATCTCGGGGGTTCCACAGTTTGCGTTGATTACGTTGATCGTGCCGGCGGCAAAATCGACATCTTGGGTCAAAAAACTCTATCGCGGTTTGGAACGAGCAGCCGCGCGGTTCGATGTGCTAATTGTTGGAGGCGAGACCAGCGCCACGCGCGGATCGGCGGCGATTTCGGTCGGTGTTTCGGGTTTTGTTGAACAAAATCGTTCGGTTTCGCGTTCGGGCGGCAAACGCGGCGACGATCTGTTCGTTACCGGCAAATTGGGCGGATCGTTACGCGGAAAACATCTTCGATTCGTTCCGCGGATTACGGAGTCGCGCTGGCTAACCAAAAATTTCCACGTTCACGCGATGATGGACCTCAGCGACGGGTTAGGCGTCGATCTCCCGCGATTGGCCAAAGCCAGCGGACTCGGCTTTAAGCTCGAAAAGGAATCACTGCCACTCACCCGAGGCGCTACAATTCGCAACGCCATTTCCGACGGCGAAGATTACGAACTGCTCTTCGCTATTTCTCCGCCCGACCGCCGACGTCTTGAGCGGATGTGGAAACGAAAATTCCCCAAGTTACCGCTTACCCGAATCGGCTCTTTTACTCAACGTCTCAACAGTGCCAGTCCGGCTCGGACCTCAACCTCTCAACTTCTGCCCAGTGGCTACGTTCATTTCCAGTAGCGCTGGCGAAACCGAATCGTTCGGCCGGAAGTTTGCGGGAACGGTCAAGCCTGGCGACGTCCTGGCGCTCGCTGGCGATCTCGGAAGCGGCAAGACGCAATTCGTTAAGGGTCTGGCTGAGGCTTTGGGTGCGAGAACGAAGGCGACCAGTCCAACGTTCACCCTGATCCACGAGTACTCCGGCGGCCGGCTGTCGGTTTATCACTTCGATTTTTTTCGAATTGAAGACAAGCAATCTGCCGAACGTCTTGGGCTGGACGAATATTTCTTTGGCGACGGCGTCTCCGTTGTTGAATGGGCGGATCGGTTCCCGGAGTTAATTCCAGAGAATGCGCATTGGATCTCTTTCGAAACGAAATCTGAAACCGAGCGCGGGATCACAGTTTCCGAAAATGGCCCTGCACGTCAGCCGGGAGAAAGTAATCAACGTGCTCGAGACTAGCCCAGCCTGGCACCGCACGGAGAGGCCTCAACGTTTTCGAAAATAGCCCAGCGCTTCAGTCGCTGGGACACAAATGCGCAAATCCGTTCAGTCCCCTTGGGGACGCCAGAAAGAGGTCTCAGGCGACGCTTCTTTCGTCCCTTTCGGGACTCGCTTCATTGATGGTTTGCATACCCAGCGCTGAAGCGCTGGGCTATTGTTTGCAGACTCCTATTGAAGCTTGCAAGTCACAACAAATGAAGATCCTCGCGCTTGAACTTTCCAGCGCTCGGGGAAGCATCGCCTTGCTCGATTCTGGGGAGCGCACGCGAAAGGCCAGTCCGCCTCGGATCGTGCAACGATCGGCGCCCCCGCCGGCCGCTCTGCTATTTTCCCGCGAGTGGCCGAATGATCGAAAGAATTCCGGCCCGTTCTTCGAACATCTGACTGAAGTGCAGAAACAGTTCGGGAAAGCAGGCACAATCATCGTCGGTCTTGGTCCGGGTTCCTACGCGGGAACCCGGATCGCGATCTCGGCCGCGATTGGTTTGCGCGTCGCGTCGAAGACGCACTTGATCGGGTTTGCTTCGATCTGCGCGCTCGAGTGTGGCGCCGATGAATATTGCGTGATTGGCGATGCGAGGCGTCACACATTCTTCTTCGCGCTCGTTCGGGATCGAGATTTGATCGAGGGTCCAACTTTGATGACCGAAGCTGAATTGCGAGAAAAATTGGATAAGCTCGACAAGAAGATGCCGATCTTTACCACGGAGAAACTTTCGCAATTCGAGCGCGCCGAGCTTCGTTATCCTTCGGCAAAATTACTCGGCCGATTGGCGACTGATTCGAAGCGGCAATTTACGCAACCGCCACTCGAACCGATGTATTTGCGCGAGCCGCACATCACCGTTCCAAAGAAATGACGCACAATTGTCGTTGCTGGGTTGAGATCGATCGCGCCGCATTGCGCCACAACGCGGGAGTCGTGCGTGAACGGATTGGTTCCGCCGAAATGCTGGCGGTTGTGAAAGCGAATGCTTACGGCCACGGAATGCTCGGTGTCGCTGAAGCCCTTGCCAATGATGCGCAGCTCTTTGGCGTTGCGAATTTGGAAGAAGCGCTCGCGCTGCGAGAAAGGGTCAAGCATCCAATCATCACTTTGAGTCCGACGCTTCCGGATGAACGGTCAACCGTTGTTGCGCGCGGTTTCATCCCGACGATTTCGAGCCTGGAAGAAGCCCAGGCTTTTGCCAACGCCGGTCGTGTCTCGGTTAGTTTCAAAGTCGACACCGGCAACGGCCGAATGGGCGTTGGGGAAAATGAGGCCGTCGAGATTTTCAAACGGGTCGCCGCGCTGCCGAACATCGAAATCCACAGCGTCTCTACTCACATGCCGGTTTCGAACGAGGACGCAGAATACACAAAAAACCAGCTGCTTCGGTTTGGAAAAATTGTCGATCAATTGCGCGGGACTGTTCCGGGCAAGTACAAGGTCCATGTGCTCCAAAGCGCGGGCACGCTCGCGTTCAACGAGCGCACCTACGAGATCGTGCGCGCGGGCATCATTCTCTACGGCATTTCGCCGCTGCCAGAATTTCAGAGTCTGCTCAAACCGGCGATGACATGGAAAACCCGGATCGGTTTGATCCGCGACGTGCCGAAAGGTTGGTCGATTAGTTATGGGCGCACCTTCATTACGCCGAAGGCGATGCGGGTTGCGACGTTGACCGCCGGTTATGCCGACGGTTATCCGCGACACCTTTCGAATCGCGACGCGCAAATGCTGGTGCGCGGCAAGCGTTGTCCACTGCTTGGCCGCGTGACGATGGATTTGATGGTGATCGACGCCTCCCATGTGCCGGAGGCTGCGGTCGGGGACGAAGTCATCTTAATGGGGCGACAGGGCGACGCAGAAATCCCATGCGTTGAGTTGGCCGACAAAGCGGGCACGATCACGTGGGAGATCACCACGCGTGTTGGCCAGCGCGTGAAGCGGGTGTTTCTCTAATTAGCGATTTAACGATTTAATGAATTAACGAATACTCGTCACAGGTCACTCGTCACTTTTCTTCATGTTTCAGATCATTTTCAACGAGCTGAGCGCGGCCGAGATGTCGGCGTTATCGAAAAAGATGCAGCTCGATCTGCTCGCCCAGTTCCAGATTTTGCCGGAAGACCTCGACCGTCTCGACGCCAAACATTTCGGCGTAATCGAGCGGAAAGGAAAAAAGCTATATCGCTACCGCGCGAAAGATTACCGGATCTATTTCGAGCAGACGCCGGAAGGGGTCACCATCCACCGCGTCCTGCACAAGAACACTTTTCGGGATTTCCTTTTCCGCAGCAAACTTCCGGGCTCGGAAGACCAGGCGCTCGGCAAAACCCGCGAGTTCTGGAAACTGATCGACGAAGGCAAGAAAACGCGGAAAGCGTAGGTGGCATGCGCGTCCTAACAGTTTCCGCGCTTCTAGGTGTTTGTTTGATTTGCTTCGCGTTAGGCGACACGCCTTTGCCACCCCCGACCAAGATTACGGTTACAAGTTCGACTGGTGTTATTCGCGCTGTTTCAGATCCAAAAGCAGGGACGAGCATTGAGGAAGCGAAGTCGGGTAAAGTTTTGTGGTGACTTCCCGATTGGCATCGCTCGTTTTTTGTCGCCAACGACGGAAAATATCTTGTCACCGAATATTCGAACCTAATTCCGACTAACTTTTCGAATGATCTCGTGCTGTTCTCGTTCTGGCGGGAAGGCACCAGGATACGAGACGTTACAATTAGAGACTTTGCGCCAGATCATCGGATTTTCCAGCGAACGGCTTCGCACTATGAGTGGGGAACGATTGAGGGTATTGATCCACGAGGTCGGCTGAAAGTGAATCGAGCAGACGGCAAGACATTCCTGTTCGATGTCACGACAGGAAAAGAATTAAACGCCGAACCAAAATAAACGGGCGCTTGCCACAGCGAGCGCCTCTACAACTTCAGAGATCCTTCGCTTCGCTCAGGATGACGTGTTGTAGCCACGGCGCTATGCGCCGTTATCTGAGGACGGGCCACAGGCCCGTGGCTACACCTTAATTCGCGGACGCGAATTAAATCACTTCATCAGCAGCACGGAGCGGCTGCGTTTGATCTCGCGGGTGATTTTGCGATGCAAATGTGCCGGCATGCCGGTGACGCGGCGGGGAAGAATTTTGCCGCTCTCGGTCACAAATTTTTTCAACAGATCGGGATTTTTGTAATCGAGCGCTTCGATATTGATGTCGATCCGGCGGCGGGGCATCGCGCGGTTGGCGCGGCGAAATGCAGAACGGCGTTTGGCGGTCTTTGGTTGCATGAAATTATTTGGTTTCGCGATGAAGCGTGTGCTTGCGCAGATGCGGGTTGTATTTCTTTTTCTCGAGCCGGTTCGGCGTCCGCGGACTCTTTTTGTTCCGCGTGGTCATGTAACGCGAAACCGGTTTGCCTAGCGCTTTCGCTTCGGTGCACTCGAGGGTGATAATTTCCTGAGCCATGTTCGTTATTCCTTCGACTCCGGCGCGGGCGTCGCTTCAGATTCTTCTGCTTCGCCTTCGCCGCCTTCGTCGTCGGTCAAACCGAAGAGCGACGTCACCGATTGCCGGACGCGCGATTGTTTGTTCTGTTTCTCGAGCTGCGATTGACATTCAACGGTGAATCGAGCGAACGGGATCGCTTCCAAACGCGCATGCGGGATTGGTTTGCCCGACATCTCGCAAACGCCATACGTGCCGACCTCGATCCGCTTCAGCGCCTGATCGATCTCGTAAAGCGCGTCCTGTTCCTGTGAAAGCAGGCTCAGCGCGAAATCGCGATCGTAGGCATCCGAACCGGCGTCGGCCTGGTGCATTCCAAATGCGGACGCTTCGCTGCCTTCGGCCCGCGAACGGAGTGTATCCTGTGCAACTCCGGCCATGGAATCGACCATGGCGTCGCGCAATTGGAGAAGCTTCTCCTTCTGCTTCCGCACAAAAGGCGTCAACTTGCGTTCGTGATTGTTGCCTGCGAGCAACGCCTGACGCGGACTGGCGCTCGCTTTCTTGGCAGAAATCTTACGGGCCGGCTTGGGAGCGGCCTTTTTCGAGGAAACTTTTTTCTTTTTTGTGGTGGGCATAAGTTCAAAAGGCGGTCGCCGCGGCGACCGCCAGAAAAAACGGAGGCTTAATTAAGAACGATTCCGGGTCAGCGCAAGGGGAGATTTGACGAATTTCCGGGATATTTGATTCAACGTTTTTGCCCCAAAAAATCCGATCTAACCACGAATCGACCCCCTAGACACCAATTGAAACGAGCCGTTTCTCTTTGGCCTGAAAATAGCCCAGCGCTTCAGCGCTGGGACGGAGATATCATGAAACACCGAGTCCGGTTAGGACGAAAGAAAGTTTCTGTCGTCTCCGGTAGGACTCCCCCGAGTTCCAAACGATTACCCAGCGTTAAAACGCTGGGCTATTATCAATTCATTCGTGCCGATTCGTCGTTAGAATTCACGAACTCGCGCTGGAGTATCGACGCAGGGCAAACGACCAGAAACTGCGAGAAAGGAAGAAGATCACGGTCGAGGCAATCACCAGCTTCGACATCAGTCCCCATGGCTCCTCAAACGACTTGGCCAGCAGCCGCGCGGGCACGTTTGAGACCACGACGACCGGCACGATCCAGCTGAAGATGAATTTAAAAAGGCGCGGGTAAATTGAGTCCGGATAACGCGCAATATTCATGAAATTGAAATAGCCGTAGACGAGGCCCTGCGCCCGCACGATCCAAAAACTGACCGCGGCCAGGCTGAGCATGATCGAATAATGCACCGCGATTCCGAACCCGACGGCAACGATGTAGAGCAGGATCGACAACGGCCCCGGAACATAGCCGAGCTTGGTCAAAGAAAAGATGACTACGGCACCGCCGACCACCGCGTTGACCACGCTGTCGAGCGCAAATTGTTTGGTGGAAGCCGCGAACTGACTGTCGACCGGCAATACCAGGAGAGAGTCGAGCTTTCCGGTCCGCACCAGTTCAGGAATCGCGGCGATGTTGACGAAAAAAAACGCCTGGAAAAGCTGCGAGATCATCTGGTGCGTGCCGATGAGCAATACGACTTCCCATTTTGTCCAATCGCCAATGCGGTCGACATTCCCGAAAATGATGGAGAAAAAAACGATCTGGCCGACAAACCAGAGCACTTCCACCAGCATCCAGAGCAGGAAGTTCGCTTTGAAACTCATCTCGCGAATGAGCGAGTTCCGAAGGATGATGGCGTAGATATCGATGTAACGCCGGAGCACGGTTCCCTGTGATTTCAGTTTTACTCCAAGTCAAATCCTACCCATGAAGCGTTTTCTACCTGTTGGCGTCATCATTGTCGCCTTGCTCGTCATTTTGTTTGTGGTCCGGCGGTGCACATCAAGTGGCGCTTCGACGTATCAAACTGCGACCGTCACCCGCGGACCGATCACACAATTAGTGACCGCTACCGGGACTTTGAATCCGGTCATCAACGTGCAGGTTGGCAGCCAGGTTTCGGGCAACATCGCCAAGCTGTTTGTCGATTTTAACTCACAGGTAAAAGCCGGTCAGACGGTCGCGCAGATCGACCCGATGCTTTTCCAGGCCGCAGTGACTCAAGCCGAGGGCGATCTCGCGAGCTCCCAGGCAGCGCTCGAACTGGCCAAGCTTAATGGGGATCGAATTCAAAAGCTCTTCCTCCAAAAGAATTCGGCACAACAGGACCTCGATTCGGCTGTGGCGGCGCTGCATCAGGCTGAAGCCAACGTGAAGATCAAACAGGGCGCGCTCGATAAGGCGAAAGCAGATCTCGACCATTCCACGATTACGTCACCGATCGACGGAGTAGTGATTTCGCGGAACGTTGATGTCGGGCAAACCGTGGCCGCGAGTTTGCAGGCGCCCGTGATTTTCCAGATCGCGAACGATCTCACGAAAATGCAGATCGACTCAAACGTCGCCGAAGCCGATGTCGGCGCGGTACAGGTGGATCAGGATGTCGATTTCACCGTCGACGCTTTTCCGACGCGCACGTTTCACGGCAAAGTCGTGCAGGTGCGCAACGCGCCGATCACCGTCCAAAACGTGGTGACCTACGACACCGTCATTGGCGTAGATAACAAGGATTTGAAATTGAAACCGGGAATGACTGCGAACGTTGCCATCATCATCACGCACACGGAAAACGTGCTGCAATTGAAGAATGCCGCGTTGCGTTATCGTCCGCCCGACGCTGCGGCACCTACGCCTTCGCAACAACCGCGCCCTGCCGGTTCGCCGGGCGGTCAGCAACCAACCGGTGGCCGCGAACGCCGGTCCGAGCGAACCGTTTACGTTTTGTCCTATGGCCGACCGAAACCGGTGCAGATCAAAACCGGAATCAGCGACGGAATCATGACCGAGGTGACCGACGGTTTGAAAGAAGGCGATCGTGTCATCACCGCCGAATTGACGTCGCCGAGCGCCGCGTCATCGCCTTCGACAAATCCGTTCAGTGGCGCACGAAGATTTCCATGACAGAAATGACGAAGCACGAATAACGAATGCCGAAGCAAATCCGAATGCTCAAATGACGAAAGCGTTACTAAACGGACTGTTTCGGTATTTAGTCATTCTTTCGTCATTCGGCATTAGTCATTCGTCATTTTCCGACGCGAGCGGGCCGAGGAGTACGCGGAAAAGATGAACGATGGTTCGGTCGTCAAGTTAATGGACGTGCATAAGACGTATCACACTGGTGACGTGGACGTTCATGCGGTCCGCGGCGTTTCGCTTGAAATCCAGCGCGGCGAATTTGTTGCGCTAATGGGCGCGAGCGGTTCCGGAAAGTCGACGCTCATGAATATACTCGGTTGTCTGGATCGGCCGACCTCGGGCCGATACGTTTTGGACGATGCCGAAGTGTCGGAACTCGATCGCAATCGGCTGGCGGATATTCGCAATCACAAACTCGGTTTCGTTTTTCAAGGTTTCAATCTGCTGCCGCGAACATCCGCGCGCGAGAACGTGGAGCTGCCGCTGCTTTACGGAACACGGAAAATGACAAACGCCCAGTTGCGCGAAAGGGCGGATGCCGTTTTGGCTTCCGTCGGTTTGGCTGGACGCGAAGATCATCATCCGAGCCAGCTTTCCGGCGGCCAGCAGCAACGCGTCGCGATTGCGCGCGCGTTGGTGAACGATCCCGAAGTTGTCCTCGCCGATGAGCCGACCGGAAATCTCGACAGCCGGACCAGCGTCGAGATCATGGGAATTTTTCAAGAGCTGAACAATCGCGGCATCACCATCATCATGGTCACGCACGAAGCCGACATCGCCACCTATGCGCGCCGCAATGTGGTGATGCGCGATGGCGTAATTCTTAATGATTTTCAGGTGACCCAACGATCGAACGCGTCGATTGAACTCGAAAAGATCGCTCCGATCGATTCTGAAACCTCGTCATGAACAAATCTCGTCACCTGTCACCCGTCACTCGTCACTTCTTATGAAAGTTGGATCGACATTGAATATCGCCTTGCGCGCGTTACGCCGAAACAAGATGCGTTCGGTGCTGACCGCGCTCGGCATCATCATTGGCGTCGCTGCTGTCATCGCGATGGTCGGCATTGGCAACGGCGCGAAGGCGCAGGTGGAAGCGCAAATCGCAAGTCTTGGGCAGAACGTGATCCTGATTTTTTCCGGCAGCACGACTGCGAGCGGCATTCGCACCGGTTGGGGCGGGGCCGGCACATTGAAAATCGAGGACGCGGAGGCGATCCGGCGCGAAGTGCCGGGAGTTGTCGCGGTGAGCGAGGAAGTTGTTTCGACCACGCAGGTCGCGGCCGGAAATCAAAATTGGTTCACCCGAATCTACGGCGAATCGGCCGATTACCTCGACATTCGCCAGTGGCCGCTGGCCGATGGCGCGCCGTTTACGCCGCAGGATGTGCGCAGCTCGAACAAGGTTTGCGTCATCGGTAACACCACTGCTTCGCAAATTTACGGCAACGATGATCCGGTGGGTCAAATTTTGCGGATCAAGAACGTGCCGTTCACAATAATGGGCGTTTTGACGCCGAAAGGATTGAGCACACAAGGCGTGGACCAGGACGATATCGTGATAATGCCTTACACAAGCGCGATGAAACGCGTGATCGGCGGGACGACATTGCGCAACATCAATGTCCAAGTCGGTCAAGGCAGTGAAATCAACGCTGCGCAACAGCAGATCATTTCGTTGCTGCGCCAGCGACATAACATTCGTCCCGGCCGCGACGACGATTTCACGGTGCGCAATCAACAGGAGATCGCCGATGCCGCGACCGCGACGACGGCCGTTATGACGTTACTTCTCGGATCGATCGCCGGCGTGTCGCTCGTTGTCGGTGGAATCGGAATCATGAACATCATGCTCGTTAGCGTGACTGAGCGCACACGCGAGATCGGCACCCGCATGGCGGTTGGGGCGCACGGCAGCGATATTCTCACTCAGTTTCTTATTGAAGCCGTGACGCTAAGCTCGGTCGGCGGCATGATCGGAATCATTTTCGGAATCGGTGCGTCGCAAATTCTTTCGAGTTACGCGCATTGGCCGACGCTGATTTCGCTGAGCTCGATCATTGTCGCGTTCATGTTCAGCGCGGCAGTTGGAATCTTTTTTGGATTTTATCCCGCGCGCAAAGCCGCTGCGCTCGACCCGATCGAAGCGCTTCGCTACGAATAAGAATTCGGAACCACGGATGACACGGATATCACAGATTACTGTTTCTGAATTATTCGTTTCATCCGTGTAATCCGTGGTTAAATTCTGAGATGGCTGAACATCCGCCTTCGCCAAGGCTACGGCGTGGCGGGGCTGATGGAACGAATCAGAGGAGATTCGTGTTTATTAGTGTCTGTTGGTGATTAAGAATTTACTATGTCTGAGAGCAAGGGCTTCCAGGATTTAGTCGCGGACGCGAAAAAGAAAATCACCGAAATTTCGCCAACCGATGCCGCGGCGAAAGCCAAGAGCAGCGACGTGGTGATTGTCGATGTTCGCGAGAAGGACGAGTTCGATGAATCGCACATTCCCGATGCGGTCCACATGAGTCGCGGGATGGTCGAGCTCGAAGTCGAGGACAAATTTCCCGACCGCAACATGACGATCATTTGTCATTGCGGAGGCGGCGGCCGTTCCGCGCTCGCGGCGGAAAGTTTGCAAAAGATGGGCTACAAAAATGTTCGCTCCATGGCCGGCGGCTTCAAAGCCTGGAAAGCCGCCGGTTTACCAACGACGAAGTGAGCTCTGATGAGCTACGAAAAGCTAAAACGAAGCGCAGCGATTCTTTGCAAACATATTTCGTATCCGGATCGTCCCATCTTGCGCGCGACACGTGAACTTCCAGTCGAGCCTGAAGATAGTGGTTGGCAGTTTCTGTGCGGCGTCGAGCGACACGACGACGCCAGCTCTGAGGCAGTTTGGGCATTAGAAGAAGTGGCAGCATTGGATACGACGCTTCGATCTCTTCTCGACTCAGAACCAAGAATGTCGTTTGAGCGATCGACGGTGGACACGCCGTGGCGTCGTGTGTCCTACGGTGACGACGAATAGTTGTAGAGGCGCTCGCCGCGGCGAGCGCCTATTTAATTCGGCGTTTGAGAACAAACGCCGCTACAACGCCTGTTCTGTCATTCCGACTGAAGTGTAGCAATGGAGCGAGGTGGGACAAACGACATGGACTGCTTGGCCGCGAGGGTAGCGGCGAGAGAGTCGGGAGACGAACGAGTTCAATCTCTTACTATTTCTGTCGTTCTGAGCCCGGTCAGCACGGAAATATTTAGAGATGTATCGACTTCGCTCGACATGACAGGTAGCGGCGGTTCACCGAACCGCCATGGCGATTGAGGTCAATCGCCTCTACCTAGTCACCCACGGCTTCGTAGTGCCGCAGGCCGCGGTGCCACATCATTCGCGCGCTTGTCTTCGCTCGTGGAACTCTTCTAAGCTCGCGATCTAAACCGTGAGCAAAAAAGTACAGATTTCGAGATCGATCGCAGCGATTGGGCTGGTAATTGTCGCGCTTTGTATATCCGGATCTACCGTTAATCCCGCGGATGTTTATTTGCCGCAGTTAAAGGATAAAGACGCGGACGTGCGCATCGCGGCGCTGAGGGAGCTACAGACATCTCTCGATTCGAGGATTCCCGAAGCGATGGTGGCGCTTCTTTCGGACGAGGGGAACTCAATCCGGCGACTCGCGGCGCGCGCGGTTGGCAGTCGCTGGTGGCAAATTCCGAAAGAGAAATCCGAACGTTACGTCAGCGCGCTCGAGAAGAACTTGCGACCGGAAGTCGACTTTGAAGATGAAAAGAACATGGCCGAGCGCGGGATCGGACTTCTCACCCGACGCTATGATTCAAAAATGTTCTCTCGGAGCCCGGGCGAGCGATGGGTTATGTATGAACGGCGCGGTTTTCCGTGTTTGATCGATACGACAACCTCCACTGAAGAATTGATCGGTTGGTCCACTGCTTATAATCGCAACTCAGAAATGCCGCCTTGGTTGTTTGGTGGGAATAGCCCGATCGGACAAGATGAGGCTCTCTGGCATCCGACGAAGGAGGTAGTAGCGCTAAGTGTTTCCATCAGTAAGCGCGCCACGAGCGTTTGGATTTGGGAGCACAAATACGGTCTTCACAAACTGACGCATCCCGAAATGGTTAAATTGCTTCACCCGAAGGGCGAAATCGACGAACCAAACCCTCTTAATGCTGAAATTAAAGAGTGGAAAGGGGATGATTTGCTGGTCGGAGTAAATTGGGGCCGAGACTGGAAACAGAAAGGCAACATTGTTGGAGATGCAGTCGTCGCTTGGAATCTGGAAACGCATCAATGGCGCAAGATTTCCGAACGATATCGCCCGGGTGGCGAGTAGCGATCATCCCCCGACCGCCTGATAATGGCGGAGGCCGCGGTGCCACATCATTCGCGCGATTGACCAGGTGAGAAAAAGCCAGCCGGTCTGGATGGCGAGAGCTTGCCAGAGGTCGGCGCCTTTCAAGCGCCCGAGAAAAATCGCGACCGGACAAAACAGTTCATAATAAAACGGCATCCATTTCAGGGCCGCCTGGATCCCGGCCGGCATGATGTCGATTGGGAACATTTGGCCGCCCAGGAAATATTCGAACGAGTAAACGATGAACACGAAGGTGGTGATCTCCAAAATCCAGAACGCCATCATCGCGAGCGAATAGGTGATGAAGAACTGGATGAACGCCGCCATCATCGTCGATAAAATCGCGAGGACGTAAGTGAGCGGATCGTGCGGGAGCGCGACGTAGTTGTGGAAATAAAGGAAGATGAGCGCGATCGGAGGCAGGGTGACGAAGGTGTAAACGAGTCGTCCGCTGCAAAAAATGCTGAATCGATATGTGAGATAACTCATCGGCTTCGTCAGGAGCGCGTTGATCTGACCTTCGCGAATGTCGGCGGCGATTTGCCATTCGTCCTCGGTCGGTGTGACCAGATTACTGACCAGGATCGTGAGCAGGTAATAATAGATCATCGAGCCGTAGTCGTAACCGTGCAGACCGCGGCCGCGTTCTTTGAACACCGCGCTCCATAGAAACACGGTGCCGGCGAGTGGGATTAATCCAAACGCCGCGCGCAAAAAATAGTTCCAGCGATAAACAAACGTGTTCTGGAGCCCGATGTTGAAAACCGAAAGGTATTTCTCGGCGCGCGCGTTCATGCTCTTAGCGGATGGACGATCCGCCAAATACGCTAAATGACACTAAAGTAACCGACATCAACTGTTGAATTCTCTTTTAGCGTTCTTTGGCGTTTTCAGCGGATTCTTCGAGTTGTCGCAGTTGTCGATCTTGCCACGGTCGCATGAACAGCAGCGCGCAGGTCGCGCCAACCAGCGCCATGAACATGTCTTCCTGCGTGTCCCAGATGTCGCCCTGCGTTCCAAGAAAATCAGTCGAAGCCGCGCCGCCGATCAGTGCAGTCCACCATTCGATGAATTCATAGGTCACACTGATCGCGAGACAGATCGAGATGATGAGGAACGGCATCCAGTGTTTGCGATTGAGAATGTTCAGCCGAACGAACATCTCGCGCGCGATCAACGCGGGCACGAATCCTTGCGCGAAATGGCCAAGCCGATCGTAGTGATTCCGGCTCCAATGGAAAACTTCCTTGAGCCAGTTGAAGACCGGTTCGCGTGCGTAGGTCCAATGTCCACCGACGCAAAGAATGCAGATGTGGATCGCGATCAGCGTGTAAACGAGCGTGGTGAATTGATATTGCCGATAAGTCGCCGCGAGAATGACCAGGCCGATGCTGGCAGGAAAAACTTCCAGCCACCAGGTGAGGCGATCGTGAGGATGAATTCCAGACCAAACAAAAACGATCGCAACGCCAAGCAACAACGCGATGTGCGACTTCTTCACGTAAGAAGATAATCAGGAAAGCAGGAAAGGGATCTAGATTAAATCTGGAAATAAAGAAGTCGTGGTTGGATGAACGGGCTACGCCCATCGGTACAGACTGTGTTTGTCGCGTCCTCTCATCCTAAAATGTTTCCTGCGTTCCTGCTTGGCTTCGTGGCTTCCAGATTTCATCTGTTCTGTTTCGCCTGCGCGAGTTCTGCAGCCAGATTGATCGCTGCGATCATGCTGTCGGGCTTAGCAATTCCTTTCCCGGCGATCTCGAATGCTGTGCCATGATCGGGACTCGTGCGCGGAAATGGTAAACCAAGCGTGGTATTCACCCCGTTGTGAAACGCGTGCAGCTTCAGCGGGATCAATCCTTGATCGTGATACATGCACAGCACGGCATCGAATTCGCCGTCGACCGCCCGATGGAAGATTGTGTCTGGCGAGTGCGGGCCGCTAAAAACCAGTGACGAGTGACGAGTGACGAGTGACAAGTTCAATTCTTGAATCGCTGGCGTGATTATCGAGGTTTCTTCGCAGCCAATTTTTCCCGATTCGCCGGCATGCGGATTCAGGCCGCAAACTGCAATGCGAACTTGAATGCTTAAAGCATTCAGGTCGCCACGAGTCTGCTCTGCACCTTGAATGCTTATTGCATTCAAGTTTTGTTGACGCCTGCGGTGAAGTAAGAAATCGGCGAGAAGCAGGCCGACCCGAACAATTTCGATTTGTTTGAGCGCACTGGGAACTCTTGCGAGTGGAATGTGGGAGGTGACAAGCGCGACAGTGAGTTTGCCCCCGATCAGGCACATTGCGAAATTTTCAACGCCGCAGCGCTCGGCAAAGAATTCGGTTTGGCCGGGAAACTTAAATCCGGCTTCATACATGCGTGATTTGTGGATCGGTCCGGTCACGATCGCGTGCAGTTCGCCGCGTCGCGCGCGGGTGACGGCTTCCTCAAGTGCCGCCGCGGCGGCACGCGCAGTTTCAATCGTCGGCGCGCCCGGTTTGCAACTCGGTTGCCGGCCGATCACGACGTATTCGACTGATTCCGGAACGCGACCTGACTTTAATGCTGCGTCGACAATCTCCGGGCCGATGCCGGCGCAATCGCCGAGCGTAATGCCAATGCGCGGTCGCATGGGGCATCTTCAACAAACGGCCGATCAAGGTCAATCGCCTCCCCTTAACAAGAAAGACGAAGGCTAAGCGGAAGAGGAAGAGTCCCTCAGCTTAGTAAGTCTTGATGTAGGCCTTTGACCGAAGGCTGGCGAGCCACTTTTCCTGAAGCTGCTGGGCTTCGTCGTGAACCAGTTTCTTCTCGATGTCGGCGCGGGCATCCGCCAGCGACTTGGTTTCGCCGCCGTGCCTGTCTTCGACTTTGAGAATGTAGTAGTTGCCACTGAATTCGATGATGTGGCTGATCTTGCCGGTCTCGAGGTCGAATGCGGCCTTCTCAAGCGGTCCGGCGAGCGTCTTGCGGTCGACCCAACCCCAATCGCCGCCGTTTTCACGGGTGCTGTCCTCGGAATAAAGCTGCGCCATTCGGTCGAACTCGGCGCCGTGATTGAGTTTGGTGAAAATCTCTTCGGCCATTGCCCTTTGGGCGGCCGCTTCGCCGTCACTGGCGTGGCTCGGGATCATGATCAGGCGCAGCTTGATCTGCTCCTTGCTGGTGAACTCCTCGCGGTGCGCTTTGTAATATTCTTCCACCTTCGCGGGTGAGGCGACCAGGTCGAGCTTCACGTTTTTGCTGCGCATCGCCTGGACGATCATTTTATCCATCTCCATCTTCTTGAACTCGCCCATCGTGAAGTTTTGGGCCTCAAGCGTCTTGATGAAGGTATTGCGGTCGCCCCCAAAATCTGTCCGGACAATGTCGTGCATTCGTTCTTCGACGAAGTGATCGGGAATCTGCCACTTCTCCCCTTTAAATGCCTGAAGGATTAGTTGGCGATCGATCAAATCTTGCAGGGCAAGCTCGCGCGTCTCTTTGATCTTCTTGATCAGATCATCGCCGTTGTATTGAGCGCGCAATAATTTTTCGCGCGGGCCGACCAGTCCGCGGACCTGCGAATAGGTAATGACGTCACCGTTCACAACGGCGGCGACGCCGTCGACCACTTCCGGTTCCGGTTGGGCGGCATAGGCGGTCCTGCCAATCAGGCTGGCTGCGATCAGTCCGACAAAAATTGGGCGGATCATGTAAATTTTCGTGTTAGTTCCAGTACGTCGCTGAGGTGCGGGGGCGTTGCAACTAAACGAGGGAATTTGCCTTCGACAAGTACAAATTCACCATTCCGGGTCAGCATCAACTTCCGGTCGCGCACCTCCACCCGGTTAATTCCTGCTTTGGCGGCCGCGAGCTTGATTTCGGCCAGCAAGAACAAATTGTCGACCGCGGGCGGAAATTTACCAAACCGGTCGCGCCATTCCTTTCGAACCCGGTCGAATTGATCGCGCGTGCTGATCTCGGCGACTTCGCGATAGGCTTTGATCCGCAACGCGGTGTCGTTGATGTAACTCGCGGGCACGAAGGCGGCGAGGCGTTGTTCCGACCCGAGTTGAGCGAACTCCGCCTCGTTGGTCGCGATGAAATCGGTGCGGATGTCGACCTCGAGCCGTGCCCGGAATTTTCGCCCTTTGAGTTGCGCGACTGCCTGCTTGAGCAACTGGCAATACAAATCGAAACCGATGGCCATGATATGACCGCTCTGGGCAGTTCCAAGAATGCTGCCCGCGCCGCGGATCTCGAGGTCGCGCATGGCGATACGGAAACCGGCGCCCAGCGAACTGTATTGCTTGATCGCGTTGATGCGTTTGCGCGCGGCGCCGATGGTCATCATCTCACGCGGCAGAAGCAGATAAGCGTAGGCTTTATGCTCGGCCCGGCCGACGCGACCACGCAGTTGGTAAAGATCGGCCAGACCGAACCGGTCGGCGCGGTCGATGATGATTGTGTTCGCGTTGGGGATGTCGAGGCCGCTTTCGATGATCGTGGTGCAAACGAGGACATCGATCTTTCCGGCAACGAAACGCGCCATGATTTCTTCCAGCTCTTCGGAATCCATTTGGCCGTGGGCAATCTCGACCTGCGCGCCGGGAACAAGATCGACAATTTTCTCTCGGACACGCTCAATCGACTGGACACGATTGTGCAAAAAATAGACCTGGCCCTGCCGTTCGAGCTCCCGGTTGATTGCGTCGCGAATGATTCGTTCGTCGTAACCGCAAACGATGGTTTCGACCGGCAAGCGGTTGAGCGGCGGCGTTTCGATTGTCGACATATCTTTCGCGCCGACAAGAGACAGATAAAGCGTGCGCGGGATCGGCGTCGCCGAAAGCGTCAGCACATCGACCAGTTTGAACAGGTCCTTGAATTTTTCCTTGTGCAAAACGCCGAACCGTTGCTCCTCGTCGATGATTACCAAGCCGAGATCTTTGAACACAACGTCGCCTGAAATCAGGCGGTGGGTTCCGATCACGATGTCGACCCCGCCCAGCCGAAGGAGTTCGAGGATTTTGCGCTGCTCGCCTTGCGATCGAAACCGGCTGAGCATTTCGATTCGCACCGGATAATCGAGCATTCGCTGTCGAAAGACCTCGAAGTGTTGCTGCGCGAGCACGGTTGTCGGCGCGAGCACGGCGACCTGTTTGCCGTCCATCACGGCCTTGAACGCCGCCCGGATAGCGACTTCGGTCTTGCCGAAACCGACATCGCCGCAAATCAGCCGGTCCATCGATCGTGGACGTTCCATGTCGATTTTGGCGTCGATGATCGCCTTCATTTGGTCGGGCGTTTCGCGGAACGGAAAAGAATGTTCGAACTCGAGTTGCCATTTGGTGTCCGGACCGAACGGGTGACCGGCAACAGTTTCGCGCTCGGCCTGAACAGCGAGCATTTTGCCGGCGTAATCGAGAATGGAAGCCGAGGCCACCCGTTTGGCGCGGGCCCATTTCGAATCGGCGAGCGAACTCAGTCCGGGCGACCGTTTGCCAACGCCAACATATCGGGAAACGAGATAAGCTTGTTCGAGCGGAACGTAGAGCTTCGCTTCATCGGCGAATTCGAGGGCAAGCACTTCCTGCTCTCGAACTGTAGCGGCAGCCGTGCCGGCTGCGATTTTTGCGGCCGAAACGCCCGCCTCTACAGCTGTCGTCGATATTGGGATCTTATCGAGACCAAGAAAACGGCCAACTCCGTGTTCGAGATGGACCACGAGATCGCCTTCATTCAGTTCGCTGAAATCAATTTGCGCGCGGTGACGTTCGGCGTGGTAAAGCCGGCGGCGCGCGTGCGGCGCGAAGCGGCCAAACAATTCCGCCGCAGACAGAATGACGAGGTCAGCGGCCGGGAAACAAAAACCACGCGCCAGCGTGCCGAGGACAAGGTCGACATCGTGAAGCGCCTGTGCGCTGATTAATTCGCGGAAGCGCTCGATTTCGCCCTCAGTTTGAAAATAAGCAACGATCCGGGCGTTGTCCTTTCGCCACTCGTCGAGGCGTTTGATGAATTGATCGCGCTTGGCTTCGGCCAGCAGAAAGTCGCCGATAGCGAATTCGCCGACGTTGCAATCTTGAAACGCGCCGCTGAAATCTTCCGGGCCTTCTTCAATCCAGCTCTCGCTGACTTGAATTCGCGCGTTCGAGTTTTCGTCCGCGTCGAGATCTACAATCAGATCGTCTTTGCCGAAGTAATCGCGAACAAAAGCGCTTTTGTCTTCGGCCGCGCCCAGAAGAACGTCGATCTTGCGGAGATCGCGCACCGACGTCTGGGTGTCGACGTCGAATTCGCGAAGCGACTCGACTGTGTCGCCGAAGAATTCAACGCGGACCGGCAGGGGCGCTTGCCAGGAATAAAGATCAACGATGCCACCGCGAACGGCAAACTGGCCGCGGGTGGTGACCTGCGCGACGCGATCGTAACCGGAGGTACTCAACTTTTCGAGGAGCTGCTCCATGGTTGTCCCCGAGCCGCATTTAACTTTCAAAGTTGATGCCGAGACCGCCCCCCGTTGCGGCGCCGGTTGATCGAGACTCGCGCGCGTGGTGACGATCACGCGCAGGCCGGGTTCGCTGTCGATCTTGGCCAGGAGGGCGAGGCGTTCGGCCGCAATTTCCGGGTCAGGCAGGACGTTTTCGACAGCGGCAAACTCGGCTTCCGGCAGAAATTCAGCGCTTGGAAGCCAGTTGAGCAAAGTTTCGTAGACCGAATCCTGGGCCCGCACGCTCGGGCAGAGAATCCAAACCGTTTGCTGGACGTGCCGCGCGATGACGGCCGAGAGGAACGCTCGCGCCGGCTCGATGACGTGGGAAAATTTTACGGTGCCGCGCTGCTTCGCGATTTGTTCGAGTTTGCGCGCGATCGGCTCCGATTGCGCGAGGCGCTCAAGCAACACATTGGCGAGCAGTTTTTCCACCGAGAACCTTCGCCGAAAGCAGGCGAACGTTCAAAACTTGGAGGGACGACGGCGCGGCGTCCTCAATTAATTCGTGATCGTGACCGGTGTGCCAACTGAGACCGATTTGAAGAATGCCTCCGCCATGAACTCCGGCATTCGAATGCACCCGTGAGAGGCCGGATAACCCGGCAGATATCCCGCGTGCAAACCGAATCCCGGAGCGATCTGCATGTAATACGGCATAGGCGCGCCCTTGAAATGTGTTCCAGGCGGTTTGGGATCACTCACGGCGACGTTCGGCTTCACCACTTGGTCGCTCTTATCGACAAAGTCGCCGTACTGGCTGGAAGCGTGACCTTTATCTTTGTTGAGGACGGAAAAATGACCGACAGGCGTATTTTTCCCTTCACGGCCCGTCGACAACTGTGAAATTCCAACCAGCATCCCGTTTTTGTAAAAATAAGCGCGCTGCTCCTTGATGCTGATTTTTACCGCAGGCTTTCCACCGATGTGGTCGCCATCCCAGTAGGATACATTGTCGACCGGCGCGTTGGAGCTCGGCTGACTGCCATAGACGCCGCCGAGATATTGGGCCTGGCCCGAATAACGGACGTCTTCCTCGCAGCTGGTGATAAAAAACGCCGCGGCGGCGACAATCGACAGGGGCAGATAAAATGAACAACGCATAAAAATTTTTCGGTCGAACCCTCTACCGACGCGGGCACCAAAGTCAAGGGAGGCATGGGCCAATTTAGCCGCAGCGCGCGGCTTGAATTGTGCTTTTGCTCAAGCAGACTTTCGCGGGGTCTGTCCCGCCATGCCGACGTACGAATATCACTGCGAAAAATGCGATCAGAACTTCGAAGCATTCCAATCGATGCGCGATAAACCGTTTACTCAGTGCCCAAAAGAGCTTTGCCGGCTGCCAAAATGGGGCCGCGGCAAAGTGAAACGACAGCTCGGCACGGGCGCCGGAATCATTTTTAAAGGTTCGGGCTTCTACGTCACGGATTATCGGAGCAAGGCTTATCAGGAAGCGGCCAAGAAAGACGCGCCCGCAAGTGGTGAGAAATCATCCGCCGGCAAGGACGCGAAGACTTCAAAAACATCGGCGTCAACGCCTTCAACTAAATCCAAGAAAGAATCGGCTTGATGAGCACGACTGCGGCGACAACCAAACTGATTTGCGCGGAATGCCGGCGCGAAAACGAAGCCGAGAGAATTTTTTGCCACAACTGCGGCGAACGATTGGACCGGTCCGATGCCGCCGCGAAAAAGAACGTCGAGGACCCGACGGAAGCGCATCGGCGCTTGCAAAAGATGATGGAGGGGCCGAGCCGGACGCGTCACAATTTTTTTGTCGCCTGCAAATTGATTTTGGCCGCTGCCGCCACGGCCGGTCTGCTCCAGATGTTGTTGCCGCCGGATTTCCCTGCAACTGTGAAGGTTTCGGCGCCAGTGCAACTTGATATCGAATTGGAAAGCGCAGCGCTGAAGCCGGCAGTGCTGAATCTTTCGCAACAGGATATCAACGCCTATTTGACCTACCGCCTGGCCGGAAAGAAGAAAGCGTTGAACAAGCCGTTCCTGGATTTCGAGCGCGCGGCCGTTGTTTTTAGAGAAGGTGAGTGCGTAGTGGGATGGCAGCGCTCGGTTTTCGGATACTCCATTTACAGCCAATCCGCCTTCCGGCTAAATGTGAGCGGCGGGAAACTTTCAGCAGTTAATAACGGCGGCTGGATCGGCCGGCTTCCAATTCATCCGGCGATCATGCAGTACGCCGATATCATCTTCGCCGACCTCTGGACCGCGCTCGACCGGGAGCGCAGACTGCTGTCCAAGATGGGCGCTGTGACGTTTCACGACGGCAGCGTGACCATTACGTCGCCGGCGCACTAATCGGAAAAGAAATGGCCGGGGGTCCCCTGTCTCCCATCGGACCCGCCGGCCAACCAACCAATCAATAGATTAGACGTAGGAAGCAGCTAAGAGTTTCGCTTTTTCGGTCCGAAAATGGGTACTCGCCAAGGCCAGTGGTGCGCAACTAATCTGGCGACAACTGCTTGTGAAGATTCCCCCCAAACGAATCTTTTTCGCATCGCTATTAGCGCTGTTACTTGCGTGTCTGAATCTGAGCGCGTTCGAATTTTCCGAACACAGCGTCAGTCCTTCGGGACAATTCGTGATTTATGGCGCCGACGCTCCCTATCGGGGCGCGATCTCCGCGCTCGCCGAACGGATAAAGGCGAATTTGCTTTCCGTGCTAAAACGTCGTGACGCGTGGAAAATTGCGATCGTAGTAAATTTACAACCGCGCGCGGTAAATCTGCCGGAACTTCCGCCCGCTAAACTTTGGTTTAGCCAAACCGAAACGGGCGTGAAACTGCAGTTCGATCTCACCGTTTCCGAGACGATCAGTCCGGCTGCAATCGAGCGAGAAGTCGCGCGGGTGATTCTTGTGGAAATGATTTACCGCGATCAAACAGGCATCGCGCCGGGCGACGTTTATGTCGACCCACCGACCTGGCTGGTGGATGGTTTGCTCGCGTCTGCACCCAATCGAGACCGTCCGTCCGTGGCTTCTGCGCTCTCGGTGCCCGCGCGCGCAGATACCTTGGCGGAGTTCTTGAATCAACCTCGTGACACGGTCGATTCGACAGCGCGACAGCTTTATCTCGCGTATTCGCTTGTTCAGTTGCTAATCGACAGCCCGAATGGGCGTTCGCGCCTTGGCCGTTACGTCGACCATCTGGCGTTTGCTACAAATGATCCGATGGCAGACTTGCGGGCGTCGTTCCCGGAAGTGCAAGACTTCGAGAGCCTCTGGAAATCGAAAATCGCAGACCTGAAAGCTGCGGCCGAGAAGGATATCCTTACTTTTTCTCAGACTGACGAGAAACTGAATGAACTGTTAGCCGTCAGATTCCCGTCACAAGACGGGCACGGCGGTTCCGTTATGCTTGAAACTTTTTCGCGGACCCGGCCGACTCCCGTTCAACGAACGGTTTTGCAAGACTTCAGCGGAAAGTTGTTGCTGTTGGCCACGCGGGCGAATCCCGTACTACGTCCAGTGATCCAAGATTATCAACAAATTGCCGGCCAACTCGCGCTCGGAAAAAACCGCAGGATCGAAAAGCGCCTCGCAGATTTGAAATCATTGCGGACGAGACTTTCCGCCCGGATGAACGAAGTCGACGATTACATGAATTGGTTCGAAGCAGCGAAACTGGAAACGTCGAGCGGGATCTTTGGCGATCACTCGCAGACCATTGATTCGACCGGCTCGCAAAAGCCGAAACGAAGAGACGCGCTATCAGTGTATCTGGATGCGGTGGAGCTTGAATTTTAGGGTCAACTTAAGGTGGGCAAAAATTCTCGAACAAAATAGTTGACCGGTCGGTCTAGCTGCTTAAATATTCGAATTATGCCAAGAGTAAGTGACATGAAAGCACGCCTGACCGACGCCGCTATGGATCTGATGTGGCGAAATAGTTACGGCACCACGTCCGTAGACGCGATTTGTGAGAAGGCGGGTGCCAAGAAGGGAAGTTTTTATTACTTTTTTAAGTCGAAGTCGGAGCTGGCGGCCGCAGCGCTCGAAGCGGATTGGAACAAAAAACAGTCGGAGATGGACCGAATTTTTTCACCGACCGTTCCCCCATTGGAACGACTGGATCGCTACTTCGACTTTGTTCACGATCGTCTGGCCGAACTGCAGAAAACATGCGGTTCTATACTGGGGTGTCCGTTGTTAAGCGTGGGCAGCGAAATGAGCACTCAGGACCAAGTTGTCCGTGAAGCGATTGATCGAATCATGGATCGCAAAATGAATTATTTTATTTCGGCGGTGCGCGACGCGGCGGCTCAAGGATTGATCGACGCGGCCGATCCGGCGGGAAAAGCCAAGGCGCTTTTTTCGTGCTATCAGGGCACCATGGCACAGGCCCGAATTCAAAACGATGTCGAATTGCTGCGCGAGTTTAAGAACGTGGCCAGGAGTGTACTTGGGGTGAAGCGCGCCCAAACTGTCTCCGCATAAAAATTTTGCCGACCTATAGACGACTAGTCAAGTATAAACCCGCTGAACTAGGAAAAACTCAACTCAACTCTATGAAGACTGAACAAAGAACTGAACCAGCCAAGACAGTTTTCCTCCAGACAGTTTCAGTGGCGGTCACCCAACTGAAACGAGAACTCCAACAAGACTACGAACGCGCTTATCCTGAATTGCGCGAACTCATCCACCTTGTCCTCGATGAGGAAGAAGCAAACGCTTGGACGTTAACCGCGTTTCCGCATTTGGTTCTCCCGGACCTCGTTGAAGCGCATATAGAGAATCTCAATCTGCGGCCGGTCGAAACGAAGCACGAAGATGTTTTGGCATCCCATCGCTTCGACGAAATAGAGACCTACAAACCGGCGTTCGCCTTGTGTGGATAAAAAATGACCAGAGCCGTTCCATGCCTATGAAAATGAAAGCAGCGCAGATCACCAAACCCGGTGGAGATTTTGAATTGGTAGAACGGGAAATTCCCGAGCCGGGCGCAGGCCAGGTTCGCGTGAAAGTTGAAGCGTGTGGCATTTGTCACAGCGATGTTCTCGTCAAGGAAGGTCTCTGGCCGGCACTGCAGTATCCACGCGTTCCGGGTCATGAAATCGCGGGCCGCGTTGATGCGCTCGGTGCCGGCGTGACGAATTGGAAAAAAGGACAGCGTGTTGGAGTCGGCTGGCACGGCGGCCACGATTTCGTTTGCGACGAATGCCGGCGCGGCGATTTCGGAATGTGCGTTAATCGCAAAGTCACCGGCATCGATTTCGATGGCGGATATGCCGAGTACATGATCGCGCCGGCGGAAGCGCTCGCGCTAATTCCTGAGGAATTGCCCGCGGAAGAAGCCGGGCCGTTCATGTGTGCAGGCGTCACCGTGTTCAACGCACTGCGAAATTCGGGCGCGCGTGCCGGCGATGTGGTAGCGGTGCAGGGAATCGGCGGTCTCGGGCATCTGGGTGTCCAGTACGCGCGGCAAATGGGGTTCCAAACCGTGGCTCTCGGTCGTGGAAAAGACAAAGAACCGCTCGCCAAGAAACTCGGCGCGCACCACTACATTGATTCGAACGTCTCGGACACAGTGGCCGAGCTGAAAAAACTTGGTGGTGCGCGCGTTATCCTTGCCACTGCGCCGAGTGCCAAGGCGATTTCTTCGGTAGTCGAAGGTCTGGGTGTGAACGGAAATTTACTGGTTCCAGCCGCGCCGAACGATCCGCTGACGATTAGCGTTATGCCGTTGATTATGGGACGACGATTGGTGTCCGGCACGTATTCGGGCACGGCGCGCGATTCGCAGGACACCTTGGAATTCAGCGCGCTCGCGGGCGTACATCCAATGATCGAGAAATTTCCGCTCAGCCGCGCCGCTGAAGCGTACGAGCAAATGCACAGCGGCAAGGTGCGATTTCGCGTCGTTCTGACGATGGATGCATAGGTTATGACTCCAGCGAAAACACTCTTCAACAAAGCGAACAATACAGACGCCGGTTACAACATCGCGTTTTGGTTCGCGGTTCTGAGCCCGGCATTAGGAGTTCTGCTTGGCTTGCTTGCCCTTCTTTTACTCGTCCACTGAAAGGAAATGAAAAAGAGGAAGTGAAATTTTGAAGATTAGAAAACTGAAAGGAACAAAATGAAAGACGGAAAACTGAATGGAAAAGTTGCAGTAGTGACCGGGGCGTCGAAGGGGATCGGCGCTGGAATTGCGAAACAGCTCGCAGCCGAAGGCGCCGCAGTGGTCGTTAATTACGCGTCGTCAAAATCAGACGCAGACAAGGTTGTCGATGAAATCGCCAAAGGCGGCGGCAAAGCAGTCGCGGTTCAGGGCAGCGTTGCGAAGAGAGCTGATGTCGAAAAACTCTTTTCGGCCGCCGAGAAAGCGTTCGGCAAGATCGACATCCTCGTCAACAACGCAGGGGTCTATGAATTCGCCCCTCTCGAAAATGTTACCGAACAGCAATTCCACTGGATGTTCGACACGAATGTTCTGGGGATACTTCTCTCAACCCAGACCGCGCTGAAGCATTTCAATTCGAAAGGTGGCAGCATTGTTAATATCAGTTCGCTTGCCAGCTCACTAACGCCACCGACGGCGGTCGTTTACAACGCAACCAAGGGCGCGGTCGATGCGATTACCCGAACTTTAGCAAAAGAGCTCGGCCCGCGAGGCATCCGCGTGAACTCCATCAATCCCGGGATGGTGATGACCGAGGGCGTTGCCAGCGGCGGTTTCGATCAAAGCGATTTTCGCAAAACACTAGAGGCGCAAACGCCGCTCGGACGGATCGGGGAAACGGACGATATCGCGCCGGCAGCAGTGTTCTTTGCTTCGGACGACTCCAAATGGATAACCGGAGAAACGCTTTTCATCGCGGGAGGTCTTAGATAAGATGAACTCACCGAAACGAATGTATAAATCAATGGTTTAATCAGTACAAACTCAACCCTCGAAGGACTAATATGAAAATTAAATTACTAACGGTCGCCCTGCTTGCGAGTGCGGCCTTGATTGGAAATGCCAATGCGGGCAATCGCTCCGGCAACGGCGGCGGAAATTTCGCCGCAGCTCGTTCCGGTGCGGTGCGCGGCGGTGGCGCTCCATCGTTTCGTTCGATGCCAGCAGGACGTTATGGCGGCGCTGCTCCGTCATTTCGCTCAATGCCGATGCGAAGTTTCAGCGGGAACCGAACGGTTTATTCGGGCCAACGCTTCTCCTCGGTAGGAGTGCGTTCGCCCGCAGTGACCGATTTCCGTTCGCGTCCATTGAATTCCAATATTAGCGCTGGACGTCAGTTCACCGGCGGAAATGCTGGGATTAACCGGACCAACCAGTTCCGAAATAATCAGCGCTTCGGACAAAGCGGAGGCGGTTTCGCGAGAAACAATAGCGTGATTCGCAACCGGACAGGAGCTGGTCAATTCCGAAACGGAAACAGGCTGGCGCCGAACTGGCGAAATCACGTGGTGGCGCAACATTCGGCGAATTGGCATCGCGATTGGGACCGTCACCACGACCATTTCTTCCACGGCAATCGCTTCGTCTTCATCGACGGATTCTGGTGGGGGTTTGGTCTCGGATTCGATCCCTGGTGGTGGGATTATCCGTACTACGGTTACGGCTACCCGTACAACTACGGTTATTATCCGAACGGGTACAACGATTATGGCTACGGATACAACGATCCCGGCACCTACGACGATCAGAACGGGTACCAAAATGGTTATGACGATCAGTCCAGATACCAACAAAATGGTTATGGCGATCAATCCGCAAACTCCAGCGTCGCAGCCGCGCAGGACCGTCTTACCCAGGAAGGGTTTTACCGCGGTCAGATCGACGGCGTTCTGGGGCCCGAAACGCGTCACGCGATTGTGCGATTCCAAACCAAGCATGGCCTTGGCATCAGCGGCGAATTAACAACCGAAACGCTCAACGCCATGGGATTGCGACAATACGCCAATTCCGGATCCAACTAACGCAATGCGCGGTGACCGGCTCAAGCCCGGTCACCGCTTGGGTAATCGGAACAGTTGCCGAAGGCAAACTTGCCGACTAAGCTAGTCGGCGCGGTTAAGCCGCGCCTTTTCATTGATGCAGAAGATTGGATTTGCCGAAGCTCTCGACTCAATCGTGACCAGCGACCCGCGTTATCAACGGGACGCCTACATTTTTTTGCGCGATGCGCTCGATTTCACGACCAAGCAACAGAAGAAGGTCAAAGGGACGACCGTACGCCACGTTTCGGGCCCGGAACTGCTTAGGGGGGTTCGCCAATACGCGCTGAAGGAATTCGGGCCGATGGTGGTCACGGTGTTCGAGAGTTGGGGAATCCGTTCCTGCGAAGACATCGGTCACATGGTCTTCAATCTCATCGGCGCCGGTATTTTTGGGAAAACCGATGAGGACTCGATCGAAGATTTCAAAGCGGTCTATGATTTTCAGGAAGCGTTCGTAAAGCCGTTCGCGCCTGAAAAGAAAATTCAAGCCCGCCCTGGTTTGCCGGCGCCGAAAATTTCCTGATCGAACGCCGCGGCTGATTGGGAATCAAATGAGCAAATATTGTGTATTGCGTTAAAGTAACGGGACTCGTTTCCGCATTTGTTTTGACTATGGTGAACCTGAAAGCTGCTTCTTATCAGTCTCAGTCCAAAAACTCGACCTCTGCATCGGAGACGAAACATGCTGATTCGGCCCTAATCGAGTTTCCGGCGAACACGGCTCAGAAGTGGGTCCTGCCGGACGGTCTGACCTTGATCGTGAAAGAAGATCGGAGTGCGCCGGTTGCGAGCGTTCAGGCCTGGTGTGCCACCGGTAGCATTTTCGAGGACGACAAACTCGGCGCCGGGTTGTCACACATTTTGGAGCATATGCTCTTCAAGGGCACCAAGACGCAGAAAGCCAGCGAGATCGCCCAAAAAATCCAGGACGTCGGCGGCTACATCAACGCTTACACGTCTTTCGACCGCACCGTGTTCTGGATCGATGTGCCGAAAGACGGTGTCGAGAGCGCGCTCAATATTTTGTCCGACGCGATGATGAATTCCGCCTTGCCGCCGGAAGAATACAACAAAGAGCAGGAAGTTATTCGTCGCGAGTTTGCGATGGGTTTCGACGATCCCGACAGAATGGCGAGTCTGTTACTATTCGCGACCGCGTACCAGAAGCATCCGTATCGGCTGCCGGTGATCGGAGAGATGGAAATCTACAACCAGCTGACCCAGGAGCAGGTGATGCAGTATTACAAATCGCGCTACGTGCCGAATAATCTCACGTTCATCGTAGTGGGCGATGTCGACGAGGGAAAAATTCATCAGCAACTAGCCGATTACTTCAAAGATTATCCCGAGAAATCTCTGAAGCCGGTTTTCGTTCCTGAAGAACCGCCGCAACTCGGCCGGCGCGAGGTCCACAACGAATTCGCAACCGAGCTAAGCCGGCTTTCACTGGCCTGGCACATTCCCGAGCTCACACACCCGGACGTTCCTGCGTTGGACTTGTTGTCCACGATTCTAGGCGAAGGCCGCAGCTCGCGTTTGTATCGGCGCGTGCGAGAACAAGCCGGAGCTGCTTTTAGCGTTTCTGCCTTTTCCTACACACCGGGAGATCCCGGTTTGTTCGGTGTCGACGCAACTGCCGATCCAAACAAGCGCGATGAAGCTGAAAAACTGATCCTGCAAATCATTGGCGAAGTGAAGCAAGCCGGGGTGACCGCGGATGAATTGATGAAGGCGAAGAAAATGTCGCTCAGTCACCATCTTGATGCGCTCACGACGATGCGCGGACAGGCGTCCGATATCGGATCGAACTGGCTCCTGACCCGCAACCTCGATTTCAGTCGTGACTATTTGACCGCGGTTCAAAAAGTCACCCTGGACGATATCAAGCGCGTCGCTGCAAAATACCTGGTCGATCAGAACCTCACTGTAGCCTCGCTGAATCCAAAAGGTTCGCTGGCCGGTAAGCAGGAAGCGGCCAAGCCGATAGTGGTAGGTGAAATCCAAAAGTTCGAACTACCCAACGGTCTGCGTTTGCTCGTCCGCGAAGATCCACGGCTGCCACTCGTTTCGATGACCGCAGTTTTTCGGAGCGGTCTGCTCGCCGAAACGTCGCTGACGAACGGGATCACTCGGCTGACCAGTCGGGTGTTACTCAAAGGAACGAAAACTCGCACCGCTGAACAAATCGCGGATCAAATCGAAGCGATTGGTGGATCGATTTCGAGCGATGCCGGCAACAACAGCATGAGCGTCTCGGTTCACGTGATGAAGCCGGACCTGAAGACCGGCGCTGATTTGCTCGCAGATGTTTTGCTGAATGCGAACTTCCCCGAAAAGGCGATCGAACGCGAAAAACAGGTCCAGATCGCCGGCATCAAACAGGAAGACGAACAGTTGACGGCGGTCGCGCGCAATATTCTGCGTCAGGCATTGTTTACCGACCATCCTTACGCGTTGCGCGCCAATGGTTCGGCCGACTCCGTTAAAAAACTCAATCAAAAAGATCTGATTGCATTCCGGGACAAATATTTCGTGGCGAAAAACGGCGTGGTTTCGGTTTTCGGAAACGTAAACGCCGCCGAGGTGAAACAACTTTTCGAGCAGGCGCTCGGTAAGATGAAACCAGGTGCGATCGCCTTGACTGACGCGCGTCCATCCGCCCCGATCACCAAAACTGAGAGTGTCGAAAGCAACAAAGAAAAAGCACAGGGCGTGCTCATGGTTGGCTACCGCGGCGTCGACATGTTCGACAAGGATCGACATGCGCTCGAGCTGATCGATGAAGCGAGCAGCGATCTCGGATCGCGGTTCTTCATTCGGATTCGCGAAAACATGGGCCTGGCCTACTACGTCGGCGCCAGCCAAATGCAGGGCCTCGTGCCCGGGCTGTTCGCGTTTTATCTCGGGACCGACCCGCAAAAGATCGAGCCGGTGAAGACGGCGTTGCTCGACGAAATCAATAAATTGGCGAACGAAGGATTGACCGTCGAAGAATTAACTCGGGCAAAGAAGAAGTTGATCGGCCAGCATCAGATCGCGATGCAGAGTAACGATTCGTTCGGGTATCAGTGTGCGCTGGACGAGCTTTACGGGCTCCGATTCGATTATTACAAGAAGCTCGACCAGGAAGTGAACGCGGTCACTCTTGACGAGATCAAACGCGTGGCAGCGAAGTATTTTCGTGACCAGCCGTATGTTCTGGCGACAGTGAGACCGGCAACGAAAAAGTGACGTGTGACGAGTGACGGGTGACGAGATAGATCTCCTGTGCTAGTTAAATCTCGTCACTAGTCACATTGATTTATGGCTGAAGTCCAAACCGGCAGTCTAAGCGGCGAGCTTTCTCAGCGCTTCATCGAGTTTGTGATGATGCACGCGCAGAACGCGGCGCTATTTCTCGGGCAAATCCCGAACCCCAAAACTGGCGAAGGCGAAGTGAATCTCGAACTGGCCAAGATGTTCATCGATCAACTTGCGATGATTCAGGAAAAGACCCGGGGCAATTTGAGCAATGAGGAATCGACGGTGCTTCGGAACACTCTTTCAAATCTGCAAATGGTTTACGTCGAAGTTGCACAGCAAATTTCAAAAAGGGGAGCTGCTCAACCGCCGCCACCAGCGGCAGAACCAAAGCCTGAAGAGTCGAAACCAGCGTCCGAGCCATCGGCTCCGGTCGAACCGCCTGCCGAAGGCGAATCGAAAAAGAAGTTCACCAAGAGCTACGGCTCGTGAATTGAACAAACCCGCTCTTCGCCTCGTCGAAGCATAACTGCCGCCGATTTACGTTCGGGCGGCGAATTCATTGCATGCAGGCGGCGGCCAAAAAGGAGAATGGAAGCGGCGCGAAGTTAGTCGCTGAAGCGATCGAGGCGGCTGAAGAAGCGGGACTGCGTTACGTCAGTGACGATCGGTCGGGTTACACGCGCAAGGCAAAGGACGACGATTTTGTGTACATCGACACCGAAGGAAAGCCGATTACCGACGAGCAGCGCCTGCTGAGGATCAAGCATCTAGCGATTCCGCCAGCCTGGACGGACGTTTGGATTTGTCCGAGCGGGAATTGTCACGTTCAAGCGACCGGGCGGGACGAGCGCCGGCGCAAACAATATCTCTATCACGAACGGTGGCGTGACGTTCGCGACGAAAACAAGTACGACCGAATGATCGCATTCGGCAAAGTGCTTCCGAAAATCCGAAGACGTGTCGCGAGAGATTTGAAATTGCCGGGTCTCCCGCGAAACAAGGTATTGGCGACGGTGGTGCAACTGCTGGAACGGACCTTCATCCGCATCGGCAACGAAGAATACGCCCGCGATAACAAGTCGTTCGGGTTAACGACGATGAAGGATCGACACGTGGAAGTGAAGGGATCGAAAATGCGTTTTCGTTTTCGCGGAAAGAGCGGCAAAGACCATGACGTCGATGTGACCGATCGGCGCGTTGCTCGAATTGTTTCCAACCTTCAAGATTTACCCGGCCAAGACTTGTTTAAGTATGTTGATGATAATGACGAAGTGCACGACGTCACTTCGCAGGATGTGAACGAATACCTGCGCGAGGTTTCTGGCGAGGAATTTAGCGCGAAGGATTTTCGAACGTTTGCGGGAACGGTATTGACCGCCATCGCGTTGAACGCGCAGGAAAAATTCGAAAACAACAAGCAGGCCAAAGCGAATATTAAGACGGCAATCGCCGCAGTCTCAAAAATTCTCGGCAACACTCCGGCGATCTGCCGGAAGTGTTACGTTCATCCAGCGATCTTCGAGAGCTATCTGAGTCGACAATCAATCGACGGACTAAAACAAATGACGGAAGAAGCTCTCGAAAAGGACGATGTCGACCTTCGTTCGAGCGAAGCGGCCGTTTTGAAGTTTTTGGAATCGCGACTGGCCAAGAACGCTGCTTGACCAGATCAGCGGCCGCCGCCGCTGGTCTTCGGGGTAGCGGTGGTTTTCGGCCTGGCGGTTTTGCGAACGGTGATGGTTTCTTCGGTGGGAGTCGGCGCTTTCTCGGGATATTTTTTTGTCGTCGGGTAAACCAACCGCCACGGCTGGGTTTTGATGGTGTCGCTAAACTCGGCAATGCTTTTCCCAGCCGGCTCGAGATCGCGCATCGTGACTTTCAGTTTGTCGGAAGCGTCGCGGAAGTTCTGAAGGGTGATTTTTAGATTGTCATTCTCGGTCAGACTGTTGCTGATCTTTTCGATGTTGTTCAGCGAGTGCGAAAGCGCGCTGTCGGGCGCGGTGAGGTCAGCCAAGTGTTCGCCGAACGCCTTCACCTGAACGAGCGCTTGGGTGAGTTCGGAATTCTCGTCGGTGAGATGATTGATGTTGTCCGCCGTCTTCTGAAGATCCTGCATCGTGGTCGTGGCCTCAGTCGCGACCGGCTTGATTACTTCCAGCATTTTCGCGGCGGCCTCGCTGAAATCCGGCGTGCGTTCGCCGGCAAACATTTCGCCATCCCGCGCCCGTCCGGCGGCATCGGTTCCCTGGGTGATGTCGATGGCCATGTCGCCCAGCAAACCCAGCTGCATCAGCCGTGCCTTGGCATCGCGATAAACGAAGGCGTTGCGGTCCACCTGAACATCAATCCGAGCTTCGTACTTTGGTTTGTTTGTGTCCGATGGCGTCCCGCTTGGTTCGGGCAGATGAAAAGCAGCTGCCGCTTCTTCGGCGCGGCGTTCTTCTTCCTTGGAAACCGGCGAGTAAAGTCTCTGGACCTGGCCGATTTTGCGACCGGCGAGCATCACGGCCGCGCCCTGCTTAATTCCCGCCGCGTTATCGACGTAGATCTTGTAGGTGACCAGCGGCCGGAACAGACCCGGAGCGCCGAGCAAAACCAAAACGAAAACCAGCACGGCAACCGTGCCGACGACCAGGAGGCCGGTCATGATCTCATTTTTTTGCAATTGCATCTTGGCTTCCTTCCAGAATGGGACCCTCCGTGCTTCCGCTCAAGAACTGAGCGACCACTGGATTCTGCGAATTTCTGAACGTTTCAGGATCGGCGTCTTCAATGATTTTTCCCTGATACAACATAGCCATTCGTGTGCCGATGCGAAAGGCGCTCGCCATCTCGTGAGTTACGATGATTGAAGTGACCTTGGCGTTGTCGCTCAGGCTGATAATCAGTTCGTCGATCACCGAAGCAATTACGGGATCGAGACCGGCAGTTGGCTCATCGAAAAGAACCAGCTCCGGTTCCATGGTCAATGCGCGCGCGAGGCTTACGCGTTTGCGCATTCCGCCGCTCAATTCCGACGGCATCAAATTCTTGGCGTCCTTCATGCCGACCAGCTCGAGTTTTTCCTCGACGATCTTGTCGATCTCTTTGCGGCGTTTGTCGGTCAACTCTTCCAGCGGCAGGGCGACGTTGTCGCGCACATTGCGCGAGCTAAGCAAGGCCGAGTACTGATAGACCATCCCGATGTGCCGGCGGACCTGCTGCAATTTTCGACGCTTCAAGCGGGCGATTTCGAATTGTTTGAAGAAAACTTCGCCGGCGTTCGGTTGCAGAATTCCAAGGATCAAACGCAGGATCGTGCTCTTGCCGCTACCGCTTTGGCCCATCACGACCAGCCGCTCCTGCGGCTCGACCGTCAGTGACAAATCCTCGAGCACTTTCTTTTCCTCGAACTCCATTGTGACGTCGCGCAGCGCGACCATGTGCGAGTTCTGGGAACTCATGTCGGGAAAAAGTTCACGTAGACGACGTTGTAGAGCGTGTCGACACCGATCACGACCGTGATGGCGGTGACAACGCTGGACGTCGTCGCGTTACCAACTCCTGCCGCACCGCCTTTTACGCTCAGGCCGCGGTAACAGGCGATGGCGGCAATAAGCAATCCAAACAGGAAACTCTTCAAGACGCCGGTAATTAGATCCCGGATGAGGAGCGAGTCGCGAACAAGATCGAGAAAGTAGGGGAAAGCGATGCCGAAGTAGGCCTTGCAAATCAGGCTGGTCGCGACCACCGCGGAAATGTTCGAAATCGTGGAAAGACAGGGCATGAGGAAAAACAGGGCGAGCATTCGTGGCGCGACCAGGAATCGAAGCGGCCCAATGCCCATCGCTTCGATCGCTTCGACTTCTTCGGAAACTGTCATCGTCCCGAGCTCGGCGGTGAATGCGGCGCCGATTCGCGCGGCCAGCATGATGCCGGTGATCAACGGTCCGAGCTCGCGGGTGAAACCGATTGCGACGAGTCCCGGTATGAGCCGCTCCGTCCCGAACCGTTGCAATTGATAACCCGTCAGTAACGCCATCGTTAGTCCAAGGAAAAACGAAACCAGACCAACCAGTGGGACAGAATCGACGCCGGCACGCTCGGCGTGACGGAAAAAGCTCGACGCCCGAAACGGAACACGTCCCTCGCGCAAACGTTCGAACGTTTCGTCGATCGTGTTGATGATGAACCAAAAGATGCTTCCGACTTCACGAAAAAGATTCTCGCCGAGGCTCCCGATTTCCTGCAACGCAATCACCGGGGCGGCGATCAACACTTCTTCGGTCGAATCCTTTTTCTGGTCAGGCATGCAGCAGGCAAGTTGCCTCAGGTAACAGAGAGGAAAAAGCGTTTTCTTCCCACTGGCGCGACTGACCAGCGCAGTCTACTTGTTCGAGGCGTAAACAAATATGTTCGTGCGAAGTCTTGTAGCTTGTGGAGTGTTCGCGTTTGCGGCATTAGCTGGCGCGCAACAGTTCGGCAAAATGAGCTCAGCGAAAGAACATAAGATCGGACTGGTGGTCCATGGCGGCGCCGGAACGATGGAACGCGGCAAGATGAGTCTGGAGACAGAGCGCGAATATCGGGCCGGAATTGAAAACGCGCTGCGCGCCGGATGGGAAGTTTTGCAACACGGCGGCTCGTCGTTGGATGCCACCGAAGCGGCGGTGCGCGTTTTTGAAGACGACCCGCTGTTTAACGCCGGCAAAGGTTCGGTTTTCAACGCAGCCGGCGTCAATGAAATGGACGCAGCAATTATGGACGGCAGAACGCTACGGGCGGGTACGGTCGCCAATCTGCAGCACGTCAAAAACCCGATCAGTCTCGCGCGTCTCGTAATGGAGAGGTCGCCGCACGTAATGATGGCGGGCGAAGGCGCTGAAGCGTTCGCTAAAGAACACGGCGTGGAGCTGGTTGATGCGAAGTATTTTTTCACCCAGGAGCGATGGGACGCGTTGCAAAGAGTTAAGTCGTCCGAAAAAGCCGGCGGTAACGGCGATAAGAAATTTTTCGTGAGCGACCAGGATCTGCACGGCACGGTCGGCGCGGTCGCGCTGGATCGAAATGGTAACCTGGCGGCTGCGACTTCAACCGGCGGCAAGACCGGCAAGTTGCCCGGGCGAGTCGGCGACACTCCTGTGATCGGCGCAGGCACTTACGCCAACAACGCTACCTGCGCGGTTTCGGGCACCGGCGATGGCGAATTTTTTATCATGGCGACGGCTGCGCACGATGTCTCAGCGATAATGGAATACCGTCGCAAAACGTTGCAGGAAGCATCCATCGCAGTTATCGACAAGATCGGCAAGCTGGGCGGCACGGGCGGCATGATCGCCATCGATAAGAGCGGCAATATCTCTTTGCCATTCAACACCTCTGGCATGTATCGCGGGTATGTCGATACTAACGGCAAGTTCGTGACCGAGATTTACAAATAAACTCGGCGGAATCACGATTGGCGATTCCCTTTACGATGTTGCCGCCGTTTTCCGTAGTCATTCCCTGCTACAACGAAGCCGCCCGGATCGGAGACACTGTTCGTTCAACACTTGATTATCTGTCGGCCGGGAATCCCGATTCGGAGCTAATTGTCGTCAACGACGGGTCGACTGATTCAACGGCGACGATTGTCCGCGAAGCTTTGGCCGGCGCGAAAATTCAAACTCAGTTACTCGAAAATTCTCCAAATCGGGGCAAGGGCGCGGCCGTCAGAAGCGGGCTGCTCGCAGCGACGAAACCGATCGGATTGTTCTTCGACGCGGATCTCTCAACGCCGTTGAGCGAAATCCCGAAACTGATTGAGCCCATTGCCAACGGGGATGTCGATATCGCTTTTGGTTCGCGAGCGCTGGATAGGAAGCTAATTGGCGTTCATCAACCCTGGCGACGCGAACAGGCCGGCCGCGTTTTCAATTTGATCGTGCGCCTGGCGACGGGAATGCCGTTTTGGGACACTCAATGCGGGTTCAAGGCATTCCGGCTCGATGCTTGTCGCCCAATTCTCAAAAAGGCGCACACCATTGGCTTCGCTTTCGACGTCGAGCTTCTATTTCTGGCGTATCGGGCTGGTTTGCGGCTGCGGGAAATACCGGTGCGTTGGAACCACGCCGAAGGCAGCAAGGTCCGCGTCATCCACGATAGTTTGCGGATGTTGCGCGAAGTGATCGCGCTGCGGCTTTCAGGTAGGGGCGATTGACCTCAATCGCCATGGCGGTTCGGTGAACCGCCGCTACCTTTTCTTTCGCGAAGTCTTGCTTAAATTAACAACCCCACTTTCCCGGAATTTCCAAACCATGGATCGCTTTCAATTTCATCCCGCGGTCGCGCGCTGGTTCGAGCAGACATTCGGGTCACCGACCGAGCCGCAGATTCGCGGCTGGCCGGAAATTCAATCCGGCCGGCATGTCCTTATCTCTGCCCCAACCGGTTCCGGCAAGACGCTGGCCGCGTTTCTCGCTTCCCTTGATCTTTTGTTTCGTGAAGGCGCCAACCGCAAACTGCCGGACGAAACGCAAATCGTTTACGTGTCGCCGCTCAAAGCGCTGAGCAATGACATTCGGAAGAACTTGCAGGAGCCGCTTGCGGGAATTCGTGAATTGCTGAAGCAGGAGGGCCACGACGTCGACGTGCGTGCCGAAGTCCGCACCGGCGACACTACTGCGGCGCAGCGTCAGGCCCTGATCAAGACGCCGCCGCATATTTTAGTGACGACGCCGGAGTCGCTTTATCTGCTGCTCACATCGGATTCCGGCCGGAAAATGTTGAAGTCCGTTCGTACGGTCATTCTCGACGAAATCCATGCCGTGGTGGACGATCGCCGCGGCGCGCATCTCGCTCTCAGCATCGAGCGTTTGGCGGTGCTGACCCGCCTTCGCCAAGGCTACGGCGGGCAGGTTCCGCGGCCGCTGCAGCGGATTGGACTTTCCGCAACTCAGAAACCGATCGAGGAAGTCGCGCGTTTCCTGGTTGGGACGCATAATGTCGATTCAAGCGGGGATCCGAATTGCGCGATCATCGACATTGGACACAAACGCGAGCTCGATCTCGCGATCGAAATGCCGAAGTCACCGCTGGAGGCGGTGATGTCGAACGAAGTTTGGGAGGAAGTCTACTCGCGGCTGGCTCACCTGATTCAAGAACACCGAACGACGCTGGTGTTTGTAAACACACGACGAATGGCCGAGCGCGTGACCCATCATCTGAGCGAACTTCTTGGAGCCGACGCGGTCACGTCGCATCACGGAAGTCTTTCCGCAAAATTGCGCCTGGACGCGGAGGACCGCTTGAAGCGCGGTGAATTGAAAGCGCTGGTGGCTACGGCCTCGCTCGAGCTCGGAATCGACATCGGGTCCGTTGATCTTGTTTGTCAACTCGCAACGACCCGATCGATTGCAACTTTGCTTCAACGCGTTGGCCGCGCGGAGCACAAGCGCGGCGGATTGCCGAAAGGACGCATTTTTCCATTGAGTCGAGATGAGTTGGTCGAGGTTGCTGCGTTGTTGCGTTCCGTTCGTCGCGGCGAGCTGGATCGATTACTGATTCCGGAGAAGCCGCTCGACGTTCTTGCCCAACAAATTGTCGCGGCGAGTTCGACCGACGATTGGGATGAGAACGAGTTATTCGAACTCGTCCGCGCGGCCTGGCCGTATCGAAATCTGTCTCGCGAAGAATTCGATTCGGTCCTGAAAATGTTAGCCGAAGGTTTCAGCACGAAACGCGGGCGTCGTTCGGCGCTGATTCATCACGATGGAGTAAATCATCGCGTCCGCGGGCGTCGTGGTGCGCGTTTGACCGCGCTCACATCGGGCGGGGCGATTCCGGACAACGCCGATTATCGAGTCATTCTTGAACCGTCGGAGACTTTTGTCGGGACCGTGAACGAAGATTTCGCGGTCGAAAGTCTCGCTGGGGATATATTCCAGCTCGGCAACGCATCGTGGCGGATCGTTCGGGTGAACTCGGGCGTAGTCCGGGTGGAGGACGCGAAAGGTCAGCCGCCGGGAATTCCGTTCTGGCTCGGCGAAGCGCCTGCGCGAACCACTGAGCTCTCAGACGCCGTTTCGAATTTGCGGATCGAAATCGAGAAAATGCTGAGCGATGGCAAAGACATCACGGCCTGGCTGGTCGACGAATTGAAATTACCAGCCGAAGCCGCGCAGCAGGTGGCCGATTATTTCGCCGATACCTACCGGACGCTTGGTGCGGTTCCATCCCAACACACACTCGTGATGGAGCGTTTCTTTGACGAATCGGGCGGGATGCAGCTCGTTCTGCATTCGCCGTTCGGAAATCGAATTAATCGCGCCTGGGGGCTTGCGCTTCGGAAACGATTTTGTCGATCTTTCAATTTCGAACTGCAGGCTGCCGCTACCGACGACTCGATTGTGATCTCGCTCGGGACACAACACTCCTTCCCGCTTGAAGAAGTTTTTCGTTACCTGAATTCGAAGACCGTTCGCGATCTTCTTGTCCAGGCTTTGCTCGACGCGCCAATGTTCACAATTCGCTGGCGTTGGAACGCGACCCGGTCGTTGGCGGTTCCTCGATTTAGGGGCGGAGCAAAACTGGCCGCGCCGCTGCAACGAATGGAATCGGAAAATCTCCTGGCCGCTGTTTTTCCGGACCAGCTTGCCTGTCTCGAGCACATCGTCGGCGATCGTGAAATTCCAGATCACCCGCTTGTGAAACAAACGATCGACGACTGTCTGACCGAAGCGATGGACATCGACGGACTCGAAGCCGTGTTGCGCAAAATCGAGAACGGCGAGATTCGCTGCATTGCTCGCGATCTGCCGGAGCCGTCGCCGCTCGCATCCGAGATTTTAAACGCGCGTCCGTACGCATTTCTCGACAACGCGCCACTGGAAGAGCGCCGAACCCAGGCGGTTTATACGCGGCGCGCTTCCCAAAGAAACGGCAGAGATGGTCTCGGGATTCTGGACGCGGCCGCGATCGAGAAAGTTGAAAAAGAAGCGTGGCCGCAGGCGACAAACGCCGACGAATTGCACGACGCGCTCATGCTGCTTGCCGTGATGACGCACGATGAAGTGCAGCGAACAGTTCATCACGAATCAAACGGCTCGGGCGCGGAGCAATTGTTGAACGAGCTCGTCGACTCGAAACGTGCAACGCGCCTTCACGTTGGCGAGAGAGAGTTTTGGGTTACCGCCGAGCGTTTGCCGATATTGCGAACGATTTATCCGGATTCGTCAGTCCATCCCGCGTTAACTGCGCCTGAATCCACCCAAAAACATACTTGGGAAAGAACGAACGCAATCCGAGAGCTGCTGCGGGGAAGGATGGAAGTTTGCGGTCCGCTGACCGGCACGCAGCTACAAAATGTTCTTGGCCTTGCCCAATCGGAAATAGAAACCGGATTACTTGGACTGGAGGGCGAAGGCTTTGTTCTTCGCGGTAAGTTTCATCCGAACGCGACCGAACAGGAATGGTGCGATCGCCGGTTGCTCGCGCGGATTCATCGGCTGACGATCGATCGGCTGCGCGCCGAGATTCAACCGGTCTCGGTCCAGGACTTCTACCGGTTCCTTTTTTCCTGGCAGCGCGTTGATGCAGAACATCGCGTCGAAGGTCCCGAAGGGTTGCAGTCAGTGTTGGAACAACTCGACGGTTGCGAACTGCCGCTCGCCTCGTGGGAATCTGCGGTCCTCAGCGCGCGGGTCAGTGATTACGACCCGGAATGGCTGGATCGACTTTGTTTTTCCGGACGCGTCGGGTGGGCCCGTTTGAGTTCGCCGCAACATCCAAACGCCCGCGCGACGGCGCCGCTGCGAACCAGCCCGATCGCACTTTATCAACGCGAAAACCTCGCCGACTGGCTTTGGCTCGCCGCGACAAAATCGACGATTGAATTGCCTTCGGCGGGTCAAATCGTTCGCGACACGCTTGCGAATGATGGCGCGCTGTTTTTCACCGAACTCGTCAAGCGTACAGGTTTGTTGCCGTCTCAAGTTGAAGAAGCGCTTTCGGAGCTGGCTGCCCTGGGCTTCGTCACATCTGATAGTTTCGATGGTCTGCGCGCGCTGCTGGTTCCGTCGAATAAGCGCCCGACCTTTGGACGCAACGAAGGAAAACGTCGCCGTAAGACAAATCTCGCAAGCATTGAATTTGCCGGCCGCTGGTCTTTGATTCGAAAACAAGCGGACACCGAAACGAACGGCGCGCATACAGCTGAACGTGATGCAGCTCTCGAAAAATTCGCACACGTGTTGCTGCGACGCTATGGCGTTGTATTTCGTCGATTGCTTGAACGCGAAACTTTGAACGTCACCTGGTACGAGTTGGGCCGCATTTATCGAAGACTTGAAGCGCGCGGTGAAATTCGTGGCGGATATTTCATTGCTGGAGTCAGCGGCGAGCAATTTGCGTTGCCGGAAGCGATTGGCCTCTTGCGGTCGGTCCGAAAATCTCAACCGAGCATGCAGCTCATCACTCTCAGCGCCGCTGATCCTCTGAATTTGCAGGGAATTCTCACGCCGGGTCCCCGCGTGACAGCATTCACGACAAACCGGGTGTTGTTTTGCAATGGTTTGCCGGTGGGCGCGCTCGAAGGACGCGAGATTCGCCGGCTTGCTGAAAATTCCGTTTCCGATTCCGAGATGGAAGCCGCGCTTCGCGTTGGCAAGCTCCGGCCATCCCTTCGGCCGTATTATAAATGACACGCCTATTTTGCTGTAGCGGCCCCGCTAAGCGGGGTGTCGGCTGCATTCGTCCGCAAAACTGCGGGCGACACGCCCGCCGCTACAGAAAATAATGTCTAACAGGCGTGCCATCCAGAATCCCGCGACGGCAGGATGAGGGATCTCACAATCGAAGCAGAGATCACGCAAAGTACTTTGGGTGATCAATCACCCTGTGAGAGATCCTTCGCTTCGCTCAGGATGACCAACGCGAACCGCTCGTTACTTCTTAACGATCTCGGCGTTCTCGAGCATCGCGACCCCACCGCGCTCGGCGAGTTTGCCTTTTAGGGTGATCGTTTTGCCGCACGAATCAGCCAGCTCGTCGTTCATCGGTTTGTGTTCGCCGACGACGAGGTATGCCTTGCCGTTTTCAACGATCCCGACGGGTCCACCGTTTTTGATGCACTTCGCGCCACAGGATTGTCCGTGACTATCGCCCATCGCGTTATGATCGACATAGCACATCATGTCGACTACCTCGCCAGTCACCGTTTTTTCAGCTGCAGCGTCCGATTTTCCATGTTCGTCGCGCGCCAGCGCCAGCGGGGCGGTTGCAAATGATGCGATGACGACTACCGCGAAAATATTCCTGAATGTCTTAAAGCGTTTTGAATTAAACATGGGTTAGCTTCGGCTTTTCTTGCCTTCGATCAAATCGGCGAACTGTGAGAAAAAATACGACGCGTCGTGCGGGCCGGGTGCGGCCTCCGGATGGTATTGCACGCTGAAAATAGGAAGTTCCTTGTGCTGCAGTCCTTCGACGGTGTTGTCGTTCAAGTTGATGTGACTGACCTCGACATTCTTCGGGAGTGACTCCGGATCGACCGCGAACCCGTGGTTCTGGGCAGTGATTGCAACCTTGCCGCTTTTCAAATCTTTCACCGGCTGGTTCGCGCCGCGATGACCGAATTTGAGTTTAAATGTCGATCCTCCGAACGCGAAGCCGAGGATTTGGTGGCCGAGACAAATTCCGAAAATCGGCTTTTTGCCCATCAAATCGCGAACGGTCTTGTGCGCGTAAGGCAATGCCGACGGATCGCCGGGACCGTTCGACAGAAAGATCCCGTCGGGATTTCGCGCGAGCGCTTGTTCGGCTGATGTCGATGCGGGAACAACCGTGACTCCGAACCCTTTCTGTCGAAGCAATCGCAAAATGTTTTGCTTGATCCCGTAATCGTAGGCCACGATCCGAAACCGGATGGGCGGCAACGTCGGCTTATTGTCGCCATTGCCGTTCGCGATCGACCACGGCTGACTCAATTTATCGTCCGGGTCCCATTGATAGATTTCGGGCGTCGAAACTTCTTTCACATAATCCATCCCGATCACGCCTTCGCCCTCGATCGCGCGTTGGACTGCTTGTTCGACCGACATTTGCTCGGTTGTGAGACAGGCCTTCATCGCGCCGCGTGTGCGCAAGTGTCGCGTCAATGCCCGGGTATCGATTCCCTGAATCCCCGGGATACCGTTTTTCTTCAAGTATTCATCGAGCGACATTTCCGAGCGCCAGTTGCTGGGCGCCTCGCTCAATTCCTCGATGACAAATCCGCGGACGTGAGGTTCGCAACTTTCCTGATCGAGCGAGTTGATGCCGTAATTGCCGATCAGCGGATACGTCATCGTCACGATCTGGCCGCGATAGGAAGGATCGGTCAGGACTTCCTGGTAACCGGTCATCGCGGTGTTGAAGCAAATCTCGCCCACCCGCGTTCCGGCGGCGCCAAATGATTCACCCTCGAAAAATTTTCCGTCTTCGAGAGCGAGCAGCGCGCGCATCGCGGGTGATTGTCGATCTTCTGGAACGAATTTCAAACGCCGTTGGCAAAAAAAATGCCCGAATCGAAATCGACTCGGGCATTCGCCAAAATTTTACCCCACTGGTGCCGTTCAGGTGATTCTCCCGTTCCCTTTTAGTAAAGGGCGGATGACCGTCGATGCGAAAGCTGACTTCCAATCAAGGCGTGCCATTTCTCGCACCAACCAAGCCTCCTGTATTCATCAACTATCGGTTCGGGGACGTCACCTTAATCGCGAACATCGCAGGGTAAATTTAAAAGCCGCTGGCTGAGAGTTGAGCGGAAAGCACTGGTTTCCTTCCCAACCCTCAACGAGCGGCTCTCATCTCAAAGAACTATTCGCGCAATTCTGCGCCAAGGTCGCGTCGCAATCGCTCGCGAATTTTCGCGTGCGCTGCATTCACTTCCTCGTTTGTCAGTGTGCGACTCCGATCTCGATATGTCAATCGATATGCGAGCGACTTTCGCGCCTCTCCGACTTTCTCGGTGAATAAGTCGAACAACTCGACGCTTTCGAGTAACGGTTCCTTCGGTTCCCGGATCGCCCGCAAAATTCCTTCGTGCGAAGTTTCTTCCGGGACGATCATTGCAATGTCGCGGGTTACGGCAGGAAATTTCTCGAGCTCGCGAAACTTGGCGCGGGCCGTGTCGGCCAAGAGTAAGTCGGCGTGCAATTCGGCAACAAACACCGGACCAGGCGCGTTCGATTTCGCAGAGGAGAGTTGTCCACCGAAACCGATCATCTGATTCCCGGAATAGACTTCAACCGCGAGCGCGAGGTCAGGAAACTTTGCCGAGCGAAACGACGAATTCGCAACGACCGCATCTAACGCGCCTTTCAGGTCGAACAGATCGAGGCCGCGCTTGCCTTGCCCTCGCCAGTTCTCTGCGCTCGTCGCATTTCCCCAAAGCAAAATCCCCAGGTGGCGTTCTTCTTTTCCGGACGGTGGAATGAACGCGCGGCCGATTTCGAAAATCGCTACGCTTTGAGCGCCGGCGTTAATGTTTCGTTCGAGCACACTGAGCAATCCGCCAATCAAACTCGGCCGGAGCGCGACATGATCTTCGCTCAGCGGATTTCTGAGCACGACGGCGCCTTCGCTGAATGCGGATGCACTTCGCGGAATCAACTTGGACGTGCGCGCTTCGAAAAGTCCGCGGGCAACGAGGCGCTCGCGCATCTCCGATTCCAGATCGTGCGTGCGATCGGCCTCGCTCGACGGCGTGAATCGACTACGGTCTGTGCCGGGGATATTTTCCGCACCATAGGCGCGCACGACTTCTTCGATGAGATCGACGTCGCGCTGCAAGTCCGGGCGATAGCTCGGAACCTTCCATTTCATGATTTTGGCGCCACCGATTTTCTTCAGACCGAATCCTTCCAGGATCTCGTCAACGGTTCTCGGTTTGATCGCGATGCCGACCACCCCGTCGGACTTGTCGTAGCTGAAGGAAACGTCGGTTGGATTTGCCGGCAGCTTGCCGGCAGTGTGAATTTCTTTCGCGGGAAGTCCGCCTGCGATCTCTTGAATCAATTCCGTCACCCGCTGGGACGCGCGCAGCACCATTTCCGGATCGACGCCACGCTCGAACCGATAACTCGCGTCGCTTGGAAGACTCAATTCGCGCGCGCTATGACGAATGCTAGCCGGCAAAAAGTAAGCGGCTTCGAGCAAAATATTGCGGGTCCATTCAGTAACCCCGGTCTCTTCGCCGCCCATCACGCCACCGATCCCAATCGCTCGCTCTTGATCAGCGACAACAGATATGTCCGGCTTGAGCGAGTAAGTTTTGCCATCAAGCGCGAGAAATTCTTCGCCGTCGCTGGCCAGTCGCACGTTGATATCGCCCTTCAATTTATCCGCATCGAACGCGTGCGTCGGCTGGCCGAGCTCGAGCATCACGAAGTTGGAAATGTCGACGATGTTATTGATCGAGCGAATCCCAACGCTCTCGATCTTTGCGCGCAACCATTGTGGACTCGGGCCGACATGGACAGCTTCAATCCTGCGCGCGGAAAAGAACGGACATTCGCGTGTCGAGGTAATTGTTACGCCGGTTCTCCTGGCCGGAATTTTCACTTCGTGCGGCGCCGATCTGAGTTTGGTGCCGGTGAGTGCGGCGATTTCCCGAGCCAGACCATAATGACTCAACAAATCGCCGCGGTTTGGCGTGATCTCGACATCGAGAACCGTGTCGCTTGGAAATAAATCGGAAATAGGCGCGCCGATTTTCGCTCCGGGCGACAAAATCAAAAGACCAGCCGCATCCGAGCCGAGTCCGAGCTCGATCGCGCTACACAGCATTCCTTCGCTTTCGACGCCGCGTAGTTTGCTTTTTCGAATCTCGGTTCCGTTCGGCAGCTTGGTGCCGGGAAGCGCGAGCGGGACTTTGTCGCCGACTTTGTAGTTGGTCGCGCCGCAAACGATTTTTCGTTTCATCCCGCTGCCGTCATCGACTTCGCAAACGCTCAATCGATCGGCGTTCGGATGAGGCGACGCCGCCGTGACTTGCGAAACAATCACGTTCTCGATCCTGGCGCCTCGGGTCTCGATGTTTTCGGTCTCGACGCCGGCACGGGTCAACAAATCGGCGATCTCTTCCGAGTCTTTTGGAAGATCGACAAACTCGCGCAGCCAATTAACGGAGAATTTCATGTTTGGGGAGCGCACGCGCCCTCGCGTGCACCGTTCGGCGCCTCGCCGAACGAAATGTATTTAATTAAGAAGTTTCCGGCGAGGGCGCCGAAAACAGCACGCGAGGCGCGTGCGCTCCCCGGAATCCAGAATTTCGTCTTCACGCGAATTGTCTCAAAAACCGCAAATCGTTTTGGCTGAAATAGCGAATGTCAGGAATTTCGAACAGAATCATGGCGAGGCGATCCATACCGAGACCAAATGCGAAGCCGCTCCATTTTTCCGGATCGTAGGCTTTGTCGCCGCGCGCTTTGTTGACTTGCTCAAAAACAGCGGGATGCACTACGCCCGAACCGGCGACTTCAATCCATCGTTCGCCTCCCTTGAGGGCTTTCGACTTTACGTAAACTTCGAGACTCGGCTCGGTGAAGGGGAAGAAATGTGGACGAAATTGAACCGCCGTGTCCCCGCCGAACAGTTCGCGCATGAAAAACTCGAGCGTGCCTTTCAGATCGGCGACGCCGACGTTTTCGTCCACGTAAAGTCCTTCAATTTGGTGGAACTGTGGGCTGTGAGTGGCGTCCAATTCGTCGCGGCGATAGGCAGCGCCCGGCGAGATCACGCGAATCGGCGGCTTCGCAGCTTGCATTGTTCGGATTTGGACGGTCGAAGTGTGCGTGCGCAGCAATCGGCCGTCCGGCAGATAAAACGTATCCTGCTCATTGCGTGCCGGGTGCTCGGGCGGCGTGTTGAGCGCGTCGAAGCAATGCCACTCGTCTTCGATGTCCGGGCCATCGGCGAGGGTAAAACCCATTCGCCGGAAAATTTCGATCGAGCGTTCCCACATTTGGGTGAGGGGATGGAGCGCGCCGATTTCCCGCGGCGTTCCGGGAAGCGATATATCGATCTGGGAGAGTGCGCCGGATTCTTTTTGCGAACGAAATTGCGTCCCGCGCAATTCGATCGCGCCGGTGACCAAGGTGCGAACTTCGTTGAGCAGCTTACCGACGATCGGTTTTTCTTCCTTGGGGAGCGTTTTCATCTGCTCGCCCCAGGCCGAAATACTTCCGTTGCGACCGAGATATTTTACCCGGGCGGCTTCGAGCGACTGCTCGTCAGCCGCAGATGCGATCTCGCGCAGCGCGTCGTCGCGCAATTGTTCCAGCGGATGAGCCATTTGGTTAAGAGATTTCCGACACAATGAACAAAATGAAACAGAATTTCATTCCGTTAATTCGGTCCATTCTGTCAAAAGACAGAAATAGCTTGGCTAAGCCGCTTTCTTTTTCGACTTCGATTTCTCGTCGAGCGCGGTCTTCGCCTGATCGACAATCGCTTTGAACGCGGTCGCATCGTTGACCGCGATGTCGGCGAGGATTTTGCGATCGAGACCAACGCCGGCAGCTTTCAAGCCTTCAGCGAAACGGCTGTAGGTTAATCCGTTGGCCCGCGCGGCGGCGTTGAGTCGTTGGATCCAAAGATAACGAAACGTGCGTTTGCGGGTCTTGCGATCGCGATAGGCCCAATATTTGCCTTTCATCGTCGCGTCTTTGGCGTAACGAAAAAGTTTGGATCGGCGTCCGCGATAGCCCTTGGCGGATTTGATGACGCGTTTGCGGCGCGCGCGGCTGGCCGGCGCGTTAGTGGCTCTTGGCATTTAGTGTTATGCCCCGCCAGGGCGGGGCTCCTCGTTCAGCGGGCTGTTGTTAATATTTAGTCCGGCCGACCTCGCTCGCTGATTAGTCCGGCAGCAGCCGGACAGGTGGCTGGATCTCGTGGGCGGCCAAGTTAAGCACGAACCGCGAAATGACAACCGGAAATCACGAACCCGATTTAACGATTTAGCGATTCAACGATTTAACGATATAATCGGCCCGTGCACTGGCTCCACCGGCATCGGTTGCTGATCCTGAGCTTGATCGCGATTTTTTGGACGGGGCTGATTGCGCTGGCCCACTTTTTTCCAAATGCGCCGTTTCTTTCCAGCATTTGGAGCGGACAACGGAGCTTTGCCGACGTGTTGCGGCACGAAGGCCGAAAAACCAAAACGCATTCGGACTTTGTTTTTCTCGGGATCGATCAAGCGAGTTTGTCGCTGAAAGCGGAAGGCGAGGATTGGTCGAACAACCGCCCATTGCAGTTAATGAGCGAGCACGCCTACCCGTGGTCGCGCGAACTTTGGGGCCTCTTGCTCGATCGCCTTTTTCAGGCGGGTGCTCGACTGGTTATGTTCGACATCGTTTTCGACAAACCGAAAGAGGGTGACGATGTATTTCGGGCGGCGCTGGACCGCTATCGCGACAAGGTGGTAATCGGCGCGAACTTCGATTTGTCACACCTACGAGACCAGGGGGACCTGATCGTGAACGTCCCGCCGTCCTCAACGTTGATATCATCGCCGCAAATGAAGGATGACCGCGTCGGTTGCGTTATCATTTTCCCTGATCCGCTCGACAGTAGAATTCGTTCCGTTTCCTATCGTTTCACCGAACTCCAATTGCGCGGATACCCGCCAGCACCCGATGAGGAACCGTACGAGGCGCTAAGCACGCGCGCCCTGAGAAAGTTGGGGCGCGCCGACGACATTCCGGCGGATTTGCAGGGACATCTTCTCCGATTCGGCGAAGTGAATGCTTACCCGCCTCGACCACTGTGGGAGGTTTTCGATCCGAAATCGTGGAAGGCGAACTATCAAGACAACGCCTTCTTTAAAGACAAGATCGTCATTGTTGGTGCGTCGTCCCAAATTGCCCATGATGTTTTCGACACGCCAATTAACGTCGAAACGCCGGGGCCCGTTTTTCATCTCTACGCACTCGCAGCGGCGATGGATCATGAATTCATACGGGACACACCGATTCGAGCCGGTCTCATCCTGGTTTTGATTGGCGGCGCGGCCGCGTGGACGATCGTCGCCTTTCTGCGCCGGCCATTTTTGACGTTCGCTACCCTGGTTCTTGTCGCCGCCGCATATCTCGGTTTAGCGCGAATTGTTTACGATCGCGTCGGTCTGTTGCTGATGGTCGTGCCGCCCATGAGCGCGTTTCTCGCCACTGGACTCTCCGGGCTAGGGTTTGAGTACACCCTCGAGCGATTGGAGAAACTGCGAACGCGTCGGACGCTCGAACGTTACGTTTCGAAAAATATCGTTAAAGAGATCCTCGATAATCCGGGCGGATACTACAGTTCGCTCCTCGGCGCGCGCAAACCGGTCACCGTTTTGTTTTCGGACCTGGTGGGGTTCACCGGTCTGGTCGAAAAATCCGACCCGACGGTCTTAGTGCCGCGCCTGAACAAATATTTGAGCGCGATGGTGCCTCACGTTTTTGATAATGGCGGCACTCTCGACAAGTTTATTGGCGATGCGGTCATGGCGGTTTGGGGGAACGTGACTACTCATGGTGTCGCCGAAGATGCGAAAGCGGCGATACGCGCGGCGCTCGGGATGCGACTCGAATTGCCTAAACTCAACGCGGCGTGGCAGGTGGAAGGGCTCGAGCCGTTAGCTTTTGGCGTCGGAATCAATCAAGGAGACGCCGTTGTCGGCAACATCGGTTCTTACGAACCGCATGAACGGCTCGATCCGACCGTGATTGGCGACGCAGTGAATCTCGCGTCGCGATTGGAAGCGCTCACCCGACAATATCATGTCGATATCTTGATCGGCGCGAGCGCGGCCGAACTCGTACGGGACGATTTCCATTTACGCTCGGTCGATCTCGTTCAGGTAATGGGAAAAACCAAGCCGGTAGACATGTTTGCGCTCGTCGGGGCGCGCAAACAAGATCTCGATGCGGAATTGTTGAAATGGTTGCAGTCGTACGAAGAAGGCATCAAAAAATTCCGCGGCCGCCAGTTCACCGAAGCGAAGATCTTGTTCTCCCAGTTTCTGGAATTTTATCCGGATGATTTCCTCGCCAAAATGTATCTCGAGCGCGCCTTGCGATACGAAAAAACGCCGCCCGATGAATCGTGGAACGCGGTTGAAGTGTTTACCAAAAAGTGACAAAGAAATTAAGAACCACGGATGACACGGATAAAACGGATAGTGTTCTTTCCGAGAGATTCTTATCTGTGAAATCCGCGTAATCCGTGGTTTCTTCTGCGCGTGAGTAAAAGCGCGCCGCAAAAATTTCATTTTATCGGGATCAGCGGGACGGCCATGGGTGCAGTGGCAGCGGCGCTGCAGGAGCGCGGATTCAAAGTCACCGGTTCGGATGAAAGCGTTTACCCGCCGATGTCGACCTTTCTCGAGCAAAGCGGGATCAAGCTCCATCAAGGTTACTCGAAGGAAAATATTCCGGCCGACGCCGATGTGGTCGTGATCGGCAACGCCATGAAGCGCGGCAACCCGGAAGTGGAAGCGGTGCTTAATCGAAAGCTTTTTTATCTATCGTTGCCGGAAGTTTTGAAAAACTATTTTCTGCGAGGCAAACACAACCTCGTCGTTACCGGCACGCACGGAAAAACAACGACCACCGCGTTGCTGACATGGATCATGGAAAAAGGCGGGCGCAAGCCCGGTTATCTGATCGGCGGTATTCCCAAAAATTTCGGCCACGGCGCACGCCTGAACGATTCCAAGTATTTCGTGATCGAAGGTGACGAATACGATACCGCGTTCTTCGACAAGCGTTCGAAATTCATTCATTACCTGCCCGAGCTCGTCATTGTGAACAACATCGAGTTCGACCACGCCGACATCTTCAACAACATCGACGAGATCAAGCTGAGCTTTAAGCGATTGCTCAACATCGTTCCGGAGAATGGGATGGTCCTGATCAACGGCGACGATCACAATTGCGTCGAAGTCGCGAAAGATTGCCGGGCCCAGATGGTGGAGGTTGGTTTCTCGAAGAATTGCGCGCAACGGATTCGGGACGTCTCTTATTCGGCAAAAGGCTCGCGATTCAAACTGGGCGAAGACTTCTGCGAAATTCCGATGGTTGGCGAGTTCAATGTGCGCAACGCCGCAATGGCGGCGACCGCTGCGCGATTTTACGACGTGCCGAAAGCGAAGATCGACCATGCGCTGAAGCGTTTTCAGGGCATTGCCCGCCGCCAGGAACTGCGTGGCGAAGCGCGCGGCGTGAAAGTGATCGACGATTTCGGACATCATCCGACGGCGATTGCCCAGACGCTGCAGGCGCTCCGGCACCGTTTTCCGCGTCAGCGGATTTGGGCAATCTTCGAACCGCGCTCGAACACTACCCGGCGCGCGGTATTTCAGAAGGAGTTACCCGAAGCGTTTCAACAGGCGGACGGCGTTTTCATTTCTCAGGTCGCGCGGTTGGAACAAATCCCGGAGAACGAGCGGCTGCATCCGGAAGCGGTGGTCAAAGCAATTTCGAAAGACGGCCGGCCGGCGTTCTACGAAAAAAACGCCGCGACGATTGTCGATCGAATCGTTCCCATGTTAAAGGAAAAGGACGTCGTCGCGGTGTTCAGCAATGGCGGCTTCGACAACATCCACGAGAAGCTACTGACGCGGCTGCGCGCGTTGTAGCGGCGGTCTACTTGTCGCGCCGGCTTGTCACGCCATAGCGCAGCGACGGCGGAAGCCTCGGCGAAGGTGGATGGCCGCCGAACTCCCCCGCCTCGACGTCTCGGCCGTTTGTCATCCTGAACGAAGTGAAGGATCTCACAAGAGCTGATTGATCACACTAATTGCCTTGTGTGAACCAGGCTTCCACTGTGAGTTCCCTCGCTTGCGCTCGGGATGACAGCTATCTCGACTCCGCGACTGAAGTGTGATCGTGGACGATTTTCCAACCGTCGGGGAAATGGCGAAAGATCAAAGTGAAGCGTCCGTGCGGTTGATCGTTTGCGCGATTCAGCTTCCAACTGCCGAGCGCGACAGCCGAATCGTTACTTAGCGCAGTGATTTCGATTTCTGAGAACGTCAGCGTCCCCATTTTCGCGCGATCGGAATACTTCGATTTGTAGCGATCGAGAACTTTCTGCCAACCGCGGGTGACGTCATCGCCGGAAACGAAAACTGTTTTGTCCGAGCGCCAGTACCCGTTCATAAAAGTGTCGATGTCGCCGTGGTTCCAGGCGTCCTGCTGCGCGCGAAGAACATTTTGAATTTCGGAAACAGCACCGCCCGTTGGCTCCAGCGCGAGGACCGAGGCGACAATTGCGGTGAAACAAAGAACGCTGAGCCAGATTCCGCGCATCTCGTTTACGGCGTGGGAGTCGGCAAGGGCGTTGGAGTTGGTATCGCGGTTGGTGTTGGGCTAGGAGTTGGCGCCGCGGTCGGCGTTGGGATTGGAGTCGACGAATCGCCGTCATCCTCCGTGCTCGACATTGATTCCGTCACGGTGGCGGGTTGCGACAACGTTGTCGCTATCCCTACAGATGACCTTGAACTTGTGGACGACGTAGAAGTTGAAGTTGTCGTCGAAATGGAAGCGGAGGTCACAGTTACCGTGGCCGTAGGCGACGGGTTTCCCGCGGAAATCTTTTGGTAAGTCAGGACGAGCGTAGCGCCTAAAACCGGATCGACAGTTACGTGCGCCGGTCCTTCGACCACGACCTGCTTGATAAATTCCGCTGTAGAAGTCGGATCCACGAGCGCGGCGGTCAGAACAGCGCGGGGCGGGGCAGTCGGTGTTGGCGTTGGCGTCGGAGTGGGAGTCGGTGTCGGCGTTGGACTCGGTGTGCCGGTCGGTGTTGCCGTCGGAGTCGGAGTTGGAGTTGATGTTGGAGTAGGTGTCGGGGTGGGCGCCGGTGTCGCCGCCGCGGCGATTACAACCCCGCGCGTGCTTGGATTTCCCTCTTGGGTGAAATTGTAGAGGCGCAGGAGATGATGATCGGCAACGTCAATCGGTAATGTCGAATCGGCATCTGTGATTACTACGGTTTTGATCGTTCCTGCGACGACCAAAACAGAAGTGACGCAATAGAAGATCAACAGCGAGGCCGTGTTCTTCATCTTGTTTGCCCTCTCGATGCGCGATCACGCAACCGAATTAATTATTATCGCCCTTCTTGTAGCTGATGAAACAATTGCCAGGGGTTCCACACATGACCATGACATCCGCGGGGCCAGCGATAATCACGTTATTAATAACATCCGTAGGCGGAGAGAGATTGGCTGCGGTCAGGACTATGACCGGTGTGCCGGTGCCAGGAGGCTTTGTTACAGTTACAAAGCCCTGGTCAGCCGAAAATGCGCCATCTTGAGTAAAATTGCGGATCAACATGAATTGATTGCCTTGGACGTGGATAGGACCAAAAGTAGTTGTTGAAAGGATCGTCTCGCTTTTGAACTCGTCGGCGCGAATGAAACTTGCGGATGCGAACACAAACAGCGTGGCAAGAAGTCGGATTGAACGTTTCATATTGAAATGGAGCCCGAGACAAAAAGAGCGGATCGTTGTTCGCGCGTCAAGGTCGATCCGCCTCCGCAAAGCTTCCGCCGTCGCTGCGTTATGGCGTGACAAGCCGGCGCGACGAGCGTCTTCGTTTGAGAGATCGCGCGTGATGGCAATTCGCGTGCGGAAGAACGGCGGTCATCCGCCTTCGCCACGGCTACGGCGAGACAAGTAGATCGCCACCACACAGTTTCGCAATGCGAAGCAAATTGACCCGCTCTGGAGCATCTGTTAGCATCGCTCGTCAATCTTCAAATTGTGCGTCGATTCCTGGGGCTTCTGTTGCTTGCCGTTTTCGCGGCAGGTTTGAATTTCGCGCAAGTTGCGCCTGTTATTCACTCGGCACCGAAGAGCAAACCAGTCGCAACTCCGCAAGTCGTCACGGCCAACAAAGACGGCGACGAGACGGAAGACACTGAAGACCCGGACGATTCACAAACGCCGGCCATGGTGGCGCAAGTGCCAGCAAACCCGGGCGGCATTGCCGCGTCCCGACCGGCCCCATCGGTTCCGATTCCCCAGACCGGGCCTCCGCGAATTACGACTCAGCAGCAAACTGATGGTGATACCACGTTACAATTTCCCAACAGCGATGTGAAGGACGTGCTGCGATTTTACGAATCGCTCACCGGCAAGAAGTTGATCATGGACAATTTCGTCAGCGGCAAGGTGGACATTTTCCTGAGCAAGAAAGTGCCCCGCGACGAAGCGATCAAAATCATCGAGATGAGTTTGTTGCTCAACGGCTATTCGCTGATTCCGGCCGGGGACGACATTATCAAGGTAATTGGCACCGGGAAGAATCCGCGCACGACCGGCGTGCCGATCATTTCCGACGAAACCGATATTCCGGATGGCGATCACGTGATCAGTTATCTGTTCAAGCTTCATTATGCCGATCCACAAGAGTTGCTTCAGGCGCTTGGGCAATATCTTTCACCACCCCAGCCCTACACTTCGTTTCTCGCGTTGCCCAAGGCGGGTGCGATTCTGGTGACGGAAAATTCCAGCGTGATCCGCACGCTTGCGAAAATCATCGACCAAGTCGACATGCCGCCGGCCGAAGTGGTCAGCGAGTTCATCAAACTCGAACGTGCTGACGCGAGCAAAGTTGTCGACATGCTCAAGGACGTTTTTGAAAAGACCGATAAGAGCACGCAACCGGGGCAACCCGGATACCGGCCTGGAGTCCGTCAAGTGGTCAATCCGAATATGCCGGTACCGCAGCCGGCGTCGGAAGTGGGCGAACTAGCCGGTTTGACAGCGCTCACTGAAGAATCGGTCATCGTGGGCAAGATTAAGATCGAGGCCGACGTGCGCACCAACCGCATCCACGTCATCACCCGTCCGGTCAACATGCCGTTCGTTCGCAAGTTGATCTCGGAGTTCGATGCGAATGTTGAATTCGCGAAACCGGTTACACGCCCGTTGAAATACATTTCCGCGGCGGACGTCCTACCGGTTATCGTGCAGGCCCTGACGGAACCTGGGCAAACCGGCGGTGGCGCGGAAGGGCCGGGGGGCGCCCAGCCAGGGGGGACTCCGCCGCAACAACCGCGGCGAACAACAACTTCGACCGCAGCGGGCGGTTATGCATCCAGTAGTACCTCAACCACTGGCGGGGGTGACACCAGCGGCGGCAGCGGCAACACCCTAAACATTTCGGAGGAACTTCAGACCCAGGCCGTCGACACCACGCCGAAATCCGTCACGGTTGGCAACGCCAAGATCATCGCAGATCAACGCGCGAACACGATCATCACGCTGGGCAACCAGGAAGTCGTGGTCAAAGTGCAGAAGATTTTGGACGAAATGGATGTGAAAGCGCCGCAGGTCGCGCTCAGCACCGTGATCGGCGAGCTGACGTTGAGCAATGACGAAGAACTGGGCGTCGATTGGTTCGGCAAGTTCGACCAGCATATCGTTGGTATCTCGCGAAACACAGGCGCGCCGATTCCGCAGGCAACTGCTGCTGCTTCGGCGACGGTGGGTGCAACACCAGTGATCGGCTCGGTCACCAATCCGAAAGGTCTGGTGAATTTTGGCCAAGCGTTACAGCAGGTGGCGGGTGGGACTAACATCTACATCGCGGCAGGCAATTATCTGGCGACAATTGTGCACGCCTTGGAATCGACTGGAAAATTCCAAGTGATTTCGCGACCGATGGTTTTCACCAGCAACAACAAGAAAGCGATCATCGCCTCCGGCCAGGAAGTCCCGATTCCAGTCAACAGCCTGACGGCTTTGAACACCAGCACCGTTAATAATACAGGCGTACCTTCGGTTGCTTCGAGTATCGAATACAAGAAAGTGGCACTTCAGCTCGAAGTCGTTCCGCTGATTAATTCCGACAAGGAAGTGTCACTCGATATCCTCCAGAAGATCGACAGTCTGGTGGCCGGCGGAAACGTGAACATCGGGGGCAACAATGTGCCGACGATTGCTACGCGTTACATTCGAACGAATGTTTCAGCTGCGAATGGATCGACGATTGTTCTCGGCGGATTAATCCAGGACAACAAGCAGAAGAGTTACAGTGGCATTCCGGTGCTGGATAAAATTCCGTATGTCGGCGCCGCTTTCCGGAGCACGACTTACACTCGGACGCGCACCGAGCTCATCATTTTGATGTGTCCTGAGGTCACGCTGACGAAACTCGATCTCCTGCGGTTCCGCGAGAAAGCTGAAGACCACACCCATTTCGGGCCGGAGATCGATCAAGGTTATTGCCCGGATTGCCCTCCGAGCGGGATTGAGGGAAAACAGCTCGACAAGCAACTCGACAAACAGTTGCCACCGCCCGATCTTCCATTTGGAAACGAAACCACGAAAGGTCACTAGCGTTTATGAAAAAGATTTTTCTAATCCTGCTTTTCATCGGACTGCGGACGGCCAGCGCGCAATTTTTCGAAACGTTTATCTACGATCCGCCATACACTCCTCTATTTCATCACTCCGATAGTTTGGCACCGCGTGACGATCTGGACTTTGTGCATCAAAGCCGGACGACAGTCTACGATGTTGATTACGCGCCCCGATTCGGTTCCCGGGTGCCGTACTATTTAATGTCCGGACGGGAATTGATTACTCGCCCTGCTTACGTGGGTGCGTTGCAACGCGATTTGTGGCGGCTCGGCTATTATTGTGGGCCGATTGATGGCGTTTACACTGTCGAAGTCAGCGAAGCAATTGCGCGACTGCAAAAGAATTACTCGCAGCGTGTTACTGGCACGCTGACCATTCCGGTGCGGCGCGTTCTGCATTTGCCTTAAGTTTTGTAGCGGCGCTCTGCGAGGCCGTCGGCGATCATAGACCGCCGATACAGTGAAGCCGGTCGTTCCACCTTAGCATTTCTCGCAATTTGAGGTAAAATAGGCGGCTACAATGAATCAGACTGCGAGCCAGTCCGTTATCGATCTCCTAGTGGCCAGCGGTGTCTCCACTCGCGAGGAAGCGGCTCAGCTCGCGCAAAACATGAACGGCGGTTCGTGGACCGCGCAGGTGCTCGATTCCGGAAAAGTCGACGAACAGAAGTTCCTCAGCGTAATCGGCAAATTTTTCCAAGTACCCGTCGTCTCGCTCGATCCAAAAACGATCGACCGCAACACCTTGTCAATGCTGCCGAGCCGTTTTGTTTTTCAGCATCACATTTTGCCGATTGAAGTGAAGGAAAACTCGGTCGTGCTCGCGACCTATGATTTGTTCAATTCGTTAGGCCGTCAGCTCGCGGGTCAGCTTCTGAAGAAACCAGCCGAATGGGTGCTGGTACCGCGGGCGGAACTACTCCGTACGATGAAGGCGCTCTACGGTGTCGGCGCGGAAACGTTCGACGAAATTCTCAAGTCAAAACGCGATTTCGAGATTTTGCAGGAAGGAGAGACCGCCACCAATATCAACGCAGATGATCCCGAGGCGTCGGTCGTGAAGTTCGTGAACCAGGTTATTCGCGAGGCGATTGTTGAACGGGCGACGGACATTCACGTGGAGCCACTGGAGAACGACATTCGTATTCGTTACCGGATCGACGGTATTTTGCACGAAGCCGCGGTGCCGCCGCAATTGCGCCTGCTCCACTCCGCGATCATTTCCCGTTTGAAGGTCATGTCGCACATGGACATTGCCGAACGGCGTTTGCCGCAGGACGGCCGCATGAATTTGCAGGCGAACGGATCGGAGATCGACGTGCGGGTTTCGACAATCCCGACAGTGAACGGCGAGTCGATCAGTTTGCGTCTGCTCAGTCGCGGCGGGCAACAGTTTGGATTCTCGCGACTCGATCTCAGCAAGAAGCACGAGAAAACGATCCGCCTTCTGCTCACGCAACCGAACGGAATCATTCTTCTGACCGGTCCGACCGGCTGCGGAAAATCGACGTCGTTGTATTGCTTTCTGAGCACGATCAATTCGGTATCACGCCGCATCATCACGATCGAAGAACCGGTGGAATACAAATTGCCCGGCGTTCTGCAGATGGACGTGAAGCCGGAGATCGAATTCACGTTTGCCAAAGGGCTCCGCCACATTTTGCGGCAGGATCCGAATATTGTGATGGTTGGAGAAATTCGCGACGTCGAGACCGCGGACATCACGATCCGCGCAGCCATGACCGGTCACCTTGTTTTCAGCACGCTTCACACGAACGATGCGGTGGGCGGCATCACTCGTTTGCTCGACATGGACGTCGAACCATTCTTGCTGGCGTCGGTTGTGAAAGCGTTTATCGCTCAACGATTGGTGCGGACCGTCTGCCGGGAATGTGTCGAGAAAGTGGACTATCCGGCCGATTATCTCGCCGAGATCGGTTTTCCCGTAAAAGAACTGGGCGCGCAATTCATGCGGGGCAAGGGTTGCGAACATTGCCGGCAGACGGGTTACCAGGGCCGGGCTGCGATTTATGAGGTTTGTCTCGTCACAGAGCCGCTCCGGAAATTGATCATGAAGAAAAAGGATGGCGGCGAACTAAAACAGTGCGCCATTTCCGAGGGCATGGAAACCTTGCGGCAGGACGGCTGGCGCCGCGTCGCTTCCGGTAGCACCACTATTGAAGAAGTCGTCCGCGTCACGCAAACCGACGAAGTGATGGCGGAAACGACCGAAGAGACCGAGCCGGTCACCCGCTAACGCGATTTCATTAACACCGTGCTTCAGCGCGCCGTACGTCGTCACGCAAAAAGCTCGAAACTGTTCAAACAGTTTCCGTAGTCACAGCATCACCGGACTGAGTCCGGTGTTAAATGGGATCACGCGCCGCGCAAATCGCGGATGGCTTTGGCGTAATCGTTCGTGTGAAAGATTGACGTGCCGGCGACCAGAACGTTCGCGCCGTTCTCAATTGAAATGCGCGAAGTCTCCGGATTAATCCCGCCGTCGACTTCGATGTCGATCTCGCCACGGGACGAGTCCGTCCGACTGGCGGACTTGCTGTCGCGTGATTTGTTCCATTCGGCGACGCGTTGCACTTTCGGCATCTGATCGGCCCGAAAAGGCTGCCCCCCAAATCCAGGATGCACCGTCATGACCAGTAACATGTCAATCTTGTCGAGGAACGGTTCGACGAGGCTGAAATCCGTTTCGGGATTCAATGTCAATCCCACTCGGCACTTCGCATTGCGGATCTGCTGCAAAGTTCTTCCGACGTCGTGCTTGGCTTCCGGCTCAACATGGACGGTGATCGAGTTCGCGCCCGCATCGACAAATCGCGGCACATAATGATCCGCATGTTCGATCATTAAGTGCACATCGAGCGGGAGCTTGGTTTGTTTGCGAACGAAACCGACAATGGCCGGGCCAAACGAAATGTTGTCGACGAAATGGCCATCCATGATGTCGCAGTGGATCCAGTCCGCGCCGGCCTGTTCGACTTTGTCGATTTCCTCGGCCAGGCGGGAGAAGTCGGCGGCCAGGATGGAGGGAGCTACCAGCACCTTGGGCATGCGCTCTATATATATTAAGAGCTTGACGACGCGAGCCGCTGTTTCATGTTACCGCGTTTCAGCCGGTTAGAATCGCGCTCCGGGGCGCACAGTTTGCTGCGAAGATTAGCGCTTCCGAGCGCGCTGAAACAACAAACTCATGTTCAACGGACTTTTCGGTTTTCTCTCCAACGATATCGGTATTGATCTCGGTACCGCTAACACGCTCGTTTACGTCAAGGATCAGGGTATCGTTTTGCGCGAACCATCGGTCGTTGCCGTACAAGCGGGCACCAACAAAGTGCTCGCCGTCGGCGACGAAGCCAAGCGGATGCTCGGACGCACTCCGTCGAACATCGTGGCAGTGCGACCATTGAAAGATGGCGTGATCGCAGACTTTGAAGTGACCGAAGCAATGTTGCGTCACTTCATCACCAAAGTGCATAACCGCCGGGTGCGCGCGAGACCACGGGTTGTCATTGCGGTTCCGTCCGGAATTACCGAAGTTGAAAAGCGCGCGGTGCGTGAATCAGCGACGCACGCGGGCGCGCGCGAAGTTTATTTGATCGAAGAACCAATGGCGGCGGCGATTGGCGTGGGACTTCCGGTTCAAGACCCTGCGGGCAACATGATCATCGACATCGGTGGCGGCACGACCGAGGTGGCTTTGATTTCTCTTTCAGGAATTGTTTTCAGCCGCAGCGTGCGCGTTGCGGGCGACGAGCTCGATGAGGCGATCGTCCAATACATGAAGCGCGCCTACAACCTGATGGTGGGCGAGCGCACCGCCGAAGAAATCAAAATCAAGATCGGCTCGGCCTATCCAAGCGAAAAGGAAACCAGCGTCGAAGTAAAAGGCCGCGATCTAGTGGCCGGATTGCCGAAAACGTTGATGATCACGTCGCAGGAAGTGCGCGAAGCGCTGCTGGAACCGATCTCGACCATTGTCGATTCGGTGCGAATCACGCTGGAACGTTGTCCACCCGAGCTTTCGGCCGATTTGGTGGATCGCGGTCTGGTTTTGGCGGGCGGCGGCGCGTTATTGCGCGGGTTCGATAAACTTTTGAGCGAGGAGACTGGCTTGCCTGTCCATGTCGCGGAAGATCCGCTCAGTGCCGTGGCCGAAGGCACGGGCAAATGTCTGAATGAACTTAAATTTTTGCGTCAAGTGGCTGCGGCAGATCGCCAGTGGCGCTAATAATTTCGAATTTCGAATTTCGAATTTCGAATTTCCTTGGCGATGAGTCGCACCAGCATCATCGCGCTCCTGATTTTCGGGGCCATTCTCGGTTACTTTCTGAGTTTCGGCGCGGACACGACGCGAAAATTTCAAGCGAGTGTTTATCAAATGCTCGCGCCGTTTTTCACGACCGGCTCGGGCTTGCAGAAGCAAATCACCTCGGTACGAACGGGATTGAAGTCGCTGGACGAATTGGAAAAGGAGAATGCGTCGCTTCGGGTCGACAATCGACAGTTGCGCGCCACCAATTCGGCGTTGCGCGATGTCGAACATGAAGTGAACCGGCTACGCCACGCCCTCAATTATCGCGAGCGTTCGGTGTTCAAACTGATTCCGGCGGAAATCGTAACTCGCGATGCCTCAACCTGGTGGCATACGGTGACGATCAACCGGGGCAAGGAAGACCACATCGAAACGGACATGTCGGTCGTGACCGACGAAGGGCTTGTTGGAAAAACAACGACGGTGAGCAACACCATTGCAGTGGTGCTCTTGGTCACGGATGAAAATTGCAAGGTCGCCGCATCAGTCGAAGGAACCCGGGAGCAGGGAATTGTCGCCGGCGAACGGGTGTCGGGTGGTCTGTCGCCACTCCTCGATCTGAATTTCCTGACCAAGCAGGCGAATCTTCAGCCGGGGCAGAAGGCTTACACTTCAGGCGTGGGCGGCGTTTTCCCGTCGGGGTTGCTTATTGGAACGGTGAAAAGTTTTAAAGTTCGCGAGCTCGACGGTCAGGCAAAACTGGCGCCGGCGGTCGATCTTTCGCAATTGGAAGACGTGTTCGTAGTCACGGGACGAAAATGATTTTCTTTTTCATACTGCTGATTCTGTTGGTGATCGCACAGATCGCGGAATTTTTTATTCCGCCGCTCGACTGGATGTATCACGCGCACATTTACATCGTGCCGGTGATTGTATTTTACGGCGCAATGGCGTTGCCATTCCCGCTCGTGCTGGCGATGGCCTTGTTCGCGGGCGTGCTGCTCGATGCCCTAACGGTCCAGGTGATTGCCAGTAAAGTTGAAATATCGCTCGGCTCGTCGATACTCATTTACGCTGTGCTAGCGGGAATTATGCATGGCTTAAGGCCTTTGTTTATTCGCGGTCGCTGGGAGGTTCATTGTGTGCTGACCGGCATCTGCACCTCCGCAATTATTTTGGCGCAATACCTTATGATCACGTTTCGGCGGGGCACCTTTATGTTTACCCGCGAGGTGTGGTGGCAAATCGGCGGACCGGGACTGATGGCAATGCTGATGGCGCCGGTGATTTTTTGGATTCTGAACTGGGTCGCGCGCATGACGCGTTATCCATATTTACCGGAAAGGACTTTTGAATGAATCGGCGTCGCCTGACTCCGCGCCTACGGATTCAATTTGTTGGGTTGTTGATGCTGCTGGGAATGACTGCACTTGGCCTGCGGTTGTGGTGGATTCAGGTGGCGCATGGCGCAGAATGGACCGCGCAGATCCGCGGCAGTTCGCAAGCGACAGTGCGAATTCCATCCGTCCGCGGTGAGATCAAGGATCGCAACGGCCTGACCCTGGTGCAAAACCGCGCCAGCTACGAAGTTGATTTTTATCTCCCGGAGATGGTGAAGGGATACCGCGACCGCTTTGGGTCGCCTCCGCTGGCAGAACATCGCGCCATTATCAGCGGTATGCCGAAAGATGTGAAGGAGCCGGACATTATTAGGATCGTGAATGACGGAATCATTCCTCGTCTGGAGGACCTCGATATCGCCCGCGATTACAATTCCAAGCAGCTCGAGCGGCATTATCGCAACGACACCGAAGTGCCGTATTCCTACATCAAGGACATTGATTTTCCGACGATGGCGAAATTCTCGGAGCACGATGTCGGACTTCCAGGAGTCGACATCGCGATCAAACCGGTGCGCTCGTACGTTTACGGCGCGCTCGCGGCTCACCTTCTCGGTTATGTCGGCGCGCCGGACGACACCAACCAGGACGAGGCTCGCAAGTTCACGTTCTATCAGGGGGACGTTGAGGGAAAATCGAACATCGAGAAAGCGATGGACGAATATCTCAAGGGCAAGCCTGGCGTTCGCTATCTGCGCCGTAATGCGAAGGGCACGATCGATGGCGTATTGAAGGAAGATCCGCCGCAGCAAGGCGCGAATGTTTTTCTGACGATCGACGCGCGGATCCAGGCGATCACAGATGAAGCATTGCGAGCTGTTAGCCGCGCCGGCGCCGTAGTTATTGATCCAAATAACGGTAATGTGCTGGCGATGGCGTCAGTCCCGTCGTTCGATCCGAACACTTTTATCCCAAGCATCAAGGCGAAGGACTGGCAGGCGTTGCGAAAGGATCCAGCCGATCCGTTGGTGAATCGTGCGATCAGCGGACTTCCGCCGGGCTCGACATTTAAGCTCATCACTTCGCTAGCTGGACTGCGAAAAGGCCTAACGAACAACAAGTTCAATTGTGGCGGCGGCGTGAGTTATGGGGACCACTTCTTTGCCTGCTGGGTCGCGGCAAAACATTACACGCACGGAACGATTGGCCTGGCTGACGCAATTAAGGTTTCGTGCGATTCGTTTTTTTATCAGTACGGAAACGCCGCTGGAATCCAGTCGATCGACGTGATCGGAAAAATGCTGGGAATTGGGGAAGAATCGGGTCTCCAATTGAGTGGCGAGCAAACTGGCAATATGCCGGGACCCGAGTGGATGCAGATCCATCATCCGCAGGAGCGGTGGTCGTCAGCGCAAACGGCGAACGTTTCTATCGGTCAAGGCTACACGCTGGTGTCGCCATTGCAGTTGGCAATGGCTTACGTCGCCGCGGCCAATGGCGGCACATGTTATTACCCGCGATTGATCGACAAAGTCCTTAATCAGGACGGCACACCGGTCCTTAATGAACAAGGGAAGCCGGTAAGTTTCGCGCCACGAGTCCGGTCTGATCTTCGCCGTGAAGTTACGCCAGAGCAGATTGACATAGTACGAAAAGGTTTGTGGAAAGTCGTGAACGAAGATGGCGGTACCGGTGGACGCGCGCGGCTGAAGAATGTTGTCGTTGCAGGCAAGACCGGAACGGCGCAGGCCACCGAACGCGGACATGAGGAAAATGTTGCGTGGTTTGCTTGTTACGCGCCGTTCGATAATCCGAAATATGTCGTCATCGTCATGGTCCAGGGCGCTTCTGGACACGGCGGCGAGGTCGCGGGGCCGATTGCAACACGGATTTTGGAGCGCACGGTCGCGATGGACGAAGGCAACTTCGACATGCAGGTCGCCTGGGAAACTCCCGCACATCACGAAAATCCTTTTCAGCTGGTCAAGTCGGTAGAATTTAAAGGTTTGAATGTTGGTGGCGGCGACGATGAAGAAGACGCGGCCGCCTCCTCGAGCGCTGATGTGCAAATGGCTAGCGACAATGCATCGCCCGATGTGGAGCAGGAGGCCGATGCTCAGGGGCAAGTTTCAAAGCGTCCCCGTGTCGCGCGGGCGATGCCGGCGCCGCCCCCGCGCCCACTCAACTTTTTTGAAAGGCTTTTTGGAGCGAAGCGTCCAGCACCGCAGCCGACGCCGGTTCCACCCCGTCGTCGTTTTTAACTTTTAACAATCAATGTCGATCCAACGAGCGATGAACTTCTTTGCAGTCTCGCATCTGCAGCTCGAAATCGCGCAATCATCTAAAATTTATGTTAGACAGAGTAAGAAAAATTTTGGGTCTTGGTTCACGCAAGACCGGCAACAAACTGGTAGTCAGCGTGGAGAAACTCGAGCGGCGGGTAGCGTTGCTCGAGAGTGGCCGGCTGGAAGAATACAGCGTCGAGCGTAGCGGCTCGCGCAACATCGCCGGCAGCGTCTACAAAGGACGCGTCAAAAACATAGAGATGGGCTTGAAGGCGATGTTCGTCGACATCGGCCTCGATAAGAATGCGTTCCTTCATTTTTGGGACGCGCTCCCGGCGGCTCTCGACAGCGGCATCGAAGAAGTGGACCGGCCGTCGAAGAAAAAACGCAGCCGGATCATGGCAAAAGATATCCCAAATATCTATCCTGTCGGCTCAGAGGTCATCGTCCAGGTCACGAAAGGTCCGATTGGAACCAAAGGTCCGCGCGTTACCACCAATTTGAGTTTCGCCGGACGTTATCTGGTGTTGATGCCGTTCAGCGACCGAAGCGGTATTTCGCGAAAGATCGAAGATCCGAAGGAGCGCAGCCGGCTCCGAAAAATTTTGCGCGAGCTCGATATTCCGGAAGGCATCGGCGTAATCATCCGAACGGTGGGAGAAGGTCAGCGGGCGCGCTATTTCGTCCGCGATTTGCGGTTTCTTCTCGATCAATGGGCTGAGATCGAGCAACGGATCCGTAACCATCCCGCGCCTTGTCAGGTCTTTGAAGAACCGGACCTGGTCGAGCGAACGGTGCGCGACTTTCTGACGGAGGAAATCGACGAAGTGTTGGTCGACGACCGGGAATCGTTGGAGCGAATGGGTCAGTTGGTTGATAAGATCTCGCGAAGATCCCGCGGCCGTTTGAAGCATTATGATGGCGCCGAACCAATCTTCGAGGCCCTCGGCATTCAGAAACAAATTGATGACGCGTTCCACCGGCAAGTCTGGCTGAGATGCGGCGGCTACATTGTAATCGACGAAACCGAGGCGCTCGTGGCGGTGGATGTGAACACCGGCCGGAACAAAGGCGGTCGCGATGTCGAGAAAACCATCCTGCAAACGAACCTGGAGGCGGCGGACGAAATTGCCCGCCAGTTGCGTCTGCGAAATATCGGCGGCCTCATCATCGCCGACTTCATCGACATGAAGAACCGCAGGGATCAACAGGCCGTCTTCAATTTGATGAAGGAACGGCTGCGACGCGACAAAGCCAAAAACCATGTGCTGCCGATTTCACAGCTCGGCCTGATGGAGATGACGCGGCAACGGGCTCAGGAAAGTTTGAGCGACACGATTTACGAAAATTGTCCTTATTGCGGCGGACGCGGCGTGGTCAAAACATCCATGACAACGAGCGTAGAACTTCATCGGACCTTGAATACCATGATGCGCAAGTATCAGGACAGCGTGCACGATTTTCGGGTGATCCTGAATCCGGACGTGCTCAAGCGTTTGAAAGAGGAAGACGAGGAATTGTTGATTGAGCTCGAGCGCCGTTACGCCGGCAAATTGACGTTCCGTGGCGATCCCACCTACCACCACGAAAGGTTCATCGTTACCGACGCGAACACCGGCGCAGAATTGAAATCGTAGGCTGCGGCAAAAGTTAAGGCCCGCTGCCCGGCCGACCGGCCGCCGGGCCCTTGTTACCCGGGTAATTTCAGGTGTTGACCACCCCTGGCCGTTTTGTTAAAACCTGCGGCCTTGGGTAAACCAGGGTAAATTCGGTGCTTGACGCTGGGTGACCGTTTCGTGTTAAAAGGCACGGAACACCTGAATCAGGCCCTGAAACAGCCCTTAAAAAAACAATTATTTTTTTTATTGACGAACTTCTGCAGAAACCCTAAACGCATAGCCAAGTTATGAAAAAACTGACCTTAACCTTTTGCGCATTGTTCGCATTATTCGCAGCAGCGCCGGCAATTTTTGCCGACGGCCCGGAACAGTATTCCGGCAAGAAAGAAGTGATGCAGCCGGCACCGCCTGTTTGCGACTTCTATCGCGCTCATGAATGGGACCTCAGTATCTGGGGGGCCTACTTCTTCGCGTCCGACACCGGCCAATTCAATGTCCCGGAAGTTGATCCTTTCGCAGCAACCGGAACAGACAATGATCCGAGCACCGTCGATATCTTGACCGGTTTCAATCAAGAGCAATTGATCGACAACCACGGCGAGCGAGTAAATATCGGTCGGGTGAGTAAAAACCAACTCTTCGCTCGCGATAATACGCAGGGCGGCGGTCTTGACGTAAAATATTTCTGGAGCCGATATTTCGGCGTTGGTCTTGAAGGACTCGGGATCGCTGCGAAAACAAACTTCGCTGGCGGTGGCTTGGCCACGCTGACCGGACGCTATCCTTTTGGCCGCTTTGCGCCCTACATCTGGGGCGGTCTCGGCTTCATTGATGGTGGCGGGACCACTTACAAATTTTTCAACGAAAAGGCTGTCAGGACAGCAACTGGCGAAACGCTTCCTGGAGGAGCTGCGATTCTGTTCCCGGGTAATGTCTCTCCCTATCAGGGCGAGCCGTTTGTCGTCAACGAGCAGGAATTCTGGACCACGGATGCCGTTTATAACACTCACATCCGAGCGCTCGGTCAGTTGGGCGCCGGGTTGGAATTCCGCGTGACCTGCCATATCGGCTTAATGGCTGACTTCTCGTGGAACTTTGTCTTTGGTCAGAATCACTCAGATAAGACGACGTTGATCACTGAGCAGGGTTCAGACATCACGAATTTCGGCGGAACTCCGATCGCTGTAACCCCCGTTATCAATACGGCTGTTGCATTGAAGCCAGGTCAAGGAAGTGATAACCAGGATTTCGGAATGGTCCGATTTGGCGTCACCTTCTCTTACTAAGGTTAGAAACGCATAATTTTAAACGCCGGAACGCCTCGTGCGTTCCGGCGTTTTGTTTTTGTAGAGATCGACATCGGTAAATCGGCGGGCTGAATTTGCGAAGTCGCGACCCGGCGCGAAATTGAGCAGATGTCATTCGCCCAGGTCCTGGATAATCTTGCATTGCGGAAATCCACTTCGGTTCGCCAGTTCGAGCGACTAATCGCGCCCAAATCTGACTCCGAACTGGAGTCGATGGCTCAGACTGCGCGGGCGCTGACTTTGCAGAATTTCGGCCGAACAATGCGTCTGTTCGCGCCGCTTTATCTGTCGAACGAGTGCATTAACAACTGCCGGTATTGCGGTTTTTCTCGCGACAATCCGATTTTGCGTGTGACCCTGACCGTGGAGGAGGTCGCAGCCGAAGCGCATTATCTTTGGGAAGCGGGATTTCGTCAGATCCTGCTAGTGGCCGGCGAGCACCCCAAGTTTGTAAGCGGCGATTACCTGGTCCAGTGCGTTCGTGAATTGGCTCCGCGATTTCCGTCGGTCGCAATTGAGGTCGGGCCAATGACAACCGACGAATACGGGCCGATCGTGCGGGCAGGCGCCGAAGGCCTGATTGTTTATCAAGAGACATACCACCGCGGCGTGTATGCCGAATTGCACACCGCCGGACCCAAGCGCGACTTTGATTACCGGCTGAACTGCGCGGAAAGAGCATACGCCGCAGGATTCCGCCGGCTCGGCATCGGAGCGTTGCTCGGGTTGTGGCGATGGCAGGAAGAGGCGATCGCGCTGGCGGCCCACGTCGAATACCTTTTGCAACGTTGCTGGCAGGCCCAGATCACGGTAAGCCTGCCCCGGCTGCGGCCTGCTGCCGGGGGATTTCGCCCTCTCTTTTCCATGACCGACCGCGAATTGGCGCAGCTAATTTGCGCTTTTCGAATGACTTTTCCGCAGGTCGGAATTGTGTTGAGCACGCGGGAACGTCCCGCTTTGCGCGACGCGCTGGTTTCGCTCGGCGTCACGATGATGAGCGCTGGAAGCCACACTGAACCGGGCGGTTATACCGGGCGTGGCACCGAACATCTGCATCACACCGTGCGCGGCCGCATCATGCCGCCGGAGTTTCAAGATGGCGAAGACGAGATGGCGACTGGCCAGTTTGAAATCAGCGACGACCGGTCGCCGGAACAAATTGTGACTTTGTTGAGGCAACGAGGGTTGGAACCGATCTGGAAAGATTGGGAACAAACGCTCACGGGCTGATGCGAATTTTCCTCAACGGCGAAGAAGCGCAGATTCAGGGCGCTGGAAATGTGGCAGATCTGGTAGATCGCTACCACATCCCGCGGCAATCAGTCCTGATCGAGCATAATGGAATGGCGTTGCATCCGCGGGAATGGCAACAGCGAAACCTCTCGGAAGGTGATCGAATCGAAGTTGTTCGCGTGGTGGCGGGCGGTTAGGTGCGAGCCGCCTTGACGACAACTCGCATTCCGTCTTTGCGCACAACAGTGATGGCCGTGTTAGGCGCAATGAACTCGCCTTGCGTCACGACATCGATGATCTGATCCAGAAAACGCGCTTTCCCGCTCGGCCGCAGAATTGACAAGGAGATTCCTTCCGCGCCCGGAGACAGGTTGAGCGCTGTCGCAAATTCGCGTGGGACGCCTGCCAAGGATGGTCCGGACGGATTTGCAGTCATTAGAGCAAAACGCCGATAAATGCTGGTCTTCGGCAAATAGCGCGCCAGCAGAGAAATCACTATCCCGGCACCAATCAACGCCAGGAACAAATTTAGCAACGGTACCGCCAGTATGCGTCCCGTTGGGAAAAATGTTTCGCCGGGATAGCGATCCACCATCGCCCAGAATAAGGAAGCGAGCATTAGAAAGACGCCGACTACGCCGAAAACGATTGTCGAATGCGCGAAGAAAAGAATTTCAACGATCACCAGGACCATTCCCAAAACGAAAAGCCCGACGACTTCCCAGCCAGCGAGTCCGGCCAGATAGTGACCGAGAAAGAAAAGCGCAAAACACACCGCCGCGATAATTCCGGGCAAACTTGCGCCTGGAATTTTGAATTCGAGCCACGCGCCGATGATGCCGCCGAGCAATAGTAATGGAGCGAGCGCCGTGATCCAAAACGCGAGTTGCTCGAAACCGGTTGGGCCGAGTGAAACGACATTGCCTTTCAACCCCGCTTTCTGCGTGAGGTCGGCAATGGAGTCGACGATTCCATCGGCCAGCACCGGCTTTCCATTTATTTTTTCCGTCGCTTCCTGCGCGTTCAGAGTCAGTAAGGTTCCTTTTTGATGGAGGACGCGGTCGCCAACCTTGACTTCTTTTTCCTTGTTCATGAACGCTTCGCCTACATCGGGATTGTGTCCGTTTTTCATGGCTGAACCGCGAATCAATGCCGACCAGTAGGAAATCGTCTTTTCTCGCTCGGTCAGCGGCAGATCTTCGCCGGTGGCAAGGACGGGAGCGGCCGCGCCAATCGCACTCACCGGCGCCATGTAAATATGTTGAGTCGCCAACGCTACCAACGCGCCGGCGGAGCCGGCATTTGAATTGATGTATGTGTAGGTCGGAATCTTGGCGTGATTTAAAACGCCGGTGATCTCTTCCGCGGCATCCAGGCGCCCGCCGTAAGTGTTCATTTCAAAAATGATCGCGCTGGCGCCGTTGGTTTCGGCCAGCTTCTCCGCCCGCCGCAGAAACATAAGAAGCGACGGAGAAATCTCGCCACGCAACGGAACTACCACCACGTCTCCTTTATGAATCGTGTCGCGGGCGTAGCTGGTTTCAAGCATCGCAAAGGTCGCGATGAGGCCAAGGATCGACAATATCTTCATCGGTTGGAAACCATCCGTCGTTGGCTAAATTTGGCATCGCTTCAAAGAGCAAACGAGCGAAAAATTGAACCGGTGATTCCTTCCGAAACAATCGAACAGGTCGCGGCGGCGAACGACATCGTCGAGGTCATCGGCTCTTATTTTCCGTTAAAACGCGCTGGCACAAACTTCAAGGCGCTTTGTCCGTTTCATCAGGAAAAGACGCCCTCTTTTCACGTTAGTCCACAACGGCAAACGTTTCACTGCTTCGGATGCGGCGTGGGTGGCAGCGCTTTTCGTTTCGTCATGGAATACGAGCACGTCGACTTTCCGTCGGCAGTTCGAAAGTTAGCCGCCCGGGTTGGCATTCCAATCGTCGAGGAACGCGCGAGCCAGGAAGAAGATCGACAACATGAATCACGGCGCACCCTCCTGAAACTCCACGCGGAAGCGGCGGAATTGTTTCACGAAAATCTTTTGAAGAAGGAATTCGCAGAGCCGGCCCGGACCTATTTGAAGAATCGCGGAATCGACCGGCAGGTGGCAAAGGATTGGCAGATCGGGTTTGCTCCGGACAGTTGGGACGCATTCTTAAAATGGGCGCTCGGTCGCGGTTATTCGAGGACGCAGCTTTTGCAAAGCGGATTGATCAAACCGCGGGACGAAGAACGCCCCGGCGGGGATGTCTATGACCGGTTTCGCGGCCGGATCATGTTTCCGATCTGCAATGATGTCGGCGAAGTCATCGCCTTCAGCGGCCGGCTTCTCGAATCCGACCCGCAGGCAGCGAAATATGTGAATTCGCCCGAAACGCCGCTTTTTCAAAAAGGACGGGTTTTGTTTGGACTTCACAAAACGAAACGCGCGTTGATCGAGGCGAACTGCGCGATTGTCTGCGAAGGCCAGCTCGACCTGATCAGTTTGTTTGAAGCCGGAATAAAGAACGTCGTCGCGCCGCAAGGGACGGCATTCACGGATCACCAGGCGCGGATCCTCAAGCGCTTCGTTGAGGAAGTTGTCCTCTGTTTCGATGCCGATCAGGCTGGTCAAAAAGCGGCCCAGCATTCGCTCGATTCGCTTCTGCAGCACGATCTCGTTGTTCGAATAGTCGACATGCCGGCTGGGGAAGACCCCGATTCGCTCATTCGTCGAAAAGGAAAGGAAGAATTTGAAAAACGGGTCACGGTTGCCCGCGACTTTTTCGATTATTGGATCGAGCGCGAGGTGTCGATGGTCGATCTGAGCTCCATGGGAGCGAAAATGCAGCTGGCGCGCAAGCTGGCGGAAATCGCCGGTCAAGTCCGCGATCCTTTGATGCGCGGCCAAGTATTAAACAAAATGAGCGCCCGGCTAGGCGTGCCTGCCTCTGAATTCGAAAAACTTGTGCCGCAGCCGCGACGTGATCGGGGCCCTGACCGAGGCGGTGCTCCGCTTGAGGTGCGAGTGATGCCACGCCACGATGTGGCAATGCTTTGTCTGCTGGCGTTGCGCGACGAAACCGCTCGGAATTTTCTATTGCAACAAAACTGGCGCGAGTTGCTGCAGCAGATCGCCGGAACCGAATTATTAACGAAAATCCTGGAGAGCGACCTTCGTCCGGACGACGCGGCTTCGTTGAACTCATTTATGTCAAAGCTTTCCGCCGAGGAGGAGGGCCTGGTTTCTGCTTGGCTCATGCAGAAAGTGCCGGCAAATGCGATGGAGGTGATCGAAGGCTGGTGGAAGGGCCTGATGCAGGGGGCCTTGCGCCGCCAGCTCGAGATCGCGGAAACGCGAATTCGCCTTCCGCAATTGAGCACCGGCGAGGTAGTGAATTTACAGAAAGAAATTGTTGACCTACGTGAGCAACTCCAGCAGATTTCCGGGCTTTCGTCTGTTCCTGAGGTCGGCCGTTAATTGCCGATCTCCGCGAACGTTGATCGAAGGCCACAACCCTTAACCCACAGTCTTGGCCAGGCACTCGAAAGCACGGAGAGCTATTCGCCGATTAGCGGCGAAGCGTCCGAAATTTAAACGGGCGCACCGGCGGGTCAGTTCCCAAATTTCCGCGCCCAGCGTGCAATCGAAAAACGGAGGCGTAAGGATCGCCGCATTCAAGCCCAAACGAATCACCAGCCTGGTCCGGTCCCGCCGGACAGGCCCGGACGCTCTGCTTCAGGGAAAATCGGAAGCTGACGCGGCCAGTGAAATCCAGGCGCGATTACGCGAGCTAATCAAACTGGCCAAAGAGCAGGGCTATCTCACGTTCGATGATCTGAACGAGGCGCTGCCGGAAGGAATTACCGACGCTAACGAGCTGGACGCCATCCTGACGCGGCTGCGCCGCATGGAGATCGACGTGATTGAAGCGTCGGACGTCGACCGCCACAAAGAGGGCAAGAAGGACCTGGACGAGGAAGAGGAAGAAAAACCCGAGACGAAGCTCGACATCCTCGACGACCCGGTCCGGATGTATCTCAAGCAAATGGGGCAAGTCCCGCTCCTGACTCGAGAGCAGGAAGTGGAAATTTCCAAACGGATCGAAGAAGCCGAAAACATGGTGCAAAAGCACATCAACCGTTTTGGCTTTACCGCGCGTGCCCATCTCGATCTTGCACAGAAATTGACCGAAGGCCGTGAGCGTTTCGATCGCGTCATTCTCGACAAGAAAATCGAGAGCCGCGAAAGCTACATGAAAATTCTACCGCGCTTGTGCAAGCAGGTAGAAAAGCTGGCGAACGATATCACTCAGCAGTATGCCAAGTTGTCGGCCGGTCCGCGAAAAGACAGCAAACGGTTGAAAGGATTTCAACGGGCACTTGGCTCCCTTCAGCGGCTTTATCCGAAGTTTTATTTCAAGCAAAAGGTAACCGAAGAGTTCGTTCATTTGGCGGACGAGCATTATCGAACGCTGCTCACGGTTGAGCACGAAATGACCAAGAAAGGCGCCGCTCGGTCACCGGTCGGCCAAAAATCACGTGACCTCGAGAAATCTCTCTGGTTGTCGATCGATGAATACACCGAGCAATATCAGTCGCTAAAGACCTGGCTTCGGAAAGCGCTCCGCGCGAAAACGGAAATGGTCGAGGCCAACCTGCGACTGGTGATTTCCATCGCCAAGAAATACACGAATCGAGGACTGTCGTTTCTGGATTTGATCCAGGAAGGCAACATGGGCCTGATGAAAGCGGTCGAGAAATTTGAATATCGCCGGGGCTACAAATTTTCGACTTACGCGACTTGGTGGATCCGCCAGGCAATTACCCGTTCGATTGCAGATCAGGCGCGGACGATCCGCATCCCGGTGCACATGATCGAGACGATCAACAAACTGATGCGTGTGCAGAAACAGTTGGTCCAGGAATACGGGCGGGAACCGACCCCGGAAGAAGTGGCCGAGGAAATTCTGTTGCCGGTGGATCGAGTTCGCGCGGTGTTGAAAATGGCCCAGCAGCCGATCTCACTTCAATCGCCGGTCGGGGAAAGCGAGGAAACGAACTTCGGCGACTTCATCGAGGACAAGGGCGCGGAAAATCCGTCCGACATGACCGCGATTGTCCTGCTGAAGGAGAAGATCAAAGACGTTCTCGAGACTTTGACTGAGCGCGAACGACAGGTTCTGGAACAGCGTTTTGGTCTGGTGGATGGATACAGTCGCACGTTGGAAGAAGTTGGACGGCAATTTCGTGTGACCCGCGAACGGATCCGCCAAATCGAGGCCAAAGCGCTGCGGAAGATGCGTCACCCGACGCGTATTCGGCAGTTGGAAGGATTTCTGGAAGCTCCCGAGGTGTAAGGCTTTGCCGCACTCGCAGCTCCCCCGTCGCGCGCAACTTTCAGTCGCAGAGTTTGTTCAATTCGCGAGGAAATGAAACGCGAAGACGACCAGGAATTATGGGACCTTTTGGGCGGGGCTTCAGAGCCGGAGCTCTCGCCTTTTTTTGCGCGCAACGTGGTCCGAGCCGTCCGGCAGCGCTCGCAGTCCTTCGATTTACTGCGCAGTTGGTTTAGTTCGCGCAGACTTGTTCCAGTCGCGGGACTCGCGGTTGCAATGATTGCAGCGATAATGACGTTCCATCACTCGGCGATCCAAAAGTCTGCCGACAAGACTCCGGACGCGATCGCGCAGATCGACGCGCAGGATTACGACGTTGTCGCTGACTTGGACGAATTGCTGGTCACTGATGAGAGCAGTTTGTGGGACGACGATACTCAAACTTTGTAGGCGGAATCGCACTGGTTGCGATTCTCGTGCTGATTTGGCCGCTGGCTACCAATGCTCAGCCGCATGGTCAACAAGGCGGGGGCGTCAGAGCTATGCCGATGCCTCAGCCGCATCGCGCTCCGACGTTCGGTGACCCGCGTCAGCGTTGGCTCGCCATGCCTCCGCAGGATCGCCAAATCTTCCAGAAAAACGCCGAGCGCTGGATGCAAATGGGCCCAGAGGAACGAAAAATAATGCGCGCCCGAGAGAAAGTTTACCGTGCTCAGGTCAGCAGAGAAGTCGACGCTGCGCTGAGGGAGTCGGGTCTCCACCTGGAAGGTGAAAAACGCGCGCAATTTGAGCAGCGCTACCTGCAGGAGCGGCGCAAGATTGAGCATTCGTTGCGGCAGGAAGTCGAAAGCCAACGCCAGCAGCAATTGCCTGCGCTTCAGGAGCGTTTGAAGAAAGAATTTGCAGAACCGTCACCGGCGGGTTCATCCGCGGCTGGGCCGGCCAGTTCGGCTTCACCGAAAAAATAAACCGGCGAGCGTTTCCACCCGCCGGTTCAAATTTAACGCTGTGGTTTAACGCCAGTAGCGATAATGCCGATGGTACCCCCGCGAGTAATAAACTCGGTGACCGTGATACCAGTAAAACGACGGCCCATAGCCGTACCCGTAATAAGGATACGGGTATCCATAGCCGTAATAGGGGTAGGGATATCCCGGATACCCAAAGCCAATCCCCACTGCCACTCCGGCGTTAGACTGTGGCGCCAACGCGAAGGCGAAGCCGCCCGCAACCAGCGCGATTAATAGTAGTTTCTTCATGTCTGCTTACCTCCCCCAGTTTCTAATAATTGAACTACAGGTACGACGAAAAGTTGCTCGATTTATTCGGTCACGCCCATCACGGAATATTTGGGATAACCGGTCACACAAAGATCAGGACCGATTTTTTCGAACGTGACTCGATCCAAGCGCGCGCTTTCTGAAGTCGATCGCGCGCCGCTCCCTCCGAAGGCCGGGATGCCGCCCCCGGTGAAAATCGGGGCAATGTAAATTTGCACCTTGTCGATCAAATGTTCGTCGAGCGCATGTCCGAGGACATTGCCACCGCCTTCGATCGTCACACTGACGACGTTTTTCTTCCCTAAATCCGCCAGGACCGCGGCGAGCGGTTCGTTACGGTAGACCAAGGTGTTCTTCGCATGACGATCGGTAAAGATGCGCGCGGGGCGCGGCAGTTTTCCGGAACGAGTGATCACCACGCGTATCGGTTGGCGCGAATTGCGAGGGCCGCGAACGGTTAAATGCGGATTATCGATTCTGATAGTTTCGGCACCGACCAGGATCGCGTCGCTGTCCGCGCGCAATCTCTGAGAATGCTTACGTGCTGCTGCGCTCGTGATCCAGCGTCCTTCGCGGGCCGGTCGAGTGAGGCGTCCGTCCAAGCTGGTTCCGCACTTCGCAATCACAAACGGAATTCCAGTCGCAATCCATTTGTTGAACGCCTCGTTGAGATGGGCGCATTTCTCGGCAAGCGCTCCACTCCGCACCTCTATGCCAGCGTCTTGCAGGATTTGTATTCCCCGGCCGCGATGGCGCGGGTTTGGATCAGTCGCTCCCAGGACGACCGATTTCACACCGGCACGGATGATTGCGTCCGTACACGCACCAGTCCGGCCGACGGACGAACAGGGCTCCAGAGTGACGTACAAAACAGCGTCCTTGGGCACGGCTCGTTTGAAACGGCGCAAACATTCGATTTCGGCGTGGGGCAAACCCGCCCGGCGATGGTGACCACGCGCGACGATTCGGTTTCGCAGAACCAGGACTGCGCCAACCGCTGGATTTGGGCTGGTTTGCCCGACAGATTTTCGAGCTTCGCGCAATGCCTCGCCCATGAACCGCTCGTCATTATTCATTTGGAAGAAACAAGTTATTCAGGAGCGATCCGTTTGCGCAAATCTTTCGCTTTTCTACTTGGCGAATGTGTCGCGCCCGACTTACTTAGAGAGTAGAACCCCCCAATGCTATGGCCACGAAAAACGAAGAGAAAACCGGCGCCGACAAAGTAACCGCCGCCCGAAACAAGAATCTCGACCTCGCGATCCAGCAGATCGCCAAAGATTATGGCGAGGGCGCGATTATGCGCCTGGGCGGCGACAAGATTGTCGACATCGACGTTATCCCAACTGGCAACATTTTGATCGACCGCGCCCTTGGCGTGGGCGGATTTCCCCGTGGCCGGGTTGTCGAAGTTTATGGACCGGAATCTTCCGGAAAGACCACCCTGACTCTTACCGTAATCGCGCAGGCGCAAAAGCGCGGCGGTCTGGCCGCATTCATCGACGTTGAGCATGCTCTCGATCCGCAATACGCGAAGAAATTGGGGGTGAATCTCGACGAGCTTCTCGTTTCGCAGCCGAGCTCGGGCGAAGAAGCGCTTCGAATTTGCGAAACGCTGATTCGTTCCAACTCCCTCGACGTCATCGTCGTCGATTCGGTCGCGGCGCTGGTGACGCGCGCGGAATTGGAAGGCGAGATCGGCGACGCGACGGTGGGCGCGCAGGCCCGTTTGATGAGCGCAGCATTGCGCAAACTGACTTCGCTCATTTCCAAGGCGCGGACCTGCTGCGTTTTTACGAATCAAATTCGTGAAAAAATCGGCGTGATGTTCGGCAATCCGGAAACAACGCCCGGCGGCAAGGCGTTGAAATTCTACGCCAGCGTCAGGATCGACATTCGCCGCATTGGCGCGATTAAACAGACCGACGGCAGCGTTACCGGCAATCGCACCCGCATTAAAGTCGTGAAAAACAAAGTTGCCCCGCCTTTCACTGAAGCCGAGTTCGACATCATGTATAACGAAGGGATTTCCACAACCGGATCGCTTCTGGATCTTGCGCTGGAGAAGCAAATCATCGAAAAGCGCGGGTCGTGGCTCAATTACAAGGGCTCGCAACTTGCCCAGGGACGCGACGCAGCCAAGGAAGTCTTGAAGGAGGACCCGAAGCTGTATGCGGAAATCGAAGCCGCGGTGAAAGCTAAATTGAACGACGAGAAGGATTAAGCCTTCTAAAATTGTTATGCTTTATCGATTTCTCTCTAAAGCCGTTCTTCTTGCCATCCTGACTGCCGCAAATGCGGCAACGCCGAACCCGGAAGCGCCGGTTCGATTGATTCCCGGGTTGGGCGAAGTTCATCATCCGGTTTCGACAAAGAACAAGGAAGCCCAGCAGTTTTTCGATCAGGGACTCAAACTCGTCTACGGGTTCAATCACGATGAAGCGCGCCGTTCTTTCATGCGCGCAGCTGAGCTGGATCCAAAACTCGCGATGGCGCACTGGGGCGTCGCCTTGACGCTTGGGCCGAACTACAACCTGCCGGTCGATCCCGAGCGGGAGCGCGCAGGTTACGACGCGGTCCAGCGCGCGGTCGCGTTGAAAGAAAACGCGTCCGAGCCCGAGCGCGCTTACATCGACGCCCTCGTCCTTCGTTATTCCAACGACCCAAATGTCGATCTGCACGCCCTTGACCACGCTTACAGCGACGCAATGCGCAAGCTCGCCGCGCGCTATCCGGATGATCTCGACGCGGCCACGCTTTTTGCCGAGAGCATGATGAATTTGAATCCGTGGAAACTTTGGACTGCTGATGGCAAGGCCGCTGAGGGCACCGACGAAATCGTTTCTGTGTTGGAATCAGTTTTGAAACGCGATCCCAATCATCTCGGCGCGAACCATTATTACATTCACGCGGTTGAAGCGTCGGCACACCCCGAGCGGGCGTTGCCAAGCGCCGAACGTTTGGGAAAGCTTGCGCCGGCTGCCGGTCACCTCGTCCACATGCCGGCCCACGTCTATTCCCGCGTTGGCGATCATCAGGCTGCAGCGCATTGCAATCAACTTGCCGTGGCCGCTGACCGGAGATTTCTCGGTGACACGCGTGAGCAGGGTGTTTATCGACTGATGTATTACAGTCACAACATGCATTTTCTGACCTTTGCGGCATGCATGGATGGAAATTTTGCCGAAGCGCGCGACGCCGCGGCAAAGTTAGTGGCCAATGTTGCGCCTGGTGTTAAAGCGATGCCGGATCTCGAAGGATTTCTGCCGACGCCGATGGTGGTGTTGTTCGCTTTTGAGCGTTGGAACGACCTTCTAAAGTTCCCGCGGCCAGATGTAGCCTTTGTGACCACGAACGCGGTATGGCATTCATTTCGCGGTGTGGCATTCGCTAGCACTGGAAAAACAGCAGAAGCGGAACAGGAGCAAAGAGATTTTCGGGAGCTGATCGCAAAAATTCCACCGGATAAAATGTACGACCAGCTCAACAAGGTCGCCGACGTCTTTAAGGTTCACGACAACATCTTGACCGGCGCCATCGCGCGAAGTCGGGGCGATAATAATGCCGCGCTTGAATCACTGAAGAAGGCAGTCGCGTCAGAAGATGCGTTAAGTTACAGCGAGCCACCGCCCTGGTATCCGCCGGTCCGTCCGATGCTCGGGAAATTTTTGCTCGCGAATAATCAGGCAGCGGAAGCGGAGAAAATCTTCCGCGATGATCTCGAACGTAATCCGCGCGACGGTCGCGCCCTTGGCGGTTTGCGCGACGCGTTGAAGGCGCAAAATCGGCAATACGAGGCCGACCAGATCGACCGGCAATTTCGCGCCGCCTGGAAGGTCGCTGACACAGCCAACGCCTCCAAACACTGAACGTTCAGCGTTGCGGCTGGGCAGAGCGTTAAACGGGACTCGACGGCAATCAGGCGCGGTATTTTCAGGTTGTCAGAATTCGTGTTTATTCGTGGTTAAAGAACCATGACCTCTGCGCAGATCCGGCAATCGTTTCTCGATTTCTTCCGCGAGAAGAAGCACTCCATTGTGCCTTCGTCGTCGCTGTTGCCCGACGCGCCCAACCTGCTTTTCACCAACGCCGGCATGAATCAGTTCGTGCCGATTTTTTTGGGGCAACAAAAACCGCAGTGGAATCCTCCGCGGGTGGCCGACACCCAGAAATGCATTCGCGCCGGCGGCAAGCACAACGATCTCGAAGACGTCGGCCTCGACACCTATCACCACACGTTCTTCGAAATGCTAGGCAACTGGAGCTTCGGCGATTATTTCAAGAAAGAGGCGATCGAGTGGGCCTGGGAACTGGTGGTCGAGCGCTGGAAATTTCCCGCCCAACGGCTTTACGCGACCGTTTATAAACCCGGACCGAATGACCCAAGCGAGTTCGACCAGGAGGCTTGCGATCACTGGGCGCGATTGTTTCGCGACGCCGATCTCGACCCGAAGATTCACGTCGCTGGTTTCGGCAAAGCCGACAATTTCTGGATGATGGGCGACACAGGTCCTTGCGGACCATGTTCGGAGTTGCATGTCGATCTGACTCCGGACGGCGACACCCGCGGCGCGCTGGTGAACAAGAACGACCCGCGCTGCATCGAGATTTGGAACCTGGTGTTCATTCAGTTCAACGCCAATCCGGACGGAACATTTACGCCGTTGCCGCAACGTCACGTTGATACCGGAATGGGTTTCGAGCGCGCGACTGCGATCATTCAGGGCACGAAAAATCTCACCGATTTTTCGGGAACGGTTTCGAATTACGAGACGGACATTTTTCGCCCGATCTTCGACGAGATTGAAAAGCTCAGCGGCAAGAAATACCGTTCGAGCCTGCCACATTCTTCGGATTGGGGAGCGCACGCGCCCTGGCGTGCAGTGGTTGGCGCCTCGCCAACCGCATCCGGCGAGGCGCCGGATGCGACACCCGAGGCGGGTGTGCTCCCCAGAACCGAACAGGAAAAGATCGATATCGCGTTTCGAGTAGTGGCCGATCACATCCGCGCGCTGAGCTTCGCGATCGCGGACGGAATCATTCCTTCAAACGAGGGTCGCGGCTACGTGCTGCGCCGCATTTTACGCCGCGCAGTCCGTTACGGCCGCTCGCTAGGTTTTCACGAACCGTTCTTTTTCAAACTGGTCGATGTCGTTGCGAAAACGATGGGCGACGTCTTTCCGGAACTAGGGAAAAAGCAAAAACACGTCGAGGAAACGATCAAGCGCGAGGAAGAATCTTTTAACAAAACGCTCGATAAGGGTATTGAGCTGTTCGACCGCGAAGCGACGGGTGGGAAATCTGAGATCTCGGGCGTATTTGCATTTCGACTTTATGACGAGCAAGGCTTTCCGCTCGATTTAACGCAGTTAATGGCGCGCGAACGCGGATTGACCGTCGATGGTGCCGGTTTCGAAAAGTTGATGGACGAGCAGCGCGAGCGCGCGCGGAAGGCGCAGAAGAAATCGGCAATCACAGTCCAGCATATCGTGGATTTTCCGACGAAATTTGTCGGATACAAAGCACTAGAGGCAGATGCTAAACTGTTCAAGATCGTTGAGAAAGCCGGAGGAATTGGCAGCGGCGATAAGTGGGCGATTGTCGATGTGTCGCCGCTTTACGCCGAAAGCGGGGGTCAGGTCGGAGACACCGGCGAGTTGAAGTTTATCGAAGACGGAAAAGTCGTTCGAGTCGTTAATACGCTAAGGGAAGATGCGACCTTCTATTTGAAACTCGCTGTTAGTGAAGGTTTCGACTGGTCGCCGGAAGCGCCGCTGCACCTTCGCGTTGATGCCGACCGACGAAAGCTGATCCAAGGTCATCACACGGTGACGCACTTGCTGCACTGGGCGCTGCATCAAGTCGTTAGTAAAGATGCGACGCAAAAGGGAAGTTATGTTGGCCCAGACAAACTAACGTTCGACTTCAGCAGCGCGCCGCTCACGCCGCAGCAAAAGCGCGACGTAGAGAAATTGGTGAACGACAAGATCGCCCAGAATGCATCCGTTTCTTGGACGGAAATTCCGTACTCCGATGCAAAGAAACACAAAGAGATTCAGCAATTCTTTGGCGAGAAATATGGTGACCTTGTTCGCGTCGTCCAGATCGGTGGTGACCCTTCGAAACTGGACGGTTATTCGATGGAGCTGTGTGGCGGCACCCATGTTAGATCGACAAGCGAGATCGGTGCATTCCGCATCGTGAAAGAGGAGGCGATCGCCGCGGGCACGCGTCGCATCGAAGCCGTAGCGGGTGATGCGGCGCGAACCTGGGCGAAGGACGAAGCAAAGCGTCAGCAAGAACGATTTGAGATTCTCGCGCGAAAGAAACCAGACGTCGCTCCGTTGCCCGTGTTTACCGACACGGTGCAGACGAACAAGATGCTGGAACAGATTGACGCGCGCGGGGCGCATCTGGAAAAATTGGATGCCGATGTTCGCGAGTGGGAAAAGCAACACGCCAAACAAGCGGAAGCGGAATATCAGAGTCGTGGCGCGCAGATCGCCAACGAGCTGGCTGCCAAGCCCGGCAAAGAAACGTTTTTGGTCGCCAAGATTCAGGACGGCGACAGCAAATTGTTGCAAGCAATCGCCGACTCGCTGAAATCGAAGTTTAGCGGACCAATTGTTCTCGCCGGAGCGAAAGATGGGCGCGTGGCGCTGGTCGCAACGGTCCCGAAGGACCGAACCTCCAAGATCCAGGCGAACAAAATCATTCAGGAAATTGCGCCGGTCGTTGGGGGCAAAGGAGGCGGACGGCCCGAGAACGCCCAGGGTGGCGGAACGGATGCCAGCAAAATTGACGAAGCGCTGGCAAAGGCGCGTGAGCTTTTAAGTTAGTCGCAATTACGGTGCGCTAGCGGTCGACTCGATATCTAAATCGGCAATGTTAAGGAACAGATTTTCTTATGAAGGGATTGCCAGGGTTACAAAGAACGTTGCTGCGAGAGCGAGGAATAACACCATCAAATAAATAAAACCGCCGGTGAAAAATTTGAGCGCGCTGATGAACCAGCCTTGTCGATAAACGTATCGGATCGACAAGAAAACCTGAATCACGAATGTGATCCAAAGAACGGCGATGACCCAGCCGGCAAAGGTTCCGGGAATTATGCGGTTCAGACCCATCGTGATGAGAACGATCAACATGACGCCGGTGTAAAAGAATGAATGGATGTGTAGCGCGTAAATTAGGTGGTCGATGTAGAAGACACGTCGCCGGATGTAGAGAAGTTTCAGAACAAGCGCGAACAACGGAATGCAGCAGAGCATCATGTAGGGCAGGTTGCTGAACAGCGTGGTGATGAACAGCCCCATTTTTGTTCCGTGCTCGCCCATCTTTTCCTTGGCCCGCGCCTCCAGCCAGCGCTCGAACGGCGTCGATGATTTCTCGTTCTCATCGAACACGACGAACGGACGATCTCCAACCGCTCCATATTCCCGCCGGTTCGATTCGCTCGGCGAAACTGTCGCGGCCGCCGGCACCGGGACCGTGACGCTGGGTGAAGGCACCGGGACAGCGACGCTGGGTGAAGGTAATGGTGCCGCGGAAGGGCTTGGCTTGGTCAGATAATCCAGTGCTTGCTGTGCTTTTCGACGCTCGTCTGCCGTAAGATTTTCTTTTGCGAGCTCTTTTTCGATCTCATCTCGCTTTTGCGAAATCGCAGTCGCAACCTCTGCGCCGTTCTTGTCTGAAATCTTGCCTGGCTCGAAACGTAGTCCTTTCGCTCCGTAGTTCACCGCGAAGAAAAAAGCCACGCTGGCGAGGAGGTACAAACGGAGTGGGTGGACATGACGCACGCGCTTTCCTTGAACGAATTCGTTGGTAAGTCGCCAGGGCCGGGTAACCAGAAGGCCAAGGGTGCCGAAAAATTTCGAATCCCAGTTCAGGAATTCGTTGAGAACATCCAGAATGACGTGACCAAACGACCGGCGATAATCAATCGCCGCCTGTCCGCAATGTGAGCAATAATCCCCGTTCAATTTCGTCCCGCAGTTCTCGCAATGGGTAAACGACGGTAGTTCTTGACCTTTGCGTCGTCTTAGCCAGCCGCGCTGAGAGCGGCGCTCGATCGCGGAGATCGCGGTATCGCCGAGAAGGATTTTAACCGGTTCGTCCGACATGGCGTGCGAGGTTACTGAATAAGCTCAGCGGCGTCCATGCTCGGCTTGTAAGGCAGTGCCTGTCTTGACGGTACGGAGCTGTCCGATTTACATCGCCGACATGAAAACATTCACCACAGCGATCATCGGTTTAGTAGCAATTTCGGCATTCAGCTTCACCGCCCGAGCGGACCAACCGCATATGCGCCGCGCGCTGGAGAATCTCCGCGCCGCGCGCGCGGAGTTGGAAGTGGCCGAGCATAACAAAGGCGGCTGGAGAATCCGCGCGATTGAAAATACGAATCGCGCCATCCGCGAAACGGAAAACGGCATGGCCGTTGGCAGATAATCAAGCGGTCATCGGATGAAAGCGGGGCTCGTGAAAACGGGCTCCGCTTTTCGTTTGTCCCATTAGTTGCGCACGAACCAAAGCGATGCCGAAGCGGCAATTCCAGCGGCCCAGAGAACGATGTCGTTATTGACGAAATAGGGATAAATCATCAGGGCGAGACCGATAAATATCGGCTGCCAAAGGTGCATTCGCTTTCCGTAAGCGAAGGCGACGAAGCCGATTGATCCGAAGATGAAGCCGCCGATCAGGTTTGCCGTGCCGAAGTTCACGATGTCGATCTTTTGTAGCTAGAGGTGGGCCAAAGGTGTAGCCACGCGCCTGTGGCGCGTGTTGGTCGACGGCGCACCCGCCTTCGCAGAACGCTTTGGCGCGGCAGGCAGCGCCGTGACTACAACTCTGAACTTCGCGGTTGACCAGCAGCAAGCCGGGATGACACGATTTGGCCAGCACAACCGATGGCGAATCAACTTTTTCGCAAGAAAAGCCCCGATGCTTTAATCGCTGAGGCGGCTGCGCCCGATCGCAGAATGAAGCGCTCGCTCACTGTGCTCGATCTTACCTGCCTCGGCATTGGTGCGATCATCGGGGCGGGCATTTTCGCGCTCGCCGGTACCGCGGCAGCGGGCGAGGCCGCCCATGTGGGCGAATCCATCGTCAAAACGCCGGTGCTCAATTTCATCATCGCATTCATCCACCATACCGACCTGGTCTTTGGCCGGCCGGCGGCGGGACCGGCGGTCGCCCTTTCGTTCGTCGTCGCCGCCATCGCGTGCGGTTTCGCTGCCCTCTGTTACAGCGAACTCGCGGCCATGATTCCGGTTTCGGGTTCGGCCTACACTTACTCCTACGCTACCCTCGGCGAGATTATCGCCTGGATTATCGGGTGGGATTTGATCCTCGAATATGCCGTCGGCAATATGGCGGTAGCGAAAGGCTGGTCGGATTATTTTGTGAAACTGATCTACAGCTTGAGCCATGGTTCCATCAGGCTTCCGCTTTGGCTGGTTACCGATCCAACCACGGCTGCGACCAAGCTTTCACAAGGCGGTGAAGTCGTGCAGTACTATTCGCCGCTCGGGTTGCCGCACATCTTCGGATATTCCATCGCTCTCGATCTTCCTGCGGTGTTAATCGTAGCCGCGGTGACGGTTCTTCTCATCTATGGTATTCGCGAAAGCGCCACCACCAACACGACTATCGTGTTGATCAAAGTCGCGGTGGTGGTTTTCGTCATCGCTTTCGGCGCATTCATGGTCCATCCGGCAAATTGGCGTCCGTTTGCGCCTAGCGGATTTGGCGGCGTGATGAGTGGCGCAGCCATTGTCTTTTTTGCCTTCATCGGTTTCGATGCCGTCTCCACCACCGCGGAGGAAACCAAGAATCCGCAACGGGATTTGCCGATTGGGATGATCGCCAGTCTCATCATCTGCACCGTGCTGTATGTGCTCATGGCCGCCGTGCTCACCGGCATCAAAAAATACACGGTTTATCTTGGTGACTCCGCCGCGGTGGCGACTGCCTTTGCCAGTAAACCATGGGCCCAGGCGCTTGTTAGCGCCGGTGCGCTGGCCGGCCTCACTTCAGTACTGCTCGTGTTTCAACTTGGCCAGCCCCGCATTATCATGGCGATGGGACGCGACGGTCTGGTCCCGCAATTTTTTTCGCGTCTTCACCCGCGCTACCGGACGCCGTATATCACCACGATCTTGACTGGCGTCGTGGTGGGCGGAGTTGCCATGTTGATCGATATCGGTTCGTTGGCCGACCTCACGAATATCGGAACACTTTTTGCGTTTGTGCTGGTTTGTTGCGGCGTGATTGTCTTGCGTCGGAAAGATCCGGCTCGGCCCCGGCCATTTCGGGTTCCATTCGTTCCAGTTTTTCCGTTGCTCGGCGTATTATTTTGCGTTGCCCTGATGCTCAGCCTGCCGCTGGAAACATGGGGACGTTTCTTTATCTGGCTCGCGGTCGGACTGCTGATCTATTTCTTTTACAGCGTCCGGCACAGCAAGCTGGGCCGCGGCGAGGATTCCGGCATCACCGAAGACATCCCGCCGCCCTTCATCAAGTCGTGAAATGGTGGATCGGCCGCTCCGCGGGCGATTTTAATTCATGCGGCTTCGCCGCCATTCTAGCATCGAGCAAGGGACTGCTCGATCCACCTAAGCTCCGTGTGCGCTAACTCACGCCGCTTTCTGGGCGTGACTCGCTTTATCGTCTTTCTCGAGCCAATCGAACAATGTGGTTGTCTTTGGATCGAGTTGGAGCGGTTTTAATTGCTCGACGAACCACTCGCGCTTCTCGGGATCGTTGTAGGGGTTATTGGCAATGACCTCGTCACCCCAGCGCTTGATCTCGTCCGGTGTTTTCTTTTCGCCATTGCGATTCAACCAATCGATCATGTCCTGGTCGCTTGCGCCGTTTTCGATTTGCGCTTTGAAATCGACGCCCTCCACGCCTTTGAAGCCAAACAGCATGTTGTCGAGCGGACAATCGAAGTGGTATTCGCCGATGTTACCGGCAACCAACGCGCGACATTTGTCGAGCGTGCGCCCAAGAATTGCATAACCGCCAACCCGAATGCGTGGACTGCGTGGTGATTCCTTTGTCAGATCTTTCCCTGTCACCTTTGTATTCATCAGTTTACGCTAACGCTATGAGCGAGTGTCGCAAGCGCGCGGCGAAAATTTTCTGAGAACCGAAACCCCCGTGGGCTGCGAAACAGGGTACTATGACACAACAAAAAGAAGCTATTTCCACGATCAACGGGTTGATCGAAACGTTGAAGGACGGCGAGAAGGGGTTCAAAGAAGCTTCCGAAGCTGTGAGAGATCCGCAGCTTCAATCACTCTTCCAGCAATACTCGCAGCAGCGTCATCGCTTCGCGACTGAACTGCAGGCCGAGGCCCGTAATCTTGGCGAATCGAAGCCGGAAAAATCGAGCAGCGCCGCGGGAGCGATGCATCGGGCATGGATCAACCTGAAATCTGCGGCGACTAGTGGCGACGACAAAGCGATCCTAAGTGAGGTCGAGCGCGGTGAAGATTCCGCCGTTCACGAATTTCAGGACGCAATGAACGATGGGCTGACGGGGCACCTTCGCGAAATCGTTTCGCATCAGTTCACGGAAATTAAAAGCGCGCACGATCGAGTAAGAGAATTGCGCAACGCCGCTAAGAAAACGTAGGCTGCGCGTCGCGGGCAGCTGCGCCTCCCTATTGGTAGGGTAACGGCAAATTCGTCGCCGATTTGGCAGACGGAGCGCCTGCCCTACAATGTGGCGGTGAAGATTTTCCTCGCCGCATTGTTCGGCTGCGTCGTCGTTTTACACGCTGAAACACCGCGTATTCTGCCGCCGCCGGCTGGAAAGCTCTATCACGGATTCTATTGGGGCGGCGTCGGGACCGATACGCACGATCCGACTGAGCACGATGTCTCGGCTGCCGATGTGGTGCGTTACGAACAGGCTGTCGGCGCCAAGACTGCATGGGTCTATTTTTCGGACAATTGGTTCGAGTCCAGAAAATTTCCAGCCGAGACGTGCGTCTGGATCCGCGATATCGGCGAAATTCCCTACGTTCGCCTGATGCTTCGCTCGGATGTCGATCAACTTCATAGAGAGAAGAAGTTTTCACTTCAGAAAATCATCGCTGGCGAGTTTGATGCCGGTCTTCGGGCCTGGGGGCATGACGCCAAGGCATTCGGTTCGCCGATTTTGATCGAGTGGGGAACCGAGCCGAATGGAAACTGGTTTAGTTGGAACGGAAAATGGAACGGCGGTCCCGTTGAAGGACCAAAACGCTACGTCGCGGCTTATCACCACATTGTCGATCTCATGCGCGCGGAGGGCGCGGATAACCTGACCTGGGTCTGGCACGTCAACTGGTACGACGAGCCGCAGCGACAATGGAACGCATTCGAAAATTATTTTCCGGGCGAGAAATATTGCGATTGGGTTGCGCTCAGCGCTTATGGACCAACCACGCCGTTGACACCCGACGGCTCAGAAAGTTTCGCCTTCAAAATGCGCGAGGCTTATCCGCGGTTAACGAAACTCGCGCCGGGAAAGCCCGTGATAGTCGCCGAGTTCGGTTGCGATTTGCACAATCGCCACGTGGATGTCGTGCAGTGGACGCGAAGCGCCGTGGAGGATCTTCTTTCAAATCGGTGGCCGGCGATTGTTGGTTTCTGCTGGTGGAACGAGGGCTGGCAAAATGACGATCACAAGAAACACGACACCGACATGATCATCTTACACAACGGAGACCTTACCCGTGTGTTCCGGGACGAATTCGCGCGACACCGCGATAAAATTCAGGAGGCGCCGGTGATTGTGAAATGACGAAGCACGAATGTCGAATGTCCAAGGAATGACGAAGCTCGAATGACCAAAATTACAACGCCGAGCGCCATGGCGTTTTAACATTCGGGGTTTGATCATTTGAATTTGTTTCGTCATTCGTCATTCGGATTTCGTCATTTGAGAGATATGACAAAAGCGAAATGCGCCGCATAATTGTGTCATGGTTAAAGTAGATGTTGAATACACCGGCGATCTGCATTGCGATGCAACGCACGGTCCGTCGAAATCGAAGATTCCGACCGATGCGCCCACCGACAATAAAGGCAAAGGCGAAGCATTTTCGCCCACTGATCTCGTCGCGACGGCCCTAGGCACCTGTATTAGCACGACCATGGGACTCAAAGCCGAATCGCTGGGCGTCGATCTTCGCGGAATGAAGGTTTCGGTGGAAAAGGAAATGTCGACGGATCCGCCGCGGAGAATCGTTGGACTGCCGAGCGAGGTTCACATTCCCTTGCCGCCGGATTCGCCACATCGCGAGGTCCTCGAGCAAACCGCGCTCAATTGTCCGGTCCACAAGAGCCTGCCGCCAGAAATCAGCCGCCCGACAAAATTCTTTTGGGAAGGGTAATCTGTCATCTCGAGCGGAGCGAGAGACCTCCCGTTTGACGATGGGTCACCCGAGTTAGGTTGTTTGATCAAAGCTTCGACTGCGAGGTCCCTCACTTTCGTTCGGGATGACAGCGAATAATTATTTTTGGCTGGGATACAGCCACTCCAAGTAATCCGCTACGCCGCGTTCGAGCGAGAATTGCGGCTGATAACCGAGTGCGCCCTGGACCTTCTCGAGGTCGGCTTCGGTGAAGTCTTGGTAGTGGGCGTGGGGGTTGTCGATGTAATCAGGTTGAAATTTTGTGCCGAGACACTTGTTGAGCACGTCCACCAATTCGTTGAACGAGCGCGCCTGGCCTGAGCCAAGATTGTAAATTCCGCTCTCCCTGGCTTCGAGAGCGAGCATGCTGCCTTCCACGATGTCTTTCACGTAAACGAAATCGCGCTTCTGATCGCCGTGTTTGAAAATTCGAGGGCGTTGTCCGGCTTTGATTTGCTGGGCCAGATGATAAACCATGCTGGCGGGCACGCCCTTGTGGGCCTCGTGCGGTCCGTAAACATTGAAATAGCGAAGGCCGACAATGACCCAGCCCGGATTCTCCTTCGCTTCGAGCATCGCGAGATTGTCCATGATCGTTTTGGAGAATGCGTAGATGTTCGCCGGCGCGGCTCCGTTGGTTTCGACACTGGCCTGTGTGGCAGGGCCGTAGGTTGAGGCAGACGACGCGTAAACAATTCTTGTTTTGTTTGGTCGCGCGAAATTGAGGAGCCGTCGAAAACTCTCGACGTTGTCGTGAACCTGGATGAACTGATCATGCAAGGTCGTGTCGGTGATCGACGCCAGATGAAAAATCGCGTCGAATCCGGCAGCTGCCGGACTACCGAATTGCTCGCGCCAATCCAGCGTAGCCAGGTTTTGGGCAACGAAGTCCCCGCGATAACCGAGTAAATTTTTGAAATCGCCGGAACGGAAATCGTCAATCACGGTCAGCCGCGCGCCCGGAAACTTGCCCTGGAGCGCAAGGGTCAGATTGGAGCCGATGAAGCCGGCCCCGCCGGTAACGAGGAAGTTGGGAGCGGATGAGGTCACGAATGAGTTGCGAGATAAATAAATCTTGAGCCGCGAATCGCAAGCGGCTAGTTCTGGAGCCAGTTCTTTGCGAGCTTGAAAAAGTGGATCGGCGCGAGAAATCCCGTGAAAACCGGGAGCAGTTGCGCTGCTGTAACTGGATACGACTTCCCACGGCCAATCGTCCTGCATAGGCGGGGCGGTGAAGGCGGGAAGAAGGGGGAAGACGTTGATAGTTGATAGTTGATGGTTGATAGCCGGAGCCGCTTGGCTTTTGGGTCTATCAACAATCAACTAAAGACCATCAACTTTCTTCAAACGCCAGAAGCCAGAATATTCGACCGAGGCCACCTCATTCGCCAGCGTGACGCTGGACCCAGCTAAAGAAATCTGAGTTCGCGTTTGCGCTGCAAAACCGAACCTCTGGTAAGTGTCAGTCCGGCTCGGACCGCGAAAAAACTTCTTCGCAAAAAGAAGAGTGAGAGCTGGGCAATGCGCTCCGATCCCGCAGCCGCGGGACTGAGGCAAACAAGTCCGACTCTCGAGTTGGAGGAAACTTGTTATGCGAAATCGCCCATTATGTTTTGTTCTAGCTAGTCTAATCGGCGCGGCAATTCCTGTCCGCGCGGAGACCGCAACATCAGTGTCGGCCAACGGCGATCAACTGCCCGAGGCCGAAGCGGTCGTTGTTTCGGCAACCCGATTCGATATTCCGCTCGATCAATCCCCCGCCAGCGTCAGCGTGATCGACTCCCAGGACCTCGATAACAAACAGATCGAGCGTGTGAGTGATGCTTTGCGCGAAGTGCCGGGACTAAACGTCGTTCAGACTGGCACACCGGGTCAGCTCACTTCGGTTTTCATGCGTGGACTGCCAAGCCAAGACATGCAAGTTCTGCTCGACGGAATACCCATCAATCAGGGATTGGCCGGTCAATTCGATTTCGCCAATCTCACGACTGATAACATTGATCGCATCGAAGTCGCGCGCGGCCCCCAAAGCACGATCTACGGACCGCGTGCACTGGCCGGAGTGGTTCAGATCTTTACCAAACAAGGAAACGGTCCACCTGGGATCACTGTGAGTGAAGAAGGCGGTACCTACGACACTTTTCGGGAAACTATTGTGAGCGACGGGAAAATTGGCGACTTCGATTATTCGTTGGGGGCAAGCCGGCTTGACACCGACAATGCCCGGCCGAACAACGCTTATCGTAACACGTCAATGCTAACCGATGTGGGCTGGTCGCCGAACGACAAGGCACGGATTGGCGGATTGTTTGCCTACTCCGAGAGTGAAACAGGTAACCCGAATAGCATCTTCGCCTTTCGGCCGATAGATCATTTCCTAACCGAGAAATGGTTTATCGCCCCGCATATCGATCTCCAGGTCACCGATTGGTGGGAGCACAAATTAATCATCGACCACGACAATGAACGACAGGTCAACAATCCAAATCAGGACGGATTCGTAGGGCCGACGCGCGCTCTGTTCCAGCGGACCACGATCGATTACCAAAATGACCTACACGCAACATCCTGGTTTACACTGACGAGCGGATTCTTTTATAACCGCGTCGATTCAGGTGAGGAGCGGCCCTTCATTTCTCAACTGTTCGGTCCGCAACCAATCTTCATCAGTGACTTTACCACCGAGATCGCCGCCTTTGTCGAAGCGACTGCAAACATCGAGAAGCTGATTTTAGTCGCAGGCGGGCGCCTCGACAGCTTCAACGATTTCGGAGATGTTTGGACGTATCGCGTCGCGGGTAGTTACAAGATCGATAAGACTGACACCACATTCCACGCGAGCGTGGCGACGGGATTCAGTCCGCCGAGCAGTCAGGATAAGATTTTTCGATTCAACCCGAATCCGGCGCAGCCACTGCCACCGTTGCAACCCGAAAAGGACT
>DATMOU010000046.1:0-66184 GCA_035568035.1 Chthoniobacterales bacterium | reverse complement strand
CGTTTGATTATGGAGGTCCGGGCCATCCCTAGCCGTTAGGCCGAGAAAATCCTAAATTAGTCCGAGCGCATAAACAGTCGGCCCGTCAACGACGCCGTTGATTTCCAATCCTTCGTCCTGTTGGAACGCGCTTATCGCGCGGCGCGTTGCAGGGCTGAGTCCGCCGCTGATTCCGCCGCCGTAATAACCCCGGTCCTGAAGCGCGCGCTGAACGTTCACGATCACCTGGTCGGGCAAAAGATTTCCGTAAGTGAAGATCGGTCCGTCGTAATCGTAGGCTTCGTAGTCCGGATCGTATCCCCACGCCGGGAACCAATATCCGGAGTCGAAATAATAATAACCGCCGCTAACCAACACGAAGGTGGTGAAATGACGCTTCCACCAATAACGGGTGTGTCTGGCGTGTTGATAGCGACCGAGCGCCGCGGAATAGGCGACAATATTTGCCGCTGCGCGGGCTGGGGCATTTGTGATTGGCGGTCGCACGTTGGGCGCTGGTTTCGGAGCAACCCGGACGGGCCTGGATCTCTGCAATGGCGCTGCCGTGTTTCCGGGGACTGGATTTTGCCCGTGCAAAATAGGCGCGACCATAACTGTGCAAAGCAAGCCGAGAACAAACGGTTTCACGTTTGCTTGGACAGCGTCTTGTCGATTTTTGTTCGGCAGTTGTGAGGTGGGCGAGGAGGGGGGCTGGAACGTGGGTAAAAGAAAATGAGAAAAAAAGCTTGCCTGGTGTGAGTTAGTGTTATAGTTCACTATAACACATATGAGGGACAGGATCCGATTGAGGCAAGATTTCGCAATTCTGTTGCGGTCGATTCCTGCAAAACAGGATGAATCGTGAATGGAATGACAGTCAGCCGATTTATCGCCAACTGCGCGAACGCGTTGTTCATATGATCCTCGACGGCGTACTCAAAGAAAGCGATCCGCTGCCGTCCCTGCGAAACGTCGCGGCCGAGGATCGGATCAATCCACTCACGGTGCTCAAGGCTTACCAGCAATTGGCCGACGAGGAGCTCGTTGAGAAAAGGCGGGGTCTCGGCATGTTCGTCAAAGTCGGTGCGCGCGATGTCTTGTTGAAGGGCGAGAGGCAAAAGTTTCTGAACGAACATTGGCCGCGAATTCAAGCCACGATTCAACGGCTCGGTTTGACTCCGAAAGAACTGTTGGATGCCGCGGCTCGTCATTCTGCAAAGTTTGGAAAGGAGACGCTTTAACATGGCCTGCATTGAAGCGCGCGGTCTTCGCAAAGTCTTCGGGACGACGGTCGCCCTCGATAACGTCGATCTTCGGGTCGACGAAGGCCGCATTCTCGGCATCATCGGACCGAACGGCGCCGGGAAGACCACGGCGCTGAACGCGATTCTCGGTCTGACCGCATACCAAGGAGAGCTGAAAGTGCTCGGCCGCGACCCCTGGGCCGAGCGCGATCAGCTCATGTGCGATGTTTCGTTCATCGCAGACGTTGCAGTGTTGCCGCGGTGGATCCGCGTTTCGCAATTGCTCGATTACGTGGCCGGTGTGCATCCGAAGTTCGATCGGGCGAAGGCAGAGAACTTTCTGGCCAAGACGACGATCAAATACACGAGCAAGGTTCGGGAATTATCGAAGGGTATGGTGGCGCAGCTGCATCTCGCGATCGTGATGGCGATTGACGCGAAGTTGCTCGTGCTCGACGAGCCGACGCTCGGTCTCGACATTTTGTATCGAAAACAATTCTACGATTCTCTCCTTAACGATTACTTCGACGGCAAGCGCACGATCATCGTGACCACGCATCAAGTTGAAGAAGTTCAGGATGTGCTGACAGATCTTATTTTCATCAGTCACGGCCGGATCGTGCTCGAATGCACCATGGAGGAATTCGAGTCGCGCTACGTGGAGTTGATGGTGCATCCGGACCACGTGGCTGGTGCGCGCTCGCTCAAACCGATTAACGAACGTCAACTGTTCGGCCGCAGCATCATGTTGTTCGACCAAGTCGACCGTGGCCAGCTCGCCGCGCTAGGCGATGTCCGCACGCCCACCATCGCCGATTTGTTCGTCGCGGTGATGACGAATTCAGCGGCCGGAGGTCAGAAGTCCGAGGTCAGTTTAAATTAATGAATACGGAATCGAACGCAGTGACTGTATCGCCGGGTGAATCGCGGGCAGCCGCGTGCGCGACGCCGACGTTCTACTGGTCGGTCAAACGCGAGTTGTGGGAGAACAAGTCGATCTACATCGTGCCGTTGATTGTCGCCGGGGTCGTTTTGCTTGGGGCACTGATCAGTTCGGCGCATCTTCCGGAACGTAGACGTGCGGCGATGTTGTTGGACGAAGGGCACCGGCGCGCGGCGATCGAACTGCATTACAACATCGTGGCGATGATGATCATCATCACCGCGTTTATCGTCGGCCTGTTTTACTGTCTCGATGCGCTCTACGGCGAACGTCGGGAACGAAGTATTCTATTTTGGAAATCGCTGCCTGTTTCCGATCTCACCACCGTTCTGTCCAAAGTTAGTATCCCGCTGCTCGTTCTGCCGCCAATTGTTCTTGGTATCGTGATCGTCACTCAATTCCTGATGTTGCTGATCAGCAGCGCGGTTTTGCTGCCGAGCGGATTGGCCTCGACCACCTGGGCAAATTTCAACCTGCTTCAGCAGTCCGGGATCATGTTTTACAGTTTGATTGTTATTGCGCTCTGGCATGCGCCGATTTACGGCTGGGCGCTGTTGATCTCGGGCCTGGCGCGGCGCGCGACGTTTCTCTGGGCCGTGATGCCGTTCATTGCGATCGGTATTTTTGAGAAAATCACGTTCAACACGACCTACTTCGGTTCGATGTTGAAAAATCGCCTGCTCGGCGCGGGCGATACCGCTTTCGATTTACAAATGCATCACAGCATTTCAATCGATTCGCTGGCGCAATTGACGCCCGGTAGATTTCTTGCGACCCCGGGTCTCTGGCTCGGATTGATTTTCGCCGCAGCATTTGTGATCGGGGCAATCCGGCTGCGCCGATATCGCGGCCCCCTTTGATTCAAATCAACCAAGGAGAAATCATGCACCCAACCGTCAAAGCAGGTCGCATCGCCGGAGCGATTTACCTCTCGATGGTAATCGTCGCTCCGTTCAGCATGCTCTACGTTCCGGGAAAACTGATCGTGCGCGGAAACGCTGCTGCGACGGCCGAAAATGTCCTGACCCACGAAACGATGTTTCGTTTGTCGATCTACGGAGACCTTATGGGGCACCTCATTTTCATCTGCCTCGGCATCGCGCTGTATCGGTTGCTCAGCAACGTGAACAAGACATGGGCAATGTTAATGGTCGCGTTTGTTTTGGTCTCCGCCGCGGTTGGATTTCTCAACACTTTGAACAATATCGCCGCGCTCATCCTCTTTCGCGGCGGCGAGTTTCTCGACGTTGTCGATAAAGTACAGCGCGACGCACTCGGCTTCCTGTTCCTGCGTTTGCATAACCAGGGAGAATTCATCAATGAGATCTTCTGGGGCGTATGGCTCTTTCCTTTTGGGCTTCTCGTCTTTAAGTCCGGATTCCTGCCGCGCATCTTGGGCATTTGGTTAATCATCGCCTGCTTCGCCTGGGTCGCGCTTAGCATTACGGCGCAGTTTTTCCCCACTCAGTACAGCATCACTTTCGGTTGGTTGCAGCCGGCATTCTTCGCCGAAATGGCAATGATGCTCTACTTCCTGATCAGAGGAGCCAACGTCAAAGCGTTGCCGGCCGAGGCTGCCTGATTCGTTAGGCCGATGACTATCAAACGCGCTGTCAAATGGACTGCGCTGACGATTTTCCTCGCGTTGGCCGGATGGATTTTCATCGCCTACTGGACTTCGACCAATGATTGCAATCGCAATGCTGCCCCGACTAATCCCATGAAAGCGATACGTTATTGCGAATACGGCTCACCGGATGTCGTCAAACTACGAGACGTTGAAAAGCCTGTTCCGAATGACGATCAAGTCCTGATCAAAGTTCGGGCGGCTTCCCTCAATGCGTTTGATGCGTACGTGATCCGAGATTCGTGGCTTGGTCGGTTGTTCTTCGGGTTGCGCAAGCCAAGAGACACGCGCCTGGGCCAGGACGTCGCCGGCGTGGTCGAAGCGGTCGGCAAAAACGTAACCCAATTCAAGCCGGGCGACGAAGTGTTCGGCACCTGTCGCGGAGGTCTGGCCGAGTATACATGCACTCGCGAACGAGCGTTGGCCCCGAAACCGCCGAACGTCACATTTGAAATAGCTGCCGCCCTTCCGCTGGCCGGACTCGTTGCGCTGCAGGGCCTGCGCGAGGGAAAGATTCAGCCCGGCCAGAAGGTTCTTGTTAACGGCGCGACCGGAGGTGTCGGAACATTCGCCACCCAAATCGCCAAAGCTCTTGGCGCAGAGGTCACGGGTGTTTGCAGTACACGCAATGTCGATCTTGTGAAATCAATTGGCGCCGATCGCGTCATCGATTACACCAAAGAGGATTTCACCAACAGCAACCAGCGTTACGACGTGATCTTCGATAACGTCTGCAATCATTCCTTCGCCGAACGCCGCCGCGTCTTGACTCCGAAAGGCATCTGCGTTGTGGCGGGTATGGGCGGAGCCGGAGTGACAGGCGGTCAGGCCATTGGGCGCATCGCCGGCAATTTCACGGCGCGCGGATTGTCGTCATTCACGGATCAGAAGTTCGCTCTCTACCGCATCAAGACGAGCAAAGAGGATCTCATAACGTTAGCCGACCTCGTCCAAGCGGGAAAGCTCAAGCCGGTCATCGAGCGGACCTACAAATTAGGCGAGGCGCCTGAAGCATTTCGCTATCTCGATCAAGGCCACGCTCGCGGCAAGATAATTATAGCTGTGGAATAATTCTGTGAAGCTAAGACGAGTATTAAAATGGTCTGCGAGCATAATTTCCCTGGCGCTCGTGGTTTGGTTCTTCGTCGCCTACTGGACGTCTAGCAATGACTGCGACCGGTATAACGCGGTTCCTACTAACTCTATGAAAGCGATCGTCTACTGCGAATATGGTTTGGCGAATCTCAAGTTGAAGGACATCGAAAAACCCGCGCCGATGGATAACGAAGTCCTCGTCCGGATTCACGCGTCGTCGGTCAACCCTGCCGACATGATTTGCAAGGGCGGTGCTCGCATTGTTACCGGATTACGCAAACCGAAGATTACTCGATTGGGTACTGATTTTGCCGGCACGGTGGAAGCCGTCGGAAAGAATGTAACGACATTCAAACCGGGTGATGAAGTATTCGGTGGAAAAACCGGCGCTTTTGCCGAGTACGTGTGCGTTCGGGAAGACCGAGGTATCGCTCTGAAACCAGCGAATATCACGTTTGAGCAAGCGGGTTCTGTCGGAATCGCGGGAATCACAGCGCTCCAAGGTCTCCGCGACAAGGGCAAGATTCAGTCTGGACAAAAAGTTCTGGTCAACGGTGCCTCGGGAGGCGTTGGCACGTTTGCAGTTCAGATTGCCAAATCATTTGGTACCGAAGTGACCGGCGTATGCAGCACGCGCAATTTGGAAATGGTCCGATCGATCGGCGCAGATCACGTCCTCGATTATACAAAGGAAGATTTCATCAAGACTGACCGACGTTACGACGTGCTTTTCGACAATATCCAAAACCATTCCTTTTCGGAGCGCCGGGCAATCTTAAATCCCAATGGCATTTGTATCATGGCTGGAGTGGGAGGCTCAGGAGCGAGCGGCGGACAAATCATGGGCGTTTTGGCAGGAGAACTGAACGCGTATTTTTGCTCGCGATTCACGAACCAGAAGTTCGTCGCGTTTTTAGCGCAGTTTAGTCAGAAGGATTTGAACGTTCTCGCCGATCTTATGCGGGCCGGCAAAGTCACTCCGGTAATCGACCGGACCTATAAATTGAGTGACCTGCCGGACGCGTTCCGGTATTTAGAACAAGGGCACGCCCGGGGTAAAGTCGTCATCACAGTCGATTAAATAACCGAGGAGTAATTTATGAAACGCCTGCTTAAATGGTTTTTCAGTCTGGTCTTCATCGCGCTGGTCGCGTGGTTCCTTGTTGCGTACTTCACTTCAACGAATGATTGCGATCGTCAGACTGCCGCGCCCGCCAATCCCATGAAGGCCATCGTTTATTGTGACTACGGGCTGGCCAATCTCAAACTGGCGGACATTGAAAAGCCTGTTCCGAATGACGATCAAATTCTCGTCAGAGTTCACGCCGCGTCGATCAATCCATACGACTGGCACTTTGTCGAAGGCACGCCCTATGTGATGCGTGTGATGGGCGTCGGACTGCGAAAGCCAAAATCTACGCGTCTGGGCGTCGATTTTGCGGGAACGGTGGAAGCCGTCGGCAAGAATGTCACGCAGTTCAAACCGGGCGATGAAGTATTTGGCGGAAAAACCGGGGCCTTAGCTCAGTACGTTTGTCCTAGAGCGGCGGGATCAGTGGCACTGAAGCCGGCGGGCCTATCTGTAGAGCAAGCCGCATCACTGAATATCGCAGGTATTACCGCGCTACAGGCAGTGCGAGACAAGGGAAAGGTTGAGGCAGGTCAGAAGGTGTTGATAAACGGCGCGTCTGGCGGTGTAGGGACATTTGCGGTGCAAATCGCAAAATCGTTTGGCGCGGACGTCACCGGCGTTTGTAGCACGCGAAATGTTGAGCTCGTGCAATCACTCGGGGCCGATCACGTGATCGATTATACCAAAGACGATTTCACAAAAGGTGCCGACCGTTATGACGTGCTGATCGACAACGTGGGTAACCGTTCCCTCTCCGAATGCCGAAGTGTTTTGAAACCGAACGGTATCTACGTGCTCATCGGTGGCGGTGGCGCAAACGAACAAGGATTTCTTGGCGGTCTGGCAAAAGCACTCGATGCGGCGGTGTATTCAAAATTCGTCAAACAAAAGATGGGAATGATGATGGCCGACTCCAACCAGAAGGACCTCGCGCTTCTCGCCGATATGCTGCAATCAGGAAAAATGAAGCCAGTCATCGATAAGACCTACAAATTGGCCGATGCTCCCGAGGCGATTCGTTACCTGGAAGAAGGACACGCCCGCGGGAAAGTCATTATCACGGTGGATTAAAGATCGACCGCGACTCACGCTAATTGTCGATCTTGCGAAATCGACCGAATCAGGCAGCTTGGCTTCGCATTAAATTCTAACGAGATGAAGACGGTTGTATTTGCGGGCGTTGTAACAATGACTTTGGCAGCGACTGGTTTCGCGGGAATCGGAGAAGACGAAAAACAAATCGAGACGCGTTATGGCAAGGCGGGCAAGGATTTGGGCGGCCATGGTGAAGTGCACGACGTTGGTTACGTCTCGAACGGTTTCATGATCGTGGTTTCTTTCGTGAACGGGGTCAGCCAGCGCGAAGGATTCACCAAGCCGGACACGTCGCCAATGAGCGATCAAAACATCAAGGACATTCTGGGCATCAGTGCAGCCGAAGGCACCAGCTGGCAGGAAGGACAAGCCCAAGGCGGCGACAAGATGTGGAACCGTTCCGACAAGAAAGCGGTGGCAATTTTTCCTTCGATGGGAAAATTTCTATTTGTCCAGGACGTGAACTTCGTGCAGCCAAAGTAGCGTGCGTTACCGTTTGTCGGACAAAAGCGTCTAGACTTGCCCCGATGTAGTGGCAGGCGTATCGCCTGCGTCCGATCAATTGCGGCCGGCACGGCCGCCTCTACAGAAAGCGATGAGCGGGGGAAATAGCCGCTACTCCGAATCATCCAATCGCTGCAAGGAAGGAATGCCGTAATTTTCCTGAAGATCCGGCGCCTCGGCGGCAATGTCTTTAACGTCGAGCTCGATTTGTTTTGGATCTTCTTCCGTTTCGATTTTGATGAATCCACCTTCGATCGGTTGTTTGATCGCTTCGGCGAGATCTTTTAGCGACTTAATTTCCCGCCCGTTCACTTTCGTCACGGTCAGATAAGAAAATTCGTCGTAGCCAATCGTGTTATTGGCCGGCAGCACCTGGCTCAAAATGACGATGCGACGATGTTCACCGGGAAAAAGTTCGGATTGAAACCGATCGAAATAGACAAACCGCGGCGGCGCTTCGCGTTGCCAGTTCGGGCCCCACTCTTTGAGATACTGACGAGAGAGTTCCTGAAAGATGAGGCCGCCAAGAACAAGATACTTCGGCGCTTCGTCGAGTGAGTAGGGCGGGCTAACGTAATCCTTCGCATCGCGATGCTCGAGCGTGATCTTTAACTCCATTGGCTTGCCTTCACGCTGAATTTGAAACGGGAGAACATCGCCGGCGTAGGAATGAGCGCTGATCAGGTTGGTGAATTCGATCTTGCCGTAGAGTGGATCAACGTAGTTGCCGTTCTGATCGATCTCGTGATTGCCGATGGTGGTGATAATGTCGCCGACCTGCATGCCCGCTTTCGTCGCTGGCATGTTTGGCTCAACGCTGGTGACATAAACGCCGCTCGGCTTGCCGGTCTCTCCGGCGAACTTGCGCAGTTGCGGATCGCGGGTTGGGAAAAATGAAAACCCAACGGACGGAAACCCCTGATAGTGTTCGCCCTCCGCTTCTTTCAGGAAATGCGTGATGATCGGCGCCGGGATCGCGTCGATCAGCTGCGAGCGCGGATCGTAACGCAAAAGCAGGCCAGCGAGCTTGTTGTTCTTTACCAGCGGAATCGTGTAGCTGTTTTCCCGATACTGCATCGGAAGGCTGATCCGATAGGTGAGGAACTGGCCGACGTCCGCCGGATATTTTGTCATCTGAATCGTCGTCACGAGACCTTCCGTGGCCACGAGTGCACCGGTCGGCTCCAACTGCCAGGCTGCGATTCGATCGCCAACCACCGTGTCTCCGGCGATATCGAGTGGCGAAATTCCTTCGAGAAACTTCTTATCAGTCGGCTCAAGCAAGGCCAGGTTCGCTTCGTTGTCGATCACGGCAACATTGGCGGCCGTTTTCTCGCCCGATTCCGCGCGTTCCAACTCAACGTAGTTTTGATTTGCAACCAGGTCCGCCGTGACCAGGACGCGTCCTTTGGAAAGAACCGCGCCGAGCGCGCGCTTCGAAATGGGCGCTTTCTTTTGCCACGGCCGAAAATAATCGTAGGGCTGGCCGGTTACATTCACCCGCACCAACGAAACTAGTTTTTGTTTAATATCTTTGTTGGTTGGCGCCGGCGACGGGGCTTCCTTTTTCGCCAATGCTGCCGTGGTGACGATCGAAACCAAACTCAAGCTAACAATTAATCTTCGCATTTCTAAAGTTGGGTCTGCATCGGTGCCGGTTTGGTGCCGGGTTGTTCCTGGAGATTTTCTTCGCGCACCACGTTGTAGCGCGTCTTGATTCGTTCGCGCGCTTCATCCACCTGTTTGGGATCGAGCACCAACGGTGGCCCGTCTCCAATCATGTTGATCACGAGACGGTCGCCCGGTTGTGCGAACGCCTGCGCCAAATCATCGAGTGTCCGAATCTTCTTACCGTTCACTTCGTCGACAATTCCTCCGCGATACGCGGTGAGATACGTGTTGATCGGGTCCGGTAAGATGTTCGTGAGCACGACGACGTCGGGATGCTCGAGATAGAGCTGGTCGATCACGTAGAAATCAAAGAAGTGACGCAGCCGGAGATCGCTCGGTTGATAAGCTTCGAGTAAATCGAGCGAGAGCGGTTGGAACAGAAGGCCGCCGTAAACGACGTAACGCGGCCGTACGTCATATTTGTGACTCTGCATAAAATAGGGCGGCACGTTCTCGAGCTGCACGCTTCCGCCGATCGCTTGTTTGTCGCGCCAGATGTCGAACTTCACCTGGTCGCCCTTGAATTTTCGTTCGACCACTTCCGGCATTTCAACGTGCTCACCTTCAAGGTCGACGTTGCCGTCACTGGCGATCGGATGATTGTCGATCGAGAGCAACACGTCGCCGGGCCGAAGGAGTTTTGTGCAAGGGCCGGCCGCCACAACCGTTTCCACCAACACGCCGCGGCCGTCATCTTTCAATCCAAGGTATCTGCGTTGGGCCGGGTTCTGCAATTTAGCGAAGGTGATTCCAAGATCGACATAGCCGTCATAATGGCCGTCGCTGACGTCTTTGAGAAAACGATTGATGACCGGCGTCGGCACCATGTAGGCGACGCCTTGTGCGACGTCGCCGCTGTAACCTTGAAATGCCACGCCCACGACTTTCGCGTTTTGCATCACCGGTCCGCCGCTGTTACCCGGATTGATTTGCGCGCTGATCTGAATGGCGAGGTGCTGATCGATCGACGAGTGGGTATAAAGCTGGAAATCGATACGCGAAACGATGCCGGTTGTTACCGACATGCGTTCGCCGCCGATCGGATAGCCGTAGGCAGAGACGGTTGATTCGAGCTCGGGAATGCCGCCGAGCTTCAGCGGGATCATATTCTTGAAGAAGCTAGAATCGACGGTGATCAGCGCGAGGTCGCAATCATGCGCCACGAACAAAACTTTGGCCGGATATTTGTTTGGATCGCCATCCCGCTCGACCGTGAGATAGCGGCTGTTGCTCACCACGTGCGCATTGGTCATAATCCGATTACCGCCGATCACGAAGCCGGCGCCGATGCCGCGGCCGAGCATTCCCGCATTCCAAGGCGCGCGATAGTCGGGCGCGACTTCGGTTGCCGTGATGCGGACCAGGCTTTTTTGGACCGGGCCATTCGGCTGCGGCGGCGCGATCGGGACCGGAACCGGCACGACATTTTGCGCCGGCGGACTCTGCTTGGTCATCGGGCCGCTTTGGAAACCCGGCGGCTGCAGCTGCCCCGGTGAGATTTCCGGCGGAGCGCCTCCGCCATTCTGTGGCCGTTGTTGCGGCTGCGGGGGAGGTTGCTGAGGCGGTTGCTGACCGAACGTTGTCGATCCAACAAGTGCGAGGATGCAAATAAATATGGGAACGCCCTTCATACCGGAAAGTTTGGAAGATCAAACGAAGTGATCGAAAAGCAACCGTTCAAATTCCCGCTCGCTCAAGGAGCGATTTCAGTACCGTCTCGGCCTCAAAAACTTCCCGCGCAATCCGTCGGGCGGCACCTGAGTGCTTTTTGTAATCAGCTCGGATCATTTTCGCGGCCTCGCCGATATCATTCAACGATCGGAACGCGAGCAAACCGGCATCGCCGCCGTAATTTCTTGTGAATCCGGTTTCCTGCGTGATCACCGGACGTCCGGAGGCGAGGTAACAGGCGCTGCGATCGCTGAACCAACCGGTATTGAGCCGAACATACTGGTCTTTCGCTACCGTGAATTCGCCCTTCGACCCTTGGATGTAATCGCGGTAAAGCCAGTAATCGACGCTCATTTGCAACGGTGAGACCAATCGCCAGCCGTTGCGTTCGAATTCTTTTCGGGTGCGTGGTTCGGAAATGTTCGTGGCCAACTCGAACGTTTCAGCTGCCTTTTTCGGCGCAGCAACGAAGCGCAAGAACTCGCGCGACTTGCTCCAAAGGTATTTCTCACCGCGCCAGGTGATGTCTTTCAACCCACTGGTCGACCAATTCGCAATCGAAGTGAAGACCGCGATTTTTTTTGGCGCGCGGTCTGTTTTCCACAAATCGGTCACGATCGGTTGGCGCGTCGCATGCCACTTGAATCCGTTTAGCGGAACCGGAAAACTTTTCGTGCCGACATTCTCGCCGAAAGTGAACAGCGCATGATGACGGCCGAGATATTCGGCCGTCGACTTTACGCCGTTGTCGACCTTGATCTGTTCAACCCCGGGGTCGCTTTCGACGTAAATGATCCGATTGGATTTTAAAAGGTCGTCGTTGAATTCCTGCGTCCCGCAAATATTCAACACAGCGTCCGCATCGCGGTAAAGCTGGCGAATTTTTTTTAGCGAAAGCCCCGCCGTCGGGTTCTCTTTCACATAGCGTGCGCAGTAGGACCAGCGGTTTTTGAAATCGAATTCACGCGCGAGCCGGCGCAGAATTTTCGAGGCGTAGTCGAATTCCACGTTTACCTCGAATGTTTCCGGATTGTAAGGAATCCGTGCCGAATCTTCGACGTAGTAAACCTCGTGGCCGAGCCGTTGCAGGCCGACAATATAATGAATGTGCTGCCAGATCACGCCGGCGATCGGCATTCCGCCCATGAAACCCATGACCACGATGCGTTTGCGTTTCATCGCGAAAGGGACGGCCGATTCACTCGAATTTCTTGACGGTCACCGCGGGATTCCCGGCCACGATCGTGTTCGCTGGAATACTTTTGGTTACAACTGCGCCGGCAGCCACTACCGAATTATCCCCAATCGTCACCCCTTTCAAGATGACGGCGTTCATTCCGATCCACACATTGTCACCAATCTTCACCGGCGCGGTTTTCAGTTTTGGACGCGGCGGTCGATCTTTGAAGAATGGCGCGAGAGCCTGCGAGTCGATCAGACGTTGGGCGGGTTCGAGCGGATGAAAATCGGAATCAGCAATCCCCACGCCCCAGGAAATCAGGCAGTGCGATCCGATTTCGACCAATTCTTCGGCCATCACGATAGCGCCGTTGAGGAGCGTGAAATCCCCGACAACGCATTGGCCGTCTTTTTGGACCGCAAATGAGCAGCCTGCATAGACCGAAACGTGGTCGCCGAAAACGACCGCGTGAGGCTTTTTGCTCAGCAGCTTCTTGAAAACCTGCGAGCTTTCGCAATAGAACCCTTCGCCGAAATCGACATTGGACGGGATCGGCTCCGGATACCAATCGAATTCGACGTGTCGATCTTGTTTGACGTTGCTCACGTTGGAAATTTTCCTGAAGTAAATAGTTTCGCGTAAACGCCGCCGCGCGCGAGCAATTCCGCGCCGCGGCCCTGTTCGACGATTCGCCCGCGCTCTACCACGACGATTCGATCGACATCGTGAATCGTTGCCAATCGATGGGTGGCGATCAGAGTCGTTCGGCCGCGCATCAATTCCCTGATCGTTTCCATGATTGCCGCCTCGGTCGTGGGATCGAGGGCTGAAGTTGGTTCATCGAGGAGCAGGATCGGCGCGTTTTTCAAAAACGCGCGCGCGATTCCGATGCGTTGACGCTGGCCAACGCTCAACTGCTGGCCACGTTCGCCAACTGTGCTGTCGTAACCGTTCGGGATCTGCCGAATGAATTCATCGGCCTGCGCGCGCTTCCCCGCGTCGATGATTTCCTCTTCTGTCGCATCGGGCCGTCCGTAAGCAATATTTTCGCGGACCGTTGTCGAAAAGAGCAACGTGTCTTGAAGGACAATTCCAATTTGGGCCCGCAACGATTTCTTTTTGATCTCGCGCACGTCGCGTCCGTCTACCGTCACTAAACCCGAAGTCGGATCGTAAAATCGCGGCACCAAACTCAGGAGCGTGCTCTTGCCGGCGCCGGTACCGCCGACGATCGCGATCATTTGATTAGGTTCGATTGCGAGATCGACGTCGTGCAAAACGGGCCGGTCCTGCGCATAAGCAAACGACACTCTTTGAAATCCGATCGCTCCTTTGGCTGATTCGATCGCAACCGCCTTCGGCGAATCGACCACGTCATCCGGTCGGTCGAGCACTTCGAAGCAGCGTCTTGCGCCGGCAGTTGCCCCTTCCATCGCCCACGCTGTGTAAGTGAGCGACTCGATTGGCTGGTAGAGCATCAAAAGGTAAGCCGTGAAAACGAGCAGTGTTCCCAGCGTCAGCGTCCCGTTCAGGACATGCAGAGCGCCGACATAATACATCGCGGAGGTGCCAATCACCATCAGAGTGCTGATGACCAGGGCGCTGTTCACATTCGTTAGGGTCAGGCGCAAGTTCGCCTGCAAGCTTTGCTCTGCTCGTTGATGAAATTGAAGGACTTCGAATTCCTCACGGCCGAATGCGTGCACCATTCGAATCGAGCTCAATCCTTCCTGTGCTTGCGTCAGCACAGCGCTTTCGTGTTCCTGGATGAAGGTTGACTCACGTCTAATCCGGTGCGCAAAAAAGTAGATAGCCGCGACGATAAACGGAACGATCGCAAGTGAGAGTAATGTCAATTGCCAGTCCAGCCGGACCATTACCGCAAACGTGCCGATCAACGTAATGATCGATCCGAAGATTCCGGTGAACCCCTTGTTGTAAATCGTCTGGATTGATTGCGAATCGTAAGCCACCCGAAAACTGGAATCGCTGGAGCGTCGGACGTCGTGATATTTGAGCGAAAGCGATTGGAGATAGGCGTAAAGATCGGTGCGTAGTTTCAGGAGTGCCTGCAAACCGATCCTCACCAGCAAATAGTTAGTGATCCAGTTACAGACACCCCAAAGAAATTGGATGACGACCAACGCCAGGCAAAGCAGTGCTGTCTGAGCAGCCGGATTTTGTGAAAACCGCAAAAGTACAACTAAGATGTGCGGAGGCGGCCCAATTTGTTCGTGATTGAGGTAACCGATTACATCATCGACGATCCATTTGAACGGCCACGGCTTGAGCAGGCTTAACCCGATGCCCAGGATCGACAGCAGGAGACCTACAATCGTTTGTGGCAGAAACGGCCGGTAGTAGCGTAGAACGCGTCGGTAGATCGACATCGGAATTTCAGATTGCAGATTTCAAATTTCAGATTGAACTAGGGCGGCGCTGCACTTCGAGAGATTCTTCGACTTCGCTGCGAATGACAATATGCATCATCTAATCCAGGTCTGGTCGGAATGGGTCCTCACCGGCGGTTATCTTGGCATCATCGTCTTGATGGCGATGGGGAGCACACCGATTCCGTTGCCGGCTGAAGTCGTCGTGCCGCCGGCTGCGTTTCTTGCGGCCCAAGGACGTTTGAGTCTCGCGGGGGTGATCTTGGCGAGCACTTTGGGGGCCTATCTCGGAGCAGCCGTGATGTACTGGCTTTCACTTTGGTTGGGTCGACCGTTAGTCGTTAAATTCGGGCGATTCATTCTATTCCCCCCGAAGAAATTAGAGGAAGCCGAGCATTGGCTCACCCGCTACGAGGCCGGCGGCGTTTTCTTCGCGCGTCTGTTGCCCGGAGTGCGGCATTTGATCTCGATTCCGGCTGGAATCGTCCGCATGAATTTCACAGTTTTCAGCGTGACAACGTTCCTGGGCTCTGCGATTTCGTGCTCGATTCTCGCTTTTCTGGGCGTCCGCGCGCAACGCGTTGCGCCCGATCTACTAAAAGATCCGGACGCGCTGATGCAGTTTATTCGCGGACAATCGAAGTGGTTATTTCTAGTCGTTCTGGCTTTTGCGGTGCTCTACATTTTGTCCGTCCGCCTTTCCAAGCGGAAATCGGAATAACTCTCGAAATTGCTGAAATCGCCCGGTCGTAGCGTGATTTTCAGCCGAACTATGATTGAACAAAGGCATCGAAGCTGCTGTCGAAGGTAGACAAAGCTATGAAGAAACACAGCCTTATCCTTAAACCCCGCCCGAAACTTTCACTCGGCGATTTGATCTTCGCCGTTAGTTCCTGCACCAGCAATACCAAGGAGACCGTCGCGACCGTGGCTGATCTGCTTGGCAGCGGGAAGGTCCGCCTCCAAAGCGACGGAAAGTTCCTCCGCGCCAAGGTTTGCTAGTCTGAACTAGTCAAAGCGAATTTCGAATCGCTCCGGTAACTCGTTTGCCGGAGCGATTTTTTTTGCGCCACAAAACACTTTCGCGTTTAACGCGACAATCTATCTTGCGGCGTGATTGACCGTTATTCCCGGCCGCAGATGAGCCAGATCTGGTCAGATGAACGCAAATATCAAATTTGGCTCGAGATCGAACTGCTCGCTTGTGAGGCAATGGCCGACCTCGGCCAAATTCCAAAACAGGACGCCGCTGAGATTCGGAAGAAAGCACGCTTTTCGATTCCCGAGATCCTTGAGATCGAAAAGCGCACCAATCACGATGTCATCGCGTTTCTCGAAAACGTCGCTGCCTCCGTCGGGCCGGCGGCCCGCTGGATCCATCAAGGCCTCACCTCGTCTGACATTTTGGACACAACGCTTTCGGTTCAACTGACCGAGTCGGTCGGAATCCTGGCTGACGATTTGAAACAAGTCCGCAACATGATCGCGGCACAGGCTCGCCGTTATAAGATGACACCGATGATCGGACGTAGTCATGGTGTTCACGCTGAACCGATCACGTTTGGTTTGAAAATGGCGTTGATGTTCGACGAGTTTGGCCGCGCAGAAGAGCGGCTCGCCCAAATGCGCGAACGCGTTCGAGTCGGAAAAATCAGCGGCGCAGTCGGCACCCATGCCCATGTCGATCCGAAGATGGAGCGCGCGGTTTGCGAAAAGCTTGGACTCAAGCCGGCGACATTATCGACCCAGATTGTGCAGCGCGATCGCCATGCCGAATTCATGACCACGCTCGCAGTGATTGCTTCAAGCATCGACCGTTGGGCGACGGAATTTCGTCATCTCCAACGGACCGAAGTTTTGGAAGTGGAAGAGTATTTTGGCGAAGGCCAGAAAGGGAGCTCGGCGATGCCGCACAAACGGAATCCTATCACCAGCGAGCGACTCAGCGGTCTGGCTCGCGTAATCCGCGGCAACTCGCTGGTTGCGCTGGAAAACGTCGCCCTTTGGCATGAACGCGACATCAGTCATTCGAGCGCTGAACGAATCATTTTGCCTGACTCATGCATCTTGATGGATTTCATGCTGCACGAGCTGCGAAATCTAGTCGAACGGCTCCTCGTTTATCCGGAGAGGATGGAACAAAATCTCGCGTCAACGAAAGGTCTTTATAATAGCCAATCGATCCTACTCGCGTTGACGCGCGCTGGCGCCGAGCGAAAAACTGCCTACGAAGCTGTGCAGCGCGCCGCGATGAAAACATGGAAAGGCGAGGGGACGCTTGCCGAGAACGCAAAGAAGGAACCAGAAATTGCCGCTAAACTTTCTCCTGCGGAGATTGATCGACTATGTTCGCTCGACGTTCATCTGCGGCACGTCGATGAAACATTCAAGGCACTCGGCTTGGACTAATCCCACGCCGGTGGGTTATCGGATCGGGCTCAAGAGCAATTCGGCGATGCGACCCGAGTTATCCAGTTTTTCAACCCGCATTTGAAATTGCGCTGCGGTTTGCTCCGGCGCTTTCGGATTTAGGGTCACCCGCACGGCATTAGTCGGCCAATTCAAGATCAGTTGCGCAACCTGAAAGTTTGATGTCAGTTCAACGGCGCTCAGTTCCAGGTAAGCCCGTAATTCGATCGTCATCGGCGTCGTCCCCGATGGAGTCAGCTGAACGCGTGCCCGGGTTTCATTCGGAATGACCGCGACCCCGCCGATCTCGAAGGCGTTCCGCATTTGCGCGGGTTGCAGCGGCTTTCCGGTGGGAAGCAGACGCACCGTCGAGATGCGGCCTTCGCTACTGAATTGCGCCGGCCCGATCTGAAATCCGGTTTCGGCGGGAATCGCGTTGCGCGCTGCGGCGGATTGCAGCCGAAGCGAAGCCATCAACGCCGCCGGGCGCGCACGAATCGCGCCCATTTGCAGCTGCGATGTGAGCTGCATGGAAAGCACTTCGAGAAACAGACCAAGTATCGCTCCGCTGCCGTCGGTCGGCGCGATACGCACAGCCGAAGCCGTTGACAACGGCCTGCGCACTTCGAGTGGCGGTTCGATCGGCGTTAGAATCGGTTCGCGAAGTATGCGAGTTGGGGGCGGTTCTAACTTGGGTTCCGGTATCGGCGGCGGCGGTGGTGGTGGTGTGGGCGCGGGCGCGGGTAGCGGCGGTGGTGTCGGTTTGACAATCGGTCGAGCGGGGGCCGGCTCGGCTTGGGGCCGCGCGGGCGTTGAGATCTCAGTGATTTTCGGAAGAGGCTTTCTCTCGCCAGCCAGCGTCTGCCGAACAAGATCGACGAGTGCGTCAGACAGAAATGGTTTTTCAATTGTCGCCACCACGTTGGCGAACCGCGTCGCCATTGCATTCATTTCCTGAACGTGACCCGACATCATAAGCACCGGTACGTTTGCGGTTTCCCGATTAACCAAAAGCTGGCGACAAACTTCGTCGCCGTTGAAATCGGGCAGGCTGTAATCGAGAAGAACGAGATCGGGGCGGACTCGCGCGATTTCCTTCAAACCTTGCGTTGCGCTGGCCGCAGTTGTGATTTGCAATTCCGGTTCAGCCGTCGCCAATACGTCTTCTACAAAAATCAAAAGCATTTCCGTGTCGTCGATGACGACGATCTTCTTTCCGATCTTTGGCTCTGCTGTCCGAAGTGGTGGTCGCGGAGGCTCCGGAACCTCCGGTTGAGCTTCGCGTAATGCCTCTACCGCGATGGACGGCCAATCGGGGCTAATCGTTCGCCGGGCAGATCCGGAGAGCCGTTTTTCGCTGAGATGCGGCTTGGCCCAGCTCAAGATCTCAGCGAAAGCATCATCGCCTTTCAGTTTGCCTGTTTCAGCGTGTGAAACCTGTCCGCCCGCGATGTGGATCTCGCCGGTCCGGGCACGTGAACGAACCTCCAGAGCCACGTGTCCGCCTGCCGCGCAGTGCAACAAAATCACGTCGATCGTGCTGAGCGCGCGCAGCGTCCCGCGCGATTCCGATTCCCGCCAGGGCCCAAGCAATGCCTGCACTGCTGCGCCGAATGCAGCCAGCTCGAATGGCTTCTCGACGAACTGGAGTCCGCCGAGAAGTCCGCGCTCGGCGGCGATTTTCGAAGGCGTCGCGGTGCCGATTACGAGGGCGCGTGCTTTGGGATGCGAATCTCGAAGTTGGTTAAGGCAGTTCGTGATTCCGGGCCACGGCGGATCAACATCGAAGATGAACAGCTCGGGTTCGAGCTCCGTGCCGAGCTTTTCCAGTTCCTTAACCGAGCGTGCAACGACGCCGGCGTGCTCCGGCGCGAATTTCTTTAGCGCTGAACTGATCGCGGCCGCCAGCGCGTCGTACTCCTCGAGCAGGACGATGCTTGGCTGCGGCACATCTGTATTAGTGGATTTGGGACGAGCAGGCACCTGGGTAAGCCCTCAAAATTTCTAGGGTACGACAAAGCTAAAGCGCTGGTCAAAGGGAAGCAGGGGCAGTTTATGTGCCGGTTGAATCTGCGAACTCCTTCTGAGTGCCTGTCCGCCTCGGACCCTACTCGTAGCGAAGCGCCTCGATTGGATCGAGGTTCGCCGCTCGATACGCCGGGTAGAGTCCGAAACCGATTCCGATAGCCGAACAAACCACCAAACCCGCAATCGCCCAGCCAAAGGGGAAAATCAGGTCAACTTTCAACCACGCGGCCAGCAAATCGCCCACAATGATTCCCAGGACAATGCCCAAAATGCCGCCGGCCTCGGAAATGAAGACCGCTTCGGTCAAAAACTGACGCAAAATATCTGTGCTCCGGGCGCCGATCGATTTCCGGACGCCGATTTCTTTCGTTCGCTCGGTCACGCTCACGAGCATGATGTTCATGATTCCGATGCCGGCGGCGACCAGCGCGATGAAACTGATCACAAATGCGCCAACGCGCACGATGCCTGCGACCGAGACGAACGCACTTTTGAGCGAGTCGTTGGAATAGATCTCGAAATCGTTTTCTTCGTTTGCTCGCAATCCGCGCGCGATTCGCATCGCGCCGACCGCCTTGTCGAAGATCGCGTTGTAGGTTTGGGTCGAGGGGGCCTGGGTCGCGATGTTGACCGTGCGTTTCGCCGATCCGAAGTCTTCGAAGAATCGGGTGATCGGCATGATGCAAAGGTTGTCCTGGCTTTGGCCAAATGCGGTCCCTTTCTCGGCCAGCACACCGATGATCGTGTAGGTGTGCCCGCTCATCCGAATCACCGTCCCGATGGGCGATTCGTGCGGGAACAAGCGGTTCTCGATCATCTTGCCGACGACGATGACGTTGCGGGCAAGATCGACATCTTCGTCATTCAAGTTTCGACCGTAACCGAGCGTGTAAGTGTTGGCGGTGAGAAAACTGCGATTGCTACCGACTACGAGCAGGCTCGGCGTCGTTTTCACGCCGTTGTAAACGGCCTGACCTTTCACTTCATAACCAAAACATTTTAAACAGAGCTCCCGCGCGCTGCTCTCCATCAGTCGCTGATAATGCAGTGCTTGCAGATACGTGATGTTCCGCCGGTTCAGATATTTTTTCTTCACGTCGCCGCCCGCACTCATGTTCGCTGGATACTTCGCGAACTGAAAAATGTTCGAGCCAAGAAAACTGATTCCGTTTTCGATCGAGTTTTGCAGGGCGCCAATCGCGGTCATCACCGAGATGACTGAAAAAACGCCGATGGTGATCCCAATCATGGTCAGACCCGAACGCAATTTGTTCACGCCCAACGAGCCCAGCGCCATCGTGATGATTTCGCTAAATCGCATAAATCAAAATCCGAATCTCGAATTTCGAAATCCGAAACAAACTCGAAATCCGAATTTCATTCCTCCGATTTGCGCACTATTGCGCCAAAAATCTTCATTAGCTCCGTAGCTTCACCGATGAGTCGTTTGCGTGCGCTTTTCCCGTCCTTATCGACATCGAGCAACCGTAACCAATAACTGCTTTCTTTGGCCTCTCTTCGGCAGGTTTTGATTTTCATCACGAAATCTCTCTTACCGATTGCTTCATTTGCTTCGATATAGTTCGCGCCAACTGAACCGGATGCGCGAACAAACTGCTTTATGTCTTCAATGTTTGAAATAGTTCTTGGCAATTCTTTGATAAAGAGCGGCTTGCTTTTGCGAGTTGGAACGTGCGTTCTTCGAGATCGTACGATTTTGGGCTTTCGTCATTCGACTTCATCTGGGGGGATTTTGAATTTTAGTATTCGGATTTGTTTCGATTTTCGGATTTCGAATTTCTATTCATACCGCAGTGCTGTGACCGGATCCAAACGTGACGCTGTCCAGGCCGGCGCGAAGCCGGAGATCAAGCCAGTTAGCACGGACACAACCATGCTGGTGACGACGAGTCCGAGCGAAAACTGAATTGGGAACGATGGAAACGCTTTGCCAATTCCGAAACAAAGAAAATAAGCGACAGCCAGGCCAATAAATCCGCCAAGGAGACAGAGTGCCGTCGATTCAATCAGGAACTGCAACAAAATCGTCCGCCGACGCGCACCGAGCGCTTTGCGCGTCCCAATTTCCTTGGTTCGCTCCTTCACGCTTACGAACGTGATGTTCATGATCCCGATCGCGCCGACAAAAAGCGAAAGTCCGGTGATGAATAGTCCAGCGATCGCAATTGTGTTCTTAACCGGATCGAGCGTGCTCTTGAACGCCTGTTGTTCGTTGATCGAGAAATCCTCTCTTTTCTCCGGCGACAAACCGCGCACGCGACGCATGATTCCCGTCAGTTCGTCCTTCGCTTCCGTGAGTTTCTTTTTATCTTTCACTTTTACGCGGACGTCGGACTCGGTCGATGCGCCACCCGGGCGCACATCCGACGCGCTTTTTGAGCTGAAGTACTTATTAAACGCCGTCAACGGTATCGCGACCATCGAGTCCCAGCTGAACAATCCGAGAAAAGTCCCTTGTCGCGCGTTGACGCCAATCACCTTGAAATTTTGTCCGTTTATCAAAACGGTTCTGTCGATCGGGCTTTCGGACGGAAATAACGCGTCGGCCACGTCATAACCGACGACGACGACTTGAGCGCCTTCGCGCGACTCAATCTCGTTGAAGAAGCGGCCTTCTTTGCAATCGATAGTCGACGTGAGGGTGAAATCGGACGTTGTCCCGAGAGTAAAGACGCCGTCCACTTCGTTGCTCCCGTACTTAACCGAGCGCATCAGGCTTGATGTTGGCACCGCCACGATCAGGTTGGAATTTGACGTAGCCGCGATGATCCGGTTGATCTTGTCTGCGTAATCAGTCTCGATTTTTTTCCGGTCTCGGTAGTTCCACCAATCGTCCACCGGTTTCCAGGGCCATTGCGTGACGTAAAGAACGTCATCGCCGAGCACCGACATGCTGTTGTCGAAGCCGATCGAGATTCCGCTGATCGCCGTGCCCATTAATGTAACCGCGACGATGCCGATAATGACGCCGAGCGCAGTCAGCGTCGATCGCGTCATATTGGAGCGCATCTGCGCCGCGGCGATTTTCCAACTTTCCTCCAGCTCGTAGAGAAAACGCTTCATGTCGGTCTAAGTCGCTGCGATTGCAGCATCGAGTTCCGGAATGAATCCCATGTGGTCCATCTCGATCAGGCCGTCGCGAAGATGAATCGTGCGGCGCGCGTGGGCGGCGATGTCCCGCTCGTGCGTGACCAAAATGATTGTGTTGCCGCGCAGATAAAGGTCTTCGAGCAGCGCCATGATTTCTTCGCCGGTTTTTGAATCGAGATTGCCGGTCGGCTCGTCCGCCAGAATGATCGACGGATTGTTCACCAGCGCGCGTGCGATCGCGACCCGCTGACGTTGACCACCCGACAATTCGTTAGGCTTGTGATGAATGCGATCGCCCAAGCCAACGTCGTTCAGTGCCTGGGCCGCACGTTCTTTTCGAGACTCGGGATCCATTCCCGCATAGATCAGCGGCAGCTCGACATTGCGCAACGCGTTCGCACGCGGAAGCAGATTGAAGGTCTGGAAAACAAAACCGATCTCGCGATTACGGATCGCCGCCAGCTCGTCGTCGTCCATTTCCTTTACGTTGCGCCCGTTGAACTCGTAGCGGCCCGAGCTCGGAGTATCGAGACAACCGAGCATGTTCATCAAAGTTGATTTGCCGCTACCGCTTGGGCCCATCACTGCAAGATATTCGTTTCGTCGAATTTGAAGCGTCACGGCGCGCAACGCGTGCACAGTCTCTTCGCCCATCACATAATCTTTCGTGATGTTCTCAATGTCGATGACGACGGGTCCGACTGGTCTGACTGATTGCGGCCCGTCCATCGTTAGATCGACATCTACTTTACTGCTTCCTTGTCGTACGTGACCTTCGCGCCGTCTTTCAGTTTGCGACTGATCGCGCTGTAGCTGCCGGAAATTACTTCATCGCCAGGCTGAACGCCGCTTTTGATTTCCATATAAGTGTCGTCCGAAATTCCGGTGGTCACTTTAACGGACTGCGCTTTGCCGCCTTTTTTCAAAAACACAACTTTGGATAATTTTTCGCGTTCCTCTTTTTGCGCGGCTTTCTCCTGCTTCTCATTTACGTAATCGGCATTGTTGTCACCCTTGTCGCGCGCGGTCGCCTTGAGTTTCCTCTTTTCAATCTCTTCCGGGCTCAAATTGCTTTCGCCAGTGCGGATCGTGACTGCCTGCATCGGCACGGCGACAGCGTCTTTCACCATGTTCGTCTCGATATCGGCAGTGCAACTGAGCCCCGGTTTTAAGGGAACGTCGTGGTCGTCGATTCGCACCTTTACCTGAAAATTTGTGACCTCTTCCTGTGTGCCGGACCCGGTGGTGGTCCCCGTATTCGCAATCTGATAAACCGTTCCGTGAAATTTGCGGTCGCCGTAAGCATCGATTTTCACGTTCGCCTTGTCGCCGACTTTCACGTTCACGACGTCGTTCTCATTTACATCAACGCGCGCTTCCATGTGATTGAGATCGGCCACCCGCATCACTTCCGTTCCGGCGAACTGTCCCGTGGCGACGATGCGTTCGCCAAGCTTGCTGTTTAGGATTGTCACTGTCCCATCGATTGGCGAATAAACGGTCGTCTTGGAAAGTTGGTCGCGAGCCTGACTGGATCCGGCTTCAGCACGCTCGATTTCGTGAAGTGAGCTTTCATAGGTGTTTTTGGCTACATCGGCCGCGGCCTGTGCAGCGTTGTACTCCTGGATCGAAATCGTCTTCTTATTGTACATGTCTTCGGCGCGCTTCAGATCCTGCGCGCACTTCAACAACGTCGCTTTCTGCTGAAGGTTTGTTGCCTTCGCGGAGCTAATTCCTGCTTCCTGTTGTTCGAGGAGCGCCTTGTATGAATCAGGCCTGATTTTTACGAGGAGATCGCCCTTCTTCAGGTTCATTCCGTCCTCCACCGGTAACTCGATGATCTCGCCCGCGACTTCCGGCGAGATCTTCACTTCTGTTTCGGGCTGAATCTTGCCGGTCGCCGAGACGGTTTGGAGAATTGTCTTGCGAACTGCCTTCTCCGTTGTGACCGGGATAGGTTTCTCGCGTTTCGAGAGAGCAATCGAAACGATCAGCCACAGCACAAATAATCCGACCAGACCCCAGATGATCTGGCGGCGGAGTCGGGCCCGTTGCTTGCGCGCGGCCTGTGGTGAGGTGTCCGGCGTGGTTAAGGTTTGGTGCATGGCGACTCAGGGAGCGGGGACGTCGGAAATTACCTCACTTTAGACCTTTTCCAACGATTGACGTTCACAAGGGTCTCAAGTGAGATGCAACAAATGGGCCACTCAGATTCAACGACTTACCATCAATTGCCGGAGGCGTTGCTGGATCCGGTCGATCGCCCAGCGGGCGTGCTCGGCAATCAACGGCTCCGGATCGCTTGCGGCGTGCTCCAGCGCCGTCAAATCTTCTCGCGTTCCGACATTGCCCAACGCGACGCAAACATTTCGCAAGAACCCACGGCGCTTGATTCTCTTGATCGGCGAATCACGAAACAAATTGCGGAACTCCGCGTCATTCAGTCGCAAATAATCCCGGAGCGGGAAACCTGTTGTAGATCGTCGTGCAGCGAATGCGCTTTCACGTGAGACTTGGGCGAAGCGGTTCCACGGACAAGCGTCAAGGCAATCGTCACAACCAAAGATGCGGTCGCCCATCAATGGCCGCAGTTCCGGTGGAATCGGGCCCTTCAATTCAATCGTGAGATAAGAGATGCACCGACGCGCATCTAATTTATGTGGCGCAGTAATCGCGCCGGTAGGACAAGCCTTGATGCACCGGTCGCATGTTCCGCAGCGATCACGAGCCGGCGGATCCTGGGGCAGCTGGATCGTCGTCAATATTTCTGCGAGGAAAAACCAGGTCCCGAGTTTCTCGTTAATCAACATCGTGCTCTTGCCGTGCCAGCCGATACCAGCCTCCGCCGCATGATCACGTTCCAAAATCGGTCCGGTATCCACGTAACATTTCTGGTTTCCACCGAATTGACAAAGGAACTGGTCGATCCTGTCCAATTTCGCGGAGATCACGTTGTGATAATCGTCGCCCCACGCGTAGCGCGCGATTCGTCCTTTCAATGTAGTGGCGGGCGTGCCGGCCGCGCTTCCATTCGCGGGCGACACGCCCGCCTCTACACCCTGAAAATAATTCAGTGCCAAAACGATTATCGACTTCGCGCCAGGCAAAATTTGTTGTGGATCGCGACGCTTTTCTTCGCCGCGCGCCATGTAGCGCATTTCGCCGTGCGCGCCGTCTTCCAGCCAATTGCGCAGCTCGTTGGCGTGGGCTGGGGGGCTGCAGGCGGCAATGCGACACGAGTCAAAGCCGAGCTGGCGAGCGAAATCAATCAGTCGCGATTTGAGGTGGATCGCGCTGTCCCCAGCGAGATCAAACGCGCTCGGAGAGCGCGTTCCACCAAGCAGTCGCTTTGTTACAACGTTCATCGCGTTGCCAGTTCCTCGATTTTGTTCAAGATCGTTTCCGCCACGTCATCGTGATTCAGATTCGACGTGTCGATTGCAAAATCGGCTGTCGCTTTGTAGATCGGCGCTCGTTTCCGGAACAATTCGGAAAAAACCGCACGCGGATCGTCATTTTGCAGCAATGGTCGCGTATTGCGTCGCGAGGCGCGTTCGAATAGCGTCATTTCATCGGCGTTCAACCAAACAATTGTCCCGAGACGCTTCAAAAGTTCGACATTTGCGGAACTGAGCAGAATTCCGCCGCCGGTCGTGACGATCGCCGCCCGGTCCGGCACGAACTTTCGAAGCACTTCGGTTTCCGCGTTGCGAAATTTTTCCTCGCCATGCTTTTCAAATATTTCCGAAATCGACATTCCGAAGTGCGCGGCAACTGCTTCGTCCGTGTCCAAGCGAGCCAGGCCGGTCCGCCTTTCCAAGGCACGGCCAACCGACGATTTTCCGGCACCCATCATGCCGATTAGGATGATAGATTTGGCCGCGCTCATAGCGCAAATATCGTCGCGTCGCTAGAAAGCTACAAATCACAAACCCAAAGACCCAAAAGAGCTCAACTTGCGTATTTTCCTTTGGAGCGTGATAAATTGGAGCTTCTCTGGAGCTTGGAAGTTGGAATTTTGAAACCGTATGGCTGACTCGAAACCGCTGGTCGCAATTATCATGGGAAGCAAATCGGATTGGGACACGATGCGCCACGCTGCGGAAACGCTCGATGAGCTCGGCGTGCCCAACGAAGCGCGCGTCCTCTCGGCGCACCGCACCCCTAAAGCGACGACGGAGTTCGCGCGCAAGGCTTCGGAACGCGGCCTGCGTGTCATCATTGCTGGCGCCGGCGGGGCGGCACATTTGGCGGGAGTAATTGCTGCGCACACGGTGCTGCCTGTTCTTGGCGTTCCGATTCAGTCCAAGCTGCAAGGCCTCGATTCGCTGTTGTCGACGGTCCAGATGCCCGGAGGAATTCCGGTTGGAACGCTGGCGATCGGCGATGCCGGCGCAAAAAATGCCGCGCTCCTGGCCGTCGCAATTCTTGCTACGACTGATAAAAAACTTCGGCAAAAGCTGGAAGCTTTTCGCAAGAAACAGTCCGATAGCGTTCTTTCGGCAAAACTGCCGAAGTGAAAACTGAAACTGTAGCGGCGATCTATGATCGCCGTCGGCGGTCACAGACCGCCGCTACAGAGCGTGCGGTTGAATTGTTGCGCAACGGCGAAGTCGTCGCGCTGCCAACCGAAACAGTCTACGGTTTGGCCGCTCACGCGCTCGATCCGATTGCAGTGGCAAAAATCTTCGAAGCAAAAGGCCGTCCGCGCTTTGATCCCCTGATCGTTCACCTTCCTGATCGCGATTGGCTTGAAGAGATTGCTGACGTTCCTCAGCGGGATCGACATTTGGTCTCGAAGCTTGCGGAAGAGTTTTGGCCGGGGCCGTTGACGATCGTTTTACCAAAGCGCGCAGTTGTTCCTGAGATCGTGACTGCGGGTTTGGAGACCGTTGCAGTTCGAATCAGCGCGCATCCGGTATTTGCCGAAATTGTTCGCGCGTTCGGAAAGCCGCTCGCTGCTCCGAGCGCAAATCGGTTTGGTCGGATCAGCCCAACAACCGCCAAGCATGTCCTGGATGAACTCGGAGGTTTGATTCCGTTAATCGTTGACGCCGGACCGGCCACGCACGGAATTGAGTCCACTATAGTTGCCGTTCGCAACGGCAGGATCGAAACCGTGCGGCGCGGACCGATCACTTCTGATCAATTATCGAAACTTGGCGACGTTACGATCGCGACAACTGGTGAGAAAATTTCCGCGCCCGGACAATTGCCATCACACTACGCGCCGAAAACGCCGCTGCGTCTTGTGGACGACCTGAAGGGATTCAAACCAAACCAGCGATGCGCGTTGCTCGCATGGTGTCCGCTGAAAAAAGACGATCGCTTTGTCGCGATTCGAAATTTAAGCGTCAAACAGGATCTGTGCGAAGCGGCGGCTAATTTATTTCGTTATCTGCGCGAGCTCGACGAGCTCGATGTCGATCTTATCGTTGCAGAACGAGTTCCTGATCAGGGACTCGGCGCTGCGATTTTAGATCGGCTGACACGCGCGTCGCATGTTTAGGATCAAACGCCAGGCATGCCTGGATGAATCCCTTGAACAACGGATGCGGCTTGTTCGGTTTGCTTTGGAACTCCGGGTGATATTGGCAGCCGACGAAATACGGATGATCGCGAAGTTCGATCAATTCCGCGAGCGTTCCGTCGGGCGAAGTTCCCGAAATCACGAAGCCTTTTTCGTTCATGCGATCGCGGTACTTCATGTTGAACTCGTAGCGGTGGCGATGGCGCTCCATCACGTCGTTCGCGCCGTAGATTTTCTCCGCCAGCGTTCCTTTCGCGATCTTGGTGGGCCAGGTGCCGAGACGCATGCTTCCGCCCTTGCTCTGGATCTTTTCGCGCTGCTCTTCCAGCAATGAGATCACCGGATCGGGCGTTTCCGGATCGAACTCGGTGCTGTTGGCCTTCTCGATTCCGCAAACGTCCCGCGCAAACTCGATGGTCGCGACCTGCATTCCCAGGCAAAGGCCGAGATACGGCATGCCGTGCTCGCGCGCATAACGAGCCGCCTTGATCTTTCCTTCAACACCACGCTCGCCGAATCCGCCCGGAATCAGGACGCCGTTCACATCTTGCAGTTGCGCGCCTACGCGGTCTTGAAGCGATTCGGCATCGACGAGCTTCAACTCGATGCCGCAATCCTGGCTGGCTGCAGCGTGAGTGAGCGACTCATAAATGCTCTTGTAGGCATCCTGAAGGTGAATGTATTTGCCAACAACCGCGATCTTCACCCGCTTCTGAGGGCTGACCACGCAATCGACGAATTTCTTCCAGCTCGTCAGGTTCGGCTCCGGAGTTTTCAGCTGAAGCAAGTCGCAAACGAGCTTGTCCAAATTCTCGGCGTGCAACATCAACGGCACCTCGTAGATCGTATGCTCGACGTCGCGCGCTTCGATCACGGCCTTCTCCGAAACGCTGCAGAACATCGACAACTTCTGCCGCAGCTCGCGGTCGATTGGCTTTTCGCTTCGGCAAATCAAAACCTGCGGTTGCAAACCGATCTCGCGCAGCTTGGCCACGCTTTGTTGCGTCGGTTTCGTTTTCAATTCGGCCGCGGCTTTGATGTATGGCACAAGCGTCACGTGCATGTTGACCACGTTCTGCGGGCCGACTTCGAGAATGAATTGCCGGATCGCTTCCAGGAACGGAAGACCTTCGATGTCGCCGGTAGTGCCGCCGATCTCGGTGATTACGACATCGTATTTCGATTCGTCTGAGATTTCGCGAATGCGATCTTTGATCTCGTCGGTCACGTGCGGAATGACCTGAACGGTTTTGCCGAGATAATCCCCGCGACGTTCTTTTAGAATAACTGACTCGTAGACTTGTCCGCTGGTCAGATTGTTGTGACGCGAAAGAACGCAATTCGTGAAACGCTCGTAATGGCCGAGATCGAGATCGGTCTCGGCGCCGTCGTTGAGCACGTAAACTTCGCCGTGCTGGAAGGGGTTCATTGTTCCCGGATCCACGTTGAGATAGGGATCGAACTTTTGAAGGACTACACGCAGTCCGCGCGCCTCGAGCAACGTTCCGAGCGAGGCGGCTGCCAACCCTTTGCCTAACGAACTAACCACGCCGCCGGTGACAAAAATGTATTTCATCGGGAGCCTCTCCGTCGGTTTGCGCGAGCCAGCTTCCGCTCCAGCGCTTTTGCGTCCGCCGGCGTGTCTACGCCAGGCGATCCATGTTTCATGAGAAGCACATGAACCTTTACACCATTTTCAAGCGCGCGCAATTGCTCGAGTGACTCCGCGCGCTCCAACGGCGTCGGTTTCCATTTCACGAATTCGAGCAATGTTTTTCGCCGAAATCCATAAACGCCTTGATGCCGCAAATATTTGATCGACACCGAGCGGTTGCGAGGGAAGGGGATAGCGTAGCGGGAAAAGTAAAGCGCGTTGCAGTTGAGATCGACAATCACCTTAACTTGGTGTGATGAGGCCGCTTCGGACGCGTTTGCGAATGGGTGCGCCGCTGTGACCATGCCAATCGTCGGGTTCGAGCGCAGCGTTTCGACGAAACGATTGAGAAGGGCAGGCTCGACCAGAGGTTCGTCGCCTTGAATATTAAGGATCAGATCAAACTGCCGGCTCTTGCGGACCACTTCGGCAACGCGGTCGGTCCCGCTTTGATGAGTTTTCGACGTCATTGCCACCTCGGCGCCCCAATCGAAAGCCGCCCGGGCAATCCGCATATCGTCCGTGGCGATGATCACGGAATCTAAACGCCCGGCGCGACAACATTGTTCCCAGACATGCCGGAGAAGCGGCTTGTTCGCAATAAGATGCAACGGTTTTCCCGGAAAACGCGTCGAACCCCAGCGTGCTGGAATAATGCCTGCCGCTTTACTCATTGTACGCATTGAGAATAATCTTCGCCGCCGCTGGCACATCTCGAGCCACCCAGTCGGCACAGCTGCTGTCAGTCATCTTATCGAAACCGGTTCGAACGCGAATCGCGCGCACCCCCGCATTGTGGGCGCATTCGGCGTCGACCTCTTTATCTCCGATCAGGAACGATCTCGAAAGGTCGACATTGTGCTCGCGAGCGGCTTGGAGGACCATCCCCGGCGCCGGTTTTCGACATTCCGACGGCTGCCCGGGAACGTCCGGGCAAAAATAAGTCGCATCGATCAAACCATTACCAAGCCGGCGCGAAACTTCTGCTTCAACCGCCCGATATTGTTCTTCCGTGAAAAAGCCGCGGCCGATCCCGCTCTGGTTTGTAATCACAATAATTTTGTAGCCGGCACGTTTAAGTCGCTGCAACGCGTCCGAGATCCCGTCGAAAACCTGAACCTGATCGGGGCGAGAACAATAATCGGCGTCGTGCATGATTGTGCCGTCGCGGTCGAGAAACACCGCGGGCGGTCTCGGACTACTTGAAGTCATGCTCGAACCTCGCGACCAATTCTTCGCGCGTGACCGTGGCAGTTCCGAGCTTACCCACAACGACCGCGCTGGCATGGTTCGCGATTTGGGCCGCCTCGAGCGGCGTCGCGTTACAAACTAGCGCGAGAGTAAAGATCGCGATCGCCGTGTCGCCGGCGCCGGAAACATCGAACACGTCGCGAGCTTTCGTCGGAATGTGATGCGGATGTTTGCCTTTCTCGAAAAACATCACGCCGTGTTCGCCGAGCGTAATCAACAGGCATTGCGTCCCCCATTTGCGCATCAATTCTTTTCCAGCGTGGACTAGATCGACATCCTCCTTCGGCGGAAGATCGGTGTCACGATTCGGAATTCCGGCAGCGAGAAACGCTTCGGCACGATTCGGTTTCACCGCGGTCATTCCGCTCCAATCTATTAAGTTGTGCGGATTCGGATCAGCGGTAACGATTTTCTTCGCTGCTCGGGCGTGACGTGCCACCTGCGCAACCAATTCCGCCGCGAGGAACCCTTTGCCGTAATCTTCAAAAATAATCGCGTCGAATTCGTTCAATCGTTTCCGAACCGCGGCCACCACTTTGGCAATCTGCTTTGTCGATAGTGCGGTGATTTTTTCCCGATCGACGCGGACAACTTGCTGATGGCGCGCAATGATCCGTGTCTTTACGATCGTCCTGAACTTCTCGTCTTCGACCGCGTCTGAGATGTCGATCTTGCGAGCTGCCAGCAGATCGCGGAGTTGCTGACCGCTTAGGTCCTTTCCAATGAGACCGATGACGGAAACGCGGTCCAAAAATTCTCGAAGATTGCGTGCGACGTTGGCAGCCCCGCCCGGAAAATAAGATTCGTGAGTTACCTCGACTACCGGCACGGGGGCTTCCGGCGAAATTCGGCCGACTTTGCCCCAGACGAATTCATCGAGCATCAGGTCGCCGACCACCAGGATACGCTTGGACCGGGCGCGATCGAGAATTTGGCGGAGCCTTTTTAAATCCATAGGGCGGGCCAGGCGCGATGTTGAGCGGAAAGAGGTGGTCTCAAAATTGTTCGGGGCAGGTATTTGTGCGGAGCCAAGGTTCTGCTTACAATGGCCTCATTAATCCTGAATACGAAGCCGAAATCAACAGTCGAAGGTGCCGATGATAGTCTTTTCTAAAACTTTGAAGATCAGCGCGAGCGCGCTCCTTGGGGCGACGCTCTGCGTCCATGCCGCCCAGGCCCCCCGCCAAATCGACGTCAAACAGATGTCGAAGAAGGTCGAAAACGTGGTTGTGCCGTTGCCGAACGAAATCTTTGGCGCGCTCAACAAGCTCGGTTCGGTCAACTGGCGGGAATACGTCCGCACCGAGAAGAGCAGCAACTTTACCGAGCGGCCGCGCATCGCCCTGCTTTTGGGGACGGTGATTGCTGACGGCTTTGTCGCTGTCCAGGCCGAGGATGCACCGGCGGTGAAAGAGATCGGCCAACGGGTATTGAATTTATCGAAGGGCATTGGTGTTGGTAATTCGATCACGCCCCATGCGAAGGCGATCACCGAAGCGGCTGACAAGCGCAAATGGGAAGAAGTCCGACAGGAGCTGGATCGTACGCAAAGCAGCGTGCAGGCGGCGATGAACGAAGTTCACGACGAGAAATTGTCGCAGTTGGTGAGCCTTGGTGGTTGGTTGCGCGGCACTCAGGTGCTGACGTCGGTGGTGACCAAGCACTTCTCGCCGGACGGTGCGGAACTCCTGCACCAGCCGGATTTGCTGGTGCATTTTCAAACCCAGCTTGAAGGCATGCCCGAATTTAATCTGCCGATCATTCACGATATTCAGACTGCGCTCGGCCAGGTAAAGCCGCTGGTCGACGTCGGCTCGACCCACATTTCCGCAGAGTCAGTGCGAAAAATTAACGACATCACCACGAAACTCGACAACGGGATCGTAACGAAGGATTGAAAACGCTCTAATGAACCGCTTCATGAAATCCAGTTTGAGGGCAAGTCTGGTCCTTCTCGTCTGTTTGATTCTGCCGCGGGGCGCCGGCGGGACGGTGGACGACGCACAGTCGTTTGCGCTCCAGGCGGCCGAGCCGTACGTGAAAGAAGGTTTCCAGGTGCGCGAAGATTACTGGGGCGGCGATCTCGGATCAGGCGAGAAAAAGGCCGTGCGGCAGCAATTGTTCAAGGGCAACGAATATTGGTTCTGGCTGGGAACTGAAGTCGAACGGGCAAAAATCTCCGTCCATATTTACGACGCCGAAGGAAAACTGGCCGAGCAACCGGACAGTTGGGAAAAAGGACATTTCGCCGCTGCGCACGTGATTCCCAAGGCGACCAGCAGCTATTTCATCATTGTCGCTGTAGAAGAATCGCCCGAGGAACGCACGCACTGGGCGCTGGTTTACGGATTCCGCTAATCGCGAGTGATTCTCGATCCTCCAGAATCTCGGTTGGGCTGCGAAGGCTATATTTCTAGATGACCGAAACGCGAACGCTGCATTTCGATAACGCGCGTCAATTGCAATCGCTTTACGCGAACGATCTCCAGCTCTTGAAGCGGATGGAGGATTCGCTTGGCGTCAAAGTTACGACTCGCGAAGGCTGGGTGAAAATTGAGGGCGAGCCTGAGAAACTCGACAAGGCCCAGCGCGTGTTCGACCAGTTGGAGGAGGCCCAAAAGAAAGGCGTGCCGATTCAGAAGCACGAGTTTCAATACGCGCTGAATTCAGTGAACGAATCGCGGGGAGATAATCTGACCGACGCCGTGTCGATGAAGATCACAACTCCTCGCGTAAACCGCCGATTGTTGCGCGCTCGGCCGGACAAAAGAGCTATATCGAGGCGATCGAGAAACACGACATCGTTTTTGGAATCGGACCGGCCGGTACCGGTAAAACTTATCTCGCGGTGGCGATGGCTGTGTCCGCGCTGAAAAAAGATCAGGTCAGCCGAATCATTTTGACGCGGCCCGCCGTCGAAGCCGGAGAAGCGCTAGGTTTTTTGCCTGGCGAACTCGAGCAAAAAATCGCGCCGTATTTGCGCCCGCTCTATGACGCGCTTCGCGACATGCTCGAGCCGGAAGAAATCGAACGTTCGATTGCCCGGCAGACGATCGAAGTCGCCCCGCTGGCTTACATGCGGGGCCGCACTTTAAACAACGCGTTCGTGATTCTGGATGAAGCGCAAAACACGACGACCGAGCAGATGTTCATGTTGCTCACGCGGATCGGTCCGAATTCCAAGTGCGTGATCACCGGCGACGTGACCCAGATCGATCTTCCGGCAAACAAGCGCTCCGGGGTTGTGGAAGCATTGCAGGCGTTGAAAAGCATCCCCGGCATCGCGATTGTCTATTTAAATGAGCGCGACGTGGTACGTCATGAGCTGGTCCGGTCCATTATCACGGCTTACCAACAACACCGATCGCCGGCACCGTCATCGCGAAAGTAGCCCATGTTCGATTTCATAAGACGCAGACGCCTGTTGAAGCGCGGATTGGCTTCCAAGAAGCAGCGCCGGCGGCGGACCCGTAACGAACTGCTTCGCAGTCTCGAATATGCGCGGTTTGTCAAAGTCGTCATTCTGGGCGCATTCGTTGCCGGTTTGGCGTTCTTGATCTTCAGCAGTCAGCAACCGGAGCCGACCAAGAGTTTTGTCATCGCGCTTTTGTTCTTTGCCACGGCAGTTGCGGCGTTGTGGATCAATCATCCAGCAACATTTTCTCAAAACTCGCGGGTGTTCCTCGTTTTCAGCACGATCTTCGTCCAGCTCGCGGCGATAAAGCTCGTCCTGATGCTTTGCAGCGAGCACGCATTCAAATTTCTCACGCCCGAAATGGGATGGTTGCTGGCGCCTTACGCTTTCGCGCCGCTGGTGCTGAGTGTTTTGCTTGGCCGTAATCACGGCCTTTACGCGGCGTTCTTCGTCAGCTTTTGGAGCAGCGTGTTGTTTGTCCAAATCGACGCGCCGCTTCTCGTCATCAGTTTGATCAGCGGATTCACCGCGGTGTATCTCACGCTGCAAGTGCGGCGGCGCAGCAAACTCATTCGAGCCGGGCTCGGTGTCGGCGTGGCGATTTGGCTTTCCTCGCTCTGCTTCGGATTGATCACGATCAATTTCTTTCCGCCAACTGACAATAACTGGCCAATGATCGGCATCCAAAGTGCACTCGCGCTCGGAAACGGAATGGTCACCGCGATGATCGTCGGCGGCGCGCTTCCGCTGTTCGAACATTTGTTCCAGGTGACGACCGATATTTCGTGGCTCGAATTGTCGGATTTGAACCACCCGGTGCTTCGGCGAATGACGATCGAAGCGCCAGGCACTTACCATCACAGCCTTGTCGTCGCGAATTTGGCGGAAGCTGCGGCCGAAGCAATCGGCGCTAATGCTACGATGTGCCGCGTTTGCGCGTATTTCCACGACGTCGGCAAACTGGTGAAGCCGCAATATTTCACCGAGAACATGAGCTTCGAGCGCAACCCCCACGACGATCTCGCGCCGAGCATGAGCGCGCTCATTATCATTTCGCACGTGAAGGAAGGCGTCGATCTCTCGCTCAAACACAAACTCAACCAGCGCATCATCGACATCATCCAGGAGCATCACGGCACTTCGCTGGTTTATTATTTCTATCAACGCGCGCTGCAGCAGCAGGAAGACGCGCGCGCCGGCGGAAAAATCATGAACATCCGCGAGGAAGATATTCCCGAAGTGCAGGAGGAGAGCTTCCGTTATCCCGGACCGAAACCACAGTCTAAGGAAAGCGCGATCGTCAGTCTGGCCGATATCGTCGAAAGCGCGTCACGGAGCCTGGAAAAGCCGACGCCGCAAAAGGTCGAGCAACTGGTCAACGAATTGATCGAAGAACGAATTGCCGATGGTCAGCTCGATGAATGCGATCTGACTCTCGGCGAATTGCGAATTATCGCCGAACGGTTCCGGTTTACGCTGATGACCATGCTCCATACCCGCATCGCGTATCCGAAGGGCGAATCGCGATTCACGCCGACCGAAGACGAGAGAATGAAAATGCGTCCGGACGTCATGGCCTCGTTACGCAAGCCGGCGAGCGCCCCGCCTGTTTCGGCAGCGTAGGGTCTGAAAATCCGAAACTCGAAATTCGAAATCCCAAGCAATTTCGAATGTTCAAGAGTCACTGCTCGTTTTGAGTTTTTGAATTTCGCTGATTCGTGCTTGTTTCGAGCTTCGAAATTCGGATTTCGAATTTATAAGATCAGAGATCCGTCGCTTCGGTCAGGATGACAACAGGACTACAACGACTCCGCGACTACGGCGCCGATACCGCCATCATTCTCGGCTCCGGCCTCAACGCGATTATCGCCGAGCCAAAGAAGGACCAGGTCGTTCCCTACGCGGAGTTCTCAGAAATTCCGAAACCAACCGTCGAAGGTCATCTCGGCCGGTTTGTTCTCGACGAAATCGAAAAAACGAAAATCGTTTTCTCGCAGGGGCGCGTCCATCTTTACGAAGGCCATTCGGCGCGCGACGTGACGTCGATCGTTCGCGTGCTTGCCCGGGTCGGAATCAAACAACTCATCGTTACCAACGCCGCAGGGGCGCTGAATCCAAAATTCAAACCTGGCGAATGGATGATGATCGCCGATCACATCAATCTTACTGGACAGTCTCCGCTGGTGGAACGCGACAATGCCAGTCCGGCTCGGACCCGAGGGCGTTCAATCGCGCCGGGACGGCGCGATTCACCTATCTTCGTGGACATGACCAATGCTTACTTGCCACGACTCCGCGAAAAATTCCGGGCCGCGGCAAAGAATGCCGACATTGTATTGCACGAAGGTGTTTACGCCGGTTTGGTTGGACCGCAGTATGAAACGCCAGCCGAAGTTCGGATGCTGCAAAAACTCGGCGCCGACGCGGTCGGCATGTCCACCGTTCTCGAAGTGATCCAGGCCCGCGCGCTCGGTCTCGAAGCCGCCGGCTTCTCCTGCCTAACCAATCTCGCCGCTGGCCTCTCTCAAGAGAAACTCGGCCACGACGAAGTTTTGGAGATCGGAAGGAAAGCCGCGGCGCAGTTCGCGAAACTTTTGCAGGCAACCGTACCGAGTCTTTGAGAATAGCCCAGCCTTTCAAGGCTGGGAAGATTTGCTCCCAGTTTTGAAAGTCCCTTTGGGACGACAGAAGCATTCTTTCGTCCTGCCGGACTTGATCTTGTTGAATCATTTGAACCCAGCGTTAAAACGCTGGGCTATTACCGATTAGGTTACGTATTGCTACCTAACGAATCCCGCCGCGGTCTTTCCAAAGAAAAACTCGCCCACGAAGAAGTTCTCAATGTCGGAAAAAAAGCTGCTGCAAATTTTGCGCGATTGCTTGGCGCCGCGTTGTCATAGCGGCGCGTCTTCGTTAAGACGCAAAGGTTACGCCCATTATTCCGTGGTGGTCACAACTCAGGTGGCCGGGCGCGTGGTTCGCGGTCTTTGGCGGTGGCGGTGCTGGGTTGGGTGACGAACGGGCCGCCTTCGAGCGGCGCGGATCTGGTGAATGCGACGTCGGGCATTTTGCTGGGAAGACCTTCCAGCGGAAATTCTTTGCGCAACGGAAAGAACGGATAGCCGTCCCACATCAGAATGCGACGAAGATCGGGATGGCCTTTGAACTTGATGCCCATCATGTCGTAGATCTCGCGCTCGTGCCAATTCGCGGTCGGCCAGATATCGGAAACCGTATCGACCTGCTCGTCTTCGCCGATCTTCAATTTCAATCGGAGATGGACCGCAAGTGTCAGCGAATAGAGCTCGTAAACGATCTCGAATCGTGGCTCTTCGTCCGCGTTGTCGATACTGGTGATGTCAACCAGGTAATCGAACGAGAGATCGTCGCGGCATAGCTTGGCAATCTCTCGGAGGTCGGCTGCTGCGATCGCGTAAGTTGTCTCGCCGCGAAATTCGGTTTTCGACTGCAGCTTTGGCCCGAACAGTTTGCCGAGCGAATCGAGCAACTCTTTTCCCGTCATATTAGATTGCCATCCAGAACGGATGTGAGGGACTTCTCACAAGGTGATTGATCACACAATTCGAATTGAGTGACGCGCGCTTCGACTGTGAGGTTCCTCGCTCCGTTCGGAATGACAGCATGCTCATGCCGTGACTTCCGTGAGTTTTTTTGTCCACTCCGGTTTTTGAGCGGCGAACGATTTCTCGCCGGAAATTTTCTCCTGCAATTTCATCAAGCCGGCAAGGAGTGCTTCAGGTCGTGGAGGGCAACCCGAAATGTAAACGTCTACCGGGATCAACTGATCGATTCCCTGAAGCACCGCGTAGGAGCGATACATGCCGCCGGTGGAGGCGCACGCGCCCATGGCGATGACCCATTTCGGATCCGGCATTTGTTCGTAAATCCGTTTCACCGCGAGTGCCATTTTGTAAGTGACCGTACCGGCGACGATCATGACGTCGCATTGACGCGGCGAGAACCGCATCACTTCGGCGCCGAACCGGGCGATGTCGAACCGGGACGCCGCGGTAGCCATCAGTTCGATCGCGCAACAGGCCAACCCCATCGGCATCGGCCAGAGCGAATTCTTGCGGACCCAATTGAAGGCAGCGTCGAGTCGGGTAAAAATGACGTTGCCCTCGATTTTTGAATCGTAAGCGGTCGCCTGTTGTTTAGCCACGCCGAAACGTTAAGTTTCACGACGGACCGTGCAAGGCAAATCAGGCAGGGGCGATTACGCGTCCGCTAGTGCATTCAGTAAGAGCCCGCTTTTAGATTGCCGCAGAGCAGCAGAATTGACCTCAATCGCCCGCTCGGTGATTGTCATGGCTCGCGTGGCGGGCGGTTCGGTGAACCGCCCCTACCTAACAGAATCGATGAACCGAACGACACGCACTCATCTCGACGCGCTCGAGAACCAGAGCATTTTTATTTTTCGCGAGGCCTATCATGCGTTCAAGAACGTCTGCATGCCGTGGTCGATGGGGAAAGATTCGAACGTCCTGATCTGGCTGGCGCGCAAGGCGTTCTTCGGGCGGGTGCCGTTTCCGGTCCTGCACATCGACACGAGCTACGAATTTCCGGAGATGATCGAGTTCCGCGAATGGGCGAAGACGCATCACAATTTGAACCTCATCGTGAAGATCAACACCGAAGCGCGCGGGCGCGGCGTCGGCTACGAGACGCACGATCCGGTGACGGTGACGCACGAATTGAAGACGGTCGCGCTTCAACAGGTGTTGGCCCAATACAAATTCGATGCGCTCATCACTGGAATTCGACGGGACGAAGATCCGACCCGGGCAAAGGAACGTTATTTCTCGCCCCGCAACGCGCAATTCGAGTGGGATTACAAGGATCAGCCGCCGGAATTTTGGGGACAGTTCGCAACCAACGCGGCAAAAGGAGAGCACGTTCGTGTCCAACCGTTGCTTGACTGGACCGAAGTCGACGTCTGGCGTTACATCCAGCGCGAGAACATTCCGATTCCGCAAATGTATTTCGCGCGAAACGGTAAACGGTTTCGATCGTTAGGCTGCAGCCCGATCACGCATCCGATCGAAAGCAAGGCGTCGAACATCGACGAGATCATCGCCGAGCTGGAATCGACCAGGGTGGGCGAGCGCGCGGGCCGGGCGCAGGACCATTACGAACGCAACGCGATGCAGAAACTCAGGGCGCGTGGCTTCTTATGAAGCCGATGCTGGTTACCGTTAAGAATGACGAAGCACGAATGACGAAGGACGAAGGAATGACGAAATCCGAATTGCTCTGGCTATCCGTTTATTCGCGATGGCCCGTAATTTCGCAGACGGCGTTCGTGATTTTGTCATTCGGGTCTGATTCGTCATTCGTCATTGGTCATTCGTCATTTATCGCGTGAAGCCGCAGTCATCTAGCATCCAGAATCAAGGATCGAGTATCGACGCCGAGCTTCCGCTTCGCGTCGTGTTCACCGGCCACGTCGACCACGGAAAGTCGACGCTCATTGGGCGGATCCTGAATGACACCGACTCATTGCCGGAAGGCAAGATCGAGATGGTGAAGAAAGCGTGCGAAGCGGAAGGAATGGAGTTTGAGTTCGCCTTCGTGCTCGACGCGCTGCTGGAAGAGCAGAGCCAGAACATCACGATCGATACAACCGAGATCCGGTTTAAGACCAAGCAGCGCAAGTACATCATTATCGACGCTCCGGGTCACAAGGAGTTTTTGAAAAACATGATCACTGGTGCGTCGCGAGCGGACGTCGCAGTGCTCGTGATTGCGGCGAATGAGGGTGTCCGGGAACAAAGTCGACGCCATGCCTATTTGCTCAGTCTGCTCGGAATCCGGCAACTGATAGTGGTCGTGAACAAGATGGATCTCGCGGGTTTTTCCGAGGAGCGATTCAACGAGATCGAGAAGCAGTATCAGAAATTCCTTGGTGATCTCGGACTTGAAGCGCGGGTGTTTGTTCCGGCGGCGGCGAAAACCGGAGAGAACGTAGCGAGCCGGAGCAAGAAAATGAAATGGCATCGCGGTCCAACCGTTTTGGAGGCGCTTGATTTGCTGGAGTCGCAAAGAGCCGACGTCGATCTTCCGCTGCGGTTTTGCGTCCAGGATGTTTATCGGTTCGACGAGCGTCGCATCATCGCTGGTCGAATTGAAACGGGAAAGCTCAAGGTGGGGGATGAATTGGTTTTCTCGCCGGCCAACAAAACTTCGAAAGTCCATTCCATCGAAGGATGGCCTGAAAAAGCCAACGGTGAAGCGATTGCCGGCGATTCGGTTGGCATCACTCTGACCGAGCAGATTTTCGTCGAACGCGGTTACGTCGCTTCGTATCAAACCGAAACCCCGATTGAGGCAAATCGGGTTCATGCGGACGTTTTCTGGATCGTCAGCGAACCGATGCGAGTCGCGCACGAGTATGATCTGCGACTCGGAACGCAGGAGGTGAAATGCGAAGTCGTTTCCATCGAATCAGTGATGGACTCGGCAACGCTCGAATCGAACAGCGACAAGCGCGATCGGCTGGAACGCAACGAAGTCGGGCGGTTAATCATTCAAACGCGCTCGCCGCTCGTGATCGACAACCATGATCGAATTCCAAATCTTGGGCGGTTTGTCATTTCCGATGATGGCGACATTTGCGGTGGAGGGACAATTTTTGGAGGCGTTTACACCGATCGGACCGTTGCCAAGAGCAAAAACATCTTCTGGGTTGAAGGCAAAATTACCGCGGACGATCGGGCCGCGATAACAGGTCATCGTGGAGCGGTGGTTTGGTTTACCGGATTATCAGGCGCCGGAAAATCGACCATCGCGCAGGCGCTCGAACGCGAGCTTTTCGCGCGCGGAATGCATACCTATGTGCTCGACGGGGACAACATTCGACATGGCTTAAATTCGAATCTCGGATTTTCGCCGGAAGATCGCGTCGAAAATATTCGGCGCGTAAGCGAAGTGGCGAAATTGATGGCCGACTCCGGGGTGATTGCGATCACCGCGTTCATTTCGCCGTATCGAATGGACCGCCGCCGGGCCCGCGAGATCGCGCTCGAGGGCAACGCCGAGTTTGTGGAAGTTTTTGTCGACGCGCCGCTGGAAGTCTGCGAAGCGCGCGATCCGAAGAATCTCTACAAGAAAGCGCGGGCCGGTGAGATCCGGGAGTTTACTGGCATCGATGCGCCCTATGAGCCGCCGGACGACGCCGAGATCGTAGTTCGCACCGATCGGCAGAGCATCAACGAGTCGGTGGCAACAATTCTGGAAGGACTTTTGCCACGATTGGAACCGGAACAGGGCGATGAGTGATCCGAAAGATGTCGATGTTGCAATTCGGCGTGCAGAGGTCGCCGATGCGGCCGCGTTGGCCGATTTGATGACGCAACTTGGATATCCGACGCGCGCTTCGGAAATGGAAATGCGAATGGAAACGATCTACGCCGACAGGAATTACGCGACTTTTGTCGCGGTGAGCGAAGGAAAAGTTTGCGGAATGATCGGGACATTCACGTGCTACACCTACGAGCACAACGGCCCCTCAGGTAGAATTCTCGCGCTCATCGTATCCGAGAAGATGCGCGGCAGCGGGGTTGGCCATGCACTTATTATGGCTGCGGAAGCAGATTTCGCCCGACGAAACGTTCGTCGTATCGCAGTGAACGCGCGTTTCGAACGAGCCAAAGCCCATGAGTTTTACGAGAAGGCTGGTTATGCCAAGAACGGCTTCCGCTTGGTGAAAGAGCTGGCGGTGCCGACAGACTAATCCGGGATCAGTAGCCGGTGGTCGAGCCGGCTGCGATTAGCCTGCGGCTCGTGTCGGATAATTCAGGCTGACGACGTTGACATGACTCGACTCAATTACGTCGTGAACGATCTTGCCGAGCTCGGCGGCTTCGTAAGGTTTGGCGATGACGCCGCGGAAACCGAAGTCTTGATAGCGGCTCATAGTCGCATCGGTGGCATAACCGCTCGAGACAATCGCGTTCACTGTCGGATCGAGCTCGATCAATTTCTTGAGTGCTTCCTTACCACCCATACCCCCGGGAAGAGTGAGGTCGAGAATGACGAGGTCGAAACGTTTGCCGACTCTGAGGTGATCCTGGTAAAGCTCGACTCCTTTGAGCGCCGTCTCCGCTTGCGAAACTTCATAGCCAAGTCGGGTAAGGGTAAACTCAACGAGATCGCGGATTGCGTCTTCGTCATCGACCACGAGGACCCGACCGGTCCCGGATATCTCCGGCGTCAGTTTTCTTGGCGCCTCGACTGGCAGTTCTTCATGCTCGGCGGCTGCCGCAGGCAAGTAAATCGTGAAGGTCGTGCCGACGTGCACTTGCGATTCGACGCTCATCAGGCCGTTGTGGTTCTTGATAATCGAATAAGCTGTCGCCAATCCGAGTCCGTTGCCTTTGGGTTTCGTGGTGAAGTAGGGATCGAAGATCCGCTTGATGTATTTCTCCGGAATCCCGACGCCTTCGTCGCGAATCCGGACGCGGACGTAATCCCCTGGAGCGAGATCGGGAATGACGACGTCGTTCGTGTCGTAACAGAAATTGTCGCAATTGACGTAGAGCGTACCTCCATTAGGCATCGCCTGGTCGGCATTGACGACGAGATTTGCAATGACCTGGCTAATCTGACCGGCGTCGATTTCAGCCGGCGCAACGTCCGCGGCAAAATCGAATTCGCTACGATTGCGACTACCACGGAGCGAGAAACTGACCGTGTCCTGAATCAACTTTGCAATCGACGCTGTCTTTTTGATTGGCGCGCCGCCGCGGGCAAACGTGAGAAGTTGTTGTGCGAGATCGCGCGCGCGCAGCGACGCGTTCTTGGCATCATCAAGGCGCGTTGCCATTTCGTCGTCCGGCGGGAGCAGCAGCGAGGCCAGGGAAATGTTTCCGATGATCGCGGTGAGGAGATTATTGAAATCGTGAGCAATGCCACCGGCGAGCAAACCAAGTTGCTCGAGGGTCTCCGCTTTGCGCCGTTCGGCTTCGCTCCGTTGACGCTCGGTAATGTCGCGGAAGACGAGGACGACCCCGCCGATTTCATTCTTGTTGTCCCGAATCGGGGAAGCAACCTGTTCGATCACGCGTTCGGCGCCGTCTTTAGAGGTGAGGGTAACGGTCTCGGGAAGATTCACCAAGATCGACTGCGCTTCGCTCCGATAACCGCCCTTTTGTGTTTTTGCTTGGGTGGCAAGATCGACGGTGACGTCGAAAACAGACTTGAGCGGTTGACCAATGGCTTCCTTGGAAGTCCAACCCGTCAACTTTTCCGCTTCACAGTTCATCATTATGACCTTGCCGTTAACGTCACAGGTGATAACGCCGTCGCCGATGGCGCGGAGAGTGACAGCGAGATTCTCTTTTTCCGCGTCGACTTGTTGCTCAAAGCGCTTTCGCTCGGTCACGTCACGGACCATCGCGACGTAGAGTCGCTGTTGATCGATGATCATTTCACTTAGTGAAATTTCGACTGGAAACGTGATGTTTTTACGAGTGCGGCCGATGGCGAGCGTGGTGCCGCCCGTTCGTCGCATGATCTCCGTCCAGTTACTGACTACGGGCTTCATCTCCTGCTCGCCATCGTAGCGTTTTGGAACCAGTCTGGTAAAATTATGTCCAAGCATTTCGTTGTCGCGGCAGCCGAACATTTTCTCGGCTGCGGGATTCATCGAACGAATGAGACCGGTTTCGTCGAGAACTATCATGCCGTCGAGAATGTTCTCGATGACCGATCGGATGTGCGTCTCTGCGTTTTCCAGTTTGGTCAACTGGCGTCGAACAAAGACGAAACTGTAGCTGTTAGATATGACGAGAAGCCCGACGGCAAGAAAGGCAACGAATGCCAGCGCCGATGTCCGTAAGATTCTTTCGCGGGTGACGAAGTTGGTTCGCAGTTGGTAGAGATTAAGTTCATTCGTTTCGAAATTGGTAAGCATCTGCCGGACGTCGTTCATGATGGTTTCGCCGGCTGCGGTCGGGGCGGCGGCCTCAGGATCTTTGCCGGCGCGCTTCGCATCAATTTGTGCCGTAGCGGACGTATTGACCCATCGCTCAACATTGGCGCGAATTTCAGCGAGCAATTGGGCCTGCCCTGGAGAGTCGGCAATCAGGATCGAAAGGTAGGCGTGGTAGGTATAAAAATCCGCGACCGCGCGCTTGTAAGCTTCCACGAAATTGTTTTCACCTGTCAGCACGTAGCCGCGCTTTTCCTTGTCCATCTCGATCAGTGCGCGATCCAGTTTCGGCAGAAAATCGAGTATTTGGGTGGATTGAGTCGCCCACTCCTGATCGTGCATCCGCTGATTGAGAGTGATCTGTTCTTCGTCCTGGAACGATTGGAGAATGTCACGGGCTTGATCGAGCATCGAATTCCCAAGTCCGGAAGAACCGGCGGCATTTGGGTCATTCGCTGAAGGCATCGCGCCTTTGGTCCGGCGCGCTCGTATTTCGGGGTCCGCTACTGTGGCGCACCAGTTCTGAACGATATCTTGCACTTTCATCACCCGCTTGCGCTCGGTGTTGTTGTCGAGGATGAGATCCATCAAGTCCTGGGTCCGCTGTTTGATCTCCTCCCGTGTCTTCTCGAACGAAGCGATGTAATCTTCTCTGCCGCTTAAGAGGAACCCGCGGTGGCTACTTTCCAGACTGGCTATGTCGTTTTCGACAAGGCTGCTTAATCGGATCACCGAGATAGTGTGGCTACGCAGGGTGTCCTGATAATGGTCGCGCAAACTGACCAGCAGGAAGACGCCAACCAGGAAGATGATAACCGCGACGCCGACGGTGGTGCCGGAAAGAAGTTTAAAATGGAAATGCCGCTGACTAAAAAGCCAGTCGCCGATGCGGCCGAAGAGCGACCGCCGCGATTTTTTGGTCTTAGATGTCACGTCGGCGTCGGCCGGTTTATTTACCATAATTGCCATAGAGCAGCTCCCCTGCCAGCCCGACTCTCGCAATACCATTCGGCGCCAATCTGACCCAAAGCAGGGTCAGTACCACACCCTCACTAAGTACAAACCCTGCGCGGGCGCCGCAAAACGCGACCCCCCTTTGCTTCCCGATCTCAGATTCTTATCGATCTCAGTCAGCTGCACTTTACCAAGAGCCGCCTGCGTCATCCTGCCCACCATCAGGCGGACCATCTTATATAGAAATCCGTTACCGCTAACTTCGATTGAGATGACCGCCCCGCGGTTTCGAACTCGAAGCGACCAGATGGTGCGCACGGTATCTTTCTCATCTTTGTCGCGATTCGCCGCGAATGCGGCGAAATCGTGTTGACCGATGAATCTTTTTCCAGCTGCGCCTAACAGATCGTGATCAAGCGGGGCCGTTATGTGCCACGCGCGCTCGAGTTCGAGCGGCGGCAGAATTGGTCCAGTCCAAATCCGATAACGATAGGTTTTTCCTTTCGCGGAAAAGCGCGCGTGAAAGTTTGAGGAGACATAACGACAGCTCAAGACTCGAATTGTGCGGGGCAGTACTCCGTTAAGCGCCTTCGTCCAGCGCGCTGCTTCCAGTCTGCGGTCAGGAAGATCGACATGCGCGCACTGAGCGAGCGCGTGGACACCGGTGTCGGTCCGTCCGGCGCCATGGACCCGAAGGCGTGCTCCCGATATCCGGTGCAACGCGCGCTCGAGCTCATCCTGGATAGTCTTGCGGTGCGTTTGACTCTGCCAGCCGGCAAACGGGGACCCGTCGTAGGCGACGGTTAGCTTGAGCCGCTGCGACATCGTTTAACTAGTCCGCTTGCTTTGGCTCCACCGCGTCGCGCTCGCGATCGAGATATCCCTGCAAAATCATTTGAGCTGCGACTTGATCGACGAACTTTCGGGTTTCGCGCGTTTTTTTTCCGGCAGCGGTCAGGGCGCGATTGGCGGCGACGGTGGTCAAGCGTTCATCCCAGGTTTCAATCGGGCAGGGCAGTTGTTGTCGAAGTTCGGCTGCAAAATTCAATGCTCGCTTTGCCGCGTCACCAATTTCTCCACTCATGTGGCGTGGAATTCCGATTACGATTTTGTCGATCTTTCGGTGTCGGACGATTTCTGCAATGCGCTTTCGGGAATCCCTGTTTGCCGGAATGGTTTCCAATGGGTGCGCCAACAGACGCAATTCGTCGGAGATCGCCAAACCAATCCGAGCCTGGCCGAAGTCGATCCCCAAAATCGGATTCATTTGTGCCAGTCCGGCTTGGACCTACTGCAGTTCAGGCGGCAACTTGGCGACCAGATTCTTGATCCGTTCGGCGTCATGCCGGTGACAAATCAGAATCGCGTCGTCAGTCCGGACGACAATTAGATTACGGACACCAAGCAGCGCGATCGTTGTTTCGCCGTCATTGAAGATGATGTTGTCGCTTGAATCGAGTGCGGTCAGCGCCTGGTTCGCCGCATTGCCATGCGCGTCCTTCTTGAAGTAGCGCGCCACCGCCTGCCAGCCTCCCACGTCGTCCCAATCGAAACCTGCTTCGACCACCAGGACGCGGTCGGCTTTTTCCATAATCGCGTAATCGAATGAGATTCGCGGCAGTTTGGCGAAACGCTCGCGCAGAAGCTTGTCGAGGTCTTTGGGCGAACGGACTTGAGAGATAAAATCGGCCAGCTCAGGCGCGTGGCGGTTAAATTCGCTTAACACCGTGGGCACCGACCAAACAAACATTCCGGCGTTCCAACGAAAGTTTCCTTTTCGCAGGAACGACTCGGCCAAATCGACATTTGGTTTTTCACGAAACCGAACAACGCGATGGATCGCGATCTTGCCGCCGTCGCGCAGACGAACTTGTTCTCCCTGCTCGATGTAACCGAAGCCGGGGCAAGCCCAGGTCGGCTTGATGCCAATCGTTACGAGCGCGCCCATTTCGTGCGCCGCCGTCGCCGCCGTCTTCATCGTCTCCTGAAACGCAGCGCGATCCGCAATCACATGGTCAGCTGGCAACGCCAGCATCGTCGCGGCATGATCGCGCGCAGCGACCCAGCCGGCACCAAGCGCGACGGCCGCAGCGGTATCGCGTTTCGCCGGTTCGGCTATGATGTTTTCTTTCGGAAAATGCTTCAGCAAATCACGAACGCTTTTTTCCTGTTCGACGTTAGTCAAAATCAAAATGCGCTCTGGCGGCACAAGTCCATCGAGGCGCGCGACAGTTTCCTCCAGCAACGTTCGCTCGGAAACGAGGCGCAACAGCTGCTTTGGCCGATTGCGCCGGCTCAACGGCCAGAAGCGTTCTCCGCTGCCGCCGGCGAGAATGAGGGCGTAGATCGAATTAGCCATGTCGGAAACTGCCAATAGCGAAGATCACGCGAACGCCAAGATTTTCCCGTTTATTTTTCGCAAACGAGACGTATAAGAATACGCGATGTCGCTCTCAGTATCCATTCCAAAAACTTCCGAGCAGACTCCACTGGAAAACTTGCTTGCCCTGACCCGGACAGCGCTCGGCTTAGGCATCGGCATCCTCGTCGCGGACAAAATTGGACGTCCTGCTCGACAAGCCACGGCCGTCGCCCTCATGTCGGTCGGTGCTTTGGCGGCCGTTCCCTTCCTTGTCAAAGTCGCTCTCGCACGGATCAATCGTCCGGAGTCCGATCGCGGAAGTCGAGCGCGGCTGCGCTCGATCCGGAGCGACTCCGGCTATCGCTCCGAAGTTGACATCTATTGATTTCGAATCACCCGGCCGCGTGTGCCGCTTGATTCAACCGGTATCGCGGATTAAGCCTCTTCGCACATGGCCCGAATAGGAACATCGTCAGACGAGCCTCTACGCGATTTTTGTCGCGAGATCTTAAAACAGGAAGCGGTTCTTCGGCAGGGTGGAGGAAAAGCCGGACTGGAACGCCAACGCAAGCTTGGCCGTTTGCCGGCGCGGGAGCGGATCGCCCAACTCCTGGATAAAGACGCGCAGTTCTTCGAGATCGGCCTCTGGGCAGCTTACAAAATGTATCAGGAGTGGGGGAACATTGTCGCTGCGGGAGTGGTCGCAGGGATCGGAAACGTTTGCGGCGTTCCATGCATGATCGTCGCCAATGATGCGACGGTGAAGGCGGGCGCTTTCTTTCCTGCGACCTGCAAGAAACTCCTTCGCGCGCAGCGGATCGCTTTCGAGTGCTCCCTTCCGATCATCTATCTCGTCGATTCCGCGGGCGTCTTTTTGCCGATGCAGGATGAAATTTTTCCGGATGAAGATGATTTCGGGCGGATATTTCGAAACAACTCGGTGATTTCCGCGGCTGGAATTCCGCAACTTGCGGCGATCATGGGAAACTGCGTCGCAGGTGGCGCCTACTTGCCAGTGCTCTGTGACAAAATTCTAATGACGGAAGGCAGCGGCCTGTATCTCGCAGGTCCCTCGCTGGTCAAAGCTGCAATCGGACAAATTGTCGATCAAGAAGAGCTCGGCGGCGCGAAAATGCATTCTGAAATCAGCGGAACGGTCGACTTCTACGAGAAGACGGACGAGTCGTGTTTGAAGCGGTTGCGCTCGCTGGTCTCGTTATTGCCGGAAGCAACCGGGGAAACGCAAAAGCTCGGCAAGGCATTCAAGACCGCTAAAGATTCGGATACGATTTACAATTTGGTGAGTCTGGACGGTCAGAAGAATTACGACGCGCGTGATCTACTGGCGTCGGTTGTCGATTCAAATTCGATGGACGAATACAAAGCCGACTATGGCAAAACTCTGGTGACCACCTACGCGCGCATTGGTGGCCGTCCGGTTGGGATCGTTGCCAGTCAGCATATGCAAGTGCGCACCAAGAAAGAGGGGATTCAGATGGGCGGCGTCATTTATTCAGACAGCGCTGACAAAGCGGCGCGGTTCGTTATGGACTGCAACCAGGACAGCCTGCCGATCGTTTTCTTTCAAGACGTGACCGGATTCATGGTCGGGCGCGATGCCGAACAGAGCGGAATCATCCGGAGCGGCGCGAAACTGGTGAACGCAGTCAGCAATTCGGTTGTTCCGAAAATCACTGTCGTCGTTGGAGGTTCGTTCGGTGCGGGAAACTATGCGCTGTGCGGCAAGGCTTACGATCCGCGTTTCATCGTGGCCTGGCCAAGTGCGCGCTACGCGGTCATGGGTGCGGCCCAGGCATCCGACACGGTGTTTTCGATTTTGGCTCGTGCCCGCGAGCGCGGGGATAAGAAAGCGACGCACGAAGAACTCGACGAGCTGCGCAAGAAGGTAAAAGCCAGTTACGAAGAGCAAACGGATATTCGTTACGGCGCCGCGCGCGGCTGGGTCGACGCCATCGTTCAGCCGCACGAAACGCGCGAAACCTTGATCCAACTTTTGCAGTACGTCTCGCGGCCAACGCCGAAAGCCCACTTCCACACGGGTGTAATCCAAGTCTAAATGCTGACCGCTGTCCTCTGACCGCCGATCTCTGTTTATGCCCGTCGTTCTGATCGAAAAACCGACTCCGCAGATCACGATTCTGACGTTGAATCGCCCCGAGCGGCGTAATTCGCTGACAATCGAGCTGATGAGCGAACTTGTTTCCGCCGTCAAAGCCGCGTCAGATCAGCCTAACGAGCGCGTGCTGATTTTGCGCGGCGCGGGCGCAGCCTTTTGCACTGGCCTTGACTTGAAGGAGGCCGCGGATCAAACGAAAGCGCACACAACTGCCGAAATGGTCGCGAAAACTTTGGTGACGCTGGCCGAAACACGATTGGTCACGATCGCGTGCGTCCATGGCGCGGCGGTCGCCGGTGGAGCTGGAATCATGTCGGCTTGCGACTTTGTCGTTGCGGCTCAAAAGACAAAGATTGGATATCCCGAAGTTCGCCGCGGACTTGTCGCGGGATTAGTGATGACATTCTTACGTCGGCAAGTTGGTGAACGAAACCTGCGCGAGCTCGTAATCGGCGGCGAATTGATCGATGCCGCACGGGCGAAGGAAATTGGCCTCGTTAATCGCGTGGTCGCGCGTGACGAAGTGATGAACGAAGCACAGAAGTTCGCCGATTCAGTTCTACAAGGAGCGTCCAATGCGATCGGACAAACCAAACGCCTGGTCGAAGAGTTTTGGTCGAGCTCCGTAAAGCAAGACGTCGATCGTGCTCTGGCGCATCACATGCAGGCGCGGGAATCCGATGAGGCGCGTGAGGGCATCGCGGCCTTCAACGAAAAGCGCAAACCAAATTGGGCGAAGTGAAGGCCGTTTAGGCTGTCGCGGGCAGAGGCGCTGCTGGCGGTGCGCTTTGGCCCTGGTATTGAGCGCTGCCAAAACCAAGGATCGGGAAGAAGATGAATGGGAGCAGAAGCAATCCGATCCCGAAGCCTGCGCCTTTCCCGAAATTCTTCGCGATATCAACGCAGAGGATGATCCAGATGACAAGGTTGACGAAGGGAATGAACAACAGGATCAGCCACCAGCCAGGCCGGCCGGCCACTTTGCACATCACGTAGGTATTAAAGATCGGAATGATCGCTGCCCAGCCAGGTTGTCCAGCTTTGCTGAACACCTTCCACATTGCCGCGACCATCAAAATGATGAACGCGATCTCGCAAATCCAGAAAATCGCGCCGGGACCTTTTGGGGCTTCTTCTGTTTCCTGAGCCAAGAATGAAGAGATAAGAAGTAGGGATGTCATAGGGTTAGGCCGTTCAAGTCGCAGGGTTATCGAACTGATTCGAGCTGAGCAAGCCAAATGTCAGAAAAATACCCCAATTTGGCCTATGGCGTGGGAGAGATCGGAATTTCCGCAGCGACGCGTTGCAAGCTGGTTGCCACTTCCTTGGGCAGGCCGCCGTAATAGGTCGATCCGACGGGCGAAGCGTTGAACATTGTCCGAAACAAGACCGCTGCCGCCAGATAGGTTCCCGCCGGCGACGGATGTTGCGTTCCGTCGAGCAAACGAACCTTAGGACCAACTGCGCGTGCGCGTTCCCACGCGACGCCGACCGGAGCCAGGATCGCGCCAATGCTTTTGGCGACTGACGCACACGCTGAATTCAACCGCGATTGCATTTCTGTGGGTGATCCACCGGACGTTGGATCTTTGTAGTATGGATCGCCGGCCGGTCGTGCCCATGTTGCAAACAAAATCGTCGTCGCGCCAACGCGGTCGCCCTCAGTTTTGAACAGGCCGGCATAATACGAAAAATTTCGCAGCGCGGACACGGGCTCGGTGCTTTGACCCTGGAGAACCAAAAATTTCGGGTGCTTCTCGCGCAGGATGGCGAGAGCTTGTCCGTGTTTCCAATGATCGTACAGGAATGCGCCGCCAGGAGTGATCGAGCTAACATCGACGTCAGCGTGCAACGACGATTCAGCCGCGAATCGTTTGAAGACGCCCGGTAGATCGTTCGACTGAGTCAGACTATTCCCGATGAAAAGAACCGAAATGCCCGCTGCGGATGCAGCTTTTGCGATCAGATACCAAAGAATCGCCGAAAGACTACCGATGCGCGACATGATTGATGGTCAGTCGCTGCAGATGCCATGCCCGGGCCGTCAGGTCAATGCGGATGCGAGGAATGCTCAACGCATTCCACTGTCGCATTGCCATTGTACTTTTGTGATTTGACCTGCGGCTACATCAACGTCAAACGGTCCAAAACGTCCGATTCCCTTTTGCGGGCCTTCTCGTGCGACGGCGTAACGACCCGGCGCGATTAAGACTTTGAACTTCCCTTGACCGTCTGTCGTAAACTTGGCGACTGTGCCGCTTTCGTTGCTGACAACGAAAGGCGTGTTGGCCAATGGTCTTGAACTCTGCTCGCCAACCCGAATTGGGCCACCATGAGCCGGCGACATCGTGATTATGCCTTCAATTCCAGTTTCCGATTGCGGCATAGGTGTTGGCGATGTCTGAGCGTAGCAAAAACCGGCAAAGGACACGAAACCGATTAATGTTAGTCGCAACGCCAGCATAAGGAGTTTGACGCTCGAGCGCTGGAATCGTTTAACCGAAAGGTAGGAAATGTTTGTCGATCGAATCAAAATTTTTGCGCAGGCTGGAAACGGTGGCCGCGGCTCGGTCAGTTTCCGACGCGAAAAATTTGTGCCAAAGGGGGGACCAGACGGCGGCGATGGTGGCCGCGGCGGCGACGTCATCCTGCTCGCTGATCGGCACGTCGATAATCTCTCTAATCTTTTCTACGAACCGATCATCAAGGCGAAAAGTGGCGGTCACGGAATGGGAAAGAAAATGTACGGCCGCTCCGCGCCAAACAAAGTCGTGAAAGTGCCGGTCGGGACAATCGTATGGCCGACCAACGATAAAAAAGAATCAACATCCAGCGAAGCGGTTGTCGATCTGACGCGTGACGGCCAGGAATTCGTTTTGTGTGAAGGCGGCACAGGCGGCAAAGGTAATGTTCATTTCAAGAGCTCGCGCAATCGAGCGCCGCGCCAGTACACTGAGGGCGGGGAAGGCGAGCAAGGTCATTTCCTTTTAGAGCTGCGCACAATCGCTGATGCTGGGTTGATCGGGTACCCCAACGCTGGCAAATCGACGCTTCTTCGAGAAATTTCCGCCGCCCGGCCGAAAGTGGCGCCTTATCCATTCACAACGCTGCATCCGGTTATCGGCGTCGTTCAACTTTCGGAGTATCGCCGAATAACAATCGCAGACATTCCCGGATTGATCGAAGGCGCGCACAAAGGAGTCGGCCTCGGACATGAGTTCCTCCGACATATTACGCGTTGCAGAATCTTTTTGTTCGTAGTCGACACAGCAGCAAGCGAAGGACGCAATCCGATCGAGGACATTCAAAATCTGAGGCGTGAGCTTGATCTCTATGATTCACGCCTGTCGGAGCGACCCTGGTTCATCGTTGCGAACAAGATGGATTTACCTGGCGCGGAAGAAAATTTGAAAGCGTTGCGGAAAAAATTTCCAAAGATCGACATCGTTCCGATTTCTGCGACGAAAGGAGAGGGAATCGCCGAATTGAAGCAGAAATTGGGGGAATGGCATGAGTAATTTTGGCTCCAGCCACAACGCGTAGTGGTTGGGCTGAAATTTTCTCCGAAAGTCGCTTGTCATTCGTGCAAACACGGGTTTGGTATCCGTCGTCAAGATTCGCGGCTCGATTTCCGAGCGCGGGAGATCACGGGGTGGGTGCCTGTGACCTTGGCGAGCAAACGAAATGCGCAACCGCTGTTTACTAACGTCGATCCTGGCCCTGGCCTCCAGCACAATACTGGCGACGTCAGCTTTCGCAGCGGAAGCCGTGGAACACGAAACCGTTTCACTCAAAGCCGCGCCGCTCGTGCAGTTTGGCAAATTCGCGATCACGAACTCGATGCTGGTGACGTGGATTGTTGCGCTCGGCATCATTGTCTTCGCGCAAGTTGCCACTCGCCGTATCCAACCAATCCCGAGCGGTATCCAGAATTTTTGGGAATGGCTGGTCGAAAGTCTCTATAACTTTCTTGAAGGAATTATTGGTCGCGAGCTGGTCCGGAAAACATTTTGGTTCTTCGCGACAATTTTCATTTTCATTTTGTTCGTAAACTGGTTCGGACTCATTCCCGGTGTCGGCACGATTGGCTGGGGCCATTACGATGCGAACGGCGCGTTCCACGTCGATCGTCCTCTCCTGCGCGGCGGCAACGCGGACTTGAACATGACCACAGCGATGTCCGCGATCTTTTTTGTGCTGTGGGTGGTCTGGGCGCTTCAGGCGAACGGTATCGGCGGATTTCTAAAACATCTTTTTGCGCCGAAAGGCGAAACCACTGGATTTATCGGACTCATGATGGCTGTAATTTTCTTCCTGGTCGGCTGGCTGGAGATCGTTTCGATTCTGTTCCGGCCGATTTCGCTGAGCTTTCGATTGTTTGGAAACATTTATGCGGGTGAAAGCACGCTCGAGGTTATGTCGACGATGGTTCCGTATCTGTCGTGGTTACTCCCGATCCCATTTTATTTCATGGAATTGCTTGTCGGAATTGTGCAGGCGCTTGTCTTTATGCTGCTGACGGCGGTGTTTACGATGTTGATCGCGCAGCACGATCATGGACCGGAGCGCGCACATTGACGAAAATTTTGGCGACCTCATGAAGAGATCGCTAGAACAAAGAAAGAAAATACTATGATGGCATCATTATTGGCAGAAATGACAGGAAGCATCCACGTCGGCCTCGCCGCGATGGGCGTGGGAGTTGGAATCGGATTGACTGGTCTCGGAATGGCAACAGCCGTCGGCCGTAATCCGGGCGCGTTCACGCAAGTGCTCGTGCACGGCATTCTCGCGATCGCGTTCACGGAGGCGATCGTATTCTACGCATTATTCCTTCTGCCCCACTAAGTCCTTTCGCGCTTGCTTCGGCAGGATGCCGACGGGGATGATTTAAATTTATGAATGTGATGATTGCCGCCGCCGCGGCCGAGGCCTCGTCGGGAATACTCCACGAAACCGCCGAGACTTTCGGATGGAATCCGTGGCTGTTTTTGTCGCAGGTGATCAGCTTCGCGATCGTTGCGCTTTTGCTGCGGCGCTTCGCCTACAAGCCGATCGTCGCAGTACTGGAAGAGCGCCGGCGAAAGATTGAGGAAGGCCAGCTAAACGCGGAGAAGATCAAGAAGGAACTGGCGGAAGCGGAAAAGCGTTATCAGGAAATTCTGGCAAAGGCCGACGCCGATGCGCAAAGAATGATCGACGAAGCGCGGCAAAGCGCGGCGCATCTATCCGAGAGGAAACAGCAGGAAGCGATCACGACAGCCGAACAAATCGTCGCCAAGGCGAAGGAAGCAGCCGTACTCGAGCACGAACGTCAGATGCAAACTTTGAAACGCGAGCTCGGCCGGCTCGTTGTGGAAACAACCGAGAAAGTCACCGGTAAAGTGCTCACGCCGGATGATCAGAAACGTTTGCAGGAAGAGGCTGTCCGCCAGGTGGCCTGATGAAACTTAACAAAGAGATCCGTCAACTTTCGCGGGGGATGTTGCGTGCCAGTTTCACTGACGGGCAGATCGATCGCGGAAAAATTACGGCGCTGGTGCAGTCCCTGGTCACAAAAAAGCCACGGCGTTACATCGACGCGTTGCAGCATTACAAACGCCTGCTGCGACTGGAGATTGAGAAGCGTCACGCGCGAATTGAAAGCGCAGTGAAATTGGATTCCCATGGGTCGGCGCAAATCGTCGAGCGATTGAAGCGAAAATACGGCAACGATTTGACCACCGACGTCACTGTCGATCCAACGCTTCTCGGCGGAGTGCGCGTGCAGGTCGGTAGCGACGTTTGGGACGGAACTTTGCGCAACCGATTGGAACGGCTTCAACAACAACTTTAATCAACAAAAACCATGAGCAGCATTCTTGAAGAAATCGAAACGAAAATCGCGGGACTAAAAACATCGGCCACTAAAAGCAATGTCGGCGTTGTTCGCGAAACTGGAGACGGCGTCGCGCGTATTGAAGGGCTGAGCGATGTCATGTTGAACGAAATGATCGAGTTCCCGAACGGAGTGTTCGGGCTCGCTTTGAACCTCGAAGAGACTGAAGTCGGCGCGATTCTACTCGGCGATACGACTAAAGTTTCAGAAGGGTACGAAGTAAAGACTACGGGACGGCTTCTCTCAGTTCCGGTGGGTAAAGGTTTGTTGGGCCGCGTGGTGAACACGCTCGGTCAACCTCTGGATGATAAAGGGCCAGTCAAAAGTGAAACGTCTTATCCGCTCGAGAAGATTGCGCCTGGCGTCATCAAACGAAAAAGTGTCAGCCAGCCGGTCCAAACGGGTATCATGGCGATCGACGCGATGATTCCGATTGGCCGCGGTCAGCGGGAGCTGATCATCGGTGACCGTTCGACCGGGAAGACGACCATTGCGATCGACACGATCATCAGCCAGGCGCGTTTGAACAAGGCCGCCGAGGAAGAAGGCGTCAAAGATTATCGCCCGCTGTATTGCATCTACGTCGCAATCGGTCAGAAGAATTCGAACGTCGCCCGGGCACTGGACGTTCTCGAGCGCGAGGGCGCAATGCCTTACACGACGATCATTTCCGCGCCCGCGTCCGACACGGCGACGAACCAATATCTCGCTCCGTTCGCCGGGGCCGCGATGGGCGAGTGGTTCATGGACAATGGAATGGACGCGCTGATTATTTATGACGATCTGTCAAAGCACGCGGTGGCCTACCGGCAGGTTTCGCTCGTTTTGAAGCGCCCATCGGGTCGCGAGGCTTATCCGGGCGACGTGTTTTATCTCCATTCGCGTTTGCTTGAGCGCGCCGCGCGGGTTTCCGACGAGTTCGGGGGCGGTTCGTTAACCGCGTTGCCCATCATTGAAACGCAAGCCGGTGACGTGTCGGCCTACATTCCGACGAACGTCATCTCGATCACTGACGGGCAGATTTATCTCGAAACCGATTTGTTCTATCAGGGTGTGCGACCGGCGATCTCAGTCGGTCTCTCGGTCAGCCGAGTTGGTTCCGCCGCACAAATCAAGGCGATCAAACAAGTCGCCGGCAAGGTGAAGCTCGATCTGGCGCAATTCCGTGAGCTGGCGGCGTTCGCACAGTTCGGTTCCGATCTCGACGCCGCAACTAAGGCGCGGCTCGACCGCGGTCAGCGCATCGTCGAGCTGTTCAAGCAGAAGCAATACAACCCGATAGCGGTCGAGGAACAGGTCGCGGTCATGTGGGCGATGCAAAACGGATTTATCGACGATGTTCCAGTAGATCGCGTGAAAGAATTTCAGCTCAAACTGCAGGACTGGCTTCAAACGCGAAAGGAACCGTTACTGCGGTCCATCCGCGACAAAAAGCAGCTCGACAACGATCTGGAGGCGCAGCTCAAAAGCGCGATGGGAGAATTCAAAACCACCTGGCACTGATTTTGGCCTAACGAAGAAATGGCAAACACGCAGGACATACGGCGCCGGATCAAGTCGATCCGCAACATTGGCCAGTTAACGAAAGCGATGCAAATGGTCGCGGCGTCCAAGATGCGCCGCGCTCAGCAGCAGGCGTTGGCGGGCCGGCCGTATGCGGCGTTGCTGAATAGAGTGCTCGTATCGCTTCAGAAGCGGACCGATCCGCGGCTGCACCCGCTCTTGAACATCCGGGACGTGAAAAAGGAGCTGGTGCTGATCGTTAGTACCGACAAGGGTCTGGCCGGCGCGTTGAACACGAACTTGTTTCGCGAAGCTTCAAATTTCGACACGAGCAAGACGGCGTTCGTGGTTACCGGGAGAAAAGCGCGTCAGTTTATCGCTCGAACCAAGCGCGAGATGCTGGCGGATTTCGAGTTCAAAGACTCGCCAACGTTTGTTGAAACAAAAGTGATTTCGAAGTTTTGCATGGAAAAGTTTCTTAATCACGAAGTGGACAAGGTCTCCGTGCTTTACACGCATTTCATCAATACGGTGAATCAGCGGCCCGTAGTGCAGACGTTGCTGCCGATTAGCGCGTTCGACCTGCCGAAGGGTGAAAAGGTCGAAGGCACTGCCGACGATGTCGACCCGATGCTCGGTTACGTGTTCGAACCAAGTGCCGAGCGCGTTCTCGATGCCGTGCTCCCGTACTACATTCAACACCAGGTTTACCAAATGATTCTCGACGCGCGGGCCTCGGAGCACAGCTCGCGCATGGTCGCCATGAAGAATGCGACCGACAACGCCGCCCAGTTCATTAAGGATCTCACTCTCGAGTACAACAAAATGCGTCAGGCCAGTATCACTACCGAGTTGCTGGAGATCGCGACTGCACAGATGGCACTTGGAAATTGATTAAGATTTATGAATAAAGGAAATATCGTTCAAGTTATCGGCCCGATTGTGGACGTCGAGTTCCCCGACGAGAAAAGCATGCCGAAAATTTACAACGCGCTCGAGATCGAATACGAGGTCAACGGGAACCCGACCAAGCTCACCCTCGAAGTGCAACAGCACCTTGGTGAGAGCTGGGTCCGCTCCATCGCGATGTCGTCCACCGAAGGATTGAAACGTGGTATGCGGGTCAATGACACTGGCGGTCCGATCAGCGTGCCCGTTGGCGAAGGAGTGCTCGGTCGTGTGTTCAACGTCACGGGCGACCCGGTCGACAACCGTGGTCCAGTGAAATTCACCAAGCGCTATCCGATTCACCGTCCGGCCCCGGGGCTCACTGACCAGGACACAAAAATTCAGATTCTCGAGACCGGGATCAAAGTTATCGACTTGATTTGTCCGTTTTCAAAAGGTGGCAAGGTTGGCGCGTTCGGTGGCGCCGGCGTCGGCAAGACCGTCGTCATCATGGAGCTGATTAACAACATCGCCAAAGGCCACGGCGGCGTGTCGGTGTTCGCCGGGGTAGGCGAGCGTACCCGCGAAGGCAACGATCTTTACCGCGAAATGAGCGAGGCGGGCGTTATCGACCAGAAGGACCTTTCCAAATCGAAGGTCGGTATGGTTTTCGGTCAGATGAACGAGCCGCCCGGCGCTCGTTTACGCGTCGCGTTGTCGGCGTTGGCAATGACAGAATTCTTCCGGGACGAACGTAACCAGGACGTTTTGTTGTTCATTGACAACATTTTCCGCTTCTCTCAAGCCGGCTCAGAAGTGTCGGCGCTGCTTGGACGAACTCCCAGCGCGGTCGGTTATCAACCAACGCTCTCGGCCGAAATGGGCGATCTTCAGGAACGAATCACATCCACCAAGAAAGGCTCGATTACATCCTTCCAGGCGGTCTACGTGCCGGCGGACGATCTCACCGATCCGGCGCCCGCGAACACGTTTGCTCACCTCGATTCGACCATCGTGCTCGAACGTTCGATCGCGGAGCTTGGCATTTACCCCGCCGTCGATCCGCTGGCTTCGACGTCAAAATCGCTCGCTCCGGAAGTTGTGGGCGAAGAACATTATAACGTTGCCCGTGGAGTTCAGCGCGTTTTGCAACGCTACAAAGATCTCCAGGACATCATCGCGATTCTCGGAATGGATGAGCTTAGCCCGGAAGACAAGCTGACCGTTTATCGCGCGCGTAAGATCCAACGGTTCCTCAGTCAACCGTTCCACGTCGCCGAAGTTTTTACCGGAACGAAAGGTCAATATGTGTCGATTTCGGAGACGGTGCGCGGTTTTAAAGAAATCCTCGACGGCAAGCATGACGATGTGCCCGAAACCAACTTCTACATGAAGGGCAACATCGATATGATCAAAGAGGAGAAGAGTTAATCGATGGCCACACTGAAGCTCGAGATTGTCACGCCAGAGGAGAAGATTTACTCCGAGGACGTAGACATGGTTACGCTTCCGGGAGCCGAAGGCGAGCTCGGCGTGTATCCTAAACACGTTCCGGTTTTGACGACATTGAAACCGGGTGAACTGCGCGTGATCAAAGATGGTCGCGAAACGGCGATGGCGGTTGGTGAAGGTTTCGTTGAAATCAAAACCGACGGCGTTTCAGTGTTGACCGACATGGCACTGGAATCTGAGAAGATCGACATCGAGGCAGCAGAGAAAGCGGTTGCGAGCGCGCAGGCCGCTATGAAAGAGGATCACACAGCGGACGAAGTGGCTGCGATCCAAGCGTCTATGCAGAAGGCGCTCGCCCAAGTGCACGTGAAACGCCGTCGTCATCACGGGTAATATCGGGGGAGCGCACGCGCCTCGCGTGCCGACGATCGCGCCCTCGCGATCGTGAACTTTTTCTGCTACAGGAGAGCAAGTGAACGCGCCGGAGATTCTCGGGATCATCGCGGGAAACGGCGCTTATCCAAGAGAGCTGGCACAGGCCGCCCGTAAGGCCGGCGTAAGAGAAATCACCGTCGCTGCATTCACCGGCGAGACCGATCGTTCGATCGAGAAGCTCGCTGACAATGTCGAATGGCTGCGCGTCGGACAGCTTGGCAAGTTGGTGAGGTTTTTTCGCGAGAGCGACGTTCACCAGGCGATTATGGCCGGCCAAATCGCACCCAAGAATCTTTTCGATCTTCGCCCGGATGTGAAAGCGCTGGTCGTTCTCGCAAGGCTCAAACGGCGAAACGCCGAATCGATTTTCACCGCGATCGCGGATGAGCTGAAGAAGGAGAATGTCGATCTCTTGCCGGCGACAACTTTTCTCGATGACCAACTTGCGAAAAAAGGATTAGTCATTGGACCGAAGCTGTCGCGGGCCGAAGAGGGAGATGTCGAGTTTGGCTGGAATGTCGCCAAGGAGATTGCGCGGCTTGATATCGGGCAGACCATCATCGTGAAAAACGGCACCGTGCTGGCGGTTGAAGCTTTTGAAGGAACGAACGACGCGATTAAGCGCGGCGGCGCGCTCGCTCGCGAAGGCGCGATCATGATTAAAGTCGCCAAGCCGAATCAGGACATGCGCTTCGATGTTCCAGTCGTCGGCGTTGAGACCATCAAAGCCGCGACGGAGGCAAAACTTCGCGTCATCGCGGTCGAAAGCGGTAAAACTTTGCTCCTCGAGCGCGACAAAGTTATCGAACTCGCCGTGCGTGCGAAAATCTCAATCGTCGCTCACTGATCAGGGCTTAGGATTCTCTCGATGGCCAGGAGGTAATCCGGTTCGGCGCGAGGTGAAAGGATCGATAAATTTAGGCGTTGCAGCATAAGGCACGGGAACATCCACCACACGCAAAGGTCCGGGTTTGGCGTACCAGCCAACTAATTCCTTCATTACAGACGTGTCCGCGTTTGGCGAAATGCCGTGTAAAATTGTCACCGCGGCGACTTTGCCCTTTTCGTTGACCTCGATGCGATACAGACCATCCTGCGGCTGTGGTACTTCCGGAATCGCGATCGTCGGGCTGTAAGTAAAATATTGTTTCCCTCATCAACGCTTATTAACCTTATGTGAACGGCGCCGTTAGGAATTGTTGCGTCGCCGCCGTCCACTTTTTTTGCTTTGTGAGACTGCGCGTAGAGTGGAAGCGTCGCCACCACAAGAATCAAACCAATCATTCTGAGGAGATTTCTTTTCATATGTTAGCGAATAATCTTTGGAGCCTAGCCCGTTCACTCCCCTTTTGTCACTTAAGGCTTATTTTCGGCCGAAATGGCACCCGAAAATACTGATTTCTCCTGGGACGAGCCCCCTCCAGACCCATTTTGTCATTTGCCTCTATGAGTGGGTTCATCCTTGCCACTTAACCGCATCCGCAACCCATTCATTGCTACCGCGAGTACAATACGACCGCCTTGGGATTCGGGTTAAAAGTTTAAAGGCAAAGATATATCGATCGTCGTTCCTTTATTTGTTTCTGAAATAATTTTAGCCTGCCCACCAACGAGGGCCGCGCGCTCTTTTATTCCGAGCAGACCAAGCCGAGCCGTTCGCGATTCGACGTCGAAGCCAATGCCGTTATCGCGAATCAAAAGTCGCAATTTCCCGCTCTCGCGATGAAGATCGACATCGATTCGCGTGGCACGGGCGTGACGCACAACGTTAGTGATCGCTTCCTGAATGATGCGGAAGCATGTCATTTGGATCTCCGTGTGCAAATTTTCCGGCACATTGTGATCTGAAAAATGCATTTCGATCGATGCACGCCGTGCTCGTTCATCGAGAACAGAACGCAATGCAGGAATGAGCCCAAGATCATCCAACATCGACGGGCGCAGGTTGAGTGAAATCTGCCGCACCTGCACTAGCAGTCGGTCGAGAATAGCGACTGCGTCCTGAAGTCGCATCAGTATTGTGCCGGTCGCTTCGCGCATCGCGGACTGCAGACTGATCTTCGCCGCGGTCAGGGCCTGGCCGACTTCGTCGTGCAATTCACGCGCGAGATGGCGACGTTCAGTTTCCTGCGCCTGCACCAGTTTTTGTGAAAAGCTGCGCAGCAGAAGGTTGCGCTCTTGCAGTCGGTCTGCTTGTGAGGTTAAGAGCACAACTGCCAGGATCATGACGTTGGCAGCGCCGAGGCCTAGAATACCGAGATGGGTGATGGGGATCGCGTGGGACAAATTCGGTAGCACATCGGATATAGTGAAACTGGTGGCAGCCATCCCGGTGTAATGCATGGCGGAAATTGCGGCCCCAAGCAAAAGCGCGCTTCCAAACTTGCCCCCTATGTGATCGATGGAGGTTTCTCTAAAAAAGAACATTAACCAGAGCGACAAGAGCGAAAATCCTATTGCAACTACGACCGAAAGGCTCACCAGCGGCGGCGAGTAATGGCACATTCCCTTTAGTCGCATCGAATCCATCGCGACGTAATGCAGGGCCACGATGCCTCCGCCCATGAAAATGCTGGCGCACAAGGCCCGCACGAAACCCATTTTCCGCCGGCTCACGACAAACAAGCCCAAGAGGTTGGCGAAAAGACTAGCTGTGTAAGATAAAAAAGCTGTCGGCCAATCATACTGCACCGGAATCGGCAAACAAAAGGCCAGCATTGCGACGTAATGCATCGACCAGGTGCCGATTGCCATGGCGACGCTGCCGCCGATCCACCAATACAATCGAGTTCGGCTGCGAGATCCGGTAACTCGTTCCGCCAGCTCAATCGTGCAGTAGCCGCCCATCACAGCGACTAAAACCGATAGAGTGACGAACCCGTAATCGTAGTATCCCACCATAACCTCGCGGGGAGTCATTACTTGCTCCTTTGCTTTCTAAAACTAGGAGATGTTCTTTCGCCGCTCTTGTTTCGGATCGCGCATGTCGATCTTGCGTGGCCACAGGGGTCCCGCGGCCGTCGCCCTATTCGGCCTGGTGCCCCACCGCACCGCTTTCTGAGGAGCACTGTTTATTACTTGTAATCGAAACTGTAGCGATTCTAACCTTGCCAGAACCTAAATTTTTACGTTCTCCGCATTTTGTCAGCTTGACATTGTTTACTGCGCGTCAGTCAGCTTGCACACTGATGCTGGAATTGCAATATGCGAGCGAGGCGCTCAGCGGCAAGCTGACGGAAGCCCGAATGCGCCAACCGCTAATGGCGAGAAATATTTGAGCAAGTCACTGCTCCGAAGTGCCACGACGGCTCGAGCGATACGGAACTGGCACGTACTCGACCGAAGACTGCCGGCGCACAGGTTGCGGATAAAGTTGCATCAAGCGCATCATATTTTCCGGCATATCGCTGTTTACCCGCAGCTCAAGATCGCGCGCCCGCTCGAAGGTGATTGGATAATCATGCGTCCACGTGCCGCTGGTCATGAGCTTTGCCATCTCTCCCGCCTTTTCGCCGGGGAATTTGTCGGCCAACAGTTCAGTCACCTCCTGCCGCATTTGCGCGATCGCCTTTTCCGCTTGATCGGCCAGAATCAATGTCTTGTCGTCCACTTCGGCGATCGGTTTCTGATGGGCCGCTTTCAAAATCGAGGCCGCTGGATATTCGCCGAGTTGCGGATCAACCGGGCCCAACACCGCGTGTTCGCACATCACGATTTCATCGGCCGCGAGCGCGAGTAATGTGCCGCCCGACATGGCGTAGTGCGGCACAAACACGGTGACCTTGCCTTTGTGTTTGAAAATCGCGCGTGCGATTTGCGTTGCCGCCAAAACCAAACCGCCAGGCGTGTGCAGCACGAGGTCCAAAGGAATTTCCGGATCGGTCAGATGAATGGCGCGGATTACGTCTTCGCTGTCGTTGATGTCGATGTAACGAAACAACGGAAAGCCGAGCAGACCCATCGTTTCCTGCCGGTGCACTAGAAGAACGACGCGCGATTTGCGCTCGCGCTCGATCAGAGAGATCAGCCGTTTGCGAGACGCTTCCAACAACTTCTGTTTGATGATCGGCTGAAGCGCCGAGAGCATGAAAAACAACCAGAGAATATCCATTCTTATTTCCTTTCATTTAACGGGCCCGCGGCTCCCACGCCCATTCCAGCGCATCCTCATCTGGCTGCGATGGGCGACGTCGCCTCGCAAATAGTCCGCAGAGAAGCATCCCGCCAATAAATCCTCCGATGTGCGCCCACCATGCGATGCCGCCGACTTGCTGCGGACCAGCCAATGCCGCCGTGCCGCTAAAGAGCTGACTGAAAAACCAAAATCCGAGATACAGGACCGCCGGCACCTCGAAGAAAAATGGGAAAAACAAAATCGGAAGCATGACCACGAGCCGCGCGGTTGGAAAGAACAGCAGATACGCACCGAGCACGCCCGCGATTGCCCCGGAGGCCCCCACCGACGGGACTGTGGAATCCGGATTCGTCAGCAGGTGCGTCAGGCCGGCGACCACGCCGCAGACCAGATAGAAAATCGCAAATCGCTCCGGCCCCATCCGGTCCTCGACATTGTCGCCGAAAATCCAGAGCGTCCACATGTTTGCGATGATGTGGAACCAGCCGCCGTGCAGAAATTGATGAGTGAGAAGCGGCCAATAGTTGTCGATGGGAAAGCCGACACTGGCGGCCCAATCCGGGTGGGAGAAACGCGCGGGAACGATCCCGAACAAATAAAAAATTTGCTCGACCGATTGCTGCGGAAGCATCAGCTCAAAGAAAAAGACCAGGACGTTGATAAGAATCAACGCGCGCGTAACGACCGGCACGGAGCGGCTCGGGACGGAGTCTTTAATTGGGAACATGCTAGCTCCCTAATATCGTGGTAGCTAACCACAACGGCTGCTAAACAAAAGTATATACGCCAAACACAAACAAATCGAAGTCAACGTATTAAGACGCGCGCACATCGGACCAACGCCGATCCAGTACAAAGAAGCCACATGGCGATTTCACCAACCAGATCACGCGAGATCCAGTTGTTCGACCCGCCACCAGATGCCGTCTACACGATTGAAGCAACGTCGCATCTGGTGAACGTGTCCCGCCGAACGATTCTGGTGTATTGCAAACATCACCTTCTTTCCCCCGCGAGGACCACGGCTGACCACGGTTACTACTTTGATCGAGATGCCATTCGCGGTTTGCGCCGAATCGAAGCGCTTCGGACTGTCTGCGGCGACGATTTCGCCGGCATCAAAATTATTCTCGATTTGACTGCTGCTTTGGAACGATTGCAGTCGGACGTCCGATTGTTGTCGCAGAAGACGGCTAGCGGATCGGCCAAGGGAAATCTCGCAATGCCGCAACAATTCGGTCTCAAGAAGAAAGTATGAAGTCCAACTGTCGGAGGAAATGAAATGAATGGAACTGATAATATTAAAACAGGTGATGCGGTGACGGTTGTCCACACACTCAAACTGAATTGGTGGCTGCTCGCTCTGCGCGGTTTAGTGGCGGTGTTGTTCGGTGTCCTGGCGTTCATGTGGCCGGGCGCAACGTTGATTACCCTGGTCTGGCTCTTTGGAGCATTCGCACTAGTGAATGGTATTCTGTCGCTGGTCTTGGCGGCGAGAACGCCGAAAGGTTATCCGAAAATGGGCAGCTTAATCTTGGGAGGGCTCCTTGGAATCCTCGCGGGATTGCTCGCTTTCGTAATGCCCGGAATTACTGCACTCGGTTTGTTAATTCTGATCGCCGCCTGGGCGATCGCGACCGGTGTTATGGAACTCGTGGCCGCGGTCAGATTGCGCAAGGTCATTGCCAACGAATGGCTCCTCGTGTTGGCGGGAATTGCCTCGGTCGTGTTCGGCATCCTACTCTTGTTAAAACCCGCTGTCGGCGCGCTCGCCTTGATCTGGTGGATCGGCGCCTGGGCGATTGTTTCCGGAGTCTTGTTTATGATTCTCGCGTTCCGGATGCGGAATTGGAAAGGGTTTATCGCGGTCGAAACGGCCGGCGTTTAATCTGATGGCGGAGCCTACTGGGCTCGAACCCTTTCTTCGCCTGCGCTCGACTGGTCGCATCGGTCGTGCACGTTTCAGATCGGCGAACCTAGTCGAAGTCGGATTCAGTCCCCAAGCATAAACACAAATGAGATAAAGTGTTGTGCCTCTTTACCTTGGAGCCTAGGGGATTCGAACCCCTGACCTCCTCAATGCCATTGAGGCGCTCTACCAACTGAGCTAAGACCCCATTTTACCTATGAAAACCGTCCACGAGGAAAATCATCAAAATTCCCTTTGCACACTGATTTTTTACACTGTAGGGTTTCGCCCTGTATGGAAGCCCTGCAAAGTAAGGCCGGTGTGTTTCAGAAAGTTGGTGAATGTCTTTACCGGTATTCATCAAACGGCGTTTATTATGCGCGCATCCGTGTCGAGGGCAAGGACATCAAGCGCTCGCTTGAAACGACTGACCGCGAGCTCGCAAAGCGGAAGCTCGCTCGATTCAAAGAGGAGCAACGGCAGATTGATCGTTCGCAGGGGAAACTTACGCTTGGTGAATTATGTGAGCGGTATCTGAAAACAATTCAGCACCAGAAGCCAAGAACGATCGAGCGGAAATCCTTCATCGTAAGCAGAATCAAACGCGATTGGCCGACTGGGAGCGTGACGCAAATCGCGAAGGTTAAACC
>DATMOU010000045.1:0-62317 GCA_035568035.1 Chthoniobacterales bacterium | reverse complement strand
CGCGCGATAAGCGCGTTCCAACAGGACGAAGGATTGGAAATCAACGGCGTCGTTGACGGGCCGACTGTTTATGCGCTCGGACTAATTTAGGATTTTCTCGGCCTAACGGCTAGGGATGGCCCGGACCTCCATAATCAAACGGTTCGCCGCGTGTAAAAAATGCAAACACGACCGGTATTTCCAGCTGTTTCCATCGACCTGGTTTGAAGCGCCATTTCGCCAACGCCCTCACTGCGACCTCATCTAAGTTTGGAAAGCCACTCGACTTAAGCATCGTGGTATATGCGGCTTTGCCCGTTTTCAAATCTATGTCCAATCGAATAACGACGATGCCCTCGTGATGCAGACGGCGATCTTCAACTGGATAGCCCGGTTTTGGTGCGAAAACGGCGTCAGCGAACCACGGTCCCCAACCAGTTTCACTTGCGACGTAACGTCTGCCGTTGGCATCGACGCCAATGGCGTGATTCGCGTGTACTTGTTCGAATGTTAATGCGAACGAGGTTGTCGTGAACAGCAGCACGGCAGCGGCAACGATTTTCATCGAGGTAATCGCTTCGTTTAGGAACGCTTCCTTCCGGTCACGCAGATCCAGCCTTTATCGAGTTCCTCGAAAAGCTGAACATCGGAAAATCCAGCATTCGCGAACAGCTCGCGATGCTCGTCCGGAGTGAGAAGGTTCATGTTCGCTGCAAGATGCTTCTCGAAAATCGTTTTGCGAACTCCCTCCAAGTGCTTTCCACCTTTGTAGATCTCCGCCACGATCAGCAACTCGCCGTCTTGTTTTAGCACGCGGTAAATTTCGCGGAAGTCATTAGGCAAATCTGGCCAGAACAAATGCGTCTCGATCGCCGTAATGAGATCGAACGTGTAGTCCGTGAACGGCAACTGAGAAACGGTCCCTTCTCGGATACTGACCCGGCCGATGTCGATCCAACGCGTATTCCTTCGATGCGCCGCAGTTACACTTTCTTCCGAGTAATCGATGCCGTGAACTTTTCCGTCGCTCGCCATCGCGGCCAATTTGCTGATCGTTCGACCACCGCCGCAACCGACATCGAGAATTGTGTCTGTTTTCTCAATCCCGACATGGCTGAGGCCCCAATCTGTTAATTTCGAGTGATGCCGATTCATGTCCCACAAAATGAATCGGCCGAATAGTCCCGACGGTTTCCGGCACTGACCGATTACTTTGTCCGCGGCGCTCATCGCTACCTTGTGACCTCTGATCTCTGAGGTGCTACGGCGTCGGCTTTGCGCCGGCAGGCGGCATCACCGGACCTTTCGGGAACGGCATTTCAGGGAGTGAATTGGTGTTCTGGAACGCTGCGATCAGCCATTTGCCCGATTGTTTTTGGAGCAAATGCGTCTGAATGCCTTGTTGTGGTACCGGAAGTCCAGTCGGAGTTCTCGCGCCAGTCATGGTCCAGCGAACGTGCACAACTGCAACGTCTGAAGTCAGAAAGCGAATGTCCACGTTCGTAATCGTGAGCGTGCTCTCCTGGAAAACGTAAACGTATGCATCCGTGAGTTTTTTCTCGATCTCCGCCCGCCCTTTCCACCACCAACCGACGATGTTCACGCAGTCGCCATTTTCAGTGAACAAATTCGCGTAGGCTTTCGCGTCGTGCTTGTTCCAGGCTTCCGGTTGCCGCCCTTCCAAAGCGCGGATGGCACCTTCATCTTCGGATGATCCCGCGGCGAAGAGAGTCCCTGTTAGAAAAATTGCTGAGAGCAACGAGCATTTCAAAAAGCTTGTGTTCATGACTTTCGTTTCGGAAATGCTGGCGTGAATGTCAACGTCAGACTCGATGGCGCGGTGCCAGGCTTTACTTCTTTTTGCGACGCGGGCGCTGCTTGGCTGAAACCGAACGGATAACCAGCGCACCTGCACCGCTCATCGGAAGCGGCGTCTTTGATTGCGCCACAGCGGCAGCGAGTAATGCTTTCACTTCCCGTCGATTTAAGTTGCTCGCCGATTCAAGCCGGATGAATCGCGTTTGATTGCCTTCGCCAAGCAGGATTCTTGCGGGGTCGGGAAGATCCGCGCCGTGGATGAAACATAGACCGACACCGCTCGCGGCCGCCGCAATTGAGACAATGCAGTCCGACGGCCGCTCGGTCGGCCCATAACCGATCACGAAGAAGTTGTAATTGTCGTAGGCGAGTTCATTCGCGATAGGAAAACGTTTGCGTAATTCCTTGCGCACGCTTCGAATCAAACTCCGATGCTTCGGGTTGAACTTGTTGATGAAGCTCGTCAATTGCTTCTCAGCTTTATCGACCTTGGCCTTCATTCAGCGCGTGCGCACGGCGCAACTGTAACGCACGCACGGCTTTCGTCTCAACACCTCAACCTCTCAACTGCTCGCGGGCGGCCATTTATGGCCCGCCAGCTCTTTCGGCAACTGTTTTGGATCAACCGGATAATAAACTTTCATGTCGTGCGGTTCGCCGTCTTCGAATTCCTTTTCCGGTGCCCCGACGATCAGCCAGAGCACTTCTTCGTCGGTGTCGTTGAAGACTTGCCGTAACAGTTTCGGGCCAACGAGCATGCCGCCATGTTTCGGAACAGTGATCGTTTCATCCCCGACTCGCATCCGTCCCGTGCCTTCGATCACAAAATAAAATTCTTCCGCTTTTGGATGTCGATGTAGGGTGCTCGCGCTTTTCGGCGGAAACTTCCACAATCGTGCTCCAAGAATCTCGCTTCCAGTGCGCTCGAGAAAATCGGCGTTGGGAATCTTCATCATGTTCGACGGCCGCCATTCGAGTTCCTCCGGCTTAATCACAAAATAACCGTCGATCGGATTCATATTCGTATATCAGCTGTCAAATTGGGTGGAACGCGATCTCCGAGCGCGTTTGTGTTGGTATTTATTCCTGTTGATTCGTCACCGCCCGAGGCTCGGATAGGAATTTGGCGACGTCGGTGTCGGTTTCGAACGCGCCCATGGTCAGTTGGGTTGAGCAGCGCGGCGCATCAGGGCGTTCGACGGCAAATTTGGATTCAGAGCTTTACGCGCAGTTTCGACACCTGCCACAGGTAACGTGCCTGCGTCAATCAAGCCAAGTTGGACCAACACGGACGCTTGATCCCAGTAAATGTGTTCGTGGGCAAGCTTGCCCTCGTGAAATTGGACAATAGCGACTAGCGGCACTTCCGCTCGCTTTCCGGTGGGAGCAATGCCGGGCAGCATCCAATCCATCCGAATGGTATGAGTGAACTTGAACACCATTTCATCCACCAGTTGGTTGTTACCAATGGTGCGCGAAATCGGAACCATCTCCGTGTCGGGAGGCATCTGCGGAATGAAATGCTTCGAGTAAAACTCGCGTAACTCATCGCGCCCGACGCCTCCCGTCAAAACGGGAATATGGTTTACGTATGCATCCTCGACCATGGTGGCGAGAGTGTCTTCAGTGTTGTGGGTCGCGAACTCGTGGCGGACGTGCTCATCCCAAAGTTGACTCAAAGATTCCTGCGCCTTCGTCAGTCCACTGTTGCTCGGCGCTTTCTTCGCTTTTCGCGTCATTCGCGATCTTCGTGGTCCGAAACCGGTCTTGGCTTGGCAAGAAACTTGTCGACTTCTTCGTTGTAGGTTTCGAATGGGTCGCCCATGACGAGAAAGTCGCGGCTGTCGTGCGCGACTGAATCCCAGTTAATCACGTAGGGTTGCTGTCGATCCTGGAAATACGCGACAGCGCGCGCGCGACCTGAAGCGCGCGTATTCGCCGGCGGAACGCGGGTCGCGTTTTTCGGCTCGAAACTATTGTTCCACTCGGCGACACGTTTTCCGGGCGTGACGCTGAAGAACAAGCCGCGAGCCGGATCGATATTGTGATATTCGAGGTCCAAACTTTGCAGCCACGGATCGTCCCACCCGACTTTTTCCGATTCCATGAAAGTCTCGAGCAACCATTTCTTGGTGATCCAATCGACGCCGCCGATGAGCGCCTGCGGATTTTGTTCAACTGCTTCGAGTGTAAAGCTCCAGGTCTCGAGTAACCAATCGGTCTCCGGATCTTTTCCGCGTAGATGTCGCTGGGCGAGATCGTGGAACTGCCATTGCACGTCGAGCGCGCCGATGGTCTTGCCGTTCTCGAGATCGACAATCCATTTGCGCGTCGGATCGCGCGAGATGTCGCGGGTGCTCCGGACTGCGTCGTTAAGCACGAGATTGCGGGGCAACTGTCGTTGTTCGAGCAGCGAGAGCACACACGCGGTGGTGCCGATCTTCATCGCGTTGGCGAACGGGCTCATGTTGGAATCGCCGATGAGCAAATGGAGCCGTCGATATTTGCGATAATCGGCCAGCGGTTCGTCGCGCGCGTTGATGATGGCGCGGTTGAACTGCACCCACTGGTAAATGTCATTGACGATGTGATCGGCGCGCTGGCTCAACTGAAATGCGACCGGCGTTTCCGCTTGCGGCGGCTCGAAATCGAACGCGAGCGGATTCGCCTGCCCCACTCTGCCTGCACCGGTGAAAATTTGTCGCGTGGCGAGAAACGTGAGCAACGTGCCGAGCACCGACGGCGTGAACTGCGCCTCGCGCTTCATCAAATAATTTTCGTGGCACCCAAACGTCGCGCCGGTGTGATGATCGACGTTGTTCTTGATGAACGAGACGCGATCGCTCGCTTCCAGTGCGGCGAGCGATTCGCGCAGCAACGCGTCGCCGGCCATTTCGTATCTAACGAGATCATGCAGCTGCAAACATTCGGGCGACGCGTATTCGATGTGGCCCATGTCGAGATAAAGCCGGCCCCCATTCAAAAGAAAACCGCCGTTGCCGGGCGGTTCTTCGTAATCGCGATAGTGAAGATCGATCGTGCCAGCGCCGGCCTTGTTGAAGAGATAATTCTTCACCTTGGCCGGCCAGACCTCCGAGTTGCAGCGCAACTCTTCGCTGCTCATCAGGCAGCCATACTCAGTTTCTATGCCGACAATCCGGTCCACGTTAGTTAATTAACGATTTAGCGGGTTGGAGATTTAGCGATTTGCGAACCAATCATTAAATCACTGAATCGCTAAATCGCTAAATGAAATTGCACGCGGGCTGCTCTCTTTCGAGGAGATGGAGCTCTCGAAGACTTTAGCCGCCCCGCTCGGTCGGGGTAAAACCTCAAAGGCTGCGTGGCGACAGAGCGCCGTGGCTACAAATCTTCTTAACGCGCGCACCGCCTGGTTAATTGCCATTCTTATTGCCGTTGTGCATGCCTTCCTGGCTGTCACTGCCGCAAACACGAAATCGCCGACATTCGACGAGCCGCAGCATCTCACGGCAGGCTTCGGCTACTGGGCCAGGAACGATTTCCGGCTCGATCCGGAAACTGGAAATCTTCCCGCGCGCTGGGCCGCGCTTCCCCTCCTGTTCGGCGATACGCGATTCGTATCTTCAAGTGATCCGAACTGGCAGCACACTGATGCGGGCGGCACTGCCCATCAGTTTTTTTATGAAGTCGGGAACGATCCGGATCGAATGATCGGGCAGGCTCGGCTGATGATGTCGACCTTTGGCGCGGCGTTGTGTCTGTTGGTTTATCGGATCGCGCGCAAGTTCTTTGGCGTAATCGGCGGATTGATTGCGGAAATCCTGGCCGCGTTCGATCCAAATTTTCTCGCGCATAGCGCTCTTGTGACTTCCGATGTTGCCGCGGCATTCTTTTTCACAGCAACGATTTGGAGTTGTTGGCGATTAGTCCAGAAGATCTCTCCCCTGCGGCTGACGTTTGCGGCCTTGAGTTTGTGCGGACTCTTTCTGACGAAATTTTCGGCGCCGATCGTGCTGCCGGCGCTCGGCATGATGTCGATCCTGCAAATCGTTTCGAAGCGCGAGATCGCACTGCGATTTGGACGATTCCAAGCCAGCATAACTGACCCATGGAAAAAGGCCGGCCTGATTTGCGCGACGTGGGTCGTTCTTGGCCTGACCATGTTCTTTGCGATCTGGCTGTCGTTTTCATTTCGTTACTCGGCGCTGACTGACAATGGACCGGCGCGCAAAGTTTGGAATACTTGCTGGGGCGCAATTCTTTCCGATCATACTCGGATTCAGAGCACGATTAAGTTCGCGCGCGTTCATCATTTGTTGCCCGAAGCCTATCTTTGTGGGTTCGCTTATACCCAAAAAAGCGCGCAGATGCGACCGGCCTTCCTTGATGGAAGTTGGAGCCTTATCGGATTTGTTTCGTTTTTTCCGCGCGCGTTTCTCTACAAAACGACGCTGCCGTTTTTGTGCGTGATCCTGCTTGCAGTGTGGGCGGCCATCGATCGACGGAAGCGTTGGACCCTGGAGGGACTCGTCAATCCCTTCGTACTATTCGCATTGGTTTACGCCGCGTTTGCGATTCAAGCCCAGCTCAACATTGGACATCGGCACATTCTTCCTATTTATCCGACCCTTTTCGTTGGTTGCGGTGCGGTTGCGTATCTCCTGCAGCAAAGGCAACGAGCGTTTTTTGCCGGGACAGTTGCGATCTGTCTGTTTTGGCAAATCGGTGAATCGTTCGCGGTCAGACCGAATTATCTCGCGTATTTCAATCAAATCGCGGGCGGACCGGCGCGCGGTTATAAGCACTTGGTCGATAGCTCGCTTGATTGGGGACAAGACTTGCCTGCGCTGAGAGCCTGGATCGACAATCACAGGCAAGTTCTCGATGAAAAGCCGCTTTATCTCTCTTACTTCGGCGTAGCTGATCCGAAATGGTATGGAATCGACGCCAAGCGTCTTCCCGAAAACCATTCATTCGGCGAGCAGACTTTCGCGCCACCGAGGGCGGGAGTTTATTGCGTCAGCACGACCACACTACAAAGTGTTTACGCGATCGAGATCGGGCAGTGGTCGCGATCCTATGAGAAACGGTATCAAAGCGCGCTCGCCGAGGTGGAACGTTATCGGTTCACCGCGTCGAATCCGTCTGCACGAGTGGCCTTGGTAGCGAGCGACGGCGCCGTGTCCTGGGTGAAGAAAATCCGGACGTTCGAGCGGCTTCGGTTTGAGCGGTTGTGCGCTTATTTGCGGCATCGCGCTCCGGACGCGCAGGTTGGCTACTCGATTCTTGTGTTCGATCTGACCGACAAAGACGTAGATCAGGCTCTCTATGGCGCGCCGTTGGAACTGACCCCGGACGTCTGGGTGGCCGGAAATTAGACCGCAGGCTTGCAAGTCGCGTAAGAAGGGCGCACACTCGCTACCCGATGAGGGAGTTAGGCTTGCGCAGCCCGGCGTCGAAAGTCGGCGGCATCGTTTATTTTGGCCGCATGCTCGACAAGATTCGACAGCATGCCAAGGAAGAGCTGTCCCCCGATTACCAGGCAAACCTCGGCCGAGGATTCGATTCGAGCTGCTGCACGTTTTTGCGCGTCGATTACCACCAATTGTCCGAGCGAGTGAGGGACGGCGGGAGCGATGAGGAAATTCTGCAATGGTGTTTCAGCGTCGGCAATCATCCGTCGGACGACGATGTTTACGTCTGGAACGAGTTTATGCGCAAGCGCGGCTGGAACGATGAGTTTTCGGAAATTCTGAAACGTCGGAAAAAGGAAGCCGGGATGGCAGGGCGATCCGAAATCCAGACGATGTTCACATTCATCGATGCCGACGAAGGCCGTCTACTGGTCGGCAACCAAAAGCTGCAGCCGACTACGGACTAGAAGAAGTGACAGGTGACGAGTGACCAGTGACAACCTGGTCACTAGAAATCACGGCGACGGCGCAGGAACAGGGATCGTCACCGGATTTGGTGGCGGTGGGGGACGCATTCTCCAATCAATAAATTTCCACACCGCGACCACCAACAAAATAACGACGATCGTGGCAACGACTTTTCTCGTCACTCGTCACCTGTCACTTGTCACTCCGAAAGAGTGTCGATCCGTTCCGCCAGCGAGAAATCGAGCTCGGTCAGGCCGCCTTTGCTGTGGGTCGAAAGCAACAGGCGCACTTTGTTGTAGCGAATATCGATATCCGGATGGTGCTCTTCTTCCTCGGCCACTTCGGAAACGGCGTTCACGAAATCGATCGCGTCAGCGAAATCATCGAACTCGAAAGTGCGTTCAATATGCTTCTTTTCGAGCTCCCATTCCGGAATGCGTTTCATCCGCTCCTTGAGCTCGGGGGCTTTCATCAAATCGGCCATAACGGGAGAACGAGTAACACCCGAAAAACGTTTTGCAACGCCAAAACGAGCGAGATTCAAAGACCCATGATTTTCTTTAGATTCTTCGGCGAATCGAAAAGTTCCACGGCGCATGCGCGCGCCTCACGCGAACGGCGGGGCCAGTTCGCAAGCACATCTTCAACGGCGGCAACTGACTGCTCCAAATCTCGCACGAAATGAAAACCGCTTTGGCTCGGAAGATATTTTGCCGCGCCGCCGTCTTCGGTAATCACAGGTCGACCTGTTGCCAGAAACGCCGCTGCCCGGTCGCTCAGCCAGCCGGTCCTCCAGCTCACGTCCACGCCTTTGATCGCCGTAAACTCCCCCAGCGCACCCGCGAGATACCGACGATATTTCTTCGGCGTGCGTGCCAGCTTGTGTGGTTCCACAATTTGCCAACCGCGCTTTCGCACTCGCTCCAGTTCGGGATCGTCAGAATTCATGTGCATCGCCAATTCGAACCGCGCGTCCGGCACGCGTTTCGGCAGATCGAGATACTTTTCAAACGCGTGCTTCTTGGACAGATCGGGATAATCGCCGTCCACTTCCACCGCGCCGCTCCAATACCATTGTCCAATCGTGGTGAACTTCGGTGATCGCGGACGCGGCACCGGCTTGTAAAGTTTCGTGTCGACCAACGGGAAAAACGTTTTCCATTCAATCTTCTGTAGAGGCGGCCGTGCCGGCCGCGATGACGCCGATGCGCCCGACACGGGCGCCACTACATTTTTCGGTAACCGACAATCGGCTGCGTTTACATTGAGTCCAATCGTCCAGAATTCGTGATGCCACGATTGCCCGAGCTCCATCTTGGTCATCCAAAACATAATCTCGCTTGGATCAAGATCGCAGAAAATGCGGCGCTCGAATTTCAAGAGCAGTGGCGGATGGATCGAATAACTGAGATTCAGAATCGCGTTCGGTCCGGCAAGTCGATCAAACAGCTCGCGTTTCGACATTCCGACGCAACGGAATGCGTCGCTCTCTGGTTTTTGGTGATAAAGTAGGCAATAACGGCCGCCAAGGCCGTGCGCGCGAAGTTGTCGCTGGAAGTTGTCGATCTTTAGTTCGTCGTCGCGCGCGTTGCCTTCGCTGGGCATGTGCTCGAGCCAGATCGCGTCCTGTTTTAACCGACGCAACCCCAGCATCCATTGCAACGGAACAGAAAAATTACCGCCCCCGTGGAGATATTTCGCTGCGAACCCGCAGCCGAGAAAGATGGTCACGCGAGCAGGGTGATCAATCTGCTCGCGCGCTCAAGTATTAACGTTATCGATCTTAGAAGATACGTCCGTGCGGCAGGTGGGCTTTGCCTTGCGGCTGATGCGGCTGGGTGCACAGTCCGGCGTTCGGAATCGGTATAATTGATCCGAGCAATTGTGGCTGTTGGCGCGCCTGCAGCGCTTGCTCAAGTGCGTACGCGAAGCCGATCAACTGCGGCTCATGCAGGAACGTACCGTACATCAGCATTCCCGCAGGTCTTCCGGAGGACCGGATTCCCACCGGCATCGAGAAGTTCGGATAACCCGCGACTGCGGGTTCAGTGGAATTCGTGAGGTGCGGTGCAACAATGGCGTCGAGGTTGTCCCGCGTTAGTGCGCCGTCGATTCCGCTTTGAGCTGAACCCGTCGCGTTACTTCGCGCCGCAACATAGGTCGGATCGCTCAAGTCGCCGCTCGTCATCTGCGCTGCTTCAAAAATGTCCTGTCCGTAGTAGACAAGTTCCTGCGGACAATGTGCGTCGTTAAACGCGATCAGGTCGGCAAGCGTTTGCATGTTTGTGTGGCCAAGCGTTTGCAGATATTGCGCGATTTGCACCTTAAATTCGAACAGCAACGCTGTGAATTCGTCATTAGCGAGGTTCAGGAAGGCAGCTTCAGTATCCGAGATGCTGGTGGCGGGAAAAAGAGTATTCGTATCGACAATCGTTGCCCCGAGACTAGCCATTACATCGAGCGCGTGATTGGCGAACACGACCGTCTCGTCGTCGCCAGGAATGCCGCTCCCGAAGAAGGCGTAATTATCGAAAAAGGGCGTGTCGCGTCCGATTCGCTTCCCATTCAATGCGCCAGGATTTAGAAATTGTGTGTAATCGCTTGGCAACGAGTTACCGGCGACGGAGCCAAACGGGGTTTGCATGATACCCAGCATAATCGCGACGTCCGTGACGCTGCGCGCCATTGGACCAGCCGTGTCCTGCTGATGACTGATCGGAACAATCCCATCCTGAGAGATCAATCCGACCGTTGGCTTCAGGCCAAAGAGGTTCTCGACAGCGGATGGTCCTGTGATCGAACCATCAGTCTCGGTTCCGACCGCGGCCGCGCACAGACTTGCCGCCGCGCCCGCGCCCGACCCGGAGCTTGAGCCCCACGAGGTGTAGCTCAAGTCATATGCATTCTTTGTGTCCCCGCCACGCGCACTCCAACCGACGGCAAGCGGATAAGCAATATCGGACCCGCGGAAATTCGCCCATTCGCCAAGATTTGATTTGCCGAGAATAATTGCCCCTGCCGCGCGTAACTTCTGGATAAGCGGCGCGTCGCCTGGCACCCGCGCATTGTAAAGCGCGAGCGAGCCGGCAGTGGTTTGCATGTTGTCGTTGGTCGCAATGTTGTCTTTGACCAAGAGCGGAATGCCGTGGAGCGGACCGCGCACGTGGCCAAACTTGCGTTCATTGTCGAGGCTGGCAGCAATCGCCACGGCGTTCGGATTCGTTTCGATCACTGCGTGAAGTGTGGGATTCAGCTGTTGAATTCGGTTCAGATAGCCCTGAACCAAATCCTTCGCGCTTAGTTGTCCGGCCGCCATCGCCGCCTGCAATTGCGTGATACTCATTTCGACGAACGGGAAATTCGTCCCGGCGCTTGCGCTCTCCTTGAAGAACGACGCCAGCTCGCCGGTTAGCAAGGCGGCGCCGCCGGCGGCGGTTGTTCCGATAAAGTTTCGTCGAGTGAGCTTTTCTGATTCAGGCGATGGTTTTGATTTCATAAGTGGTTCTCCAAGAAGAAAACGCATTTCAAATGCGCTTCCGATTGTAAGAATTTTATCGGCAACGCCGGACTGTCGTTCCGCGCCCGACAGAATCCGTTTTGCAAAAAGATCTTCGGGCACGATCTCTTGCGCAGTCAATCTACTATTTCGAAGGCGTGACGGTTGACGCCCTGCGCTTCCTCCGCAAATTAGCGGCTCTTGTTTACGGGCGCCCGTAGCTCAACTGGATAGAGCGTCTGACTACGGATCAGAAGGTTAGTGGTTCGAATCCTCTCGGGCGCGCTTATCACCGTTCTTTTGGACCTGCGCTGCCTCTTGAAGAGCAGCCCCGGAGGTCGACAAATGGGTTACCGACCCCCGCATTGAATCGATCGCATCTGCTACTGTGCTGCTGTTGGTCGCGGTATCAAGCTGGGTTTGAACGAGATCAGCAAAGACAACTATCACCAGGCTCGCAAGACCAGTCGCAAGTAACCCAATTAAGATCCTCGCAGTTGTTGACAACCAGATCCCTTTTTGTGCCACGGCCGCAGTGCGATACTTTTCCTGCTCAGCCAAATTAAGATTGACTGCCTGTTCGAAAGCATCATCGAGGATCCACGAGGTCAGCATCGTCTGCCGCACTCTGCTCCGCAGCTGGTCGAGCTGACGAGCGACTCTCTCGGACGGCAGGACTTTGCCGCCCTTTTCGGTTCGCCGTTCCCCGCGGGAAGTGGATGCGGCATCCGACACTGCAGTTGATGCGTCGAACTTTTCCGGCAGCAGCTTTGCCAAGCGGTCCAGTTGATCTGCGGCTTCGCCGAGGATGACGCGATTGTCGGCGTTTTCGGCTTCACCTGCGAGGGCCTTAAGAAACTCTTTCCGCTCGTTCAAATTTGCGTGTCTCTGATCCACTTCGGAAGTGGCAAGCTTGGATGAAAATAAAGATTCTTCACGAGCGGTCGGAGACGGCGATGCCGACGCATCGGCGACAAGACCTCCGCTGCTCGCAGGTGTTGGCGATGGAGACGACTGTAATATCGCCGCGTAAGCGTGAAGTTTCTCCTCGATACTCTTCACCAGCGTTTCAAAACGGCTCACAATCGACTCTTTCAACTGTCGGCGCTCCCCATCGACTTTAGATAGCTCGTCGGCGATTTGGCTAAAATCATCGGTTGAATTAATCCGCTGCGCAAAGTGTGGCGCGTCAAAGCTAAGTGATGTCGATTGATTTTCCCTATCAAACGAGTTGGCGACCTGCTCAGTGGTCAAAAAAGCGTCTTTCAGGCTGTTCAGCGCCTGCTGCAGATACAGCGAAGGTTTATAGGCAACCGCGTCGGCCGCGATGCTCGCCTGGTAATAGCGCAGGACACAAAAGCCAAGCCCGATGAACCCAATGAGAACCGCGAGCCCCTTTGCCACCCGGACGAAGAGAGAAGCGTAAAAATACTGTCTCTTCATAATCCCAGACTGTTGCTCTGGAGCTGACGAATCTTTTCGGCAGTGGCCGGATTCGGAAAAATCCGATAGGCCTCTTGATATTCTCGGATAGCATCTCCGATTCTGCCCGCCGACGCGAAGGCTTGCGCCCGCTCTGAGTGGATCTCGGCCTCCTTCTCCAATCGACTGCACAACAACCGCATTGAAGTCAGATAACGCCACAACGGTTTCTGAACATCCACTGTTGGTGCAGGATTACTTTTCAAAAACTCCGCGAGTCGGGAATTTGCTGCAGAAGCATTGCTGCCGGCAATATTGCGAGTCGTCTGATCAAGAGCCGAAAGTGCATCAACGGTTTCAGTTTCAGTTCGACATTCGCTAAGAGCGGTTTCGTATCCGACTTTTGCCCGAAACTCACGTGCCCGGTCGACCAGCGAGGCAACGCTGTCAGATACTGGCTCAGGCAGCTGCGGCACGGAATCGAGTCGATCGGTTTCACGAAAATTTCCAGTCGCATCCCCTACTCGAGACAAAACCGACTCAGTTTGTTCCTTAAAGTCAGTGATCATGCGACTCTTTACGGCTGGCTCGATTGCACCTGGAGCTGAAGGTGGCGCTGATGGTGTTGGTTGGACAGGCGAACGCGGAGTTGCAGCGGTCTTCAAACTTGGTGGACCCGCCGCGGGCGGTGCCGGCTCCGCATTACCGGCGCCTTTTGATACACGTTCAGTCGACTGTTCGTCAGGGCGCGGCGGCGCTCCCGCAACCCAATCAGTCGCCTTCTTCCCGTCGACAAACGTGCCGTGAAATATCTTCCCCCGCGCATCTACGTTCACTACCGGCCCGTCAAATTTGCCCCGGATCATTTTGCCTGAATACCGATTTGTTACCACAGCGTTGGCAGCGTGCCCTGTCGACGGTGCGATATTGGAGCCAGTCACGATTGCGCGCTGGACTTTGTACCAAGTCAACGTCCCATATCCGCTGGCAAGCCCTGTCGAATCTCGGCTACCTGACCACGTTACCTCGTCACCCGGACTTGGATAATTATTCCAGATGAGGGTGCGTCCGTCTCTCGTGTGTTGATATATGCCGCCGGCGCCCACGGCATCTACCAACAGTATCAGGGTTGTGCCAACAAAGAGACATCGCGCGGTCACGGTCTTGCTTTTTTCCAGCTTGATCTACAGCAACGCAGCCAAGATTTAACGTTTTCCAACGCTCAGAGGCAAGACCAAACCCGATCAGCAAACCCCGCGCGGACGACTTAATCAGCGACTTCAAATTGGCTCATCATCTTGAACGCTTCATAACGTTCGCTGATCTGGTCCATCTTAAGGTTGCGTAATTTCTCCAAGCTGAATGCTTCCACGCAAAAACTGGCCAGCACGCTTCCGTAGATCATTGCTTTGCGAAGATCGGTAAACGTGACCGTGCTACCGACTGTCCCGGCCAGATATCCGGCCATGCCGCCGGCAAACGTGTCGCCTGCTCCGGTTGGATCGTGAATATCTTCCAGCGGATACGCGCCGCAGCTGAAGAATTCGTTGTCACCGAAGAGGAGTGCGCCATGCTCGCCCTTCTTGATCGCGACATAACGCGGCCCCATCTGGCGAATCGCCCCGCCAGCCTTGATCAGGCTTGTCTCCTTCGTCATCTCCCGTGCTTCGCTGTCATTCAAGATCAAAAGATCGACATTTGGCAGGAGGGTATCGAGATCTTTTCTCGCCGTTTCGATCCAAAGATTCATGGTGTCGGCTACCACGAACCGCGGTTTTTCCATTTGGTTGAGAACGTGTGACTGAAGCGAAGGCGCGATGTTCGCCAGCAAAACGAAATCCGTCTTGCGATAAGCGGCCGGCAGTCTCGGTTCGAAGGTCTCAAAAACGTTGAGCTCAGTAAATCGCGTCTCGCGCGTGTTCATGTCCCACGCATATTCGCCCGACCAGCGAAAAGTCTTCCCGCTCACGCGCTGCACACCGGTGGCGTCGATCTTTCGCGATTTCCAAAAATCGAATTCGCTTTGGGGAAAATCGCTGCCGACGACGCCGACCAATTGGACCGGCGAGAAATAACTCGCAGCCGCGGCGGCATACGACGCCGAGCCGCCTAACAAATCGCTGTGTTCTTCGACCGGGGTTTTCACGGTGTCGAGCGCGATCGAGCCAACGATTAAGAGCGACATAAAAAATTTTGATGTTCGATTTCAACAAGCGAACTCATCCTTCGGGTTCCAGGAGAGCCATGCATGCGCGCCCGTATTTGGCGATATCGGGGGCTTTGAGCAAGCCGGAAACAATCGCAACCCGTTTCGCGCCCGCCGCGATCACTTCGCCGAGATTGTCGATCTTGATCCCGCCAATGCAAAAGATCGGAAGCGTCACCTCGGCGTGGACGCGTTTGATGTCCGCTGTTCCGATCGGCTTGTAGTCCGGCTTGGTCGGCGTGGCAAAGATCGGGCCGTAGCCGATGTAATCAGCGCCTTCTCTTAGTGCCGCACGGGCCTGGTCAAGACTGTGCGTCGATTTGCCGACAATGATTTTGCGGCCGGCTTTCTCGCGCGTAGTGGCAACGGAATCGTCATCTTGTCCGACGTGGACGCCCTCAACCGGAACTAGCGCGGCGATTTTCGCATAATCATTCACGATCAGTGGAACGCCAGCCGCCGAAGTGATCACGTGCAGCTTCTCGGCAAGATAGCTAATCGCCGTCATCCCGGATTTCTTGTCCCTCAACTGGATAAGATCGACGCCTCCCTCGATCATCGCCACGGCGACACGCTCGGCATCGGGTTCAGTGACGTAACTGAGATCCAAAATGCCGTAGAGACGGCAATCGGTTAGATTTTTCACTCGCTTGTTTGTAGCCGGTCCGTTCTTGCCGCGCCGTGGGCTACATCATTCGTGGAGCCTCGAGGGGGGCGGAACCAGGTGGAATTTTTCCGACGACATCATTCGCTCAACAAAACCCGTGTCGTATTTGCCGTCTCGGAATTCTCCGCTCCGCATGATCGCGGCGTGAAACGGGACCGTCGTTTTGATTCCGGTCACGTAATATTCATCCAGCGCCCGTCGCATTCGATTGATGGCTGATTCGCGCGTCGCGCCGACGGTGATGATTTTTGAAATGAGCGAATCGTAGTAGGGCGGAACGGTATAACCGGTGTAAGCGTGGGAATCAATTCGGACCCCGCGACCGCCCGGCGCATAATAAAACTTAATCCGTCCGGGCGAGGGTTGAAAATTCGCGGTCGGATCCTCGGCATTGATGCGGCATTGGATTGCGTGGAAACGCGGCTCAGCACGCGCGATATGCTTCGACAGCGGCTCGCCCGCCGCGATCCGGATTTGTTCCTTCACCAGATCGCACCCGTAAGACTCCTCGGTAATGGTGTGCTCGACCTGGATACGCGTGTTCATTTCCATGAAATAGAACCTCCGGTCGTCATCGACGAGAAACTCAATCGTGCCCGCGTTCTCGTATCCAATGGTTTTCGCCAATTTCACTGCCGCATTGCCCATTTTCTTGCGCAGCGACGATGTAAGGAACGGCGAGGGACATTCCTCGATCACTTTTTGGTTGCGGCGTTGAATCGAACAATCGCGCTCACCCAGATGAATTACGTGACCATGGCTGTCGGCGATGATTTGGAATTCGATGTGGTGCGGATTCACAATCAGCTTCTCAAGGTAAACGTTGGGATTTCCGAACGCTTTATCCGCTTCCATTCGGGCGCTGTGAAATCCCGTGATGAGACTCGATTCGTTATGCGCCGCGCGCATTCCGCGACCGCCCCCGCCGGCAACGGCTTTGATCATCACCGGATAACCAAGTTTTTTCGCGATTTTCGCGGCTTCCTTATCGTCCGCCACAACGCCGTCACTGCCGGGCGTTATCGGGATACCGGCATTGCGCGCGCAGGCGCGGGCCACGTCCTTGTCGCCCATTTTTTGGATCACGTGTGCAGGCGGTCCAATGAATTTGATTTTGCAGCTCTCGGCCACCTCGGCGAAGTGCGCGTTCTCGGCGAGAAATCCGTAACCGGGATGAATCGCATCGACATCACCGATCTCTGCTGCGCTCATGATGCGCTCCACTTTCAAATAACTTTCCGAGCTTGGTGCGGCGCCGATGCAGATCGCTTCGTCCGCGAGCTGGACATGCAACGAATCCACGTCCGCGTCTGAATAAACGGCGAGCGTGCGAATGCCGAGCTCCTTGCACGCGCGAATCACGCGCAGCGCAATTTCACCGCGATTGGCAATCAGGACTTTCTCGAACATGCTTTACTCCCGGTCCGAGCCGGACTGGCATTCGTCACACCCAAAAGGTTAACGAACTCGAAACAAAACCTGGCCGAACTGGACCGGTTTGCTGTTTTCGGCCACGACTTCGGCGATCACGCCGCTGGTTTCCGCTTTGATTTCGTTCATCACCTTCATCGCCTCGATAATGCAAACCACGGTGTCCTCCGTCACTTTTGTTCCGATGTCGACAAACGGTGAGGAATCAGGCGCGCCCGCGCGATAGAACGTCCCAACCATTGGTGAAGTAATGTCCTTGAGCCCTGCGCCTCCGGCCGTGGGTGCCGCGGCGTCGGCCGGCGCAGTAGCCGGACCAGTCCCAACCGCTGTCGGTGGTGAGACGACGATTGGTTGATCGCCCAGACCTTTCTGCAGCTTCAGGCGAAAGCCATCCTTCTCCATCTCGAAAGTGGACATGTCATTCTCCTTCATCAAATCGATGATGGCTTTGATGTCTTTAAGGTCTTTAAGGTCCACGCTTAGCTTTCCCTGGGTTCGAAGGTAAGGGGTTTAGGTAAAGCGGTTTTGAGGGGCAGGTCAAGTCATCGAATGCTTAGGAATATCGGCAATAGCCCAGCGCTTAAGCACGATCAAGTCCCCCCAGGGACGAAAGAAACTCTCGTCCGTCCCTGACGGGACCATTTCTTTTCAAATCCAATTTTCCCAGCTTTAAAACGCTGACCTATTATCATCACGACTTGTTGCCATCATGGGCGAAATGCACTCCCCGCTAAGATCGATCCATTTCAAAATCATCGATGAAACAGCGGATTATATCGTTGTCGATAAGCCGGCGTTTTTGTTGACCCATCCGACTAAACCCGACCAACGGACCACTTTATGGAAACAATTACGCGAATTGCTGGCGTTCGAAATTGCCAATGGCGGTCAGGTTTCGATCGTCAACCGGTTGGACCGCGAGACCAGTGGACTCGTGCTGGTCGCTAAAACAGCCACCGCTGCGCGGCGTTTCGGTTTATTGATGCAGCGGCGAAGCTTTCGAAAGGAATACCTGGCCATCGTCTGGGGTTGGCCCGAGTGGGAGACCAAAATCGTCGATGCGCCGCTGGACCGACAAGGTAAGCATCAACAATCCGCGATTTGGCTGAAGCAAATGATTCACCCCGCTGGTGGGCCGGCGTGGACTGAGTTTCGCGTCGAACGCCGTTTCACCAGATCGACAATGCGTGACTCGAACTCCTCTCCCTCAGGGGGAGGAAGCCGCGAAGCGGCAGGTGATGGCAAGTTCAGTCTGGTTCGTGCAATTCCGAAAACTGGGCGCACCCATCAGATTCGCGTCCATCTCGCTTCGCTTGGTTATCCGATTGTGGGCGATAAAATCTACGGACCGGACGAAAAGCTTTACTTGGAATTCATCGAAACGGGTTGGACGCCGAAACTAGCCGGCGAGCTGCTTCTTCCGCGTCACGCGCTGCATTCCACCAAACTGGCGGTAACCAACGAAAAAGAATGGACGGCGGAACTGCCGACTGACCTTGCCAACTTTGGCGAAAATTGAATGCCAACCGGAGCGGTTGCTCCACAATCGACCGTCGATGTTTTCGCGCTACATGTAGCGCCAGTTTTGCGGTTTGCCCTGGGCGAGCCATTCGATCGCTGTCTTCAACCGCTTCTGGCGCGTTTCGTCACGCTTCGCATCGGTAATCCACTGCACGTATTCCTTTTTGTGGCTGTAACTGAATTCTTCGAACGTTTTGCGTGCTTTCGCGTTCTTCAACAACGCCGATTTGAGAACAGCGGGCACAGTTAATCTTCGCTTCGCGTTTGATTGGGATCGTGTTTGCTTGGTGCCAAGCTCATTGAGCTCGATGGCCTTGCGCACGTAACCGATCAATTCCTTCTCGCTCCGCAGATCTTTGATCGAGGTGAGCCGGCCAAAATGGCCCATGGCGCCTTTGTGTTCCTTGCCGAACAGCAGTTTACCTTTCCAAAAGCCAAACACGGCGTGCTGCTTGAACGCAGCCATGAAACAAACCGGGCCCTGGTAATCAAAAAACGGCATCTGCCATTTAATCGATTCTTCGCAATTCGGGCAGGCCGCCTGCACAATTTTACGCAAATGCTTCAGGATCGGCTGTGCGAACGGCTGCGCTTTCTTAATATAAGCGTCAACCCGCGGATCCGTTTTCATCGGCTACTCGTCTTCGCGCGGATGTTGAGATGCCGTTGCTGCGGTGTAGGCAAGCTTCCGCTTCCGAATCAACATCAGGTTCCGGATGTAAATGATCGAATTTGGCAGGTAAGCCAAAATTCCGACGGGATCTCGCCGGAAAACAAAATACAAACACATGATAATGCTTCCGCCGATGCTCCAGTACCAAAACGAAACCGGGATCACACTATCGCCCTGTTTTTCCGAAGCCCACCATTGTACCAGAAATCGCATCGAAAACGTGGCGTTCCCGATCAGGCCGATGATCACGAGATAATTCCAGTCCAGGCCGAGGAAACGATGTTCCTGGCCGAACCACGTCACCGCGATAAAAAATGAGTTCATAGACATTTCAGGGATTCACCAATTTCGTAACGCAATCTTCTCGATTTCATCCAGCGCACGGCAAGCAAATCGCGAAACGATTTGAAGAGCCGGTTCCACACGCCGTAATGACTTTGACCCGCGTGCCGCGGATTGTTCGACACCGGAACTTCCGTCACGGTGAAACCTTCGAGCTTGATCAACGTCGGGAGGAAGCGATGCGCGCCGTTGAAAAACTTGATCCGCGAAATGCATTCACGCTTGAACACGCGATAAGTGCAGCCTGCATCGGAAATGTTTTCGCCCGATAATTTATTCCGCACCCAGTTTGCGATCCGCGACGACGCAATTCGGATCCAGCTGTCGCCCTTTCCTCGCGACTCGACGCGGGTGCCGCAAACGCAATCAAAATCGCGAAGCGCTTTCATCATGGCTGGCAAATCTTTCGGATCGTTTTGCAAATCGGCGTCGAGCGTTGCGATGCAACGACCCCGCGCGGTCTGCATTCCGGCCCAGCTCGCGGCCGATTCGCCGCAATTAAATTTGAAACGCTGCGCCCGCAGACGCGGATCACCTCCAGCGATTTCCTGCAACACGCGCCAGGAATCGTCAGTGCTGCAATCATCCGTGATCACGACTTCGTAATCCAGACCGAGTGGATCAAGGACGGCGTGAATCGCGGCGAGGAGCGGACCCAGATTGTCCGCCTCGTTGTGACAGGGAATCACGACGCTCAGCTCCGGCGTCGTCATTTTTTCCCAAAGAATTCCAGGATCGCGTCACAGACGTAATCGACGTCTTCCAACGGAAGCTCGCCGTAAATCGGAAGGGAGAGGATCTGCGTCACTGCCTCCTCTGTTTTAGGAAGGCGCGGCAAATCGGAATAAAGTTTTCGCATCGCGGGTTGTTGATGATTGGCGACCGGATAATGGATCCCGGTCCCGATGCCTTTGCCCTTCAAAAACTCCGCCAGTTCGTCGCGTCGCCCGGTTGCAATGACGTACATGTGATAAACATGGCGCGCCCACGGGCGTTCGGGCGGAATTCTTACTACGCCTTCGAGCCGTTCGTTGTAACGCGCAGCGATTTCACGCCGGTGATCGTTTAACTTGTCGATGTTGCGTAATTCGACCCGGCCAATCGCCGCCTGGACTTCGTTGAACCGGAAATTGTAACCGACGAAATCGTGAACGTACTTCGAGCTGCGGCCATGATCACGGAGCATGCGCAGTTTCTTCGCCAGCGCCGAATCGTTTGTCGTGATGCAGCCACCGTCGCCCATCACCGTGAGATTTTTCGACGGGAAAAATGAAAACACGCCGGCACCAGCGATCGAACCGACCGTTTGCCCGCGATACTGAGCACCGAAAGCCTGGGCGCAATCTTCTACTACCCAAAGTCCGTGTTTTTTCGCGGCAAGGAAAATGCCGTCCATATTTGCAGGATGGCCATAGAGATGGACCGGTAGAATTCCGACCGTGCGCTCGCTCATCGCCGACTCCAATTGATCGACGTCGATGCAGTAAGTCTCGTCAATGTCGACGAATACCGGCCGCGCGCCGCGATGGATCATCGACTCGATCGATGGAAACGCGGTGTGTGACGGAACGAGGATCTCGTCGCCCGGGCAAACACCCATCGCGTGATGCAACATCAACGCGCCTGTCGTCCACGACGAACAGAGCACCGCCTCTTTCCTTCCGACGTAAGCAGCGAGCTCGGCTTCAAATGCTTCGCATTCTTTGGCCAAAATGTACCAACCGGAGTTCATCGCGCGCAGACCGGCTTCGCGCACCTCGTCGTTCACGAAAACCTTCGACAGCGGGACTCTTCTCATTTCGCTCATTCGCTAATCACTCGCGATGTCGATCCACTTTCCGGTGCGCACCGATTCAAGAGCGGCTTCGACCACTCGAACCGCTTCCATGCCATCAGTGCCGTCCACCACCGGCGGACGCCGGGTTTCAATCGCATTCAGAAACGCCGCCAACTCCGCGCGGAGCGGTTCTTCCGGAGGAAACTCGAGCTGATGCATCGCACCTTCCGTGGCTTTTATCTCGCCAGCTTCGGCGACATGGTGATTCTCGAACGTTTTGATCTTGTATTGCGCCACGTTGTAATCGCAAACGGCGGACATATCTTTGCCGGCTATCGTCAGCTGGCGCATTTTCCCGGGCACGTGATAACCGGACTCGATCGTTGCCAAAACTGGCGCCCGGCCGCCCAGATCGTATTCCAGGACAATCAGCGACTCATCGTCCATTTCGTCGGGACGTCCCATGAAGTTGCTCATGACGGCGTGAACACGCCGCGGGGCCTTTCCGAGCAAGAAGCGAAAGAGATCGATGAAATGAATGCCGTCGGCAAATGTTACACCGGTGTCCTGACGCGGACGTTTGAATCCGCTGAAATTCGCGCGGAGCATCTTGATCTCGCCAAAGCGGCCTTGAGAAATCGCGTCTCGCATCCAAACCGATGCCGGGTCGAACCGAAAAATGTGGCCGACCTGCAACACCAATTTCGAACGTTTCGCCAGTTCGACCAGTTCCCGCGCATCGGTGGACTTCGAGGTGATCGGCTTTTCGACGAACACATCCTTGCCGGCCGCGAGCAGGCCGCTGCAAATTTCGAAGTGACTCTGCGCGGGCGTAACTACCACCGCGGCATCGACGATTTGGAAAAGCGAACGCGCATCCCCAGTGCGATGGCTTTGTGGCACGCCGGACGAATTCAATCGTACCGGGTCGGTGTCGGCCACGAATAGGTCGATCGGCATGGATTGCAATACGCGGAGATGGTTCGCGCCCCAACGGCCAAGACCGATAAGAAGAATTCGTTTCGCCTGTTGCATCGTTACGCCCGCTCAGCAGAGTCCGTCATTTACGCGCAGCATTAGGTAGCCGCAATGAGATTCTCACGAAAGCTTCAGAAGTTGTTTTCTCGCGATGCCTTCGCCAGCGCGTCGGAACACATCAGCCGGTTGACCCATCCAGTCAATAAGAGCGAGATTTTGGACGACATCGATTGGCTGCAATTCAAAGATTTGCGCCACAAATACCCGTATCGGCCGGATTCGCCGCAGATCAATCGTTTCGAAGACATCGTCTACTGGATCGAGATCAATGTTGAGCGGGCCCAGGATCTCTGGCTCGACCGTTCGCCGCCGCTGCAGATTCTCGATCTTGGTTCAGGAGCGGGCTATTTCCTTTTTGTCTGCAAACATTTTGGACATGGGGTCCTTGGATTCGACACGGACAGCGAGCCCCTTTTCGGTGCAACCACGAAATTGCTCGGCGTGCCGCGCGTCATTGGTCGCATCGAACGGCAAACTCCCCTGCCCGATCTCGGAGGAAAAGTCGATCTCGTGACCGCGCACCGGATTTGTTTTCACCGCATTGGCAAGGTTCGGGAGGGCGTTGAGTGGTCGCCGGCCGATTGGGAGTTTTTCATCCACGACATTCGCTCACGATTCCTGGAGCCGAACGGCAGATTGCTTCTCGACTTCAACCCGCGGCGGGACCGTTCGTCGTTCTTCACTCCGGATCTGCGCGAATTTTTTTTATCTCAGGGTGCGCGAATCTTCCGCTCGAAAGCATTGTTAGGAAAGGATCCAAACGAGATGCCAAAGTTTAAAAGGTAGGGGCGATTGACGTGCCAGTCCGGCTCGGACTCGCCATGGCCGGTCGGTGACCGGCCCCTACCTCTTCCACTCGGCCAAATCCCAGCCGAGCATCTTCTCCAGCTTTGCGATTTCCTCAGCGAACACTTCCGCTAAATATTTTCGTTCTTCCGGCGTCATCCCGCGTTCATACGGAACAACGTTCCGATCTTTGTCGCGCGCCACGCCCAACCGCTTTGCGCCAAGAAAATCAAAGATCGCGTCGAGAGCTTCCTGTTTCCGATCGCGAAAATCCTCGAACTTAATGATCCTTACTTGCCGGCGCGGGAAAAAATTAAAAACCCGATCGAGCTGCTCCGAATAAAATCCGCGATCGACATATGCAAATCGCCGCGATTCGAGCGACAACGGCTGCGCAATTCGCCGCGGTTCCTCTTTGAGCGCATCCAGAAAATCGAGCGGCTCGCGATCGTTGAATCGCTGCATGTTCCAATGCGCGAACGCCCGGTCGATTGGATTCCGCAACAAAATGACCAGCTTGATCTGCGGATTGTAATTTCGAATCCGCTCCATTGCCGGTTTCCAATACAAATAACTTGGCGTCACTTCACCGGCGAATCCGGACCGGACTGGCAGCAGGCTTTTTCTGCGCGAGCGAAAATTCCCGTGCAGGATTTGGTAATCGACCGGCGCGCGAGAGAAAACTTCTTCATCGTCAAAGAAATGGAGCTCCTGCCGGTCAGGCAGCGAGATCTGCGGATGCTTGCTTAAGAAATAGTGAAGTGCGGTCGTGCCTGACTTTTGCGCGCCTGGCACGATGAAATCGAGCCGCTCTACCTTTCGCCGTTTAAATCCAAACATGAAAGTAGCCCAGCGCTAAAACGCTGGGCTATTGCCTGTCGGAAGGCAATCCCCGGATTCATATTCGGGCGGCCGATCGATGTCCAAGCGGCAAAATTGTTTGTAACCGGCGGGGCCGGAGCCCGGTCTTTGGTATCGTGCTGCACAACCTGGCGGAATTTGGATCAGAGGCGCTTCTGATTGCGGAATTCACCTTCGTCTTGATTGTGCTTTTGATCCTGGGGTTGGCCGCTATTCCGGGACGTGTTCGCAAGCGTAAGCGTTAGCTTGTCGGCACTTGCTTCGCGACTATCCTGACCGGATGCGACGGGAAATCTCGGTGGTTCTTGCTTGTTTGTTAGCTATCGGTTTGAGCGACCGCGCCTTTGGCGATGAGGGAATGTGGCTTTTCGACAACCCGCCGCTGAAGCAATTCAAGGATAAATATAATTTCGAGCCGACGAAAGAATGGCTGGATCATCTTCAGAAATCGAGCGTGCGATTTAATTCCGGGGGCAGTGGCTCGTTTATTTCGGCCAACGGCCTTTGCATTACGAACCATCACGTCGGGCTCGACACGCTGCAGAAGATTTCAAGCGAGAAGAACAATTACGTCCGCGACGGCTTTTACGCGAAATCGCGGAAGGACGAAGCCAAAGCCACGGACCTCGAACTGAATGTGTTGATGTCGATCGAGGACGTGACCGATCGCGTGAAAGCAGCGGTGACGCCCGAGATGTCGGCCGATGACGCGAGTAAGGCGCGCGGCAACGCGATTGCGGAAATCGAGAAGGAATCGCGCGAGAAGACCGGTCTGCGGTCGGATGTGATCACGCTCTATCAGGGCGGCCAGTATCACCTTTATCGCTACAAACGTTACGACGACGTGCGGTTGGTGTTCGCCCCGGAGGAGCAGATCGCGTTTTACGGCGGCGATCCGGACAATTTTGAATATCCACGATACGATCTCGATATCTGTATCTTCCGCGCCTACGAAAACGGACAGCCGGCGAAGATCGAGCATTACTTGAAGTGGAACACGAAAGGTCCAGCCGATGGCGAGCTGACGTTCGTAAGCGGACATCCCGGCCGGACGGATCGACAGCTTGCGGTAAGTGAACTCGCGGACCTGCGCGACCAGGAGGTGCCGTCTCTTCTCAACATGTTTTACCGGCGCGAGACCTACCTTCACGCCTGGTTGGCGCGCAGTTTCGAAAACAAACGTCGCGCAGAACAAAACACCCGCAGCGTCGAAAACAACCGCAAGCGCTACGACGGCTATCTCGCCGGCCTGATTGATCCTGCCATCTGGCGCTCGATCGAGGAGAGGCAGAAGAAACTAACCGCTGCGAGCGAGATCACCGCGTTATTCGACAAAATCAAGCAGGCCCAGGAAGCAACCGCGAAAGTCTCGCCCGTTTATGATTACTTCGAGCAATTCCGCGGCCGGCCGGAAGCGAGATACCAGGCACCGCGCGCGTTCAACAGCACGCTCTTTCAATTTGCGCGCCGTGTTCTGCGTCACGGCGACGAAATGACGAAACCAAACGGCGAACGTTTCCCTGAGTTCCGCGATAGCTACAAGGACTCGCTCGAGCTCGAGCTGTTCTCATCGCACCCAGTCTATGACGATTTTGAAATAGTGACGTTGACCGATTCGCTTACCGACATGACGACACGATTCGGTGCAGACGATCCGTTGGTTAAGCAAGTGCTCGCCGGAAAATCGCCAGTTGATCGCGCGACCGAGTTGGTGAGCGGGACGAAATTGAAAGACGCCGCTTTTCGAAAACAGCTCTACAACGGCGGCGCATCGGCGGTTTCCACGGCGAAAGATCCGATGATCGAGCTTGCGCGAATGGTCGACGGCCCGGCACGCGATACGCGAAAAGTCTACGAAGCGCAGGATGAAATTAAGCAGCAGGCGTATGCCGAGATCGCAAAAGCGCGCTTTGCGGCCGAAGGCACGAACAGTTACCCGGACGCGACGTTCACGCTTCGACTCAGTTACGGAACCGTGCGCGGCTACGAGGAGGGCGGCAAGCAGATTCCCGCGCTTACAAACACGAGCGGACTTTATCAGCGCGGCGCCGAGCACAAGAACCAGCCACCATTCGACATCCCGAAACGCTGGCTCGATCGCAAATCGAAACTGAATCCGAATACGCCGTTCAACTTCGTTTCCGATGCAGACATCATCGGCGGCAACAGCGGCAGTCCGGTGGTAAACAAAGCCGGCGAATTCGTCGGAATTATTTTCGACGGCAACATTCAATCGCTAGTGCTTGATTGCATTTTCAGCGACAAACAAGCACGCGCAGTGTCGGTCGATTCGGCCGCCATCACTGAGGCGTTGCGCAACGTCTACGATGCCCAACCGCTGCTCGATGAATTAATCAGCGTGAAATAACGCGCCAATCCATCGAACCTGACGAAACGGCCACTGGCGACTGAGGTCAGTCGCCGCTACCTGACCGTTGCTCGCAAGATCGTCAGCATAGGTAGCGGCGGTTACCGAACCGCCATTTCAAACCGTGTTCGATCGAGAACATACGGGTAGATAACGAAGTTTCACCGTCGATCGCGATAAGTGCGTGCAGATGGTCCGGCATCAGTAGCGCCAAATGCATGTACCAATCAGTATTCCTATGCCGGTATTCTATCGATTCGAGTAATGCGTTGGAAATTTTGGCACTCGTTAATTGGTTTCCGCCACGGGTCTGACAGCAAATGGTGATAAAATAAACTGCCTCGTCGAGACCAACCCAGCTAGGTACATCGTGCGGCAGTTGTTTTCGAACGGGCCGCGTCTTTGGCGGACGGCGCAGCGCGCCGTCCCTACCATCTACGCTTGGCATTGTTCTGGGGGTGAGTCATCAAATCGTCGGTAGCCTATTGTCGTTACAGCTGCTTAAGAAGCGTCTTCCACCGCGCCCACGCTTCGTCGCGGGCTTTGGCGTCGGCATCGCGCTTATCCGGATTGTTCGGCTCGCCCGAGCGCATGAATCCATGACCGGCCCCCTTGTAAACTACTGGTTCGTACTTCTTACTGGCCGCTTTCATTAGCTCTTCGGCTTTCGGAATTGTCGCGTCCACACGCTCGTCGTTCTCCGCGTAAAATCCGTAAACCGGACACGCGACTTTCGTGGCGTCGTCTTCGTTATCAACTGCGACGCCATAGAATGAATACGCTGCCTTCAATTTCGGATTCATGTGCGCGTAACTGAAGGTCCATCCCCCGCCCCAGCAAAATCCACAAATGGCCAGCGTGCCGTTCGCTGCTGGAATTTTCGTGAGCGCGTAGTCTGCGGTCGCGTCGAGATCGCGTTGCACCTGTTCTTTCGGCAACGCCGAAGTCGCTTTACGGGCGCCGTCGAGGTCCTCAAATTTTTGGCCACCGTGCAAATCGGGCGCAATCGCGATAACCCCGTTCTCGGCAAGCTCGTCGCACAAACTCCGGACCCAGTCGGTCAGGCCGAAGATTTCGCTGATCACGAGCACAACCGGAGTTTTGTTTTTCGATTCAGGATAAACCACGAACGCCTTGATGGTTCGATCGCCCGACTTGATGTCGACCCAGTCCGCGTGCCGCGGCGACTTGTTCAACCGATCGCGGCCGAAATCCTTGATTTCTTCAGCACGCGGCGATTGCGCGAGGAAAACCAGAGCCAGCCCGACGAAGACGTGTTTCATAAAAGATGGTGGCGATCCTGACTACCTGGCCGGCGCCGGCGCCATTGCGCCTTTCTTAAAAAACATCGCGTCCAGGCTCCACTGGCCCGGTCCGTGAACGAGAACAAACAGGAAAAAGAAACAATAGAACACAGCCGCCTCGCCGTGATTGACGATCGGGAAAAATCCGCCCCTGGCGTGCATCATGAAATAGGCGACCGCCATTTCTCCGGATGCGAGCAACGCGCCGATGCGGGTCAGAAACCCGAACGCGATGAGAAATCCGCAGACGAGTTCGATCCAGGATCCAATGACCATCAAAGGTTCGTGCGGAGCGCCATGTCCGCCAGGTGGGAAGCCGAGAAGTTTTTGTCCGCCGTGACAGGCGAACAGCAAGCCAATGATCAGCCGCGCAATGCCAAAAAACGGATCCGCAAATCGATGCAGCGAGTTCATGGGTGATCAGGCTGCACGATGGCGATCTTTAATGTCAAGACTGCCCTTCCAAATTGCCCGTGCCATAGCTCATAAATATTTCGCACCGCGAGCGAGATTTGCGTGGCCAAGGTAGAGGCGGTTCTCCGAACCGCCACTAGTGCCAGTCCGGCTCGGACCGATTGAGGTCAATCGCCGCTACCTAATCAAATTACGCCGCGAGCTCGAGTTGATCCCGCGGAATCCCGCGGAGCTCAAACAAACGGATCAGAGTCTCTTCGATCAGGTTGTTTGGACAGGATGCACCGGCGGTGATGCCAACAACCGCAGGCCCGGGCGGAAGCCAGAAGTGCGAGACGACCTCGCGCTTCTCATGCAAATTGTAATGCTTGATCTCAGTGCGCGAAGCGAGGCGCGACGCGTTCAGCACGAAATAGGTCGGCAATTTTTCTTCGCCCATTTCGGCCAGGTGCGACGTGTTTGAGCTGTTGTAACCGCCGACCACGAGGAGCAAATCCATTTTTACATCGAGCAACTCGCGAAGCGCGTCCTGGCGTTCCTGGGTCGCGCCGCAGATCGTGTCGAAGAAACGGAAGTTCTTCGCAGCTTCATCCTGTCCGTCGCGATCGACGATTGCTTTGCGAACACGGCGCTGCACTTCCTCGGTTTCACCCCGCAACATCGTTGTCTGATTTGCAACGCCGACCGTTTTCAAATGTACGTCGGGATCGAATCCGGGTGAATAAGCGCCCTTGAACTTTTCGAGGAACGCGTGTTTGTCGCCGCCGTCGCGAATGTAACTACAAACGTAATCGGTATCGGCCAGGGTCAGCACAACCAGATAATGTCCCGTGCCGTCTCCGAGCGCGCGCGAACTGGTGGCCTTCGTCTCTTCGTGTTCGGCTTTGCCGTGAATAATCGAGGTAACCGATTCGCTCGCGTATTTGCGCACCCGTTTCCAAACGCTCATCACGTCGCCGCAGGTGGTATCAACGATCTGGCAGCCGCGCTCTTTGATCTGCTGCAACATCGACAATTCAGTTCCAAAAGCAGGCACGATCACGATGTCGTCCCGTTGAAGATCGGAAATATGGGCCTGTTTGTTGGGCCCGGTGAGATTTTTGATCCCAAGCGACGCGATCTGATGGTTGACCTCCGGATTGTGAATGATTTCCCCTACGATGAAGAGCCGGCGGTCCTTGAAAACTTTCCGCGCGGCGTAGGCGAGATCAATCGCCCGCTCGACGCCGTAACAAAACCCGAATTCCTTCGCGAGATGAACCGTGGTGTCGCCAACCTTGATGACCCCGCCGGCGCGCCGGACTTTGTCGACGATATCGCTCCGATAGTGCGACTCGACCTGTTCCTGGACGGCAGCCATCACGTCCGGCGTACGCAGGTTTACCTTCTCGTGCGCCGTTGTTCCGCTGGAAATAAGATTCGTGCTCACAACTCCGGCAAATCTAACACGTTACAGCCGCTTTTCAGCCGGCAATCGCTCGTTTCCAAGCAAGATTATTGGTCGATCAGCAACGGCCCCGGTGGATCCTTGAACCAGGCCGAGGACATCATTAGTGAGCGCGGTGGATCGGGATCGCGACTTTGATCGATCCGCATCACGTCCTTCGCGTATTTTGGGTCTTCTGGCTGAGTTTGCGCGATGCTCACCGGGGTGCCGATGTGGACTAGCGCGTAAAGGCGGGCCGCCGCTTCGCGATGTAATCGAACGCAACCGTGAGTCCGCGGCGTCGACCAGACAAATCCTTCGTGAAATCCGTATGCCGGCGCGAATTCGCACCAATACGCCATCGGGTAACCGGCGTCCGGCTCGCTCACGCGGCGTTTGGTCTTATCCTTGTTGATAATTGAGTAATGGCCTGAAGGCGTCTCCGCCCCGCCGCGGCCAACGTTCGCCTGCGCCGCCATCAGCAATCGGTCGCCTTCCATGACGTAAACGGTTTGCGTGCCCTTCGAGAGTGCTACTCGCACGTTCGAGGGATCGTGCGGTTTGTAGGCGACAACATGATAGGCGCGTCCACCTCTGTAGGCGGCCCCGCCTCCTCCAGTTTCGCAACCGGTGAAAAACGAAAGGACGACAGGAACAGCAATGGCCAGGACTAAACGGGAAACGATTCGCATGGCCGTACTTGAAAAGCCCCGCCGAGTTTTGTCAACCATTCTGATAACGCTACGATCTCGCCGGCAGCGAGTTTTCTCCGGCGCCGGCCGCGATCCGCTTGTCAAAACGACGATGCGGCCGCGAATAAAACGGGTATGGCCGGTCCGCGTTCGATGGTCTGTAGCGCCAGTGCTTGTACATCCAAAGCCACGGCGACGGGTTCTTTCGCACGTACGGCTCAAACGAATCCCAGCACGCCTGGGCAATCTGCTGATAAGTGCGGCCCGCGGTTTCGATTTTCGGATGAAACACTACTCGATAGCGGCCATTCGGCAGCGGTTCGGTGTGAGCGGGAATAATCGGCGCTCCCGTTTGTTCGTTGAGCCACGCATGCGCCGACGTCACACTCGTTTTCAGACCAAAACAGTCGATCGCTACCGACGGCATTTTGGGATGCAGGGTAAGATCCACCAGCAACGCGGTTCGCCCTTTTCGTCGCAGCGCTTTGTAGAGACGAACGATTCCGCCTTGTCTCGGGATCAACTCGTGGCCCGATCGCTCGCGCAATTTTCTGAAGATCGGATCAAGCAATGAATTTTTAAACTCCTGCGAAATGATCGTGCCGCCCAATCCCGAATATCCACTTGCCAGACTGAACCATTCGAAATTGCTGTAGTGATAACAAGCGTTGATGAAGTTGCGCTCCCGTCCGGTCGTGCGATCGATCTCTTCCAAGTTTTCGAACTCGATGTAGGCCGGAAAATTGTCACGGGTTAATCGCGGGCTCCACAAGAGATCGAGCATGGTGCGCGCAAAATGTTGAAACGATTGGCGCACGATGCGCTCACGTTCCTGCGCCGTGAACCGGTCGCCAAACGCGACTTCCAAGTTACTCAGCGCTACTTTTCGTCCGTGCCGATCCAGGACCGACATCAATGTGCCGGCCGACAGCGCGAGCCGGTAACAGCCTTGACGCGAAAGCAACGGGACGACCTTTGTGGCCAGGAGCAAGCCTGCCCATTCCAGCCGGTAGCGAATTTTTTTCCAGATCGAGCGCACTCGGCGGCATTCTAGCTCGTCACACGCCACTCGCCACCGCGCGAGTTAACCTAACCCGGGGCCCTTGGCTTGAGCAGATTTATCGCCCTCAATCTTCTGCAACCGGGCTTCTAACTCGCTGATGCGCGATTCGTACTGATGTAAAATGCGCGGCATGATTCCGGCAATGCGGCGCGCGCTGTAAACACGGATGGCGAGATAAAGAACAAACATCCCGAAGATGCCGATCGAATAAAGCGGTTCCTGGCGCGCAAGTGCGAGGTAAAGAAAGAGGCCCGCCAGCGCTGTGCAGTAGATTGACGACCGCAGCAATGCACTGATGCCGCTCTTCTTCGATTCGTTAAACCGCCGAACAACCGATTGCTCCTGCGGATTCAAGTCCATTGCAGACAGTTAGCTAAGAAGCGATGATTCGATCAAGCTCCAAACGCGCGTTTCATCAATGGGCCGATTGACCTGCTTCACGTTCAAACTTACGTTTGTTTTGCGTTCGCGAGCGCGACGCGAATCGTGAAAAGCATCCTCTTTGTCTGCACCGGCAATATCTGTCGCAGTCCAATCGCGGAAGGACTCTTTCGCCGGCTGGTCGGGAACCGCAAAGACATCGAGGTTGCTTCGGCGGGTGTGCACGCCGTGCGCGGACAACCGCCAAGTCTTTACGCGGTCCAGGTTTGCGAATCCGACGGAGTGAACATCAGCGATTTGCGTAGTCAACCGCTCACGGCCGACCTGGTCGATTGGGCGACGCACATTTTCGCAATGACCGGCGCGCATCTTGAGACGATTCACCTGCTCTTTCCTCAGGGCGCGGAGAAAACTTTTCTGCTCCGCGAATTTGAAGAACCTGGCTCAACCTGTTGGCGCGATGTGCCGGATCCGATCGGCATGGGACGAGACGTTTATGAAGATTGCGCGCGCACCATCAAAAATGCATTGCCGAGCGTGCTCAGTTTTGTCGAGCAGGGCGAACTGGTTCCTCCTGGTGCGGCGAAGAATCGCGGAATATCATCATATTCTATGAGCGAGGTTTCTCGCCCAACTCAAACCAGCGCTGGATCGACATCTTACGGCGGCAGCTCGATGGAAGCATTGCGCAAAGTCGACCCGGAAATCTACGACGCGATCCGGGCTGAAGAAAAACGTCAGCGCGAAAACATCGAGCTCATCGCGTCCGAGAATTTCACGAGCCGCGCGGTGATGGAGGCTCAGGGCTCCTGTTTGACCAACAAATACGCCGAAGGTTATCCCAAGAAGCGTTGGTACGGCGGTTGTGAAAATGTCGACACCGCCGAGCAACTGGCGATCGATCGGGCATTGCGCTTGTTCGGCGCCGAACACGCGAATGTGCAGCCCCACAGCGGAGCCCAGGCAAACATGGCCGTATATTTTTCGGTTTTGAAGCCGGGCGACAAAATTCTGGCAATGAATCTTGCCCACGGCGGCCATCTCACTCACGGACATCCGGCGAATTTCTCCGGAAAATTTTATAACGTCTCGCAGTATGGCGTCAGCGAGAAGACGGAGCAGATCGATTACGACGCGTTGCAAAAACAGGCCGAAGAGGTTCGGCCTGCGATGATCACCGCCGGTGCATCGGCGTATCCGCGAATCATCGATTTCCCGCGGCTGCGGCAAATTGCAGATTCAGTCGGCGCGCTTCTTTTCATCGACATGGCGCACATTTCAGGACTGGTCGCCGGAGGCCAGCATCCGAGTCCGATCCCGCATGCGCAGTTTGTTACTACCACAACGCACAAGAGTCTTCGCGGGCCACGCGGTGGAATTGTTCTGTGCACGAAAGATTTCGCGAAGCAAATCGACGCCACTGTTTTTCCCGGCGTCCAAGGCGGACCGCTCATGCACGTCATCGCCGCGAAAGCGGTTTGTTTTCACGAAGCGTTGCAACCGGGATTCCGTGAATATCAGCGACAGGTTGTGACCAACGCCAAAGCGCTCGCCGCTGGTCTGGCCAAACACGGCTACCGAATCGTTTCCGGCGGCACCGACAATCACCTCATGCTGGTCGATCTTCGCCCAAAGGAAATTAACGGGAAGGAAGCCCAGGAAGTCCTCGACCGCGCCGGCATCACCGTGAACAAGAACGGAATTCCGTTCGACACTTATCCGATCTTCAAACCGGGCGGCATCCGGGTTGGTACCCCGGCGGTCACAACGCGCGGCATGAAAGAGGAAGAAATGCTCGAGATCGCAGATCTCATCGCTGAAGCCTTACAAAATCGCACCGACGAATCCGCCTTGGCTCACGTTCGGGAAAAGGTGCGGGACATGACCCGGCGTTTCCCCCTGCCCTGCTGATTTTCTGTCATCCCGAACGAAAGTGAGGGACCTCTCATGCGATCGTTAGTCACCCTTTCCGAATTGTGTAATCGCGGCTCCAACTGTGAGGTTCCTCGCTCCGCTCGGAATGACGATGTTATGGCAGCGCATGTTTTCACTTACGCCAATTGTGAAAATCTGCGTAAGGTTTCCTGATTCATGAATCGAGCGGCGGACAAATCGCAGGTGAACCCTTTGCGCGAAGGTTTATCCACTCGCGCCGTGCCGCAGCCCTGCAGCATCGTGATTTTCGGTGCGACCGGCGATCTAACACACCGCAAGCTCCTCCCCGCACTTTACAATCTCGCGGCTGACGGCGAATTGCCACCCGCGGTGAGCGTGATCGGTTTTGCCCGCCGGCCGAAGACCGATGAAGACTTTCGAAAAGAAATGGAAGAGGCGGTCAGGAAATTTTCGCGTCAGGCGGTTCGCGACGAGATTTGGAAAACGTTCGCGCAATCGATGTTCTATCATCAAAGCGATTTCGCTGACGAATCCGGATTCAAAAGCCTGGCTGAACGGTTGGAGAAGATCGACAAGGACCGCGGCACGCGCGGCAATCGCCTCTTTTATTTCGCCGTCGGGCCGGAACAATTCGAACCGATTCTGAAACATCTAAAGGGCGCCGGACTCAACAAGGCCCCCGAAGGAAGTTGGGCGCGCGTGATCGTCGAGAAACCGTTCGGCACGGACCTCGATTCGGCGCGCGAACTGAACCGCGTAATCAGCAATTCGTTCAGTGAAGAGCAAACCTATCGGATCGATCATTTCCTCGGCAAAGAAACCGCCCAGAACATTTTGGTGCTGCGCTTTGCCAACGCGATTTTCGAACCACTTTGGAACACGCGTTACATCGACCACGTCCAGATCACGGCTGCTGAAACGCTCGGCGTGGAAGGTCGCGCCGGTTACTACGAGACTGCGGGCGCGTTGCGCGACATGGTGCAAAACCATTTGCTCCAACTTCTGTGTCTCGTGGCCATGGAAGCCCCGAGCGATTTACGGGCTGACAGCATCCGCGATGAAAAAGTGAAAGTCGTTCGCTGTTTGCGACGAATGACTGCGAACGAAGTCGCAACGGACGTGGTGCGTGGTCAGTACTCCGAAGGCGCGATCAACGGCAAACCGGTTCCCGCTTACCGGAAAGAAGAGAAGGTCAATCCAAACTCGATGACCGACACGTTTGTTGCGTTGCGTTTGAACATCGACAATTGGCGCTGGTGGGACGTGCCGATCTACATGCGCGTCGGCAAACGACTGCCGAAATCGGCCACCGAGATTTCCGTTCATTTCAAAAAAGCGCCCATGGTTTTATTCAACAAGGAAACCAACGAAGCCAACGTGCTGGTGATTCGAATCCAACCCGACGAAGGCATTTCGTTGCGGATGCAAGCGAAGATTCCGGGCACAAGTTTCCGGATCGAACCCGTGAAGATGGATTTTCATTACGGAACAACGTTCGGCAAGGCCAGTCCCGAAGCCTATGAGCGATTGTTGCTCGACGCGATGAGCGGCGACGCCACGTTGTTCGCCCGGCGCGACGAAGTCGAAGAAGCGTGGGCGTTCATCGATGTTATCGAGAAAGCGTGGTCGGCGACAAAAGATGCGCCCGATCTGTATTTTTATCCGGCCGGCTCATGGGGACCCGATCAGGCGGACGAGCTCCTCGCCCGCGACGGGCGTTCCTGGCGAAGACTTTAAAGTTATGCCGGCAGTTCCTGAAACCTATTCGTTAGGCCAGCCGGTTGCGATCGGTGATATCGGCAATGAACTCAAGAAAATCTGGCAGGAAAACGAAGGCGCCATGGCGCGCGCGTCGCTGATTAATCTCGCTGTTTACAGCGAGAAACCGGACTCGTTGGAGAAGAACACTCGGCTGATGGCAAAGGTCACGGAAAATCACGCGTGCCGTGCGCTTGTCATCGGCGCGAAGCGCGAATCAAAGGAAAATCGGGTGGAAGCGTGGGTCAACGCGCATTGCCATGTCACTCGCGCCGGCGGCAAACAGATTTGTTCTGAACAGATTTCGTTTTCGTTGGAAGGCCCGTGCGTCAAATGGTTGCCGAGCATCGTATTTTCCCACCTCGATTCGGACCTGCCCCTGTATCTTTGGTGGCAGGACGATTTCCCCGATGAGATGGACGCGCAGCTCTGGGCCTGGGTCGATCGATTGATCTTCGACAGCCAAACCTGGAAGAATTTCGACCAGCAGATGCGATTGGTCGAGACGGCGGAACAGGAAGCGAAGCAGCGCATTGTTCTATGCGATCTCAATTGGACGCGCCTCGACAAAGTCCGATACGCCATCGCGCAGTTCTTCGATCATCCGGCTTCACACCATCATTTCGCGGAGATGGAATGCGTGAAGGTCGATTTTGCGCCCGGTTACAAATCGACCGCTATTCTCTTAATTGGCTGGCTCGCCGCGCAGCTGGAGTGGAAAACCAATCAACAAGACATGAACGGAAGCTGCCGCTTCCTCGATGCGAACAACAAAAAGGTCGACATTGAGCTGCACGAGAAAGCTGGCAGCCCGATCGGCGCAGTGGTTTTAAATTCGCAGAGCGTAAAGTTTTGCGTTACTCCGGCAAAGTGTAGCGATCTTTTGGAAGTTTCTCGTGGCGGCGAAAAGGAGACGGCAGTGCCGCAAATGATGCCGGCCCAAAGTAACGACCCCGTCGATCTGATGACCCAGGAACTACTTCGGGGCGGGCCGCACCGGGTCTATCTCCACGCAGTCAGTGCCGTGCGTTCGCTCTTGTAATTAGGTGGATCGCGCTCTCCGAGCGCGATTCGAACGCGTTAGGGACAACGCGTTCCACCTTCAGATTGCGGTAGCGACCATACCACCTCGCACGGCTTGTGCTCTTGAGTGGGCGTGCCCAATAAGATCTTAACCCTTTGCCTGATCGTTGCTTTTGGTTTTGCTCCCACTGGCTGTTCCTCCATGAGCGCACAAGCTCGCCGGGAGCGGGCTTATCGTCATTACGTTCAGAAACAGATGCGCGAGCGCCAGAAACAATCGGCGCGCGCTCAAAAAGCAGCCAATCGTCAGCTGAAGAAAAAATTGAAGAACTTCCAGCCAAGCGACCCGCAATTGACAACCAGCCTCGAGGATGTTTCGGCGCCATCAGTCTCCGCAGCGGCTCTCGCTCCATCTGAGCCGGTCGTTTCGCAGCCCGATACAGTCGTCGCCCCGGTCACCGTTTCCGCTTCCGACGCCATCGCGACGCAAAATCCGGAGCAACCATCGCGGCCGTAACGGGCTCGAAATTGTTCGTTGGCAATCCGCCTTGTAAGTCGCTCGCACAAGGCTTGCTTTTGAACCGAACATGGCGCGAGGCAGGGACTTCTTTGGCTTTTGTACGACGTTAAAGCCGTTGGAGCGAAAGGCTCTGGGCGGGCTTTCGGAGGTCCGGCACCTCGAAGAAGGGGAAACTGTCTATTCACCCGGCGATCCAGCCGACTCACTTTACATCATCAACCGCGGAGTCGTAGAGGTTGTGCAGGATAATGGGAACGAGAAAGCGGCCGTAACTTACCTTTCGCGCGGGGATGTTTTCGGCGATGTCGAAGCGCTAAGCGGGCTTCCGCGCAGGCATCTCGTTCGAACACGTGAAGCGGCAAGTTTCCAGTGCTTTCGGCGCCGGGATTTTCCGGAACTGATCGAGAGGATTCCCTCTTTCTTTCTCTACCTCAGCAAGCAGCTGGCGCTTCGACTGTGGCGGGCCGCTGATGTTGCCCTTGCTCAAAGTCATTGCATGGAACTCAGCGGCAGCCTTTCCAACTTCGACCTCGTCACAATCTATCAAACGATCCTGAATTCGTTTCAAACCGGCCAGTTGCAAATTTTGAACGAGAAAAGCGAACCCATCTCGGCTTGCTCTTTTGAGAACGGCCAACCACGCCACTGTCAATTTGAACACCTCGAGGGTGAGGAAGCTTTTTGGCAGCTGCTTCTGAACGCGAACTTGTCAGGCACATTTTCTTTCTTTTCGGGCGAGCATCCATCGAGCGACCAGATTGAAGGGGGGCCCATCAATCGGAACGGGCAGGCGTTGCTGATCCAAGCCTTACAATTCCGGGATGAATTCGCCGACGTGAAAAGTCGCCTGCCCGATCCGAACGCAGTCGTGCACAGGCGTCAACTCAACATCTCGTGGCCGGAGAGGGCGCCCGAGGAGCTGCGCCCCCTGGCAGAAGAAGTTTGGCAAATCGTTTACAGCAAACCACTCGCCCTTTCGGAATTGTTTCGCAGTTGCTCAGTTTGCGAACTGAAATTGTACCGCGTCGTTGACGAACTGGTGCTGTCGCAACACTTCGATCTGCTTTCCGCTTCTTCGTCCAACGGAACGGCGGTCTGATTCCTCCTCAGCCTTCGCGGACCACGGGAGTTGGTTTCCCGTCTGGCCCGAGCGCAACGTAAGTGAACACGCCGCTTGTCACCTTCACCCTTTCGCCACTCCGATAACGCGTTACCCACACGTCGAGACGGATCTTCATCGACGTCCGGCCAATTTTCTCCAACCACGCGTAACATGCGACTGTATCGCCGACCCGCACCGGATTAAGAAACGCCATTCCGTCGATTGCCACGGTCACCACGCGGCCCTTCGCAATCTTTCCGGCGAAAATCGCGCTTCCCAAATCCATTTGAGAGACAAGCCACCCTCCAAAGATGTCGCCGTCACGATTTGTATCTTTCGGCATGGCGATTGTCTGGATGACAAGTTCACCTTTCGGCTGATCGATAGAGTTCATTTAACCACTAATGCACACGAATAAACACGAATCACGGATTTGCCGATACTGAATTTGTGTCAATTCGTGGTTTGTCTTTACAGGATCAACATGCAATCGCCGTAACTGTAAAACCGGTATTGCTTCCGGATCGCTTCGGCATAGGCCCGCAGCAAAAACTCGCGTCCGGCGAACGCGCTCACCAGCATGAGCAGCGTTGAGCGCGGCAGATGAAAATTCGTCAGCAACGCGTCGACTGCCCTGAATTCAAACGGCGGATAAACAAAAAGGTCTGTTTCGCCTTCCTGCGCACTAATCTCGATTCTCCTGTGCGTCGAAAACTTGAATGCATTTTGCATTCGAGTTTCGGAGCGCACCGATGCAGGGTTTGGCCTTCGTTCTAACTTGAATGCATTTTGCATTCGAGATTTTTGGGCGGCAGTTTCGAGAACTCGAACAGTGGTGGTTCCGACGGCGAGAATATGTTTGGACTCGTTGATCTTCTGCGCCGTGTCCTCCGAGATCGAAAACGACTCCGCGTGCATCTGATGCTCGACGATGTTCTCCGTGTGCACCGGACGAAATGTGCCCGGTCCGACGTGAAGCGTGATAAATGCGTGAGGAATCTCCGATAAAATTTCCGGCGTGAAATGAAGCCCCGCCGTCGGCGCGGCGATAGCGCCCGGCGACTGAGCGAACACGGTTTGATAACGTTCGGAGTCCGCCGAGTCGCTCTCGCGCCCGATGTAGGGCGGCAACGGCATCGAACCGTGCAGGTAGAGATCGATATCCCTCTCCAGGGTCACGATTCGCTCGCCGTCCGGCAAAATCTCTTCGACCCGCAATTCGACATTGTCGATCCTGGCTGTCGCACCGACCCGCATTTTTCTCCCCGGTTTTACCCAGCATTTCCAGCGCGCGGGTCCGACCTTCCCCAGGAACAGAAACTCGATCGCGTGATCGTCCGAAAATCTGCGTGCGGCCAGGACGCGGGTGTTGTTGAGAACCACCAGATCGACCGGTCGCAGAAAATTCTTCAGTTCTCGAAATTGGCGATGTTCGATCGTCTCCGAATCACGATGGAGCACCATCATCCGCGAGCCATCGCGATTCGGCAGTGGCCGTCTCGCTATAAGCGATTCCGGCAGTAAATAATCGTAGTCGCTCAGCTTGTTGGACATTTCAGTAACACCGGCCTTCAGGCTGGTGATCTAGGCCCTTCGCGAAAATTAGCTGTTTCTAACAGCTTTCTACAATCGTAAGCCGTTGAAACGGCTCGTGTCCATTCAGCGGCGAAATTCACCGGCTTGAAAGCCGGTGTTAATCGTAGTTCTTGAGAATAGCCCAGCGTTTCAACGCTGGGTTCATTTAGAACAAATCTTTTTGAGTCCGGACGGACGAAAGAAATGTCCTGTCGTCCCCTGAACGGACTCAACTGATCAGCAACGTGTTACCCAGGTAGCGGTGGTTCACCGAACCGCCAATGGCGATTGAGGTCAGCCATGCCGCCCTGCGGCAAACTAAAATCGGGCACATTATTGGCGCACTAGCAGGGTGCGTAATCGCCGCTACCTGAAAATCAAAATGAATTGCCGATCTGCGCAAAACTTTACAATATGCGGTCGATGCATTTTCCGCACGCGCTTGAGACCGTTTTGCAAACTCTCGAGCGAATACGCGACGAGTCCGTAAATCGCCCGTGTGCGTCCCGAAGCGCGCTCGAAGCGCTCGATCGGATCGCGCCGGCGCGAGGCATGGAAAATATTCAGGAACCAAAGAGCGACGTCGTTGCGGCAAGGGACCAGCACGCAGTTGAGAAGCTCGCCTCTGTTAACGAACGCGTTTGCGCGTGCGTAAAATGTCCCAACCTGGCGAGCTCGCGGACCCAGACCGTTTTTGGCGTCGGCAATCCGGACGCCGACTTAATGTTTGTTGGTGAAGCCCCCGGCGCGGATGAAGACGCGCAGGGCGAGCCGTTCGTCGGTCGAGCCGGCCAGTTGCTGACAAGAATCATCAAAGCGATGGGCTTTGCTCGCGAAGAAGTTTACATCGCCAACATTTTGAAATGCCGGCCGGACACACCGGGCACTTCTTACGGCAATCGCCCGCCGACCCCGCGCGAGATGCAGACCTGCCGTCCGTATTTGATGGAGCAGATCGATATCATTCGTCCGAAAGTCATCGTCGCTCTCGGCGCGGTGGCGGTGGAAGGACTTCTCGGAACCCGTGCCCCGATGCGTGAATTGCGCGGACGCTGGGATTCATTCAACGGCACGCCGCTGATGGTCACTTATCATCCGGCATATCTTTTGCGGAACCAATCGCCGTCAGAGAAGCGCAAAGTCTGGGAAGACATGATGCGGGTCTTGGAACGGCTCGAAAAACCGATCAGCGAAAAACAACGAAACTATTTCTTGTGAGTTAGCGGCGATTACGCGCCCGAACAATAGCCCAGCACTTCAGTGCTGGGAATTGAGTTTACACCAACGGTTCTAGTCCCGTTAGGGACGGAAGAATGTTCTGTCGTCCCGAGCCCGCGGGACTAGACGATTTATCGCGTTTCAAAACCCAGCGTTAAACCGCTGGGCTATTCTGCGACGATTAAGGCAGCGGCGATTGACCTCAGCCATGCCGCCCTGCGGCAAACTAAAATCGGGCACATTATTGGCGCACTAGCAGGGTGCGTAATCGCCATGGCGGGTCGGTGACCCGCCGCTACCTAGGACAACTCGCGAAATAGCGTTTCGATGCGGGACCGAGAACCGAGACTTGACGACAACGAAGTCATCATCGCGCGGACTTCTTTTCGAGCAACCTTAACATGACGATGCAGCACGGTGCCGCCCGCCTCACGCAATAGCGCGAGCGTACGTGCACCTATCAGCGCCGGCAGCGCCGTTGCGATTCGAACGCGCCGATTTCTGACTGCGAGTGCATACTCGATTCCTGCCTTGATCCCCTGCTCCGCGTTCCCGCGCCATTTTCGATAAATGGGCAGAAAACGTTGCGGCTCGCGTAGAATTTGGGACGGCTCCAGTGCGACGGCGGCCAATTCTTCGTTTGGAAAATAGCAGCGACCGGCGCGAAGATCGTCGCCGGCGTCCCGCAAAATGTTAATCAGCTGCAAGCCCTGACCGTAACGCTTGCCGAGTTCGAGCATCTCGTTCTCGCCACGCGTGGAAAACTTTCGCAACAGTTGGAAGCAAATCCGCGTCCAAAATTCTCCGGCGCTGCCGGCGACAAGATAAGTGTATTCGTCGAGATCGGCCGCGGTTTCCAGCGCGACCAGCTGCTTCGGATCCCGAAACCGCTCAACGTCGAGAACTTGTCCGCGATTAATTTTCTCGAGAACAGAGCGCACCTGCTCACGTTCGAAATCTTCGCTTTGATCGAGCCACGCCAAACACGATGGCACTGATTCAATCAGAGCGCGCTCGGACTCATTTTTCTGCAACGGCGCGACCGACCTGCTAAGATCGCCAACCGCGTGCTCGAGTGGTTCGCCTTGGACTGCACGGGCGAGCAATTGCAATTTTTCGACCCGCAGTTCGATCGGCAACTCCGTGGTATCGGCAATGGTGTCGGAAGCGCGCGCGAGGAGGTAGCCGAGCGAAACCGGATTGCGGAGTTTTTTCGGCAAAAGGAAAATCGAAACGAAGAATGAACGCGAGACCCGCCGAAGGATCGGGCCGCGCAAACTTGAAACCGAAACGGGCCGGTGCGTTTGCTCGGTCGCCAGGGTCTCAGCGGCCGACATTTTTCACCTCGATCCGACTCATCTCAGAATTGCCGAGGCCAACGGTGGTGGCGGTTTGAACGTAACTCGCCAGCCGGCCGATCGGCGGAAAATTCTCCTTGGCCCGCAAGGCCTCGAGTTGCTTGAGCGCGACGGAATCCAAAGCCACCGGATCTTTGCTCGCGTAGAGCGTGGCGTGAGGCAGGGCAAAGTTCGGCTGCGACGCCGGTCCGCCGCCGTATTGCGCCAGCAATCCGTCCATGATGTTCAGTACAACTTTTTGCGAAATGGTGGGATGCGCATAAATGATCGCGATGCTTTCCGCGCCAAACGGCATTCCCTGCGCAAATCTCCGCCAGTTGTCGATGTTCGGGACGGTCATGTTGTAAAGGCAACCGGCGATGCCGTTGGTCGTGCTGTTGCTCATCACCGGGACGTTGATGACTTTGGTGACGTCAGTGGAGAGGATTTTGCAGAAATGGCTGATGTTGCTCGTGTTCTCGGTGTCCGAGAGCGGGATGCTCTTTCCCCTGTCGCTAATGTAATCGATGTCGCCCCAGATAAGTTTTCCGAGCAAAGGCGCGGTAAACGTTGCTTTCGGATCATAACCATCGCGCGGCGGGATGCTTTTCAATTGAAACCCATCCGCGCCCGTCCTGTAGCCGGCTCCCTTTGTCCCCTCGAGCGAACGATCCCAGACAATAATGCTGCTGCGTGGATGACCAGCCGCAACCAAACCGTCAACGATCGCGGTGACGATGTCATGATGCGTCGTGAAAAGTTCACCGCCGGCCGCGGAGATTTTGATTCCAACTTTGTCGTTAGGCGAAATGATCGAGCCCCAGGCGCTGCCCAAATCCGGTTGGCCGGTCGCCGCCAAGACCAGCCGGTCGACCATTGCCCGAACGTCGCGTGAGTTCGTTTTGTAATCGACGATCGCATCCGCGTCGTGCGTCTTGTAGACGACCGACATTTGCGGCGACGGGCTTTGCGCCGATGCGGCGCTGATGGCGCAAAAGAAAACCAGAGCTACAATTCGGGTCGACAAGGGACTTTGATATTATGGTCGTAGACGCGAATCACAACTCCGTGGTTTCATCCGAGCTGCAAATCGGCCGGAGCGCGTCGGACACCATCCGCCATCTCTACGTTCATATTCCGTTTTGCGCACGGATTTGTCCGTATTGCGCATTTTACAAGGAACTCCTCGATCGCTCGCAAACGCAGCGATTTTGCGAGGCGATTCTACGGGAATTACAAACCCACGCCCAAGATCGAGCTCTGCGACCCACGACAATTTATTTCGGCGGCGGAACGCCAACCGCGCTTAGCAGCCCGCAATTACAATTTTTATTGGATGGTCTTCGGACGGAACTCGATCTCTCGGATTTGTCGGAGTGGACGATGGAAGCGAATCCCGGAAGTGTGTCGGCAACAAAAGCAGCGCTGCTTCGGCGGCTTGGGATCAATCGGATCAGTCTCGGCGTTCAATCATGGGACGACGATTTGCTGAAGTTGCTTGGTCGCGAGCACAACGCGATGCAAGCCGAACAATCGTTCGAAATTTTCCGCCGGGCAGGATTTGAAAACATCAACGTCGATCTGATGTTTGGATTGCCGGGACAGACCATCGACCAATGGCGTCAAACCTTGAAGCGAACGATCGCGCTCCGGCCGGAACACATTTCGACTTACTGTCTGACTTACGAAGAAGACACCGAATTTTTCCTGCGCCATACAAGCGGTGAATTCCGGCAGGACGCGGACGCCGATGCCGAGTTTTTCGACAGCGCGATTTCGATGTTGGTAAACGCGGGCTATGAGCAATACGAAATCTCGAATTACGCGCGACCAGGGTTTCGTTCCACGCATAATCGCGGGTATTGGTCTGGCGCCGATTATCTCGGCATCGGGCCGAGCGCGTTTTCCACAGTTGGAATGACCCGCTGGCAAAATGTTTCGGATTTTCGACGGTACTCCGACGCGGTTCTTTCCGGACAAAACCCTGTTGGGTCGGTCGAGCAGTTAACCGAACAAATGAAACGCGCCGAGAGAGTCGCGCTTTTGCTGCGGACCGACGGTGGCGTGCCGGCGCAATTGCTCGATTCATTTGAAACTGAGACGCGCGAATTCATCAAACTCGGCTTGCTTGAAAAAGCGAACGACCGCTTCGTGCTGACGCGCACCGGGAAAGCGCTCGCCGACTCGGTGGCGGCTGAGCTTGTTTAAGCGGCGATGGCGGGTCGGTGACCCGCCGCTACCTGTTACTCACTTCGGCCGTAACGCCGCTGACGTCGTCCGTATTCTTCAACCGCGGCGACCAAATCCTTCTTCGTAAAATCAGGCCAGAGTTTCGGCGTCACGTACATCTCGGTATAGGAAGTTTGCCAGAGCAGAAAGTTCGACAAGCGCATCTCGCCCGAGGTCCGGATGAGCAGATCGGGATCCGGATAATATCGAGTGTAAAGATGTTTACTGAACATTGCGACGTCGATCATTCCCTTGTCGATGTGTCCGAGTTCGATTGCGCGAAGCAGGCTCTTGATGCCGTCGATAATTTCCAGCCGGCCGCCATAACTGAGCGCCAGAACCAAGGTGACGCCGGTGTTGCCGGCTGTTGCTTCGATTGATTTGTGCAACTGCTGCTGACAACCTTCCGGCAAGTCGGTGAGCCGCCCGATCGCCTGCAGCCGTACGTTTTTCTCGATCAGTTCCGGCGTTTTCTCCTTCAAGAACTTTTCCAGCAGCTTCATCAGGGCAAACACTTCACTCTTGGGACGCTGCCAGTTCTCGGCCGAAAACGCGTAGAGAGTCAGGAATTCCACCTTCAATTCCGCGCATCCTTCCACGCATTCGCGGGCTGCTCGCGAGCCTTCCTCGTGTCCTTTGATCCTGGGCAAACCGCGGGCCTTAGCCCACCGGCCATTGCCGTCCATAATAATGGCGATGTGCCGAGGGACGGATTTGCCGGCGACGGCCATTGTTATAGAAAGATAGTCTGCGCCCGCGTGGGCCCGACGCTGATAATCGAAACCTTTGCTCCAGTGAGTTTCCCAAGCCACTTCACGTAATCTCTTGTGGCGCATGGAAGTTGCGAAGGTTTTTTCGCTGAACTCGTGGATTGCTTCCAGCCCGCCACCTCTTCATAAATCGGCTCGCAATTGTCGAGTTGGACCGCGTCGCAAGGCGGAAAGTTGAGCCGTTTCCCGTTCAACCGGTATCCGACGCAGACCCGAATTGGATCCACTGTGTCCAAACCGTCCAGGTTCGTAATTGCCAGCTCATCGATCCCGTTAACCATCGCCGCGTAGCGGGTCGCGACCGCATCAAACCAACCGCACCGCCGCGCTCGTCCGGTGGTCGCCCCGAACTCGCGGCCAAGCGAATGAAGCAGATCCGAAAGGCGCTGGTCCTCGGTTGGCAATGGTCCCTCGCCTACTCGCGTCGTGTAAGCCTTCATCACGCCGACCACGCGGTCGATCCGGTTCGGCGGGACGCCCGTGCCGGTGGACGCGCCGCCGGCCGTGGTGTTGGACGACGTTACGTACGGATAAGTTCCGTGATCGATATCGAGAAAGGTTCCCTGCGCGCCTTCGAACAAAACATTTTTCCCGCGCTCAATCGCATTGTGCAGATAAACAACCGTGTTGGTAACGAATGGCCGCAGCTTCGCGCCGGCCGCCAGATAACTTTTGTTTACCTCGTCGTAATCGATCGGCTTTGCGCCAAGCGCGCGTAGCACGGCATTATTCTCGCGGTTCTTGGCCTGTAACTTTTTCGAAAACAATCGCGGCTGCAACAAATCCGAGATGCGCAACCCAGTGCGCGCGGCCTTGTCTGCGTAAGCGGGGCCGATACCGCGCTTGGTAGTTCCAATTTTCGCGCGGCCCTTGCGCAACTCGCGCTGTTCGTCGAGCGCGCTGTGATACGGCAAAACCAGATGCGCGCAATCGCTCACCAGAAGGTTCTTGCCAATCTTTACCCCGGCACGGCGGAGCTGTTCGATTTCGCTGACCAGCGCAATCGGATCCACCACAACGCCATTACCGATGACGCAAACTTTTCCGCGCCGTAAAATCCCCGACGGTATCAGATGCAGAATGTAAGTCTTGCCGCCATGAACAATGGTGTGCCCGGCGTTGTTGCCGCCTTGACTGCGAACGATCACGTCCGCCTTGGTCGTAAGGACGTCGATGATTTTGCCTTTCCCTTCATCGCCCCACTGTGCGCCAACTAAAATCGTGTTTGCCATTTCAATTCGGATTCGGGCAAAAAATTTTCCCGACGCATCTGGCTCGCCAAAGGACGAGTCCGTCCGGTGGCGGACAAAGACGCAGTCGGGACTTGCCGACGAATGATAAGAACAACCCGCCTCCGCGCAAGCAGTTTCCGAACGGAGGAAAGTGAAAAAAACCAACCACACTGCGGACCAGGCGCGTTATCTCGGTAATGCGCACTATTCTACTTATCATCCTGATTATTTTGCTGCTGGGAGCGTTGCCCGCATGGCCATACAGCACCGGTTGGGGCTATTATCCGAGCGGCGGCTTCGGACTGATCCTGTTGATCGTGATAATTCTCTTTGTAATGGGGAAACTCTGACCCCCAGGGCGGTCCGGTCAGTCGCGCTTGCTGCTCTGCGTCGCCAGCGCCTTTTTCAAAGCGTAAGCGGATTCGCTCGTGCCACCGCCCGTGTGCGCATGCGAATAATTCTTGAGTTTGTCCCACGGAATCCGCGCGTCGTAAGTGAACGTGTTCATCGCCACGCGACAACTCGCGCCGCTGCTTTGCAGATGCCGATGTGAAGTGATGAACTGCGAAGGGTCGTAGTAGTTGCTCGAATCCTGCGCGAACTTGTCGCGACTCATTCCAATCTCGAGATTCTTGCGGATTTCGAGATGCAGATGCGCGTCATACAGGCCGTGCGCGGTCCCCATTGTCGCGATTTGCTGGCCGCGTCTCACGCCTTGTCCGCGCTTCACCAGGATTCTTTCGAGGTGACCGTACAGCGAATCGACGTAACGAGTGCCAAGGCCGTCGCGATATGCGTGCCGCACGATGACCACGTTCCCCCAACCCTGATGGCAGTCGCGCGCAAAAACTACGACGCCATCGCCAATGCAATAGATTGGATCGCCGAGATCTGTGTCGCCACCGCCGACTCCATCCCAATCTTCACCAAGATGTCCGTGCGCAGTAAAACCACGCGCCCTGTAGTATCCGCGTCCGTCCGGTTTCCCGACCGGCATGTCGAATCCATCCGCCACTCTGACGAATGCGGTTTGGCCTGAAAAATTAATTGGCGGCGTCGGAAAGGTCTCTGTTTCACGTGAAGGTTTCTCAACCACGCGGACCGCATTCGTCGCCGTCTTCTTCGCGGCCGCAACCGGTGCGGGCTTCGGTGGCGGCGCCTCTTCCTCAATGTCGTGCATCTCTTCTCTCACGCGCTGACCGGCGAGAGCGCCCGCCTTGCGCATCTGCTCGACACTCAGTGTCGGTGAAGAAGTGGTGGCGGTTGTTGTCGTGTAGGAAACCGGTCGGGCTTGCGGACGCACGTCAATCTGCGGCTGCGCTGCTACTGGCTTGGTTTGATGAACAACCGCCGGCGCCTTTTCGCGCGGAATTTCCACCTGTTGCGCAGACACCGTTGCGATTGAAATCAAACCGCACGCCCCCGCTCCAATGACGACCTTGCTGACCATGAACCCGCCGGTGATACCGAATCGGCGCCAGGGTGGCAAGTAGTTATTCACAGGCCGCAGGACATTTGGTGATTACGAGGGCGATCGTTGCTTAAGCGTCCAGCGCACCCAGCCACATCCAATGAGTAGCGACAATGCGGTGGCGGTCGCAGACCCTAAATAGAGCGTGATTTGGTGAACGAGCTTGAGCGGAGGAATATTGGACGAAATCAGCGATATCACAATCGCGGTGAAAAGACATGTTCGAGCAATGGCGTCGCGCCGGTCGCTCGCAAATCGCGCGAGGCACATTGCGGGGAGCAGCAATACGCAAAAATGCGAGCGGCTCGACATCGGAGAGACCAACGGGACCAGGCACAGGCTGATGGCGACTTCATAAACAGAGCGATGAAATCGTTCAGACCTATCGACAACACTGGCGCGATCAAACCGGGATTTTAGCTGCCGGAATGGCGGCCACATCACAATCGCAGAACCAATCGCGAGTAGTCCATAGCTGCCATAGATGATGACCTTGAGCACATCGGGATTCGGCGCGTTGGCTCGCCAAGCTAAGACCAGCTCTTTGTCTTGAGTTGTCAACGAAGTGCTAAACCAACGGCCGACCACACCCGCGATCGACTGATCGTCCTTGAATCCTCCAAACCAAATACCGGGCAGCTGGCCTCGTCCGAAGAGCGGTTCGAAGTAGCGCTCGAACCAAACAGTTAGCCAAAATCCCTCGCCGGGCGCATGATAGATCGCATCGGGCAGCAGATTCGCAGCGAAAAAGACGGCTAGCATTATCACCGTCGCGGCGACTTCTCGCCGCCAAACCAGATAGAGGGCAAGCAACAGTGGAGGCCCTTTGAATGCAGCGCCCAAACCCCAACAGATTCCGGCGAGCGCTGACCTGCCGTTAACAAGTGCAGCGGCGCCGAGCACTAAGAGCAGGCCAATCAACAGGTCCGACTGTCCATGTGCTAGAGCGTTGGACGAAAATCGGAGCGCACAGAGCAAGGCGAGGATCGCGATCCAGATCTCGCGCTGAAATTTGTCGCCCTCCTCCGGCAAACGTCCGCCGCCGGTGAGCTGCCAACTCGTGCGGATAAGCAAAATCACGGACGCGAAGCTAACCAGTTGGAAGACCACGTTCGAAACCCACATCGGCAGCCAGACAAAGGGGACAGCTACCACAGCGGAAAACGGCGGGTAACAAAAAGGGTCGCTGGCAAGATAGAGGCTTTCGCTACTCAACAGGCGGGCGCCCGCCGGAACATAAACGTTAGTCCACTCCAATTGCTTTCGGCCCGCCGCCGCGATACTCATTCCAAGGCAAACCAAGCCCGTCACGATATAAACCCCGCGGAGCAGATTAGAACGACTGGTTTTCAAACGCTCGCGGGACCATCTAATCGTTTTACGCCCTTGCGACAAGCGTTTGCCCCAAAATCAGCTTGGCCGAAGTTTCGCGCGATTCGCCGATTCCCCAACGCGCGGGTCCATCTCAATCATGGCTGAAAATAAAAAGACGCGCCGCGTGGCTCGCGAACGCGACGCCGGAAGCTGTTGAGGAATACACATAAGCAGTGGTGGTCCACGCCCCTACTGATTATCAAATACATACGACCCTAACAGGAACCGAAGCCGGACACGAATGCTGGCCGTGCCTTACTGGCGCTGGAGCCGGACCACTGGCAGCGGAAAACGCAGCCGCAATTCGTCCTGTAAATAAATCTCCACGTGGTGCAGGCCAAATTGCTGGAATTGCACGCCGCCAAAATAATGAACGTTCGTGGCGTGCCCTTCCATTTCCTTGAGCACGAACTCAACTTCCGCCTGCGCGAGGACGTTTTGCTCGTCGACTCCGACGATCCGCGACCGTTGCTTGAATTTCCCGGTGCCGCTGCACCAGCGTGTCCAAATACAAAGCCGCATATAATTGATCGGCAATGACGGCGCCGCGATGACATTGAGCACGCCAACCAGCGTGTTCATGCCATTAAACTCGCATCGAACATCTTCGCACAGCACGCAGCTCTGCAGATCGGGAAAAATGGCTTCGGTCGACTCCATTTGAGTCGATCTAAATAAGACCGCGGGTGAGCAGGATCACCAGGACAATGCCGAGCACGATCCGGTAAATTGCAAACGGCGCGAAGCCGCGTTGCCGCACCCATTGCATGAACCAGGCGACAACCCCGAGCGCGACAATGAAAGAAATGATGAAGCCGATCGCCAGGACGATCCATTCGTGCGTGTTCACTGCCAGTGGCGCGATTCCGCCCTCGGCAACGGTATTCCGACTCGGCTTCAGCGTTTTGTAGAGATCGTACAACGTCGCGACCACCATCGTCGGCATTGACAGGAAAAATGAAAACTCCAGCGCTGCCGGACGCGACATTCCGGCAATCTGACCGGCCGCGATCGTGGACATCGACCGCGATGTTCCGGGAAACACCGCGGACAAGATCTGGCAGGCGCCGATCCAGATCGCCTGAGGCAAACTCATTTCCTCCATGTGCGTTGTCCGCGGCCGCGTGAACGTTGCATCGACAATCCACATCACAACTCCACCTACAATCAGCGAAATCGTAATCACCCAGAGACTTTCCAGATTCTTGCCGATCACCTTGGTCAACGCCCACGCCGGCAACGCAGTAACTACGAACGCAATCATGGTCAGACTCAACGGATGAGTCAGGAAATTGCGATCGCCGCGTTCGCCCTTCGGAAATGTGGACAGAAATTTCAGGATCCGGTTCCAAAAATAAACCGGCAAGGCCAGGATCGCGCCCAGTTGAATTACAATCGTGTACATCTTCCAAAAGCTGTCGCTGAGATTGAGATGGAACAGCGCTTCAACGATGCGGAGATGGCCGGTTGAGCTGACCGGTAGAAATTCCGTCAGGCCTTCGACGATACCGAGCAGGATCGACAACAAAAAATCATTCATTGGTTAAAGCGTTAATCTGATCTCTGACTTCCGACTTCCGACTTCCGACTTCCGATTCACGACACTGCTTCCGCCCCGTACTCATCCGTCCGGATTCGGATCGCTTGCTGCACTTCCGCAACAAAAACTTTGCCGTCACCAATCTTTCCAGTCTTGGCGGATTGGAGGATCGCTTCCACGACTCGCTGAGCCACTTCATCCGGGACCACGATTTCAAATTTCACTTTTGGCAAAAAGTCGACGGTGTACTCGCTGCCCCGATAAATTTCACTGTGTCCTTTCTGCCGGCCGAACCCGCGCACCTCGCTCAAAGTCATTCCTTCGATGCCGACGGCAGCGAGTGCATCTTTCACCGCTTCGGTTTTGAATGGCTTGATAATCGCCTCGATTTTTTTCACCGCGCCCACAGTAGAACCCGCGTTGTAAAGCGCAAGCAAATGGGATTTAATGGTTGAAACTCAAGGACTGTTGTAGACGTCGGAAGACCCAACGAAACGGTGTCGCGAAGGATAGAGACGAACGCGCGTAGTCGGCATTCAGCCGGCGAAAATTATCCAGGTCCGCAGCGAAAGAGTCCCCCGCAGCGCGAAGCTGTGCGTCGAACAGATTACGGGCGAATTCGTACAATTCGAGGTCGAGAGAGTTGGCGTCTTCTATCAATTTCCGCGTTTCGATATCCAGAGATGTGTCCGGAGGTTTTTCTTTCGTGACATTATCTTTGAGATAAAAGGGCAAGTCCCAACCGAACGCGCGACGCAAGAGCAACAGGCTTGCGTCGAATTCTTCCAAGAGGCCCACTACTCTAAAATGGGTCCGCAAGTTTGTTTTTGCCTGTTCGAGCGCGGCCTCTGTCACAGCGCGCTGTGGATCTTCCCACTCGTCGCCAGCCAGCAGGCGCGTCTGCCCGTTTCGAAGCTCCTCTGTCAAATCGCGTGCTAACACCGTTTTGAGATCGAGAGGTTCGGCAGCCAATACGGGATAAAGATAATGATTAGCCGTACTGCGGGCGTAATAGTAGAACGAGACCACACGTTCGACCGGACGGCGCAAAAAAGTGATATACGTGCTCGCTCGCGGGATAAAACGATGCAGACCAAAGTAGACGTGTCCCTGAAGCAAACGATACCGTCCCCGCTCCTCGGCAGGCAGTGTCTTAAATCGGGCAGCCTGGAGACTATCTACCTTTACAGTTTGGGATCGCGGGTAATGCTGTTCTAGAATCTTGTACAACGTCGACCCACCCGCTTTTGGGATGTGGAGAAAAATGAGGGCTTCGTTTTGGTCGTACATCCTGTTCACGTTAGCCTCCAATCGAATCGCCGGCGTCGGCCAGTCAGACTTGAGGTCGCATACGTGATGGTATTCGAGCATTACTCGCTCGCTGGCGCGAGGACAATTAGGCTTGGGAACTGCACTCTTTGACGACTAGCTTGGCGATTCAGGGCAACTATCAACGCCCATCCACGCAGGATAGTTTTGACCCGACGCTTCGCCGTCAACTACATTGCCCCGTCGTGGAAGAAATCACCATCACTGGCAAGAGTTCAGTTTTCGAAACACCGTGGTTCAAGGTAATCGGAAAGAGCGTTGGCCGCGAAACCGCCTTGCATTACTCAATCACTACCCTCGATTACGTGCATGTTTTTGCAGTGACGCAAAACGGAATGTTTCCTGTGGTTCGACAATTCCGGCCTGCACTCGAAGCGATCACGTTGGAACTGCCCAGCGGGCATGTCGAGGTCGGCGAGACTCCCGCGCAAGCCGCGAAAAGAGAACTGCGCGAGGAGACAGGATTCGTCGCGGAGGAATTGCTGCTTCTCGGGAATTTGTCTCCGGACACCGGCAGACTGAGCAATCGGCTGTGGTGTTTTTTTGCACCGCGAGTTCAGGCGAGCCCGCAGCGTGAATTTAGGCCCCAGCCGGACGTTGAACCAGTGATTTACGACAAATCGCTTTGCAATCTGATCCTGAATGAGCCGGCTTTTTCCAGCGCATTGAATCGAGCAACTATCCTAATGGCCGTCGCCCAGGGTCACATTAATTTGTGACCATGAAAGAGAATCTACCTCTCAGTTGCGACGTTTGTGTCGTAGGCGGCGCCGGCCGCGCCGGGTTGCCGTTGGCCCTAGTACTCGCGGATAGCGGTCTCAAGACCGTGATCCTCGATATCAATAAGGCTGCGTTGGAATTACTCGCCAAAGGAACGATGCCCTTTCTGGAAGTAGGTGGCGATGCTCTGCTGAAAAAACTGCATGGAACTGACCGATTGTCATTTTCGTCTGAGGCGAACAGCGTCTCGGGGGCTGCCCTTATAGTAGTTACAATCGGCACCCCTGTAGATGGGTTTCACAATCCGAATTTTTCTCTTCTCACCCGCAGTCTGGACGAGTTGATGCCATATCTTCGCGACGAACAGACGATAATTCTCCGTTCCACAGTTGCGCCGGGCACGACCAATTATATCGATGGCTATCTTCGTAGCCGGGGGAAGAAAACCGGTCTGGCATTTTGTCCGGAACGCGTTGTCCAGGGACGAGGGATCGAGGAGATCCGCGCTCTCCCCCAACTCATCAGCGGAACTTCTGCGGAAGCAGTGGCCGCCGCGAGAGAACTTTTTTGCAAGATCGCCCCCGAGGTCGTTGAATTGACTCCGCTGGAGGCTGAGTTCGCCAAGCTCGTGTGTAACGCCTTTCGTTACATGCAATTTGCCGCAACCAACCAGCTCTACATGGTCGTCGAGAGCGCCGGGTTGGATTACTGCGAGCTTTTGTCGAAAATGAAACGTGGTTACGCGCGAATGGAAAGTATCCCCGGACCTGGCTTCGCTGCCGGGCCCTGCTTAATGAAAGACACGATGCAATTGTTCGCCTTTCAGAAGCACAATTTCGTTTTGGGCCAGATGGCAACGACGATCAACGAAGCATTGCCGAACTTCATTGTCGAACAGCTGGCCCGCGAATTTGATTTGCGCAAGAAACGTGTCGGAATCCTGGGAATGACCTTCAAGGCTGAAAGCGACGACATACGCGATTCGTTGTCCTACAAACTTGGCAAGCTCCTTCGTTTCCATGGCGCACAGGTTTTTTACTCGGACGAGTACGCAAAAGATCCGACATTCATCAGCAAGGAAAAGCTGGTGGCTTCCAGTGACGTCGTCATCGTGGGAGCAGCACACAACGCCTATCGGCAGTTGCGAGTTCCCGCCGGGACGAAAGTCGTGGATCTGTGGAATGTGATTCCGGTTAGCAAAAAAATAAATGAGTGATCGCAGCCGAATTGAAGAGTATTGGGAAAGTCCTGACACCATTTCGCTTCTGGACAAGAACTTGCGAAGACTCGAAACGGATTTTGTTCTCTCGCAGATCAAACCAACCGATGAAATGGCCGATTTCGGCTGTGGCGACGGCGAATCCACGGCCCATTACGCGGCAAAAGCCCGCAGCTGTCTCGCCCTGGAGCATTCCAATCATTTGCGAGCCAAAGCTACCGAACGTTTTGCCGCCGCTGGTCTGACTAATGTGACACTTGTCGGCGGTGACGCTTTGGATCTGTCAGCTTATCGCGACAGATTTGATGTCGCTGTTTCCCAACGGGTCGTGATCAATTTCATGACCTGGGAGGAGCAGAAGCAGGTGCTGGAAAATATCCGGAGCACTCTAAGGCCGGGCGGCCATTACATCATGATCGAAAATACGTTCGAAGGCTTTGAGGCGATGAACGAGGTACGGCGCGCCGTGGGACTGAAGAACGTGCCCCTGCACGACTGGCACAATTACTTTCTGCAGTACGATCGGTTCATGGAATTCCTAAAAGGAAAGTTCAGCGTCGAAAAAACGCATACCTTTAGTCTGTATTATTTGCTTACCCGCGTATTCGTAAACATGTTCGCGCAGTTCGAAGGGTTCGGTCGCAAAGCCGTCAAGGACGATATCTTTGATGCCGCTGATGCCGCTGCCCGCCGGCTGTATGAATTGATGGGCGAGCGAGTAAAAATTACCGTGGATAAAGGAGACTCTTTCGGTCCAATCCAGGGGTTCGTCTTGCGCCGGCTGAATTAATATGCCGCGGCCAATTTCCTGGTGGTCACCCCAGATGACCGGTCACGAGTTAGCTCTCGTCAAGGATGTGCTTGATAGCAACTACATCAATGACGGCGACGTCACAGATCAGTTCGCGCAAAGGATTGCAAAACTTACCGGCGCAGAATTTGCAGTCGGCGTTACCAGCGGGACCGCGGCGATCTATCTATCGCTTATGGCTCTCGGGATCGGCCATGGAGACGAAGTGATTGTTCCCGACATCACTTTCATCGCCACTGCAAATGCGGTCTCGATGACCGGCGCCATTCCAGTCCTGGCCGACGTGGATGCTGAAACACTGAACCTCAGCGTAAGAGCGATGGAAGCCACAATCACGTCCAAAACAAAGGCGGTTGTGCCCGTTCATGTCAGCGGGCGCGCTGCGGATATCGAACAAATTGTCGCCCTCGCTCTGAAACACGGCTTTGCGGTTGTCGAGGATGCGGCGGAAGGTTTTTGTTCTCGATTCAAAAACCGCTGTCTCGGAACATTTGGTCAGACCGGGTGTTTCTCATTTTCGCCGGCCAAGATGATCACCACCGGACAAGGCGGTGTGATTGTAACTAACGACGAAGCAATGTTTCGCCGGCTTCGGGAACTCAAAGATCAAGGCAGACCTGTGCGAGGCACCGGAGGAGCCGACGTTCACGACTCGATTGGTTTCAATTTCAAACTCACAAACCTTCAAGCTGCGGTCGGCCTGGGTCAGTTGAAGAACCTTGAACCCCGCATGGAACGAGTCCGTCGGAACTATTCTATTTACCGCGAAGACCTTTCTGGAACAAAAGGCATTCGCATTCTTCCGTTCAAAATTGACGCCGGTGAACAGCCGCAATGGGTCGACGCTTTGGCCGAGCGTCGCGACGATCTCGATGATTTTCTGGCTAAAAACGGGGCTGGTTGTCGCCGGTTTTGGTTTCCGTTGCACACTCAGAAGCCTTATCTGCGTGATGGAAAAGATTTTCCAGTCAGCACCAGGGTTGGTAAACAGGCAGTTTGGCTCCCATCCGCCTTTCAGATGACCGATGACGACGTGCGCAGCGTCTGTCGGTTGATCAAAGAGTTCTACAACACATGACCGTTACCACCGCCATCGCGCCGACCGAGTCGACTACGACAGCAAATCGCTGCCAGATGTTGTCGATCCTGTTACCGGTGCGCAACGAAGGAATCAACCTGCGTATCATGCTCAAGATTCTTCGAGCGGTGGTGGATTTGCCGCACGAGGTCCTGGTTGTCTACGATTCCGCCACCGACGACAGCATTCCCGTCGTAGAGGAAGTGCGAAGAAATTATCCCGAGCTGCGCGGCGTTCAGAACACACTCGGCAACGGCGTTGTGAATGCGATTCGCGCCGGCGTTGCTTCTTCGCAAGGCGACGTGATCCTGATTTTCGCCGCCGACGAGGTTGGTCCAGTGCTCGCGATCGAAGACATGATCGCGTTGATTCAGGAGGGATGCGATTTCGTGAGCTGCACCCGTTACGCTCATGGCGGCCGCCGGTTAGGAGGGTCGCTCATCGGCGCATTTCTATCCTATTGGGCAAACTGGCTGTTCCATCGAATGGCGGGTTCCCCTTTCACGGACGCGACGACCGGCATCAAGATGTTCCGCAAGGAAATTTTTCCCTCGCTCAAACTGGAAAGTCGACCGGTTGGTTGGACGGTCGCATTCGAAATGGCGATCAAAGCGCATCACGCGGGTTTGCGATTAGGCGAAGTGCCGATCATCTCGATCGATCGCTTGTATGGCGGCGAATCGAATTTTCATCTCGGTCCGTGGGTGAAGGAATATTCGCGCTGGTTTGTCTGGGGAATGCGCAAGAGTCCCAGTGCGCCGCGCAGTCTGACCACGGTCCGGATTCCAAAGTTTCATCGAGGCGTCAAGCGAACCGCCGCTCGAAAGCTCAGTTGATTCCTAAGACCGCTAGTTTCTCAAATGGCGAATTCGACAAAAGGTTCCCGGCTCGCCGGTAAGCATTATCTCGTTACCGGCGGCACGGGTTTCATCGGGGCTGCGTTGGCAAAAGCGTTGCTCGCGGCAGGAGCCCGCGTCCGCGTGTTCGACAACAATTCGCGCGGTTCCGAAGAAAAGCTCGGCCAGGAAGCGCGAAAAGTGGAGCTGATGATCGGTGATATTCGCGACAGCGACGCCGTCACCAGGGCAATGCGCGGCGTCGATGCCGTTTGTCACCTCGCCTACATCAATGGCACAGAATTTTTCTACACCAAACCGGAGACGGTATTGGAAGTTGCAGTCAAAGGGATGATGAATGTGCTCGACGCGTCTATTAAGCACCAAGTGCCGGAACTGGTCTTGTTCTCCAGCTCCGAAGTCTACCACGCGCCGGCAAAGGTGCCGACGGACGAGACTACTCCGCTCGTCGTCCCGGATGTCTTGAATCCGCGTTACTCCTACAGCGGAGGCAAGATTATTAGTGAACTGCTCGCGCTAAATTTTGGTCGCAAAAATTTTCGGCACGTAGTTGTTCTCCGACCTCACAATGTTTACGGCCCGGACATGGGATGGGAACATGTCATTCCTCAATTCACGCTGCGAGTCCGCAAGCTGCCCAAAGACAGCAAACGCGCCACTCCTTTTGAAATTCAGGGCAGCGGGAAGGAAACTCGCGCCTTCATCTATATTGATGACGCAATCGACGGCGCGCTTCGCGTCATCGAACAGGGCGAACACCTCGGCGTCTATCACATCGGCAATGACCACGAGATCACGATTGCGCAACTGGCCCGCGAGATCGGCCGGTATTTCGGCCTCAATCTCAAGATTGTGCCCGGTGAATTGCGTCGCGGCAGTCCGCCCCGCCGTTGCCCGGATATTTCCAAACTGCGCGGATTAGGATTCAAACCGCGCACAACTCTCCAGGATGGACTGGTAAGAACGGTGGAATGGTATGATGTAAATGCCCATCGCAAACCTTCGAGCGCGAACAATCAATGATTAGACAGAGAAAGCTTGCCGCTGGAACTAACTCGAGCGTTGTCGTCGAGCGCTGCCAGATTTGTGATTCGACGGCACTCGATAGCGTTCTGTTCATTGGCTATCTCCCGCCCGTCAACACGATGCCGCCGATCGGTAGTCGGCCTGCCGAACAGCCGGCTTATCCCGCGGAATTACTACACTGCAACCAGTGTCAGCTCGTCCAGATCGGTTTGATCGTCGATCCGGCAATTCTTTTTCCGCCGACCTATCCTTACACCAGCGGAACGACCAGGATTCTTCGCGACAATTTCGCCCAGTTATCGGATGAGATCGCAGAGCGTTATCCGTTGAAGCAGTCCGAGCTCATCGTCGATGTCGGTTCCAACGACGGAACGCTGTTGAGCAATTTCACTCAGCACGCGCGAGTTTTCGGAATTGAACCGACCAACGCGGGGAAGCTCGCCGTCCAGCGCGGCATTCCGACTTTGACGTCGTTCTTTAGTCGCGATGCGGTGGAAACGGCGTTGGCGGCCAACGGAAAAGCGAAAATCGTCACCGCTACGAATGTCTTCGCCCACATCGAAGACATTCACGAAATCGTGGATTGCATCGATAACCTTCTGTCCGACGACGGCATTTTCATCTCGGAGTCACACTACCTGCTGGCTTTGATCGAAACGCTCCAATACGACACGATCTATCACGAGCATCTGCGTTACTACTCTCTCACGGCGTTGAAGTATTTGCTCGAAATGCACGGATTCGAAATCATTTATGCGCGCCGCATTCCGACTCATGGCGGATCGATCCGCGTCTATTCGGCGAGGAAAGGTCAGTACCCGGTAGATCCTGCGGTGAATCAGTTACTGGAGCTCGAAAAGCGAAGCATCACAAAGGAGACCCTGGCCCAGTTCGCGCGCGCGGTTACGCAGACCAAACTCGATCTACTCGCCTTGCTCAAGGAAATCAAAGGCGCGGGAACTCGCATTTATGGCGTCGGCGCTCCATCCCGGGCCAGCACCCTGATCAATTACTTGGGCCTGGATAATGGCATTCTGGATTGCGTGCTGGAAATCAAGGGCTCATACAAAATCGGAAAATATGTCCCGGGGACAATGATCCCCGTTGTGGAAGAGGAGCGGCTTTTTTCCGACCAGCCTGAATACGCGCTCCTGTTGTCCTGGCACATCGCCGACGAGCTGATCCCGAAACTGACTGCACGAGGCTACAAGGGTCGCTACATTATTCCGTTACCAACACCTCAGCTGCAGTAAGGTCCTAACGCAATCGATCCGATTGACTCAAGCGGTGCCGCTCTCGACCTGACCCAAGCGTTATTGATGGAAAAAGTCGTCAAAGTAACAGTCCTGACCGGAGTGCTACTATCGATCTGGTCTGCGCTTTTCGCGTCCACCTTCCGTTATCCGTTCTTTTGGGACGACTATCATTTAATCCGGTCTTACAGCGGAGCCGAAATTCGGTCTGCTTTTCATGCCGAACCTGACCCGGACAAAATCGAAACCCCGGGTCTGCGGCCTTGCAGCATCTTTCTTTTCGATTTCCAAGGCTCTTCGTTCGGCGACAACGTTGTCGCGCATCACGCCTTCATGGTTGCCCTGATGGGAATATTCATGATCGCAGCTGGCATGTTGCTGCTGGAGGTCGGACTCCACTTTTACCAAGTCATCATCGTCCTTGCCTTATTTGTCTCTTCTCGAATTTTCGCCTCTTTGGTACTTTGGATAAGCCTTAGCCACCTGCTCCTCGCTTACCTTTGTATCGTTCTAACTGCGTACTTCTTTGTTCTTTGGACGAGGAAAGGCCACTGGTTCTGGTTCCTTCTTATGTCGGTGGCCTGCACACTGGCCACTTTTACGCGCGAAGAAACCTATACCCTTCCGGTAGTTCTGCCGATTCTTTGGCTGATCTCTTTCTTTGATCGCACCCAGTGGCGAAGAGTGGCGATCGCCGCGTTGAGTTTATTTGCAATCGTCTCATTTCATTACGTGTTGTGGCATCTTCTGGTCCCCAATGCGCTCTCGCCCAGGTTCAACTTTGGCGCAGTAAAAAGACTGCTCACTGCGATTAGTGGCTCTTGGTTGCCTCGCGGCGTCAAAATGGTGGGGTCTGTCGACACTTTGTTCGGAGCGTTTTGGATCATCTTTGTCGTTGGACTGGTTTCGATATTCTTAAAGCTCGCCCGCCCGCGCGTCCGCTGGCAATTCCTGGGCGCTTGTTGCCTGGGAGTTCTTCTCTGTCTGCCCGCCTTGGGAATTGGTCGGCCATTCGGGATCGCATTACCGACCCTGGCTTTCATGACCGCGATCTCAATCGCCGTCGGTGAAGTGTCTACACAGATTCAGGCGGGAACCGGCTTTCGAGAATGGCAGCGCACAGCGGTAACAGCGGGAATAATCTTGGGCCTCGCGACCGGAATTGGCGGCGGGATTCGACGATCGTTCGACGTCGCCGAATTCCTGCGTCCGAATTGTGCGGTTCGAATCGTGCGAGACGGCGAGTATCTTTTTGATCAATTGGATCATGCGGTTACGATTCCAGAGCAAAGGCGGAAAGCGGGCCTCGCCCGATTAGAAAGTCTTGGAATTAGTTCGGCCGCCGACCTAAGTCGAATGAAGAGCGATGTGCAAAACGGCTCCTTTCGACAAAATAGAGAAACCGAAAACGGCGTTTTCCTGCCCAAATACGATTACCTCTCGTTCTAGCCCCGGTATTCAGGTAAGGGCGCAATCAGCTCTCAATAATGCGCCACAACATTGCCACGTAGCCGTGCCTGGTGCCTCGTTCACTTGCACCGGGGAAGCCCTATCCTAAAATTAACGCTTTGAATACGGAAACGTCCATCGCTGTCACCGACACGGATGCACTTCAAAGGTCGGCGATCGCGGCTGCGGGAAGCGAAGAGCCCACGCTGCGAATTCGTCCGACCAAGGGATGGGCCGCACTGAATCTGCGCGAGCTCTGGAGCTATCGCGATCTGCTTTGGATCCTCGTCGAACGCAACATCAAGGTGATTTACAAGCAGACTGCGCTTGGCATTACCTGGGTTGCCCTGCAGCCGCTGATTGCCGCCATCGTTCTCGCGATTGTTTTTGGCCGGGTCGCCAAGCTCCCCAGCGATGGCGCGCCATATCTTTTGTTTGTTTTTTGCGGATTGACGGCGTGGTACTATTTCTCGCAGACCGCGCAACGCAGCAGCACGAGTTTGATCAACAACGCTCAGCTTGTCTCGAAGGTTTATTTCCCGCGGATGTTGATTCCGCTTTCGCACACGTTTTCGACGCTCGTCGACTTTGCCATCATGCTGGTCATGCTTTTCGTTTTCATGGCGTTTTACCATGTCGCGCCAACTCTGCGATTGCTGGCGATCCCGGGATTTTTACTTCTCACTGCCATTACTGCCACGGGCGTTGCACTCTGGTTTTCGGCGCTGAGCGTGAAATACCGCGATACTACTTATGCGTTGCCTCTCTTTCTGCAGATTTGGATGTACGCCAGCGCCGTGGTTTATCCCACAACCATGATTACGTCGGACCTGCGACGCTCATTGTTTGCGCTCAATCCCGTCGTTGGATTCGTTGAAGGCTTTCGCTGGTGCGTGCTCGGCCGCAGCGCGCTGACTCCGACCATGCTCTGGATCACGATCGGAATGTCGGTCTTTGCGCTGCTCAGCGGCGCCTTTTTCTTTCGCCGCGTTGAGCGCGATTTTGCCGACATCATTTAATCTCAGGAATCACAATGTCAGACGTCGCCCTTTCCATTCACGACCTGAGCAAGTCGTTCCGGATCGCGCATCAGCGCACTGGGCGGCCTGGCTATAAAACATTGCACGACGAGCTCATGACCCTGCCCCGGCGTCTCATCAATCGGCTGCGCCCTAATGGAAAGGCCACCCACGAAACATTTTGGGCATTAAGAAATGTTTCGCTCGACGTCAAAAGAGGTGAAGTGCTCGGCATTATCGGGAGCAATGGCGCGGGCAAGAGCACATTGCTGAAAATCCTGAACCGCATCACCGAACCCACCACCGGCGGAGTGGACGTCTACGGCCGCATCGGCGCGCTCCTCGAAGTGGGCACCGGGTTTCATCCGGAATTGACCGGGCGCGAAAACATTTTCCTGAATGGCGCAATCCTCGGAATGACTCGCGCTGAGATTAAACGGAAGTTCGACGAAATCGTGGCCTTCTCGGAGGTCGAAAGATTTCTCGACACGCCCGTGAAACGTTACTCCAGCGGAATGTATGTCCGGCTCGCCTTCGCCGTTGCCGCTCATCTCGATCCCGAAATCCTGTTAATCGATGAAGTTCTCGCCGTGGGCGACGCCGACTTTCAGAAAAAATGTCTCGCGAAGATGGAAGACGTGGCGGCGAAAGAAGGACGGACGGTAATTTTCGTCAGCCACAACATGGATGCGATCTGCCGGCTTTGCTCGCGATGTATCCTGTTACGGCAGGGCGAGATTGTTAAATCAGGCGATACGTCCGGTGTGGTTGCCGCTTATTTGGGCGGCGAACAAGAACCACAGCACGCTCCAATCGTCCACTTCCCGCAAAAAGATGGCGATGCAGTCCTTGGCTTCGCTGGCCTCTACGGGCCCAAAGGTCAGACCACAACTTCCTTCAGCACTACTGAACCGGTCCTTCTCAAATGTTTATTCAACGTGCACCGCCGGATCCCAGGTCTCCAGCTTTCCTTCGACGTATT
>DATMOU010000044.1:0-5991 GCA_035568035.1 Chthoniobacterales bacterium | reverse complement strand
CGTTGAACTCAGAACGTATGAGACGCTCAACCTCGTCTGCGCCTGGTAGAAAATGAGCTGGAACTCTTGTCCACCAGCGTTGTCCACTGGAGGCTGAAGGCTCGCCGGAACAAGACCTCGGCGGACGTCCTTTGGCTCTATAATATATATATAGGAGCTCGCAGATGTGTAAGTCTGGGGTAGTGGCTCAGTTTGAATGGCGAGGGCTGCGAGGCCATTTGTCGAAGATGGCGCACAGTCCCTTGCGATAAAACCGGAGGCGAAAGCCAAATTCTTCCGCGAATAGCTCGATTTTAGCCTCCCTTTTTGCATCGTCTATCGACCAGAGGCGTTCCAATTCATCTTCGTAAATAGCGCAGTGCTTCCATTCGCCAATCTGCAATTGGCGTTCGATTCGAGCCGCGAGCGTTTTCATCCGCTACGCAAATGTCTGAGCGCGAACGATTTTGGTCAGGAAGTGGCGTTCTTGTCAATCAATTTTGAATCGAGCAAACTGACGATTTCATCGATCGACCAAACCATCATCGGACACGCCAGCCTCCATCGCAGGCGTGACGCGCAAGCTCTGATGGATTCGGGCAAAATGAACGGCAACCGCGTGCTCATGCGGTAAGAAATCTATTAACCAAGCCACTCCAGTCGCCGTTGAACCAACTGTAGGTGTTTGTGTACGCGGCATGAAAAAAACGTGTTCCCATGCTTCGCACACACATTTAGCACGCGCGGTTGACACGGAACGCCAATCAATGCCCAAACAAACTGCTTATTTTGATAGCCAAGCGTCCGCCGCGGCCGCTCTTAAGATCGACATTTACGAGTTACGGGAAGCCAAACGCCAAGGATGTCCGGCCTTTCGCAGTGGCCGGGTTTACGGCGATGAATACCTTGACTGGCGGCAGGCGAGAGAGCTTCAAACCGTCGGATCGGTAGCAGCCAATGGTATTGGAATTGAAGAGGGCCGATCCATTATCGCGCAAACGATTCGACTTCTAATCGCGTGCGCTAATTTAGGTGTCCTTACGCCTGACCAATCTTTTGATTTTTGCCGTACGATTGTCGAGGCCGCCGATGACCCAGACCTTCGAGAAGTGTTCAGACGGACACTTGGTGCTTGGGTCGAATTCAACTTTTCGGAAATCGCAGAAGCAAAAGCGCGGAAGGCTCATCCAAAAGTCATGTCCTGGCTCCGTTCGGAAAACAAAGCGTGGTTTCGTCGCGAGTATGGATCGAGCGAGTTCGAAACCAAAACCCAAGCAAATCTCTAACGCGTTAGAGATTTGAGGGTCGAGACGGCACAGATCTGATGGCGTAACTGCCCACATCTCGAACGGCAGATTGTCCGCGTCCGTCAAACTTCGGTTCCCAAGAACAGGGGGGAGGCGCCGGTTGACACGCCGCGGCTGGCATGAATAACGATGCAAACAAGCCTTCGGTGGCGATTGATTCTGAACCTCCAATCGCCTTAGATAAGTTTATTGAGCAAAGCGGGCTCTCGGCCGTAACACTCTGGCGCTATCGCCGTGTTGGCTGGTTAAACACACTGAATATCTGCGGTCGGCATTATCTCACTCGATCTGAGATTGCGCGTTTCAATGCGCGGGCTGCCGCGGGCGAATTCGCAAAGGAACCGACAAAGCCGAACCGCCGCCGTTGCAAAGCCTTCGCGTGACTTGTGGACGCGGCCGAGCCAAATACGACACGCGTGTCGTATTTGAAATTCAGTACGGTGTCACGAGTTGGACGACGTGAGGAAAGCGCACTCGGTTAATCCGTCCGCCCCGAAGCGTTTCGGTCGACAACCGAAATTCCAAAGTGAACGCGCTTCGCTGCCTTTTGCCGATGTTCGTCCAGGAGATGCCCGTAAACCTTGCCGACGAGAATGCCGCCGTCTTTGTGGCCGAGCCAGGCTGCGATCGTCATGAAATCGATTCCGGCCATCACGCACACCGAACAGAAGTAGTGCCGCAAGTCGTGAAAACCTACCCATTCGAGTTCGGCGGCTTTGCGCGCGAGTTTCAAACTCTCGCGAAAACTTTTAGCGTGTTCATCGCGCGAACCGCGCTGCGGCGACGGGAACAACCAGGAGCAATCGGGTGCGCGTTGCGCATGCATTTCGCGCAAAAGGGCTCCCAACTGCGGATTAAATTCCACGGCGCGGCTCTCCCAATTCTTGGTTAACTCATTGGCGCCGATCGTAACTCGCTCGCGCTCAAAATCCACGTCCGCCCATTTGATGTGCAGTGCTTCCTGTTCACGGGCGCCGCTAAAGGCGAGAAATCGTAAGTAATCCGCCAATCGTTTACCGTTCTTATCGCAAGCGCTTTGCGCCGCCCCAATCAATCGATCGAACTCAGCTGGAGTCACGAGATTGCGTTTGGGTGGTGGCGCCTCATCCAGCATCTTCATTCGTGGAAGTTCGCGGATGTAGCCGTCATCCATCGCGCATTTTAGGACATTGCGCAGCCGCATGAGGTCGAGATTCGCAGTCCGCTCCGAAATCCCCGCTAGTCTGCGTCCGCAAAATTTTCCACCTTTTAAACGCTTGTCGATAAAGCCCGAGATGATTGGCGTGGCGATTTGATCAATCCGCACGTGACCGAGATGATCGCACCAACGGGCGAGCGCCTGCCGTTCGCCGGCAACTGTGTCCGGACGCTTTCGCTGAACTTTGGCTTTATTGAAATAGGTCGCACAATAATCGCTAAAGCGCGGTTTATGCCCGATCGTGGGAAGCTGATTTTCGCGCCGCTCGTGTCGCTTGATTTCGAGTGCTTCGCGTGCAGCCGAGAAATTGCGCACCGGTTGATCATCGCCGTCTCGGAGCGGAAATTTGCGCGCCGCCTTTTTGCCATTTCCAAGATCAACCCAGAGCTGAGCGTAATAGCGGCCCCCTCTAATATAGAGGCCGGGGATTCTCCGATTGCGGGAATCGCGTGCGGGAATAAACTGGGCGCGATGATTACTGGACATAGTACCAGAGAAGGCGTGTCAACGCGCGCGATAGGGGATTTCGTTGCATTTCAGGGTGCATCAGTGCTCAATTCTAGTACAAATTCTAGTACAAACGCTTCTTACGTGTCTAGCTTAACGTGTAAGTCGTTGGTAATCAACGAGCCAGGGTGGCGAAATTGGCAGACGCGCCAGACTTAGGATCTGGTGGAGCAATCCTTAGGGGTTCGAGTCCCCTCCCTGGCAGTCAAGCAACAATTTCGTTTTGTACCTTCGCGAAATAATTGAGTCATTTCGAAAATAAGTGGAATTAGCGGGAATTAACGGGAAGGATGCTGAAGATAGGCGACTTACGAATCGTCAAATCGACGGGTATTCACGGAATATTTGAGTCTTCGGTGAGACCTGCGGTTATGCTCCGGTCGAGAATTGATCCAATTCTGCAACGCCGCTGCAATGGCGTCGCAACGTGAATGCAGTAATCGCGCGGTTAATGCGCAGTGCGCTTTAAATTCGGGTATGTGGGAAGATAGGCGTAGACGCACCAGACTTACACTCGCCCCACCGTTCCCAGCTGGACGGTCTCGATTAATTTGCGGCGCGTGGCCTGAAGCCGGTGCGCCATGACTTCGCTACTCCGTTTAAAGAGGTCATGTGCAAGCGTCAGATCTTCGTCGTAGTGCTGACGGAGAATCTGCCCATCAAAGAAAATCGCCGTGCTCGGTTCGATTGCGCGCGCGCTAAAGTGCCAGCGGTACGGCGGAAAGAGCCAAGACCAGCCAAGCGGTTCGCCGGCGCGGACGATGTCGATCGTGATCGGCCCGCTTTCCATAACCCACTCATCGAGAGCAATCGTTCCGCTCTGGATCAAATAGAAGCCGTTTGCATGTTCTCCAGCACGAAAGATCACTTCGCCAGCGTCGAAATGCTTTTGCTTGGCGTAACGCGCCAGCAGTTCGATGTGATGCGTGTCCATTCCTGCGGCAAACGCGTGAGTGGCGATTTGTTTCCAGATATCTTTGCGGTCAACGAGGTCACGCGGCTGACATTCGGTTTTCATAGCGATACCATCACGGCAGCCCCGCTGAACCGCTCCGCGCCAATTGGCTAATCCTGTGCGTTTTTTGCCAGCCCCGTAGTTGTTCACCACAAGAAATGGGTAGCGAATGCCAATTACGGGGGAGCGGTGACGTATGACCGTCGTTAGACTCTGCCAATGAAGAAGCCGGACAGTTGCGTTGCCGTCCTTGGTGAACGCCATTTAGCCGAAACCTGCCAATGCAAATCGGGCTTGGTTTCGAATCAAGCGCGAACGAAAGATCATATCTTCACCCTCGGAATCGAAGAGGAGTTTCAGATCATCGACCCGGAAACGCGCGAGCTACGGTCGCACATTCAACAGATTCTCGCCGATGGCAAAGTCTTGCTGAAAGAACATGTGAAACCTGAATTCCACCAATCAGTCGTGGAATTGGGCACTGAAATCTGCCCTGACATTCGCGCCGCACGCCAGCAAGTGATCGAGCTTCGGAGCGAACTGGCGAGCATCGCGGAGATGGCAGGGCTGAAGATTGCTTCCGCGGGAACGCATCCATTTTCGCACTGGATGGATCAATTGATCAGCACGGATGAACGCTATGTGACGATTTTGAACGACATGCAGCAAATCGCTCGCGCGAATTTGATCTGGGGCTTGCACGTGCACGTTGGAATTCCTGATCGCGAGGAAGCAATCGATGTGATGAATCAGGCGCGCTATTTTCTTCCGCATCTGTACGCGTTGTCGGTGAACTCGCCATTTTGGCTCGGCCAAAACACCGGGTTAAAAGCCTACCGGCAGATGATTTTCGAGCGTTTTCCGCGAACCGGAATTCCGGACGCGTTCGAAAGTCTTTCCGAATACGACGATTACCTCAAGCTGCTCGTCTCGACCAACTGCATCGACAACGCGAAGAAGATCTGGTGGGACGTTCGACTCCATCCATTTTTCAACACGATTGAGTTTCGGATTTGCGACGCGCAGTCGCGAGTCGACGATACGATCGCGCTGGCCGGGCTGATGCAGGCCATCGTCGTCAAATTGCACAAGTTTCGCGCACAAAACGTGAGCTTCCGAAGTTATCCGCGACGATTGATCGACGAAAACCGGTGGAGGGCCGCTCGTTACGGTTTGGACTGCAAATTCATCGATTTTGGTCGCGGCTGCGAAGTGGATGAGCGCGAGTTGCTTCACGAGATGCTCGAATTTATCTCCACGGAAGTGTCCGAACTCGGTCTTCAAAATGAAATCGAGCATGTCGAGAAAATCTTGCGTGAAGGCACCGGAGCGGATCGGCAACTGCGCGCCTGGGAACGCAGCGGTGGAGATCTCAAGGCTGTGGTCGACCAAATCGTGGATGAAACTTACGAAGGCCTAAAGACCGGCGATCACTTGCGAAATCGGGTCTTTAACGTCGCCTGATCCGCGAGACCACTTCTAAAAACCCGGTTCAAGAACTTTCCTCGCGCATTTTTTCGGTTTTTGGGGATTCCGGCTTGCGTCGCCTCATTTCTTCCAGTCACAATGGCAAGAACGCGATGAACGACGCAAGCGTTACCGAGCAATCGGTTAAGTCAGTCAGTCGCCGATCGTTTCTCGGCGTCTTGTTGGGTTTCGGCTCGGCGGTCATGGGGGCGGCGCTGGCCGTCCCACTGATTCGATTCGCGCTTCACCCATTGCTCACGACAACGACGAAAATCGGCTGGTCGGATGTGGGCAAGTTGGATGAATTTACTTCGCTGACTGCGCCGGTTAAGAAGCTGATTAAGGTCGAGCAACGTGACGCTTGGCGAAGAATTGTTTCCGAAAAAGCAATCTACGTAATGCCACCGAAGGATGGCTTCGTGCGATTACTCTCGCCGATCTGTCCGCATCTCGGTTGTTCGATTCCGTGGAACGAGGAAAAGCAGGAATTCATTTGTCCGTGTCACGGAGCGGTCTTCGCGAAGGATGGCGCGCGTGTTTCCGGTCCTTCCCCTCGTTCGATGGACGACCTCGAGACG
>DATMOU010000043.1:0-36548 GCA_035568035.1 Chthoniobacterales bacterium | reverse complement strand
TGTCTCGATTGGATTCGCTTACGAAGTTCCGAGCATTGTGCCGAAGGCGTTGAAGGAAACTCAGGATCCGGCCCAGGTTCAGGCGCACGCCGAATCGGCAAAACGCAGCGCTCAAGGCGAGCCATCCCCGGTCGTGCTGGATGATTGGATCAAACAGATTCAGGATCTGGCGAAAAAGAATTCGCACCGCGAATCGATGCCGGTCGAGCATTGCACGTTCATTTTTAAAAAAGACGGTATGCTCGCGCATATTGATATGGTCATTCCGACAAACGCGACGCGCACTCCAAACAAGGCGGACCAGGACCACAATGTTTGCATCGTAGAGTTTGACGCGAAGAAGGGCGGGAAACTGAAACTTTCGGACGAAAAGAAAGTCGAAGGTCCGGATTTGCGCGAAATATTTGGAATCGATCAGCTCCCGATTGTTTGTCAGGAGCTCGGCGCACTGCGCAAGTTTCAAAAGGCGTTCGCGGCAAATGGACTGAAATACACGCTCGAAGCAGACGTGATTCCGGCGCCCGACGAGAAATCCTGGGTCTGGCAGGTCGGGCCGTCGGAAGAACAAATGCCGAACATCATTTACGGCATGTATTATTATCCAATCACGGGCGAACTCCGCACCACTTCAATCGACAACTCGAAAGTGAAACAGAAAGTAGAAGCGGCGGCCAAAGCAGCCGGCTTTCACATCACCTGGGTCAAGTCGATGGAAGAGCGCTAAGTCGTCGCGCTGCCGAGTTCGTCGCAAGTTCCCAGCGATGAAAACCCTCGGTATTCTGCAGGTTGGTCTTGAAAATAGCCCAGCGCTTTAGCGCTGGGAGAGGATTTCTAAGAGTACGAGTCGCGCCAGCGACGAAAGACGATTTCTTCCGTCCCCTGTCGGGACTGCATCGACGCGAAATGACAATACCCAGCGTTGAAACGCTGGGCTATCGTCTGCAAAAGCATGCACAAGACATGAAAACGCTCGGCATGATCGGCGGGGTCGGGCCCGAGAGCACGATTGACTATTACAAGAACATCATCGCGATGTATCGCGAGCGAAAGCCGGACCGCAGTTATCCGCAGTTCGTCATCAATAGCATCGATTTGCAGAAGGGGATCGATTTCCTGGAAGCGAATGATCTCGCCGGGATGGCGAAATTTCTTTTGAACGAGATCGACAGGCTTCCGCCAGCCGGAGCGGAATTTGGAATCATCGCCGCCAACACACCGCACATTGTTTTCGATGAAGTGAGAGCGAAATCGCCCATTCCGTTTATCAGCATCGTCGAAGCGGCCTGCGATTATGCCAAGGAGCGCGGACTGAAGCGTCTCGCGCTTTTTGGAACGCGTTACACCATGCAGGCGGACTTTTATCAAAAGGTCTTTCGGCGCGAAGGAATCGATCTCGTTGTGCCGGAGCCGAAAGATCAGGATTACATCCACGAAAAATATTTCGCCGAGCTTGTGCCCGGCGTTTTTTTGCCCGAAACGCGCGCCGGCTTACTCGAGATCATTGATCGGATGAAATCGAAAAGCGACATCGCGGGCGTTACTCTGGCCGGCACCGAGTTGGGACTGATCCTTCGCGGCGACAGTCACAACGGTGTCGCTTTGCTCGACACTGGGAAGATTCATTGCCAAGCTGCCGTGAACGCGATGCTTCAATAAGACGTGGACAAATTCGCAAATCGCCTGGTTGCGGCAATTTTTGGCGCCTGGTTCTGCTTTGCGCTCGCGCTTGGGGTGAGTGGCACGTTCGAATCAGCCGGCGCGCTGGTTGTTGCCTTGATGGTCTGGGGATTGACTGCTCTCGTGCTGTTGGCTTGCTGGAAGAGCCTCACTCTCCGCAATCTGGCCGCGACAGTGCCGTTGCAATGGCTTATTGCGTTGCATCTGGTCCGTTTCGTTGGAATTTTCTTTCTCATCCTGGCGTCGCATAATCGCCTGCCGGGCGGATTCGCGAAGCCGGCCGGGATTGGCGACATCATCGTTGCGATCGGCGCGGTCGCTGTGTTGGCGATGCCGGGTCTTCGTTCGTCGATCGCCGTCCTGCGCATTTGGAACTTCTTCGGGTTTATCGACATCCTGTTTGTTGTTTTCAGCGCGCTCCGTTTCGGGTTGCAGGACTGGACTTCAATGGCAGCTCTTCGCCAATTGCCGCTGAGTTTACTGCCGACTTTTTTCGTTCCGCTAATTATCGCATCCCATGTTTTGATCTTCGTCCGGCTGATGACTGCAGGTAAGGTGGGCTCATCGACTCGATGAAACGCGTGACCGGCATCGGCGGCATTTTTTTCAAAGCGAGCGAGCCGGAAAAATTGTGCGGTTGGTATCGCACGCATCTTGGGATCGAGATCAACGAACGCGCCGTGACGTTCAAATGGCGCCGGTTCGATGACCCGAAAAAGGAAAGTTACACGGTGTGGTCGCCGTTCCCGAACGACACCGATTATTTCGCGCCCAGTGAGAAGCCGTTCATGATCAATTTCCAGGTGGAGAACCTGGAAGAATTACTCGCGCAGCTGAAGCGAGAAGGCGTTGATATAGATTCCCGAGTCGAAACTTATGACTACGGCAAGTTTGGCTGGATCATGGACCCCGAAGGCAATCGGATTGAGCTCTGGGAACCAAAAACAAGTGAGTAGACTTATTGCATTACTGTTAATTGTCCCCACCATCGGCATGGCTCAGACCAAAGAGAAAATTCGTTACGCAGTCATCGGTGATTCGTATTCGTCCGGGGAAGGGGCGAAACCCTCGGAATCGTGGCCGTCGTTGCTGACTCAGCATTTGAAGGCGCAAGGATTGAATGTCGATCTTGTCTCTAATCCTTCGGTTACGGGTTGGACAGCCAAGGATGCGATCGATAAGGAATTGCCGAAGTTCGTAAACTCGAACCCAAACTTTGCGACATTGCTAATCGGGGTGAACGACTGGGTCCAAAATGTCGATGAAACCGGCTTCCGAAACCGTTTCAGTTATCTGGTCGATTCAATGCTGGCCGTGCTTCCAAACAAGAAGCGATTACTCGTTGTTACGATCCCCGATTTCGGAGTAACTCCGACCGGCCACAAATATTCACGGGGCAGAAATATTCATGAGGGAATCATGCAGTTTAATCGAATCGTGACAGAAGAAGCGCGAAAACGGGGGTTAGATGTTGTCGATATCTTTCCGCTGAGTAAAAAAATGGGCGAAGACAAATCGCTGGTGGCCAAGGACGGGCTTCATCCGTCGGCGAAAGCCTACGCCGAGTGGGAGAAAATCATTTTCCCAGCTGCAATGGAGTTGTTGAAGCAGTGACCTGAGCGGTCTGGGCGGTACCATCCACCTTTTCCCGATAAGGAACCCAGGCAAGATTGTTTCGATCGCGTGTCTTGTCGTCAGGGTCGAGCTTTGGCATCCGAATACTCTCATGACGCGTTGAGGCTAGCGCCAAATGATTTCGAAGTGCGCCTGCTCGAAAGCAAGAAAACTGCAACCGCGCATTCGTATTTCTGACCGCTGACCTCTGATTTCCGACCTCCGACCTCTGGACTGGGCGGTGAGGGTTTCGAACCCCCGACCCCCTCGGTGTAAACGAGATGCTCTACCGCTGAGCTAACCGCCCCTTTAAGAGAGTGACCAGTGACAAGTGACAAGTGACAAGCGATGAGTCAAGCGCGCCCCACGTTCTCTAATTTTCAGGCCCCTCGCGAAACGCCTCATGCTTTTTATAAAGAGCAAGCCGCTGCTCCATGTGTTTTCGATCGGCGATCCCCGGCTTCAGTTCCAGCGCTTGCTGTTGATATTTAACAGCGTCGTCAAACTTACCGACATCGGCGTATCCTGCCGCCAGTGCGTTTAGAGAAAATTCGTCTCGCCATCCATACATTTCGCAAGATCTAATTGCCTCGTCGATTGCCTTCTTTCCGTCCCGCAATTCGTCCATCGGACTCGTAGCATGGACCCAAGAAATAGCGGCGAGTTGGTACTTCAAATACTCCGGTTTTATACCAGCAAGAGCAGATTCAAAATCGCGTCTCGCATCAGCGTATTGCTTCTTTCGAGCGTATGCCCGCGCCCGAATGATGTGTGCCGAAACGGCGTCGGGCTTTATCTCAAGAACATGATTGCAAGTCGCGATCGACTTATCGAGGTCGTTCGCGTGGAAGTAAATCGCGGCCTGCGTAACATAAGCAGCTGTCCACTTCGGATTTAACCGCAGAAGGGTGTCAAGATCAGCGAGCGCGGCGGTGATATTTCCTTCGTCGCGAAAAATGTCAGCCCGCAGATCATAGGCCGAGTATTCGTTCGGGTTGATGCGCAGCGCCGCATTACATTCTTCGATCGCTTCGGGCCGCCGGCCGCTTACACGCAGGAATCGCCCGCGGTTGACATGGGCGGCTGAATTCTTTGGATTCAACTCTATCGCTTCATTAAAATCTCGCTCAGCCTTATCCAGTTCGTTTTTCCAAAGATAGCAACTACCTCTGCGCATGACTACGTAAGAAGCCTGCGACGCATTAATCTTCCGGTTCAAAATCTGATCGTAGGCATCAATTGCCCGATCGTATTCGTTGGCCGCCAACGAGCGATTGGCTTGATCAAGGAGAAGGCGGTACTGCGTTTCTGTGACTGGCGAAAATACTGGCGAAGATAATGGAATTCCGGCCGGCCGTAGGCGGATAGCCTGGGTAATGTCACGCTGAGATTTGTCCCAATCGCCTTTTCGAAAGTACAAATTTGACCGCTGTTCGTAGGCGCTCGCATTTCTCGGATCCACCGCTATTGCTCCGTCGAAACTAGCGAGTGCGCGATCCAAGTCGTTTTTTCCAAGGTAGCCAAGTCCCCGCAAGACCAACGCATCGGCACTCCCGGGATCGCACCGAACAGCTTCTTCAGCGTCGGTGAGAGCGCGGTCAAAATCGTGGCGGTTGTAAAATATCTGTGCGCGATTGTAATGGGCGTATCCCGAGTTCGGATCCAGACGGATGGCTTCGCCAAAATCAGCAAGTGCTTTATCAAGCTGAGACGTATGCTGAAGAGCATATCCGCGCCCCGCGTAAGCGGCTGCCAGGTTTGGATTATCTCGAAGCGCTGCAGTAAAATCTTCAATCGCTTCCTGGAATTGAGATTTCCAATTTCGCGCAGTGCCCCGGCTCAGGTAAACGTAACATCTTTGGTTAGCGAACAACGGCTTTTGCAGCGCTGCAGTCAGCATTCGAATGGCCTCGTCGTGATCGCCTCGAAATGCGGCGGCGTAGCCGTTATTGGCGAGAGCTATGCCCTCGCGATTGCGAAGCAAGCAAGAAGCGGCAAAGCCGACGAGCCCAATCGAGCCGAGCCCGATTAGAATCGCAACTGCAACACCAATAACAATCCACTTCTTCATTTAGTCTTGGTCTTTACCGCAATTTTACTTCATTTTTCCGATCACGACGAGAAATGGACAAGCAGCGGTATTTTGAAGATCTGAAAGTTGGCGATCGATTCAAGTCCCAGGCTTACAAAGTGAGCGAAGAGCAAATCGTTTCGTTCGCGAGAGAGTTCGATCCGCAACCGTTCCATCTTGATCGAGCGGTTGGAGCGAGGACAATGTTTGGTGGATTGATCGCGAGCGGCTGGCATACAGCAGCGATCACGATGCGTTTGTTTGTGCAGACTTTGAGCTTTGCCGAGGGCGCGATCGGTCTGGGCGTGGATGAGTTGCGCTGGCCGAATGCGGTCAAACCCGGCGACGAGTTGCAGGTCGAAGTGGAAATTGTCGACCTTCGTCAATCGCGTTCGAAGCCGACGCACGGTGTGGTTAGACTGCGTTACGTGACTACCAATCAGCGTGGTGAGATTGTGCAGACCATGTTTGCTTCGGCGTTGGTCCCGCGACGCAAGAAGTAGGATTACACGCTAAGACTGGAACTACTGGTAAGTGTCACCCAAGCTACTCACTAAGTATCTCTTGCATTAGCTCGCGGTTTACACTATCGAAAACGTTCTATGGACTTATCAACGCGAAACTTACAGCAGGCTCTGTCGATTCGTCGCCAGATTGATGCATTGGAACGGCGACTCAGGGGGTTGGTTGGTGGAACGGGCGGTGGCGCCGCAACGGCTCCGGCTCGACGCGGGGGCAGACGCCGATTGTCGGCGGCGGCCCGGGCGAAGATCGCGGCGGCGGCGCGCGCGCGTTGGGCGCGTTTCAGAGCTGGCCGGGGTGGAGCGAAAGCCAAAAAGAAACGCGGAGGCGGAATTACCGCGGCCGGACGCCGTCGTCTTTCGCAGCTGATGAAAGCGCGTTGGGCGGCCCGGAGAAAAGCCAAGCGCAAGTAACAGGTAGCGGCAGTTACGCTCCCGCTAGTTCATCTAGAATGTACCCCCCTGTAGATTGCCGCAGAGCGGCGTGATTCACCGAACTGCCATGGCGAGTCCGAGCCGGACTGGCACGGTCAATCGCCCCTACCTAGGCGCGGTTAAGTAGCTTCATCATAGCTTCGGGATAGCGCGAGCCTGCGAACGCCTCCTTCGGCGCGACCTCTTCGATTCTTTCGAGGTCTTTGCTGTTAAGGTGGACATCGATCGCGCTAACGTTTTCCTGCAAATACTTCCGTCGTTTTGTTCCGGGAATTGGAACAATGTCCTGGCCTTGCGCGAGGACCCAGGCCAGCGCCAGCTGCGCCGGGGTGCAATGCTTTTCCTGCGCAATTTCCTCAACGCGCTTCACAATCTCGAGATTGTGTTGAAAATTGTCTCCCTGAAACCGCGGCGTAGTGCGGCGATAATCATCTTCCGGCAGATCCTCCGGCTTCTGAATTTTGCCGGTCAAAAAACCGCGGCCGAGTGGACTGTAGGGAACAAAACCGATTCCCAGCTCGCGACACGTCGGCAAAATCTCCGGTTCGGGATCGCGTGTCCAAAGCGAATACTCCGATTGCACCGCGGTAATCGGATGGACGGCATGCGCGCGTCGGATTGTTTCTGCGTTGGCCTCGGACAATCCAAGAAATCGCACCTTGCCTTGCCGAATCAAATCGGCCATGGCGCCGATTGTTTCTTCGATCGGCGTGTCCGGATCGACCCGATGCTGATAATAAAGATCGATGCAATCCATCTGTAGCCGGCGCAGACTTCCTTCGCATGATTTCCTTACGTAATCGGGCTTGCCGTTGATTCCACGAAATGTCGCGCTGTCCGGGTCGCGCACGATTCCGAACTTGGTCGCAATGATAAACTGCTCGCGATGTCCTTTGAGCGCGCGTCCGACGAACTCTTCGTTGGTGTGAGGACCGTAGACATCGGCGGTATCAAAGAAAGTAATACCGAGCTCGAGGGCGCGATTCATGGTGGCGAGCGATTCTTCGTCGTTGCGGTCGCCATAAAAATCGGACATTCCCATGCAACCGAGGCCAATGGCCGAGACACAGGGACCACCTCGACCGAGTTTACGCTGTTTCATCGCGATGAAGACAACTCTGAACCCGCGAATTACACGAATCAACGCGAATCCAATTCACAAAAGCAAGGTTGGGATCAGAATACGAATCTGGGCTGCCCTTATTCGTATCATTCGTGTCATTCGCGGGCCAAAATTAAATTTGACCGATCCAAGTCCGGGGCGCGGATTCTTCCCAGCGTTCCCGGATTGTTTCGAATTCTTTTTCGTTCAACGGTCCGGTTTCCAGCAGCCGCGCGTTTTCGCCCCAGCGCTCCGGTTTCTTCGTGCCAACGATCGCGATGTGAACGCCCGGCACGCTCAAGGTGAATCGCAACGCGATTGAAATGCTCCTGTTTAAATCGCCGCGCAGAAAATCGTAATTCAGTTTTCGCAACCGTTGCCAATATTCATGGTGATAAGAATCGATTGGCCGGTGGCCGGTCTTCCAGGCTGCGTTGGCGATTGGCCGTTTGGCTATCACGCCAATTTGTTTCTCGCGCGCGAGCGGCACCGTCAGATTGATGGCTTCCTGGTCGGCGATGTTGATTGAAGTTTGGAGAGTGTCGAACGCGCCAGATTGAACCGCAAAACGGGCGGCGTGGCTGTCACCGCTGTAACCGATATAACGCGTTTGACCTTTCTCGCGGGCGGTTTGCAACGCCTCGATCACTTCGCCTTTTCGCAATTCCGCTTCCGAACAGCTATGCAATTGCAGCAAATCGAGACGATCCGTTTTTAATCGCTGCAAACTGCGCTCGACACTTTCCAAAATAGAAGCTTTCGACCAGTTTGCTCCACTTTCCATCCCGTGCGGATGGCCGCACTTGGTAAAAAGATAGAAATCATTTCGACGACTGCCAACCGCCTGACCGATCAATTCTTCACTATTGTAATAACACTCGGCGGTGTCGATCACGTTCAGTCCCGCATCGAGCGCACAGTTCAGCAACCTGGCAACCGTTTCCGCCGATGCGCGTTCGTAACCGATCTCGGATCCGCCGAATCCGAGGGCGGAAACTTCCATGTCAGTCGTTCCGAGCCGACGTTTTTCCATGTCGAAATCCAATTAACCGCGGATTACACGGATGAACACGGATAAATGCACAAACAATCTCTGTAATCCGAAATATCTGTGCAATCCGTGGTCAAAATATCAGCCGCGTTTTGCCAGCTCCGCGCTCGATTCGCCCGATCCTTTTCGCCCCCAAGATTGACATCGCGCGTCTTACGTCGCGTGGGGAAACGATCGCTACCATGCCGATGCCCATGTTGAACACTTGAAACATTTCCTTGCGATCAACTTTTCCCTTGTCCTGCAGCACTTGGAAGATGCGCGGAATGCGCCACGAATTCGGATCGATGACTGCATCGCAATTCTTCGGCAGGACACGCGGCAAATTATCGATCAAACCACCGCCGGTGATATGAGCGAGACCTTTGATAATTCCATGCCGTACTTTCGCGAGCAGCGGCTGATAATTCTTGTGCACACGGAGCAGGTCGGCCGCGACAGTCGTCGCTGAGCCAGGCAAGCGCGAACCTGGTTTCAGTTTCATTTTGTCGAAAAGAATTTTTCGGGCGAGCGAATAACCATTGGTATGCAGACCGTTTGAGGCGAGACCGAGAATCGCATCGCCGGGTTTGATTTTGCGGCCGTCGACCATTTTCGGGCGATCCACCACGCCGACGATGCATCCGACGAGATCGTACTCGCCTTTGCGATACATGTCGCCCAACTGTGCGGTCTCGCCGCCAATCAAGGCGCAGCCGGCGGAGCGACAGGCCCGCGCTAATCCGCGCAGCAACTGGTTGAACATGCGCGGCTCAAGTTTTTCGCAGCCGATGTAATCGAGAAAGAACAACGGTCTTGCGCCAACCACCGCGATGTCGTTGACGCAGTGGTTGACCAAATCCGCTCCAACGGTGTCGTGCTCGTTCGTCGCGAACGCGATTTTCAATTTGGTTCCGACGCTGTCAGTGCTCGCGACCAGAACCGGGTCGCGCATTCCCGGAAAATTTGCGCGAAACAGTCCGCCAAAGCCGCCGATTTTGCCGAGAACCTGTCCGGCAACTGCCGGATGCGTTTGCCTGACCAGTGATTGGATACGGCGCTTGAGGCGGTTCCCAAGATCGACGTCCACGCCCGCACGGGCGTAAGCCTTCCTGTTTTTTGTTCTCGCTGGCTCGCGGGCGGAATGACGAATGACCAATGACGAATGACGAACAGGTTTGTGCTTCGTCATTCCTTCGTCATCAACGCCAGTCCGGCTCGGACCATTCGTGCTTCGTCATTTTTGTCATTTGAGATCTGTGAACAAACTCGGATGTCGTTCCTGCTCCACGAGCGCCTTGGCGCGGGCTTCGCGTTTTTCCATGATGAATTTGTCGAGAGCGGGATCGACCGGCAGCGGATAATCGCCGGTAAAACAGGCGAGGCAGAATTCGTTCATCGGCCGGCCCGTCGCGCGCACCATTCCTTCGACACTCAAGTAGCCGAGGCTGTCGACTCCAAGGTATTTCGCGATTTCCTCCATCGACATCTGGTTCGCGATCAATTTTTGCGGATCGGGAAAATCAATGCCGTAATGGCAGGCGAACCGATGCGGCGGACAACTTACCCGCATGTGTACTTCCTTTGCGCCGGCTTCACGCAAATTCACCACCCGGGCGCGGGCAGTCGTTCCGCGGACGATTGAATCATCGACTACAACGACCCGTTTCCCCGCGACCATCTCCTTGATCAAATTCAATTTCACGCGCACGTCGAAGTCGCGGATGAGCTGGCTCGGCTGCAAAAATGTTCGGCCGATGTAGTGGTTTCGCACGAACGCGTGCTCGAAGGGAATCTTTAACTCCTCCGCGAACCCGAGAGCCGCGTAGTTTCCCGAGTCCGGCACCGGCACCACAATGTCCGCTTCGACCGGAAACTGTCGCGCGAGCTCGCGGCCCATTTCGGTTCGAACTTTGCCGACATTCACGCCGCCGACTTTGCTGTCCGGTCGCGCGAAATAAACGTATTCGAACATGCAGAAAGCAGGGCGTTGCGGCTGAAATGGAAATTCCGAGTGCAATCCGTTTTCGTCGATGATCAAGACTTCGCCCGGCTTCACTTCGCGGACGAACTCGGCGTGAATCAGGTCGAAGGCGCACGTTTCCGAAGCAAGAATGTAGGCGCCGTCGAGTTTACCGAGCGAAAGCGGCCGCCAGCCAAAGGGATCCCGCACCGCGATTAGTTCGCGCTCGGTCATAATTAAAAGCGAAAATGCGCCCTGGATCCGGCGCAACGGTGCAAGCGCGCTGCTGCCGTTGTCCAGCGGTTGCGCGAGCAGATGCAGAATGATCTCGGTGTCGGCGGTGGTTTGGAAAATCGAACCTTTGCGCTCCAATTCGTCGCGCAGAACATCGGCGTTAATCAGATTGCCGTTGTGCGCAATTGCCATTTGGCCGCGAACGCAATCGACCACCAACGGTTGCGCGTTTTTGATCGTGCTCGTGCCGGTCGTCGAGTAGCGGGTATGCCCGATCGCGCGGCTGCCTTTTAGTCGTTCCAGCTCGGTCTGACCGAAAACTTGCGACACAAGTCCCATGTCTTTGTGAACCAGGAACGAAGTGCCCGGGCCGTTGCTGGTAACGATACCGGCGCTTTCCTGGCCGCGATGTTGAAGCGCGAAAAGTCCGTAATAGGTCAGGACCGCCGCGTTGGGGTGGCCGAACACGCCAAATAGGCCGCACTCGTGCTGCGGGTAAATCGTTCTCGCCTCGGAGTTGTCGATTGGCTCTGGAGAGATCACACGAAAACTTCCACGAAATCAGGATGCATTCAATTGTGGGATTAAGGTTTTATCGCCTGCCAGACTATCGCTCGCATGGTACTCTCAACCGGCCCTGCCTCAAACCGCCCGGCGAGCGATCTCGCCACCGCGTCGATCAATTTTTCCGGATCAACTCCACGCTCGGCCGCCTCAGTGCCGACCGGATTGCCTCGCACCAGACCGGTGGCGAATTCCCTGGCCGATTGGCTGCGGCAGGGTTTCATCTCAGCAAACGACTCGATCTTGTCGAAACCCGCTCCGCGCAGGAGTTCGCGGACCAGCCTGGACTCGTGAAGGCTGAACGGAATCTCGTAAAACTTCGGCGGGTCGTGGTCGAAAAATGAAGCGATCGTCGTGTGGGCGATTTGAGCGAATGGATTCGCGTCCAACGAATCCCAGACGTTGAATAAGAACAAGCCGCCCTGGCGAAGAACGCGATACGATTCACGCATCGCCGCCGCTTTGTCTGGAACGAACATGTAGCCAAACTGGCAAACAACCGCGTCGAACGACTCATCCGGAAACGGCAGCGCCAACGCGTCGGCCTGTTGCCAGTGGACGTTTTCGCTTTCTTTAAATTTCCGCTTCGCGAATTCGAACATGTCAGGATTCAAATCGGTCGCGATGACCTCGGTGGAGGCAGCCAGGGCGTCGCGTAATCGACGTGTCACGATCCCAGTGCCGCAGGCGATTTCCAGAACCCGGTTCAGTTTTTTGCCTTTCAACCGGGAAACCAAATCTTCGGCGTACGGTTCGAAGATGACCGGGCCGAGGTAGCGATCATAATTTTCCGGGATTGCTCCCGCGAAGACAACGTTTCGGTCGCGGTCCATTACAAACTCGGGATGCCTTCGGCGCAGGAATCGCTTTCGACCAGCCGGCGGATCGAATTCCACCAGTCGTCGTAAAGATTGGAAATTGGCCAGGAAAATTTCTCGTTATCGACCTCGATCCGCAATTCCTGGCCGCCGACCGTTCCAAGTCGTTGAAACGCAACGCCGGCCCTTTCCAATATTGAAATCGTCTTTTCGACGTTTTCAGGCGCGACTGAAATCACGATTCGCGACTGTGATTCGTTAAAAAGAATTTCTTCTGTAGAGGCAGGCGTGCCGCCTGCACCGCGGCCGACACGGCCGCCGCTACAGTCAATCTCCGCCCCAAGAGTTCCCTTCGGATTGAAACACGATTCCGCGATGGCGACCGCTAGCCCGCCTTCACTGCAATCGTGCGCACTTTTCAGCAAGCCGGCACGAATAAGGTCGCGAACCGCGTTTTGGACTTTGATTTCGTGCGCGAGATCGACACGCGGTGGCGGGCCGACCTTCTTTCCGTGGCAAACTTTCAGAAAACGCGAGCCACCGAGTTCATCGCCGATTTTCCCGACGAGAATGATTTCATGGCCCTCGGCTTTAAACCACTGGGTTGTGATGTGCTCTTCCTTTTCGATCAGGCCGACCATGCCGATGGTGGGGGTGGGATCGACCACCCCGGCGGGGCTCTCATTATATAGAGAGACATTTCCGCCGGTCACGGGGGTCTGGAATGCCCGGCAGGCCTCGGCTGCACCTTCCACAGCCTCGCGAAGCTGCCAGAAGTTTTCCGGCTTGTAGGGATTGCCGAAGTTCAAATTGTCAGTGACCGCGAGCGGCTTCGCGCCCGAGCAGGTCAGGTTTCGCGCCGCTTCTGCGACCGCGACCTTTGCGCCTTCACGCGGATCGAGCGCGCAATAGAGCGAATTGCAGTCGCTCGTCGCCGCCAAGATCTTGTTTGCGTAGCGAACAAAAAATACGGCGGCGTCCGAGCCCGGCTTCACTATCGTGCCCGTGCGAACCGTGTGATCGTACTGGTGATAAACCCAGTTCTTCGACGCGATCGTTGGATCGCGCAGTAACTGGCACAGAGATTCAACCGCGTCGATTTTCTGTGGTGGCAGGCGTGTCGCCTGCGCCGCCGACACGGCGGCCTCTACAGAAGTCGGTTTTTTGGCTTCCCTAGAATAGAGCGGCGCCTCTTCGGCGAGCGGCTTCGCCGGAATTTCCGCGGCCACGCTACCGTTGTTCCGGACTCGCATCATGCCGTCATCGGTCACGCGGCCGATTTCTGCCCACGGCACGTCCCATTTGTCGAAGATTTCGCGAACGAGTTTCTCTTTGCCGCGCTTGGCAATGATCAGCATTCGTTCCTGGGATTCGCTGAGAAGAATTTCGTATGGAGTCATGCCCGGCTCGCGTTTTGGAACTTTGGCGAGATCGATCTCGATTCCGCTGCCGCCGCGGCTCGCAGTTTCGCACGTCGAACAAGTCAAACCGGCTGCGCCCATGTCCTGAATTCCTGCAACCGCACCCTTGGCCAGAAGTTCGAGGCACGCTTCGAGTAAAAGCTTTTCTTTGAAAGGGTCGCCCACCTGGACCGCGGGCCGATCTGCCTTCGATTCCTCGGTTAGCTCGCGGGAGGCAAATGCCGCACCGGCCAAACCGTCGCGACCTGTTTCCGCGCCGACGTAGAACACCGGATTTCCGACGCCGCGCGCCGCTCCCCGCGCCAGCTGATCGTGCCGCAACACCCCAAGACAAAAAACGTTTACCAGCGGATTGCCTTCGAAGCTTTCATCGAAATAAATTTCGCCACCGATTGTGGGAATGCCGATGCAGTTCCCGTAGTGCGCGATTCCGCTGACGACCCCAGCGAAGAGCCGCCGGTTAGCGAGAATCTGCTTTTGTCTCTGTTCTGTAGTGGCAGGCGTGCCGCCTGCATCGCGGCCGACACGGTCGCCGCTACGTTCATCGATTGGCCCAAATCGCAGCGAGTTCAGACAAAACTCCGGGCGGGCGCCCATGGTGAAGATGTCCCGAATGATTCCGCCGACACCGGTTGCAGCGCCTTGGAACGGTTCGATCGCGCTCGGGTGATTGTGGCTCTCCATTTTGAAGGCGACCGCCCAGCCGTCGCCGATATCGACCACCCCGGCGTTTTCTTCCCCGGCTTTGACCAGGATGTTGGGTCCGGCGGTTGGAAATTTCTTCAGCTCGAGCCGCGAATTTTTGTAGGAGCAATGCTCACTCCACATTACCGAGAAGATTCCCAGCTCGGTGAAATTCGGCTCGCGTCCGAGGATTTTTTTGATCCGCTTGAATTCTTCGGGCGTGAGACCGTGCTTCGCCACCAGCTCCGGAGTAACTTTTGGATCGGTGGTCGGTTCGGCCTTGGTCATCGACCCCGCACGTTAACGAATGTCGGACGCGACACAACGCGCAGTTTCGTCGAATACCCGGACTCCTGGACAAGTCTAAGTTATATAGAGAAAGGGGGATGGAAGATGAAACGCTACTTTGCGATTTTCGCCTCGGCCGTGTTGGCGTCGTTTCTATGTGCTCAAGACGCTCCTGCGTTTCCAGGCGAAGGTATCTTGAACAGAAGTGCGCATTTCGCGCACAAAGTCGCATACAAGGTCGACAATCACGTGGTTCACCCCGTGACCCACGGCATTGCTCGCCGTCTGCGATAATTTCTTAGTCGAGTGACCGCTCCGGCACCACTGCGTCGTGGTGTCGGATCGAATATTTTCCGCGCGAACTTAGTCGAAGAAGCGATACAACAAGATGAAAGGGAAAAACATGAACAAGATGATTATTGGATTGGCTTGTGCTGCCGTTGCGCCTTTTGCATTCGCGCAGACGACCACAACCGAACAAACCACTACCACGGCCCCGGCAACATCAACGACGACGACCAGCACGACTTACACATCGGGCATGGTTACGACGTATGAGCCAGGGAAGACAATCGTGGTGAAGGACGAGCGCGAGGGGCCAATCTCGTTCGCGTTGAAGGCTCCAGTGCGAGTCGTCAACAAGGCCGGCCACGTGATCAGCAGAGCGCTGACACCGAATGACCACGTGAAGGTGTATTACACCGGAAACGGGGAGACTCGCACGGTTGACTACGTAGAAGTGGAAGATTAAGCGGACATCCTAGTTCGCTAGAACGAAAGCCGCGGAATCCAGAGTATTCCGCGGCTTTTTCGTTGTAGGTGGATCGAGCGCTCCGGCGCTAGATGTTAGAAGAGCAACGCGATCGGAGATAGCGTAGGTGGATCGAGCGCTCCGACGCTCGATGTTAAAGAATGTCGGCGGAGCCGAGTGGCTATAGCATCGTCCGCGGAGCGGCCGATCCACCAGTTGCGCTTCGCCCTCAAATCGAGGACATTTTGCGCCTCATGGGTTTCGATTTGAAAGAGATCATTGCCGCGCGTCTGGGCGAGAATTACCAGCTGCACGAGAAGCACTTGAACCGCACGCTGGTTCAGGCCCAGCGGGTCATCGGCTTCGACAAAGTCTATGCCCGGGCCGAGGGCGCGTATCTCTACGACATGGATAACACGCCGTACCTCGATTTCCTGAGCGGCTACAGCGTTTTCAACATCGGTCGCAACCATCCGCTGGTGAAAAAAGCGATCCGCGAGGTGCTTGATCTCGATCTTCCGAACATGGTCCAGATGGATTGCTCGCTGTTGAGCGGTTTGCTCGCCGAAGCGATCACCAAACGCACGCCGCCCCATCTCGATGCGGTCTTCTTTTGCAACTCCGGCACCGAAGCGATGGAAGGCGCGATCAAATTTGCCCGCGCTGCCACCGGACGGAAACGAATGATTTCGTTGGAGAGCGCCTTTCACGGGTTGAGCGTCGGCTCGCTCTCGTTAATGGGCTGCGAAAGTTTCACCGAAGGCTTCGGCCCGTTGATGGAAGGATTCGATGCCCGCGTGCCGCTCGATGACATCGACGAATTGGAAAAACAATTGCGCTCGCGCGATGTGGCGGCGTTCGTGATCGAGACCGTTCAAGGCAAAGGTTGCCAAACCTCGAACACCGATTTTTTTCCCCGCGCACAGGAACTTTGCCGCAGATACGGCACGCTCCTGATTTCGGACGAAGTGCAAACTGGACTCGGTCGCACCGGAAAAATGTTCGGGTTCCAACATTGGAATTTGGAACCGGACATCATCACTCTCGCGAAAACACTGAGCGGCGGATACGTTCCGTGCGGCGCGATCGTCACCCGGCGCGACATTTACCAGAAAACATTTTCGCGGATGGACCGCTGTGTCGTTCACTCAACCACATTCGGCCGGAACAATTTGGCGATGGCGTGCGGGCTCGCGTCACTGGAAGTGATCGACGGCGAAAATTTGATCGAGAACTCGGCCAGGATGGGCGCGCTGTTGATGGAGAAAGTCGAAGCGCTGAAAGCGAAACATTCGTTCATCAAGGAAGTGCGCGGCAAAGGATTGATGATCGGGATCGAGTTTCATGAGCCGAGCGAATTCAAGCTCAAGATGGCTTGGAAGCTTCTGCACAAGATCGACAAGGTGCTGTTCGCGCAAATGATCGTGACTCAGATGCTGAGCAAACATCGCATTCTCACCCAGGTCGCCGGTCACGCGATGGACGTGATGAAAATTCTGCCGCCGCTCATCATCGGCGAAAAGGAAGTCGACATGTTCGTCAATGCGCTGGACGACGTTCTCACCGAGTGCCGCAAATTCCCCGGCCCGATGTGGGAGCTGGGCAACAATTTCATCCGCGCCGCGCTCGGTTCCCGCAAATCCGCCGAGCCCAAGCCGGTCTCGGCGTAAAGATTCCTTTAACCACGGATTACACGGATATCGCGCCGCAGCGTCCTCTTGGACTAGACTATTATGATGAAGGCTATATCGATCGTGTCGATCGGTGCGTTGGCAACGATCGTCGCGGGCTGTTTAAGCACTAAGAAAAGTGCCTCAGCCACCCGAGAGCGCTTTCCGTGGAAGAAAAATATTGTGACGACTGTCTTTTGGATCGGAGAAAGCCCAAGCGGAAACAATCCGGTGCCGAACCGTGCGAGCTCATGGGACAAAAATTGGACCAGAAGTTATGGCGGATTTGACGATCCCAATCCCGCGCATCGGAGTAATTATATTCCGGTAAAATTCACGCCTCGACAGAACCCGTTTTACTGCGCCCTCCCGTACAACGACAAGGCAGCCACTGGTCATCGGCCGGAGGCGCCCCGCGTCGTTCCGTGGTTCAAAAAAGCCTATCAAGGCCCCGGCGTTTCCACCTGCAAGGATCGATGGGTCGCAATTCGAAAAGCGAATCGAACGGTCTATGCACAGTGGGAAGACGCAGGGCCTTTCCGCACCGATTATTGGCAATATGTCTTTGGCAACGAACGTCCAAAACCCAATCTGAACAAAGGCGCGGGTCTCGATGTGTCTCCCGCTGTGCGTGACTATCTCGAATTAAACGAAACGGATGTGACCGACTGGCGCTTCGTTGAGTTTAGCGAAGTATCGCGCGGGCCGTGGTCGACGCTCGGAGAAAACAACACATTTGTGATTAGCGATCGCAAAACAGGCAGAGAATTGGCTGGGGGATCAAAGCCCGCACCCCATTAGGATACGCCAAAGGCCTAACCAAGCGCTGGAGCTAACCGCCGCGCGGCGTGAAAAGAAGTTGAGATGTTGAGTCGTTTAGTTGTTGAGATGAAAACTTGCGCTCCTTGGGGCGGTCGCTCAGTTTATTCTCGTTAGGTCTTATGCGGGGAGTTGAAGAGATAGAGGTCCGTCCGTTCTCAAGCCGTGAAGAATATGAGCTGATGCTGGACTACTTTTATAAGGCCGATGATCCATTTTTACGCGGAATGGGCGTAGACCGCTTGAAACTTCCTGAAAGAGACAAGTGGCTCGATGCTCTTTTAGCCGACCATGAGAAACCAGACAGGGAAAGAGACCGGTTTTACCTAGTTTGGATATTTCGAGGACGGCGTGTTGGACACTCAAGTATCAATAAGATCGTCCTTGGCACCGAGGCCTTTATACATTTGCATCTGTGGAATTCACAATTGAGACGAGCAGGTCTAGGGACCGAATTTGTGCGCAGATCGGCCAACTTTTACTTCGACCGATTCAATCTGAAAAAGCTCGTTTGTGAACCTTCGGCAGACAATCTTGCTCCCAATCGCGTGTTAGAGAAACTCGGATTCGCGTTCATTAAGCGGTATAGGACGACTCCCGGTGTCATTGCCTACGAGCAAGATGTGAATCGCTATGAGCTGAGAAGACCTAACCAAGCGCTGGAGCGAACCACCACCCGGAAAGAAAATTACAAAGGTGAAATTAGAAAGTAGAAAACTGAAAGCCGCGCTCGATCTCGGCGGCGGTCGCTCAGCTTGTTCTCGTTAGACGCAATCATGGCGATGCTCTGGAAAGTGGTCTCGTATCTGACGTTGGTGGGCGAGGTAGTGATGCTCGTGCTTGCCATTCGACTCTCTCTCGTCCGACGCACTCGCACGTTCGCATTACTCATGTGGGCGTGTGTATGCTTCGTGATTGCTCGTAGCAGCTGGTTCACGTTCGGCTTCGTCGGGGACTTTCTGTCCAGCCGCAGCGACGAAGCAGCGCGAGCCGCCGTTGATCGTTGGCACGAGTACACCAATTTCACGTTTCAGTTGTTGTTCGTTCTGCTGATGATTTCGACGCTGATATCATTCATTCGCGAGCGCAGTTCCGTGGCCATCCCCAGCGTCTGACCAATCGATGAAGCGAACGACCAAGGGCGCAAGCGCCCGTTGAGATGTTGAGACGTGGAGTAGTTGAGATGAAGTTGTGCGTCACCGCTAGCCGTGGCTTATCTCTTTGACTCATGATCTTCCCAGCTCACTCGCCCTCTCGGGCTTTCCCGTCCATGTCGAGGCTTTCCAGCTCGCTCCATTCTCGTTAGGCCTACTCCATATTCTCGATGACCCCGCTTATGCCAGATCAACCTGCACCAGAAATTGAACTGCTCCGTGCGGCTTATGCAGCCTTCAACGCGCGAGACATTGACGCCACCCTCGCCCTCATGACTCCGGACGTGGCATGGCCGAAGGCGTTTAAAGGCGGTTTTGTCCGTGGGCCTGAAGAAGTTCGCGCCTACTGGACGGAGCAGTGGAGCGAGATCAATCCGCACGTCGAGCCGGTTTCCTTTTACCCGGAGGAGGCCGGGCGCATTTTGGTCGCTGTGCATCAGGTCGTGCGTGACTTGGCTGGAGCAGTTCTTACCGATGAGCACGTGGGTCACCGTTTCACCCTTGAGCATGGCTTGATTCAAGCCATGGAAGTCAGTCCACTTCCATCGTCCACCCCAACGGCCTAACCAGGCGCTGGAGCGAACCGCTGACCGCTAAGAAAATTACAAAGTTGAAATTAGAAATTAGAAAACTGATAAGTGAGCTCGTTCTGGGCGGCGGTCGCTCAGCTTGCTCTCGTTAGGCCACAAACTCCATGTTTTTCCCGCCGCTCTACCTTATTTTGGACGCCGGGTTGCTAGTTTCCGAGCTTGCTCTCGTCTGGCGACGACGTGCCTCCCGCGCTCCGAGCACGCGGCTGGATCGGGGCTCTCACTTGTTGCTCTGGGCGGTAGTTGTCGGGTCAATCATAGCCGGTCATCTTGCCGGGCTTAGCAACGTGGGTCCGAGGTTGCTCCCGGGCCTCCCGTGGCGGTGGTTTGGAGCAGGTCTCTTTGCTGCCGGGACGGCATTGCGCTGGTGGGCCATCGGGCACCTGGGCCGTTTCTTCTCAGTAGACGTGGCGATAGCGTCCGATCACCAAATCGTGGACACCGGTCCTTACCGCGTTGTGCGCCATCCTTCCTACACCGGTTTGCTTCTGCAGTGTGCCGGCCTCGGGCTAGTGCTTGGCACGGCACTCAGTTTGTTCGTTATTATAGTTCCCACGTTCCTTGTCCTATGCCACCGCATCCGAGTGGAAGAAAGGGCTCTCCTTGACAACTTTGGAAATGCTTATGCAGCCTACACCCGACGCACTAAACGACTACTGCCGGGAGTATTTTGAAAGGCACACCGCATGGTCTAACCAATCACTCCAGCGAACCGCTGACCGATAAGAAAATTACAAAGGTTAAATTAGAAAGTAGAAAGGACATGAGAAAGCTCGCCTTCGTCAGCGGTCGCTCAGCTTGGTCTCGTTAGGCGAAGCTATCGAAAGCGATTTTAATCATCGCGCTCCGAACCAGCGAAGGAAATACGATTTATGTATGCAATCATGGGAATCACTGGTCAGATCGGAGGTGTCGTCGCGCGTACCCTTCTCGCCGCAAGGCAACCGGTCCGGGCTGTGGTGCGGGACGCTGATAAAGGTCGAGCGTGGGCAGATCGTGGCTGTGAAGTCGCGCAGGCGACGATCGAGGATGCGGGCTCTCTTACGACCGCGTTCCGAGGGGCGGAAGGCGTCTTCGTGCTCGTGCCATCGAGTTTTGACCCGACACCCGGGTTTCCCGAGGCCCGGACGATCGGTGTAACTCTGCGAGCCGCACTGGAAACGGCGTCTCCGGCGCGAGTCGTTTACCTCTCTACGATTGGGGCGCAAGCCACCCGATCCAACCTTCTGACCCAGCATACAATCATCGAGGAGGCTCTCGGCAGTTTGCTCACGCCGATTACCTTTCTGCGGCCCGCATGGTTCATGGAGAACTGCAGTTGGGACGTGGCTCCGGCGCGCACGCAGGGCGTGATTCCAAGTTTCCTCCAACCGCTCGACAAGCCGATGCCGATGGTTGCAACTACGGATATTGGCAGGGTGGCCGCCAGACTGCTTCAGGAAAACTGGACCGGTCGCCGAGTGGTGGAACTCGAAGGACCGCAACGCGTGACGCCGAACGAGATCGCCGCCACTTTTGCGAAGCTCCTTGGCCGTCCGGTACGCATGGAGGCCGTGCCGCGCGAATCCTGGGAGGATCTCTTCAAGTCGCAGGGCGTGAAGAATCCGACCCCGCGCCTGGAAATGCTGGACGGTTTCAATGAAGGCTGGATTGATTTCGAACGAGGAGCCAGCGGATCGGAAAAGGGAAGCGTTCCCTTGGAAACCGTGCTAAAGGCCCTGACCGAACGAGAGGCCAAGTCTCCCTGAAAGCGGGAAGCTGGCAGCTTTCTTTACAGATTCTATGTCGCTCCAACAATTATCTGATCTGGCGCAAGTGATGCGCGGTCGCCGTGGTCATTTCGCTCTTCTACGTTGGATTTCAGATCAAGAGGAACACGAGCGCCGTTCGCTCCGCCACTGCGCAAGCTGTGCACGATAACTATGCGGATTGGTATATGAATCTGATGGGCGATACCGCGCTTAATCGGATCGCGATCAAGGGACTGAAGGACTACTCGTCATTGGAAGAAATAGAGAAGGCGCAATTCATCGAGGCTTTCATGGCATTTATATCTTTTTCGCAGAATGCCTTTTATCAGTGGCAGGAAAAGGCATTGTCTCCTCCGCTTTGGGCTGGCTGGGAGTTGCTCACCATGAATTTGCTCGCTTCACCCGGCGGCAAAGAGTTTTGGAAGGAACGAGGGTACGTGTTCGGGAACGAATACCGGACTTACGTGGAGAAAGTCATATTGACGAGGAAGCCACATCCCGAAGCCAGGCCGCTGGGCGCTTTCAAGATCGGAGGCTGAAACTTATGTCGCTCCAAGAATTATCTGATCTGGCGCAAATAATTGGCGCGGTCGGCTTGATTCTCTCTCTTGTCTTTGTCGGTTTGCAGATCAAACACAACACAGCGGCGCTCCAGCGCAACGAGCATAATTCCACCATGGCGCAGTGGACGGTGATCCGCCAGGCGATCGCTACAAACCGCGACATAGCCGAGTTGATGACCGCTGGCCTTCACGGAGAGAGCGCGTTGGATGCTGCCGATCAGCTGAGATTGGAGCAAATGCTGCAAGAATACGCGTGGGCGTCTTTCCACATTTGGGACAGAACGCAACGCGGCGTCTTTCCAAAGGGAACTTTCGAAGCGACGGCCGGAGTGATGCTGGTCGATTTGCTTGGGACGGCGCGCGGCGGCGCATGGTGGGCAAGCGCCAAGAATAAAGGCTTCATTCCGGCATTCGTCGCGGACGTCGACGCGCTACTCGGTCCGAGCCGGACTGGCGGTTAACCTATCGCATTTCTGGTTGCCGATATTTCTTTCGTCCCTAACGGGACTGAACACTGAAAACATCATTGAACCCAGCGCTGAAGCGCTGGGCTATTTTCATTCACAATCCTTCTTAATCCGCGCTTGCCACGGCCGTAGCCTTCAGCGAAGGCGGGTAATCCGCGGCTAAACATCTTTTCTAATTGTCGATCTTTGGGTGGTTTCGTAAAGGATGTCGTCATGCATATCCGCGCTCTAATAATAATTACAATCACACTCGCGTCATCGTTCGGCTTTTGGATAACACGCGCGAATGCGCAAGATCCGGCAGTCGTTAATGCCAAGACAATTCGCGTCAGGTTCGAGAACGATCGTGTACGCGTTCTGGAAGCGATTTTGCCGCCCGGTGTTAAAGAGCAGGTCCACTCGCATCCCGCCTATGTCATTTACGTTTTGGAAGGCGGCCGGTACCGCAACTACGCCTCCGACGGCAAAGTTACCGAGGGTGAGCTCAAGACCGGTGACGTTCTCTATCGTGACCCGTTGGCTCACGCTGCGGAGAATATTGGTGATACGCCTCTGCACATGATTCTCGTCGAGCTGAAAGCCGAGTCAGCCAAGGGCACGCCGACTTCTCGCTAAATTGGGGTCGTATCTAAACATTCAAGATTGTCGATCTCGTCCGGTGTGGTTGACTGCGCTTCATGAAATCGTTTTCGATTTGTTTGCTGGCTTTTCTGCAATTGAGTTTGTTGTCGGTGAGCGCTCAGGAATCATCGGCTCCCGCTGCATCAACATCGAAACCTTCGCCCGCGCCGGCGCAAGCTTCAGAACACGACGGAGCTCACGATTTCGATTTCCTTATTGGCGATTGGAAGGCGCACGTTCGCCGGCTTCCCGATCGCCTGGTTGGTTCGACGACCTGGGTGGAGTACGACGGCATCTCGAATCACAAGAAGCTCCTGGATAGCAACGCGAACTTTGAGCAGTTCGAGGTCGACAGTCCGAAGCAGCATCTGCACATCAAGGCGCAGACACTTCGGATGTATAATCCGGAGTCGCACCAATGGAGCATCTACCTCGTCGACCTCGACAAGGGCACTCTCGAGCTACCGCCGGTTATTGGTCAATTTACCGGCAATCGCGGCGAGTTCTACAATCAGCAAGAGTGGAAAGGCCGCGCGGTTCTCGTGCGTTACCTCTGGTTGAATATCTCGCCAAAGTCAGCGCGAATGGAACAATCCTTCTCGCCCGACGGTGGAAAAACCTGGGAAACAAACTGGATCTGCGAGCTGAGCCGATAACGGGTTCGACTTTGTCATTGTTGCCGAGACCTGTGGTCAGAACCTTTTTTTGAGGGCGACATACCAGGTGCGTCCGCGAATATTTGCCGTGCTTTCGTCATAGCCGTTCTCGAACGCGGCCGCCACGAACGGTGGTGGTTCGTCTGTTAGATTGTTAATCCCAATAGTGATCGTTGTTTTGTTCAACCACGCGCGCCATCCGCACTGCCGATACTCCGTGCTGCTTACCGGGACAGAATCCTTTTCCTTGTTCGTCGTGGCGCCGTGGTTCCTGGCGGAACCAGGAACGTCGACCGGCACCACAGCGGCTCGCGAGTTGAAGGTATAACTCAGGACGCAGTCGAGCGTCGTCCATTCTCGGACTTTTCGATCGTGAAGTTTAGCGGTGAACTCGGCATTGTCCCAATATTGGCCGATAAAGTGAACAATGAAACCGGCATCGAGCCCGGCGAGCATCGAGCCTGACGGCCCGTCGTAGAACAGGCTCGTGTACCATCGATTGTGCGTGAACGCGCCGCCGGCTTGAGTTCCGAGAAAACCGCCGCCAAATTTTCCAACCACGTTTTTTTCTGGTCCATCGGGTACCAATTGGAGAACGGCGCGATCCATGTAAGTGCCTCTGAGCATTGCGGTGAACGCACCCCAGTCTCCGTGCCCCAACGTTTTGGTGTCGAAGAGGTGGACAGCTGAATAGTCCAGCCCTTCTTCGATCATTCGCCCGAGATTCTGCTCGGGAAGCAGCAGAAGAACGATTGGACCAAAGGGACCCCCGGGTCCTGTAGATGGTCCGCGTACAACCTGACCCGGAAATTGCGCCTCGTGATCGACCAGAAACTGAGGGTCCAACTGCAGAGTAACTGCTCGAATGTCGATATGATAAAAGTCGGCGATTAGCGTAAGGCCTCTCAGCGCTGGCAACCATTTGCCCGGCGTGGCGACAGCGCCGTAGGTCCATTCGTAGGCTGTTTCCGGCTGCAACGTTGGGTTACCGCTGAATCGTGCCAAGACTTCTTCGGCCTGGCTAGGTGGCACGCGAGGGTCTCTGACGAGGATGGGGGACTCTGACGGGCCGCGAAACAAATCGCTCAAGGTCGGAGCGTGGTACGCCTCCGTATAGGTGCCTCGAAGAGTGAGTCCGGAATCGATTGGCTGCCAGCGAACGGAGAATTTAGGTCGCTCCGCCGAGCCGAAATCGCTGAAGTTTTCGTATCGTTCCTGATAACCGAGTTCCAAGGTATGAAATCCCGGAATATTCCAGATCGGACTGGTTATTGGCACCAGCACCTCCCAGTAAATTGACCAGACATCCCTGCTGCCGGCAGTTGGATTAAAGTTGTTGGCGCCAATTGTTTCACCAGTTGCCGTTAATGCGTCAGGAGTGTCGCGGGCGCGCTCGGTCCGGTGTTCCGCTCCAATGGCAAAAGCAACCGGCGCGGCCGGGAAATCGAAAAGCTCGCCGTAGAGTCTAAGATCCTGCAGGGTCAGCGAGGTTGTTCCGGTATGAATGCTGGTTGTAAATACTCGATCGATGGCGGCGCGCGAATTCTGGTTGAGGCCGAACGGATTGAACGCGGTAGCCGGATTCGGATCCAACAACGCTGCTCGTAAATTCGTGGTGTTCACGATTCCGCTGAAGCGCTCGCTCCGATCGTCTTCGCTATAACGAAAGGCGTTCTCCCAGTTCCATTTCGAAAGATATTCTCCGAACTCGCCGAGGTTGCCTTTGATGCCGACGGTGAAGACGTAATTGTCGGTCGTGATCTTGTCGGTCCTTACGCCTGCTTCCAAACCTCGATACCGGACGCCGGTGACGAATTGCGTGCCCGCGGGTGCGGCGCTGAAGCGACTTCCGGGAATCTTTGGATCGAACCCCCCGGGCGATGTGTAATCCGCCACCATGAACGGATTGAACGGATTTTGAATCGGCACGCTAATGCCGACGGTACTGATTCCACTAGGGTGAGTGGCGTCAGTAAATGGATCAGGTGAAAACGGAGATGGCGCCAAATCGCCTTCCCAAAAGCCGCGCATGTATTTGAAATCGGAAAAGACCGCCAAGTACTGGTCGCACAACTTGTCTTCCAAAGATCCGGCCAGGTATTGGCGGTCGGCTGCACCCATGGCGCCGGCTATGTCGGCGAAGTTAAAAAGCCGTTGTTCAGGCGGGAGACCGCCCTGGGACACGTATTGCGGATCACTTCCAACGTTCGGGAAAGCGTGAGGAGTGGGCGACCGGGCGCTGTTATTGAGTTGTGGCCGGTAAATGAATCCATCGATGCGGCCGGCGAAGTTTGCGCTGCGGTCATCTATGCCGCCAAATGGTCGGTAGTCTGCATCGTGGGAGATCTCCGCATCGCGCGCGTAAATTGCAGCGCGATTGTAGGTCTCAGCATAGACCAGAATGTCGATCTTTTCATCGCCCGTGCCCGCCAGGAGGTAAGTCCTCTCTTCACCTTGATCGTTGGCAAAGCCGAGATTGGTATTGCCGTAGCTGCTGTAGATTTCCAACCCGCGGAATCTGTGGATTAGCCAGATGTTGAAAACACCGGCCACGGCGTCTGCGCCGTAAATCGCGGAAGCGCCGTCCTTCAACAGATCGGCATGATCGATCAATCCGATTGGGATCGTGTTGAGATCGACAGTGTCTCCGGCAAATCCAACCGGGGCGAGACGGCGTCCATCTTGAAGCACGAGCGTTTCTTTCGGGAGAATTCCTCTTACATTCAATTCGGTACGTCCGTTGCCTCCGTTTACATTATTTTCCGTGATCGATGCGCCCATCGCTTCCGGTATCCTCTGGACAAGATCGGTCGCGGTGCGGACGCCAAGGCGCCTGATGTCGTCTCGGTCATAAACATCGACGGGATTTGGTCCTACCTCTTCGGCCGTTGGAATGTTCGAGCCGGTCACGATCACCTCCTCGATGGTGACGCCGGGCTGCCCCTGTGTTTGCGATGGCGGGGTTGGCTCCTGCGCCTGGATTTCGAAAGCTAAGGAAAGCGTTCCGCTAATCATCGCGAGCAATGTTCTGGCCTTGATGATTCCGTTCATGCCGTCGCGGTCATGAAACGTCCTTTGCGCATTTTATCGCCGTGGCTCAAGCAAGTTTTCTCCGCCGCCACCAGTTTTTTGTTTTGACCGGTCAACGCGGCTGTCGAGAAACGCTTGGAAGAGGAACGGCAGACCCTTCTTGAGGGAAAAGCTTCAGCATCTCCGCGGATGTCGCTCGAGAGTCCTGCAACTTACCGTCGAAATACACTCGGACGATAAAGCCACCATAACGTCGTCCGTCGGCCGACGACTGTTGGCTCTTAGGACGAACGTAAGTGGCAGCAATAAATTTCGGCGTCGCGTCGGTCCAGTCGCGTGTCGCGGTGAGCCAGTTGTAGCCGACTTGCGCGTTGGTCGGGACCAACTTGTTGTCGCTGGTTCGGTCGTAGAAGGAAATGCTGATTCTGACCACGTGTCCATTTTCCGTTTTTGGCCGCGGCTTGACGCCAACTTTGAGCGCGACGTGATCCTGTGCGTTCGAATCTGGGACCTGTGACAACGTCATTTCGGTGATAGCCAGTATTGGATCAAAGGAAATGCCGGCTCTACTTAGAAGTGCAGGAAAACGGACGTCGGAATGAACCGGCCGAAACTCGGGAAGGAACGCAATCCACTGCAAGATCCCGGAGTGTTCCGAAAAAGCGCGCTCGAGCCACTGGAAAGCCTCTTCCTTTTGGCCAAGCGCCACATAAACGGCCGCGATAGAGGGAGCAGGCACGTACCGCGTTTGGGTGTCCCGCACGAGCTCATCGAGAATTTTTCGCGCGTCAGCCGGCCTCCCCATTCGGACATAGGTGATGGCAAGACCGGTGCTCGGCAGATGTCTGGCCTCTTGCGCCTTGGTATAGAGGTCGATCGCCTCCGGAAAGTTCCCATTTTCTCGGTAAGCAGCCGCCAGATTCGAATCCAGATAGAAATAGTTCGGGTCGAGTTGCAGCGTTCGCTGCCCCTCGGCAATCGCGTCGTTGATTCGATCGTTAGCCAGATAAGCGGCGGTTGCGACGTAACTGGTAATCGGAGAGACCGGGTTCAGTCTCTTGGCTTCAAGGACAAGCCGAAGCCCCTCCTGCAGATCACCGCGAAAAAGAGGAAGCAAGGCGGAGAAGAAGTGAGCGGGCGCGGAATTCGGATCGAGCTGCATAGCGCGCTGTAGCTCCGCATCTGCGCCAATCAGATCCCAATCAAGAACACGTTTGGTTTCGCTAAGATAGCAGTGCGCTTCAGCATCTTTCTCGTCGAGCGCGATTGCTTTCAGTGCCGCTTCCTTTGCTTTCGGGTAAGCGTCGAGCGGCTTGACGTAAACGCCCGCCAGGAAATACCAAACCTTTGCGATTCCGGTCCAGGCATTGGAGAAGGTTGGATCTTTATCGAGCGCGGCTTGAAAGAAATTCAGCGCGCGTCGGAGATCTTCCTCGCTGCCCTTGTTGGAAAAATAGAGGCCTTGCAAGTAAAGGTCGTAGACCCCTGCATCGCGCGGTTCATGGGTCGGAAGGGCAACGGCGAGTTTGATCTTGAAGGCATTAACAATCGATCGGGTAATTTCATCCTGCAGGGCAAAAACGCCCTGCAACTCGCGGTCGTACGTTTCCGTCCAAACCTGAAAACCGGTTTGCGTGTTAATCAACTCGGTCGTAACTCGAATGCGGTTTCCGTCGCGCTGCACGCTTCCTTCCAGGACATTCTCGACGTTCAATTTTTTCCCGATCTCGCTCGCCGTTGCATTCGTCCCTTTAAATGAAAAAGACGAAGTGCGGCCGAGCACACGCAGACCTTCGACTCTCGCGAGTGCGTGAAGAATTTCTTCGCTGATGCCGTCGCAAAAATATTCCTGATCCCTGGCCTGGCTGAGATCGGCGAATGGCAAAACCGCGATGCTCTTTTCCAGCGGACTGGTTGGCGACGGGTGAAAATGATTTTCTCGAAATAACCAAAAAATAGCCGCTCCCAGAAGAAGACCGACCGTGGTGGCACCGACCAGTTTCCGATTACGACGCGACCAGCGCCACATTCGCGCGGGAATGCCGACAGGCCGGGCTGCGATCGGGCGGTTTTCGAGCCAGCGCTCGAGATCGGCCGCGAGATCGCCTGCAGATTGATAACGGGCTCTTGGATCTTGTTCCAAACAGCGCGCGCAGATGGTTTCCAGATCACGGTCCAGCGAGGGTTCGATTGAGCGAAGCTTCGGCGCCTGAGTATCCGACGCCTTCTGAATTACCACGAAGGCATTCTTGCCGAGAAACGGCGGTCTACCGGTTAGCTGGTAGAATAGTACCGCGCCGAGACTATAAACATCCGCCGCCGGAGTCAGATCGGCAGCCGCGCTTTTTGCCTGTTCCGGAGCGATGTAACCCGGGGTCCCGAATGCGGTGAGCGTCCGGGTGAGATCACTATTTTCATCAAGAGACTTGGCCAGGCCGAAGTCGCTCACCAGTGGCTCGCCACGCCCGTCGATCAAAATATTTCCGGGCTTGAGATCGCGATGAAGAATTCCGCGTCCGTGGGCATATTCAACGGCGCGCGCAACCTTCGCCATTAGTTCCACGCATCGACGCGGATCGTTGCGCGCGCTTGATCCCGCCTGCTGAAGACTGCCGCCGGTCACATACTTCATGCTGAAGAACGGCAGGCCGTCGTCGCTCTCGGCAACTTCGTAAATCGGCAAAATATTCGGATGATCTAGATTTGCCGCCGCTTGGGCTTCGCGACGAAAACGCGCGAGTGCGTCGTGCGATCCAGCATGATAGCTGAGAACGCGTTTTACTGCGACAATGCGGCGCGAATGTCGCTGGCGGGCACGATAAATCACGCCCATGCCCCCGCGGGCGATTTCTTCCAGAATTTCGTAATTGCCTATGCGCCAGTGCTTGTCTGGCACGTCCGCTTCGCCGAGCACTCGCTCGAACGCCTCACTCGACGCTTGAGTGTCATGTTCCAACCCTTCGCCCAACAGACATTTCACACACAAGCCGCTGTTCAATCGCGTCTTTGTCCCGCATTGTTCGCACTGCTCGCTAGGCTCGTTTGGATCCTTCGTGAGTGGAGGCGAGTCGGAACTTTTCATCCGGTCTATTTGTTTGCAGTGGCGAGCGCGGCGCAGAGATGGCGAATCTCGTCGTCTACGTCGGCCGGATTTTCGACCGTGTGCGCAACTTCATCGCGCAGCAGCCACCGATAACGCTGGCGCATATTATGAAGCTGTTTTTTCACGGCGTTTTCAGGAATCCCGAGTGTGGTTGCAAGTTCCGGATAGGAAGCATCGGCGCGTTCACCGCTAAGATAGCTGCTCAAAGTCTCGAACAAACGAAGCCGCCCTTTGCTTTCACATTCCTCGCGCAGTCGACGAAGTGTTTGCTCGACGACAGTCGCAGCCCAGCGAAGATCAAAAACCAGCTCTGGCGGCAAAGTGCTGAGGGCTTTTTCCGGAAGCGAAATTTGCGAAGGAGCCTCCGCGATCCATTCGTCCCAGGAAACAAATTTCATGTCGCCACCGCGTTTCTGAGCATGACTTCGCTCAGCCGCATTATTCAGGAAGTTCGAAAGAGATTTAAGCAGGAAGGAGCGAAAACGGCCGCGATTTGGATCGGCTTGCTGGAACCAGTTGTTCCTGAAAACCATCACAAAAAAATCCTGGGTCAGATCTTGAGCATCTTCGGGTGAATATCCGCGCCAGCAGACAAATGAAAAGATCGGGCGCCAGTAAGTCCGGCAGAGCTCCGCCAGGGCATCACGCCCTTTTTGTTCCTCGCTGCCCGGGTCGCCTGCAGAAAGAACTATGCTCCAACGGGTAGTGACGAAAACGCCTCGCTCGTTCTTGCCTTCGGCAGCGGCGTTTGACGGCATAAGCACACATCGTCTGCGACTCGCCCCTTTTACAAGTCTAAACGTAATAAGCCATCTTGATTTCCAGCATTGAATTTAATGACCGCCTCCGGTCATCTGGCCAACCGCACCACTGTCACTTTGCATCCTCCTGACGGCTTCTGCGTTGCCTCTCTCGACATTGTTCACCCCGATAGAGTCAGCCTGGCCGTTCTCATCGACTTCGACCCAGCGACCGCCCAAATGCGTGCCGGTTTCGTCTGGAATGTAAACGTAACGTTTACCGTTTTTGGTGGCCATTCGGTTCCCGGAGACCGAGCTGGTCTTGAGATCAAAGTTTAGCTGGGTAGATCCGGCCTTTGCCAGGACGTTGTTGATCGAAGCCTTCGCGGCGCCATTTATAAGAAGAGTTACCCGGTAGGTGGTACCCGGATTGAGACCGTCATAAATGTAATGTCCGCGGGCATCAGTTTTGACCAGCCGGCTTGAGCCGCGGTTTCTGGCTTCGACCCGAACATCGGCTCCACTGATTGGCCGTCCATTCGCGTCCTTGACGATGCCTTCGACGGCGGAGGTGCCGGCAAAGACGTTTTCAGTGAAGATGAGAGCGCCTAATAGAAGGAGCGTGGTTAGACGCGAAGCTGGATGTTTATTTATACCTGCCTGTTTCATCTTTCGTCCATTTGGTCGTGACTTGGTTGAGACGGTCGCTGCTTTCCAATGCAGCAGGCTCTTCACTAATTTCTACAGGATACGAACGCCGCAGTTCCCTCCGAATTTTCGAATATCCCCGCGGCCATTGCGCATCCGACGTCGCCAAAACCTTCAACAACGTTTCACCGATTCAGGGTCGTCCCCGTCTGAATCGGTGATGTCGTTGCTCGGAGCGAACCCCGAGTGCGTTCAGCGACTTAATATTGGTCCTGGAAAATCGAAACCGTGTTGTCGTCGACGTTTGTTACATAAACCGTCTGGGACAACGGATCGACGGTCACGAAGTCGGCTGTGCCGCTTGGTCGCAAATCGGCAATCTTAGGCTTGCAATCGTTGATGTGATCGGCCCGGCACGGGTTGCCGTCGATTACCACCAGATCGCTATCGCCTATGGTTGGGATGTAAACCAAATGCTTCTGCTGATCGATCGCAATTTGTCGGCCGGTTATGTAGGCGCCGAAGCCGAACCCATTCGGGTCAGTAAGAACGTCTGGGAACGCAGCGATCGATACTGCTTGCGCCTCTCCGCTTGGGCAACCCGCCACGTTGGAACCATTGCAGGTAGAGCCATCGAAGACGGAAACGCTCATGTCGAAGCGGTTTTCCACATAGACCGTGTTCTTGTCGAATACGATCCCGATGCTGTCCGGCGAATCCCCCACGGCGACATTCGCTTTCACGCTGCAATCGCTCGTATCAAGATTGCTGCAGTGTGAAGTGTTGATGACCGACACGTCATTGTCGTTCGCATTCCCGACGTAAAGCGTGTGGTTAGCGGAATTAAACGCAAGGGCCTGGGGCCGGTGGCCCACGTTGAAAGTTGGCCAGGTTTGGCCGCAACCGGACGAATCCGATCCCTGGCAATGTGTGCCATCGACAATTGCCACCATGTTGGCCAGACGATTGACCACATAAATCGTGTTGGTTGTTTCATCGATAGCCAGATCATCGATGGAACTGCTGTGGCTGCTGACAATCGTCGTCGGTTGTGACTGATTGCAGCTTGAAGTTACCGAAGCGTTGCAGGTGGCGCCGTTAATCACGGACACCGTTCCATCTCCCCGATTGTTCACATAAATCGTGTTGGTGGTTTTATTGACCGCGACCCGAAACGGATTTGTGCCGACTGGAATTGTTGTCCACGTTTGATTGCAGCCGGTTGTCATGTGCCGATTGCAGGCGTTTCCATCGACCACGGCTACCGTGCCGTTGCCCTGATTAGCGATGTAAACGGTCTTGGTGTTCGGATTAAAATCCAATCCTGAGGGACCGTTTCCAGTCACTGTGATAGGCGCCTGTTTAGTGCAGCCGTTGGTTTTCGTCGCGTTGCATTTCGAGCCATCCAGGACCCAGGCCTGGCTTGCGACCTGGGCCGAAACATAGATCGTCTGCGTGACTGGGTTGTAACCAAACGGCGCCGGCTCAAATCCGGTTGCGAGAATCGGAGGTATCTGATTGCAGCCGGAGTGATTCAAGGCGTTGCAGGTTGCGCCGTTGACCACGGACATTGAGCTCGATAAGAAGTTTTCCACATAGACTGTCTTGGTGTTGGGATCAAACACAGCAGCAAATCCGCTCGAGCCAACCTGGACTTGCGCGGTACTGGCGCATCCGGCCGTGGTCGAGGCGTTGCATGTCGAAGCGTCAATTACGCCAAGGACGTTGGGAAACTGCGAAGGCATGTACACCGTATGGGTCGCCTCATCGACCGTTGCCGGAGGTATCGGGGCAAAGTTGGCCGTGAAGCTTTGGGTGGGCGGCGTGCCGCACCCACTTTGGTTAACGCTGTTGCAGGTGCTGCTGTCCAGCATCTGTATCTCATTGCTGAAATTATTGTCCTGAACAATAAACACACTGTGGTGGACGCGCTCGACGACAACACCATCGCCGTTGGCCGCCGTTACGATGGGGCTGCTACAGCTCGGCGTGCCTCCATTGCAAGTCGATGTATCGAGAATATAGATGGGGCCCTCGTTGGCGTCCGGTACGTATAGCGTGTGAGTTGTTTCATCCAGATCCATGAATACAGGAAGACCAAAGGGAACGTTGGCGGCGCCACCCGACCAGTTTGAGTTACCTGGGAAGACGACTTGCTTTGGAGTTTGGGTGCAGCTCGATGTGTTCGTTGCGTTGCACGTACTAATGTCGATGACGGCAATCGAGTCGCTGTTTCCGCCAGCAAGCGTCGCGAACAACGTTCGGTGAGCGGCGTCGAGTACAAGATCAGCCGGAAAAGGTCCAGGGCTGATGGTAGCGATCGGAGTGCAGTTCGACGTGTGCCCGGCGCTGCAATTCTTTCCGTCGACGACCGCGATGACGTTATCAAGCTGGACTGCGATGTAAGTCGTGTTCGTCGACGGATTGCTCACGATATGGACAGGACCTTCTCCCGTTGGAATTATCGGGGCGGCCCATGGCAGTTTCGGCGGTTGCATAGACATCGCGGCGAACGCTGCGGCCGCAAGCAACAACAGGCCGGAGATTTCGGCTCGAATTGTTCGCGCAGAAGAGTGCCGAATTTTTTTCGAAGAGATTGAGTTTGCGTCTGTCGGGTAACGTCTGGCTTCTATTTTCATGTTTTCTTTCTGTTTCGTTCGTTAGGGGTTTTCTTTTTTTTCAAGTGGAAGCCTTTCACTAATTTCTACAGGAACGGGGACGCGAGGTTCCCAACTCCGCCGACATTTCTGATTGTCCATCCTGCAAGCGAGGCGTACGGTTTGGGCTGAGGCCCGAACGAAACGGAGGATCTATCTATTATGAGTACTGCTGTCGCTGACGAGAAAAAGACGAAGCTGAATCAGCTCGAGCAATTGAAGAAGTTCACCAAGGTCGTCGCTGACACGGCCGACTTTGAGTCGATTAAGGATTTCAAGCCTGAAGACGCAACCACCAACCCGAGTCTCGTTTACGCGGCGACTCAGAAAAAGCAATACGGCCACCTGATTGAGGAAGTTTTGAAGAACCGAAAGAATTCGGGCCTGAGCGGGCATGCGCAGATCGAAGACATTTGTGATCATCTACTCGTCCAATTCGGAACGGATATTTTGCAGATTGTGCCGGGACGGGTTTCGACCGAGACCGATGCGCGATTGTCGTTTGACGTGGAAGGCTCGATCGCCAAAGCGCGGCGGCTGATTGAACTTTACAAGGCAAAGAAAATTCCGCGCGAACGCGTGTTGATTAAGATCGCGTCGACTTGGGAAGGGCTTCTTGCGGCAGAGCAACTGCAAAAGGAAGGAATTCGGTGCAATCTGACGTTGATGTTCTCGCTGGTGCAGGCGGTGCGCGCGGGAGAAGCGAAAGTCCAGCTGATCTCCCCGTTCGTCGGCCGGATTTACGATTGGTACAAAGCGCACGAGAAACGGGATTACACCGGCCCGGAAGATCCAGGCGTGCAATCGGTCGCTGAGATCTACACTTATTACAAGAAATTCGGTATCTCGACCGAAGTGATGGGCGCGAGCTTTCGGAATACCGGACAGATTCTCGAATTGGCCGGCTGCGATTGCCTGACGATCAGTCCGGAATTGATGGAAGAGCTTTCGAAATCGAACGAGCCAGTGGAGCGAAAACTCATACCGGAGAACGCGAAGTCGGCCAAGGTCGACAAACTGGAGATGGACGAGAAAACGTTCCGTTGGATGCTCAACGACAACGCGATGGCTTACGAAAAAACCGGCGAGGGGATCCGCAAGTTCGCCGCCGACGTATTGAAGCTGGAGAAATTCGTCGCGAGCAAACTGTGAGGTGGATCGAGCAGTCCCTTGCTCGATGTTACAAGTGGCGGCGAAGCCGCTTTGATTTAGCATCGCCCGCTGAGCGGCCGATCCAGCATGTTTAACGTTGTCTTAGTTGAGCCGGAGATTCCGCCGAACACCGGCAATATCGGCCGGCTGTGTCTGGCCACCAAGTCGACTCTGCATCTCATTAAGCCGCTGGGGTTTTCCCTGGATGACCGGCAACTCAAGCGTGCCGGACTGGACTACTGGGAGGACGTCGACCTTAAGGTCTGGGATTCGCTGGCGGAGCTGGTAGAATCGAAGCCGCCGGAGCCTCGCTGTTTCTTCGTGACCACGAAGACAAAGCAAGCCTGCTGGGACGTGAAATTCCGCCCGGGCGATTTCCTGGTTTTTGGCCGGGAGACGAAGGGGCTGCCGGAGGAGCTCCTCAACCAGAACCAGGAGAGCTGCCTTACCATCCCGATGCATGGCACTCGGAGCTTGAACTTGGCCACAGCGGTTGCGATTGTTCTCTTTGAAGCTGTTCGCCAGCAGCAACACTCTGGCGAAGACGGTGTTGAATAAGTCAGTATCCTACAATGTCTAACAAACCCAGGAGGCAAATAACAACCTTATGAGAACAGTTTTAGTTTTAACCTGTTGCGTTGGTCTGGCCGCATTGGCGGGGGCAGCGCAGCAGAACAACAATAACCAGCAGCCAAATAAGAAGAAGGGTGGTGGCAACACGCAGCCCCAACAGCAGCACGTTGTGACTCAACAGACTGGCAAACACACCGTCACTCACACCCAGAACTTCCAACAGCCGAACACGGTGGGAGGACATCAGTTGCACCAAACCCACACGAACTTGCATAACCAGTCCAATCTGTCGAGTTCGGCGAGCAACACGACGTTTAACAAGACCAAGAACGTCAACATCAACAAGAACATCACGGTTAACAAGAACTTCAAGGTTCAGAAGTTCAATCTCGGCAGCAAGCCGAGCGGGAAATATCAGGCGATTAAGTTCAATCAGAACTACAAAATTGCCGGAGCCCAGAACTGGAATGGCTCAAAATACGTGGTCTTCAAGAATTACCACCCGCAGTGGCAGAATCAGTGGTGGTGGTCACACCATTACAACCACATCTCCATTGTATTCGGCGCGCCCTACTATTGGGACGCCGGCTACTGGTATCCGGCCTGGGGATACGATCCGGGCGCGAGCTACTATTTTGACGGCCCGATCTACGCCTCGAGTCCGGATATGGATCCTGGCCAGACGGTTGCTAACGTGCAATCCGCTCTGCAGCAACAAGGCTATTATCAGGGCGAAATCGACGGTGTCCTTGGACCGCAAACGCGCGCGGCCTTGGCCGAATATCAATCCGCTCAAGGTATCGAACCGACCGGCGCGATCGATGAGCCAACATTGGAAACTCTCGGAATGGCCTAACAACAGTTTAGTTAATCGCGAAATCGCCGCGGAAAACTCCGCGGCGATTTTTTTGTCCGAGCCGGCCCGGCGGTTGCACCCTCGCCTGCCGCTAACGCGGCTTCCTCTCCTTTCACGGAGAGGATTCAGGTGAGAGCAAGTCGAAGGTTCGAGTGATTGTCTTATCCTTGCGCGGTGCCGATAATGGCGGAGTAATTGTCCGTGCCGCAGCCACCACAGTTGATTGCCCGCGATTTGTTTCAATCCTTCCGGATGGGTTCGCGCCGGATCGAAGTGCTGCGCGGTATTTCGTTCGACGTCGCAAATGGAGAAATCATTTTCATTT
>DATMOU010000042.1:0-26231 GCA_035568035.1 Chthoniobacterales bacterium | reverse complement strand
GGGTTCGATTCCCGTTGCCCGCTGATCCAGCGAGATTTGGCCCGTTATGGCATCCGAGCTGCGGCTCGGAAACGAACCTTTTACCGAGCGAACTGCCATGAAGTGCGGCATTCCTGTTACACAGATTTGGCAGAATTGTGAAATCACCTTGAACATCCGGCTTTTCACCTTGACTTTTTCACGTTTTCACCGGCAAACTCACCTCTAACCAAAGCTATGGCCATGCACTACAAACGTCTCTTCATGTCGCTGTCGATCGCGGCGGTTGCCCTCGCCATTTTTAACGCCGGCGCTGCTACCGACGTCCTTCCGGGCGGCGCGATCAATGTCGGTTCGGCGGATTATTTTACCGTGCTCGCCAAAGGCGATGCCGGCTTCACCGATAACACCATCACCGGACCTTCATCCGTGGTAGGAAATTATGGCATCGGCGGACAAGGGACTTTATCCATCACCGGGAGCAGCAGTATCACTGGGAACCTGGTGATGCACGGCGGTGGCAGCCCGAAGTTGTCCGGGAGCGCCAAAATCACCGGCAGCGTTACGAATAACGACGCACAGCTCAACCAAGCCTTGGCCGATGCGCAGGCACTTTCCGACGCCGCGGCGATGGAAGCAGTTACCCCCGCGTATGCGTCGCTGACGAATGTCAATATTACGAATCCTAGCCAGAACATTACGATTACTGGCGGTGCGAACCAGAAAGTTGTGCTCAGTCTGCAGAATTTTGCCATAAGCAACGGCACGTTTACGTTGCAAGGCACAGCGACAACGTCGTTCATCATCAACGTCGCCAAGAACTTTTCGCTTAACAACGGATCAATCACCCTTGCAGGCGTTCCGCCGCAGAACGTGCTTTTCAACATTCTCGGAAAAGGTGGCCAGGTTTCACTGAATCAGGGAACACAGTTACCCGGAATCTTGCTGGCCCTTAATCGCAAAGTTGATCTTAGCGGCGGCCATGTGACAGGTAAAGTGATTGCCAACCAAGTGGTGATCACTTCCGGCGGCGGTGTGGTAACACCAACGACGAACCCGTAACAAAAAACGCTTTTCTGAAAAGCCGTTGCGATGTCTTGCCGCAACGGCTTTTCTTTTTGCGCGCCCATTCGACACGAACGGACAACCGCCGAACAATGAGCGTCCCAATTAGATTGTGAAAGTAACGGACGTTCTCAGTCGAGGTTCCATCGCCGTTTCCGGAATTCTTTTCGCAGCTTCATTTGCAGTTATTCAAATGCTGATCGGTGGCACCCGATTGCTTTTTAGCTTGCCGGCTTACGGACTGCTGGCCGGGATGTCGATCCTCGCGTTGCTAGCGATCGGACGACCAAAGCCGACGCCAAATCAAATATGTTTGTTAAGCTCGGTCCTCTTTTTTGGTTACGTGCTCACAAGAGCAATACTTTCGCCGGTCGATTATCTGGCTCGACCCGATATCTACTCGGTATTGGGATGTCTTTTGGTTTACCTGTTCGTGGCCTGCGTTTTCACAGACGCCAAACACCGAATCTGGTTCCTGTTTTTCCTCCTCGCGCTCGCCACCGCTCACGTTTTGATTGGCGCCCTTCAATTCCGCGACGGCAATAACTTCATGCCCTTTTCTTTTTTGGAGCGGTACGATTATGGCCGAAGAGCAAGCGGGTTTTATGTCTGTCCAAATCATCTGGCTGGACTGCTCGAAGTTCTCGGCATCTTCGCGCTGAGCATCACGTGTTGGGGCCGATGGCCGGTGTGGGTTAAGCTGCTCGCGCTCTACGGTTCGGGCGTGTGTTATTTGGGCGTTCTTCTAAGCGCCAGTCGCGGCGGATTTCTAAGCTGCTCAGCCAGCTTCATCGTGTTTCTCGCTCTCAGCTTGTGGGCCCTGCGGCGAACCGGAAAACAATTGTTTCTTAAGATCGGCGGGGTGGCCGTCGCGGCCGCAGCCCTGATTCTCATTATCGGAGACGTTTACAGTAATAAACTCCTTTATTTGAACGACCGCGTATGGGCCGCCAATCAGGACGCAAACGATAATCGAATCGATTTGTGGAAGGCGGCGGTGGAGCAATTCAAGCTGGAACCGATCACCGGCACCGGGAGCGGAACGTATTTATTTTACGGGCGGCAATTTCGCAGCGTGCGGACAGGCAGCGATCCGGTGGAAGTGCATAACGATTATCTGCATCTGCTGGCCGAGTACGGAATCCTCGGCGCGTTCGGTTTCCTGCTGTTTTTTGCCGCGCACGTGACCAACGGTTGGAAAAATTATCAGCGACTCGGTCCCAAGCGGATCGCAGTTTCAACGCGGGTAATGAGCAACAGCCTTGCCCTCCAGATCGGCGCGCTGTCGGCAATCGCAGCCTACGTCGTTCATTCGGTGATTGATTTTAATCTCCACATTCCGGCAAACGCGCTCCTGTTCGCTTTTGTTTTCGGCTTGCTCGCGAATCCGGGAGTCGCCCGCGAGAACCAGACGCTCACCCTAACCAAGTCTCTCATTGGCTGGCGCGTCACCTTGACCCTGCTGGGGATAATTACCTTGATCCAATGTGTCCGTTTGCTGCCAGCCGAATATTTCGCCGAGAAATCCCGAGTGGCGCTTCGCGATAACGATCCCACAACTTCGGCAGCGTTCGCCGTCCGCGCCCTGGCAACCGAGCAGAAAAATCCCAACGTCTATTATTATCTGGGCCGGGCCGGAATGCTCGAAGGTAATGCCGCAAGTAGTTCCCAGAAGCGGGCCTTCTTTTTCCAAGTAGCCATGGTCGCGTTCGAGAAAGGGTGGGCCCTTGTCCCCCGCGACGATACCTTCCCGATCGAGCTGGCCACGCTTTACGACGCGCTCGGGCGTTTCCCGGAAGCTGAATGGATGTATGACGAAGCAATCCAGCTCGATCCGAAATACCCTCCGACGCGGGAGCGCTACCAGGCGCACCTGGAAAAATGGCAACAAGCCGGAGTTGCCAGGGAGGAAGATGTCGAGGCTAGTCCGAGGTGAGGCGCCGAGTGAAAGTCGCACTGACACAAGATCATTGTCGATTCGTCGTCCGATGTTGTACGCTGTAAAAGTTGCCGCGAATTTGGTTGGGCATTTGCTCCATGCCAGGGAGACGGCAGCCGCCTTATGAAGCAATCAACTGTCCACCCCTTTCTTGTAGTGGTGGCGGCGTGTGTGCTCGTCGAATCGCCATTCACAGCCTGGGCGCAGGAGGCAGTGTCTACGACAAGCTCTTCCCAGAGCACTAACACGTCCTCGATTAACCCGAACGGTTCAGCTGAACCGCCCCCTGATTTTAACACCAGCACAACAAACGCGCCGCCGGGGGCGGTGACCGGTTCAACGTCAACCCCGACCGCCGAACCAAATCCCTCCGGCGCCGGAGTTTTCTCGCCCACGCCCCTGCAAATCTATGCCACCCTTTCCGGCGGCTACGACGACAACGTCAACACCGCACCAAGCAATCAACAATCGTCCGCTTACACGAACGGCAACCTCCTTCTCGATTACACTTTCGGAGACCCGCGCCTTCAAATGACTCTCAATGCCGGAGCCGGAGGCACTTATTATTTCTCAAATATCAGCAATCAGAATTACGATATCGATCTAAGAGGCGCCTTCGCGGTAACCTACAAAGCATCTCCGCGGCTCACACTCGGCGGCACTGTCCTCGTCGATTACCTGACCGAGCCAACGTTCCAATACGCCGGCGGAATAAATTCTCGTAACGGCAATTACCTTTACACGACGGACAAGGCTTTCCTGGAGTATGCATGGTCGCGCCGTTTTTCGACAAGAACGTCCTACACATTCGAGGCCTACAACTACGACAAAGAGTCTGTCGCCGTGTTTTCCAACCGGGTAACAAATCGTTTTGGAAATGAGTTCCGGCTGCAATTGGTGCCGACCACGCACCTGGTCGCCGAATATCGCTTTGAAATTGTCAGCTATCAGGATTCTACACTCGATTCAACCACCCACTACGCCCTTGGCGGTATCGATCACACTTTCAATCCCCGGTTGACCGCCAGCCTGCGCGGCGGCGCCGAGTTTCGCTCCTACAATAACCTTGGCGACCGGACCGGTCCGTATTTTGAAGGCAACGTGGCCTACGCGCTGGGACGCCGCACATCCGTGAGTTGGATAAGTCGCTACGGCCTGGAGGAACCCGACCTGCCTGGCGTCCAAAGCGCCACTACTTTCCGAACTGGTTTGCAAACAAAGTTCAACATGACCTCGCGAACCAGCACCGCCGTCGACATTTATTACGTGCACGACGATTACCATTCCTTGACCTCCGGGGTGATCAGCACTCCGGCTTTCTCTGAAGATACCTTCGACGTCGGGCTGACGCTGCGTTACGGCATTACGTCCTTAATCGGCGTCCAGGCGAGTTACCACTACACCGACGTCAGTTCGGGCGCTGCCTTGCGCGAGTATTCCCGGAATCGAGTATCCGCCGGCGTGAATGTGACATTCTAGTGAAGGGGAAAGGCAGCGTTTTACATTTGGGGTGGTTTTTGCTAGAATTGCGTCCTTCTTGCCACGCGGGGTCCCACTGGTATGGCACAATCAGACGAAGTTAAGCTTCATTTTCTCGATTATTGGCGCGTCGTCCGCATTCGCTGGCCGCTCGTCCTCCTCGCCTTCCTTTTGGTCTTATTGACGGCCGCGGTCGTCACTTACTTCCAGCCGCGGGAATATCAGTCATCTGTTTTCATGGAGGTCCGCTCGACCGCTGAAAATCCGCGAATTTTCGGCCAGGGCGACCCAAACCAACCGGTGCACGATCCGCAACTGGCGCCGACCGTTTACCAAGTCATCCAGCGCACTGGAATCCTCTATCCCGTCATCGAGCAATTGAAATTGCAGGACAGATGGGGCCGCGACGGGCGCAGACCGTCCCGCGAAGTCGCTTACCAAATGTTGCGTAACAAACTCGACGTCGACGAGGTCCGGAATACGGACCTGCTTCAAATCAGCGTCTTTGACGCCAATCCCCAGCTCGCCGCCGACATCGCGAACAAGATCGTCAGCGTTTATCAGGACCGGCGCGTCGAGGAAGAAAAGGAAATCCTCAACCGAGCCGTCACTGCCATGAACGAGGAGGTCGACAAGCAACAGAAACGAGTAGAAGACTCGGCCAAGGAAATGGCCCGCATCCGAGACGAAGAACACATCGTCGACCTCAATCCCGAGGGAACGGAAGACAACCTGGCGCCAGTCAACGCCATCGTCGTCAAACAGGAAGGCGAAGTGAACGACGCCGAAGCGAAAATCGCCAATCTTTCCAGCAAGCTGTCTCAGATCGAAAATCTCAAGGGCGACGACTTGATGCGGATGATGCCCACGCTCGACGTGCAGGATCCCACCATCCAAAAGATCCTTCCCAATTATCAGGATGCGGTCGCTCAGGAAGCGCTTCTGTTGAACTCCGGTCTGGGCGAGAACCACCCGAAGGTTAAATCACTTCGCGCGGCCCGAATCGTTTACACCCGTCAACTTGAGCAGCAAGTGGGCATTATTCGCGAGGGAATCTTGCGCAACCTCAAAGGGGCGCAGGCCACGCGCGATGAACTGAAAAGTCGCCTCGAACAAATCAATTCGAAGCAGCTTCAAACTAAAAACCTCAGCGCCAATTACACCCGCGCCAAGAACGCTTACATCAAAGAGAAGCTACTCCTCGATGGAGTTCGAACGCGCGCCCAGACCCAGACAATGGAAATGGCGATGCCGCGCTTTGCCGTCAGCGTCAAGCAAGTGGCCGAGCCGCCGAGTTATGCCGCCCGCCCGCGAGTCGGCTTAAACCTGACCCTCGGCGCGCTGGTTGGTCTCGTCATCGGCATCGGCCTCGCCTTCTTCATCGAGTATCTCGACACCAGCGTGAAAACGATGGACGACGTCGAAAGTCTTCTTGGTGTCCCTGTCCTCGCGATTATTCCCAAGAACATCACTCTTCTCCACAAGGCCGAAGGCGACACACCCGATGCTGAAGCGTATCGAATCCTTCGAACAAACATCGAGTTCAACCGCCCAAACCCCGAGGCGAATACCATCTCTCTCGTCAGCGGAGGACCTGGCGAAGGCAAATCCACCACCATTGCCAACCTCGCCTTTATTTGCGCGCAAGGTGGATACTCCACGCTCATTGTCGACGCCGACTTGCGCCGGCCAGTCCAGCACCTGTTGTTCGACCTCAGTAACGAAATCGGCCTGACGAATTATCTCACCACCGATATGGAACTCGAGCAGGTGATCATGGCAACCGGCGTCGAGAATTTATCGGTTCTGCCAAGCGGTATTTTGCCGTCCGACGCCGTCGGCATTCTCAATTCCCAACGCATGTCGGACACAATCGCCGAACTGAAGAAACGCTACGACATTGTGTTCTTCGATTCGCCGCCGATCTTGGGCGTGAGCGACGCCTCGGTCATCGCCAGCGAGGTCGATCAAACAGTCATTGTCGTTCAGCATCGGCGGTTCCCACGAGCAATGCTGACCCGCGTGAAACAAGCCATCCTCGGTGTCGGCGGGACCCTTCTTGGCGTCGTGCTCAATAATGTCGATCTCAAGCACGACCAGAACTACTACTACTACACAAACTATTACGGCTACTACACGCCGCAGGCTAAAGAAACCCATCGTGGTCGCCGGGGTGAACGCCCTCGCGTTACCACCAACGGCGCAGAGAATGGGCACTTCGAGCCCGACGAATATTGATGCGGCCGCTGTTCGCAATCTTTCTCTGTGTCTTCGCGCTGGCCGGTAGCGTCTACGCCCAGGCCACGCTTCGTATTGGCGATCCGGTTGAATTAAAAATCAGCGGCGTGCCCGCCGAAGACCAGAGCCAGGTCAATAACACCTACAGCGTCGATGCCGACGGCGCGATCAATCTGCCTTACATCGGCAAAATTCACGCTGAAGGAATGACTCCGGCTCAGCTCTCCCGCTCGATCGAAGAAAACTATCGCTCGAACAAAATTTACACGAACCCGAACATCACCATCTTCATGCAACCGTCAGCGCGGTTCGTGAACGTCGGCGGTTCGGTGCGCAGTCCATCGCGCGTCCCTTTCACCGAAGACATGACGCTTCTCACCGCGATCAACGCTTCAGGTGGCTTCAATGATTTCGCCGATCAGCGCCATGTCCGGCTCTTGCGTGGGAGCGAAGTGACCGTTTACGACGTGCGAAGGTTTCGCAAAGATCCTTCGCAGGACGTAAAACTTCGGCCTGGCGACAAAATCGAAGTCCCGCAAAGCTTCTTCTAATCGACGACTGCAACCGCAATCGTCGATTATCGCGCCGTAGCTTTAGCGAAGGCGGATAGCTCCGCTCTCTATTCGTTAGGCGCGATCAGATCGCGGTGGCGCCACGCGTAAAGTAGTCCGGAATAAATCGTCAACGCGACCGTGACCCAGACCAGAACCGGCCCTGCCTCGTTCCACGAACGCGACCACCAGGCCGATCCCTCATTGGCGTAACGCAGCTCGCTCAGTGAGAGCAGCGTCAGAAAAAAAATAACGGTTACGACCTGCCAAGACGTTTTCTGTTTTCCCAGCCGCTCTGCCGGCAAAATTCTTCCTTTCGCACCCGCCATCATTCGCAAACCGGTAATCAAAAAATCGCGCGCAACAACTGCGGTTGCCGCCCACGCCGGGACGGCTCGCAGCGGGACCAATGAGATGAATGCCGCCGCCACCATGATTTTGTCCACCAGCGGGTCCATCAATTTTCCAAAATCCGTCACGAATCCGTAGCGACGCGCGATTTCGCCATCGACAAAATCGCTGATTCCGGCGAGCAGAAAAATAATCAAGGCCAGCGTCCGGCCGTAATGCCACGAGGAATTCAGCGCGGCCACAAACAGGACTGTCAGCGCTAACCGGCCCAACGTTAAACGATTCGCCCAATTCATGTCGCCGTAACTGTTTCGGTCTCTCGAATATGACTCGTCGTTTTGAATCTTGGTTTCTTCCAGATCGGCACTTTCTTTTTCAACTCATCCACGATCCACTTGCTCGCTTCAAACGCGGCGCCTCGATGGGGCGCGCTCACTCTAAGAAACAACGACGCCTCGCCGGCGCATACAAACCCGATTCGATGATGCAGCAAAACCAGCTTCAATCGAAATTTGCCGATCGCCTCCTCCGCGATCAATCGCAATTGATGTTCCGCCATCTTTACGTGCGATTCGTACTCGATTCCGTCAATTTCGCGTTCGTCCTCCAGCTTTCGAACAACGCCAAAGAAGTCGACAATCGCCCCGCTCGCAGAATCAACCTCATGGGCCGGCGTTTGTAATGCCGATTCCGTCACCAAAACTTCACAAACGGAGTTTGCCATGACTTTGAATTGCCCGTTAGATTGTAATTCCTGCGCTTCTAAAAGAAGGGAGACCGAAAATGACTGCGAATCAATGTGATATTGGCCTGATAGGGCTGGCCGTGATGGGCGAAAATCTCGTCCTCAACATGGAATCAAAGGGATTTTCTGTGGCGGTATTCAATCGCACTACCGAAGTCACCGAAAAATTTGCGTCCACCCGGGCCAAAGGAAAGAACATTCAACCGACTCGCACGATCGAAGAATTCATCGGTGCGCTCAAGAAACCGCGCAAAGCACAAATAATGATCAAGGCCGGTAAGCCGGTCGATCAGGTCATTGGCGAGATCGCGCCCCTGATGGAAAAGGGCGACGTCATCATCGACGGCGGCAATTCTTTGTTCACCGACACGCAACGCCGGTTCAAAGAGATGGAGGCAAAAGGAATTCATTATGTCGGGATGGGCGTTTCGGGTGGAGAAGAAGGCGCGCTCAAAGGCCCTTCCATTATGCCGGGCGGTTCGCGCGAGTCCTGGGAAATCATCGCGCCGATTTATCGCAAGATCGCAGCGCAGGTCGACGGCGAACCATGTTGTCGTTACATGGGCCCGGATGGCGCGGGTCATTACGTCAAAATGGTCCACAACGGCATCGAGTACGGCGACATGCAATTGATCTGCGAAGCCTACGCGATCTTGAAGGATGTCGTTGGCATGGACGACAAAGAGCTCGCCGACACTTTCACCGAATGGAATAAGGGCGAGCTCGATAGTTATTTGATCGACATCACCTCTCAAATTTTTCGCAAGATCGACCCCGACACCGGTAAAGCGCTGGTTGATGTGATCCTCGATAAGGCCGGCCAAAAAGGAACCGGAATGTGGACGTTGCAATCGGCCATCGCCCAGTCAGTCGTCATTTCGACGATCAACGCCGCGGTCGAGGCGCGGGTGATTTCGTCTCGCAAGGATGAACGCGTTGCCGCATCGAAAATTCTTCCGCAACCGAAACCGAAGAAATTCAGCGGCGACCGCAAAAAACTGGTCGAAGCCGTGCGGAACGCCCTTTACGCATCCAAGATTGTCTCCTACGCACAGGGCATGGAGCTGCTCGGCGCAGCGAGCAAACAGTATAATTGGAACCTGAACTTCGGCGACATTGCCACGATCTGGCGCGGCGGCTGCATCATTCGCGCGAAATTCCTGAACTGCATCGTCGACGCTTACAACCGCGATCGCAATCTGCACAACCTTCTCCTAGATTCTTACTTCACCGACATCATTAGGAACACCCAGGAGAATTGGCGCATCGCTGTTTCAATCGCGATTGAACAGGGCGTCGCTGTCCCGGCGTTTTCCGCATCGCTCGCTTACTTCGACAGCTATCGCTCGGCGCGTTTGCCTTCCAATTTGTTGCAGGCTCAACGTGATTTCTTCGGCGCGCACACTTACGAGCGCGTCGATAAGCCGGGGGTGTTTCACACTGAATGGATCGAGTCCGATCAGGAACCGGCTCAAAAATCTGCTCAGCCGAAAGAATCCACGCCGCGTCACGCCGGCGAATGATGTTTCAAAGTGGGAGGGACCTTAGTGTCCCTACTGCTTACGCTATTTCGCGGCACTGAGGCCGCTCCCACTTTCCCTACCTGAAATCGTGCGACTGAGTTCCAACGAGTCCGCCGAAGGACGGATCCGCCGTGGCGGACTCGTCATGCACAAGCGGTTTGATCTGGTGTGTTTTGATTAACACCACGTTGTCGGAATTCTGCACTTCGCCTTCGATTAAAAGAAAATCTTCTTCCGTGATCAGCAACCGGTAACGCTCAAACAAATCCGGATCGACAATCGCGTTCGAAACGCCGGTCTCATCTTCCAAACTGACGAAGACAAATCCTTTCGCCGTCCCCGGGCGCTGACGACAAATCACATTGCCAGCGATTTGGATGATTGATCCATTCTTCGCCTTCCCAAGATCGCTGGCCCGCCAGATGTTCGGCAATCGCTCGCGCAAAAGTTTCATCGGATGTGGGCCGGCGGTCAGGTTCATAGTCCGATAATCGGCCGTCACCCGTTCCTGCACGGTCATTGGGAGAAGCGGTGATTCGGTAGGGACATCGCGCTGCGATGTCCGGTCGGCGCAGCGCGCCGACCCTACCAAATCATCGTGTAACTGCTCTTCCACTTTCCACATCGCCGCCCGCCGATGTTTCGCAAAACAATTGAGCGCCCCGAGCTCAGCCAGGGTTCGTAATTCCTCTTTAGAAAGCGCAATGCGCCGTTTGAAATCATCCAGTGACCTGAATTGTCGCGCATTTCGCTCGCGCTCGATTTGCTCGCCGTGTTCCTGTCGCAATCCGTTCACTACGCAAAACCCGAGCCTGAACGTGTTGCCGTCCAGGACAGTGCAACGCCAGTCGGACTTCTTCACGCATACCGGTTTCACTTTTACGCCGTGTCGCTGCGCGTCTTTCACGATCGTCGCCGGCGTGTAAAAACCCATCGGCTGATTGTTGATCAGGCTCGCGAAAAACTCCGGCGCCCGATGCACTTTCAAATACGCGCTGGCGTAGGCCAGGATCGCAAAACTGATTGCATGTGATTCGGGAAATCCGTAAAGCGCGAACGACGTGATCGCTTGAATGATCTTGTCGATCTTGTCCGGCCCGATGCCTTTGTGATCCATGGCCGCGCGTAGTTTCACGCTCACGCGATTCATTCGTTCCTCCGAACGATGGAAACTGAGCGCACGACGAAGCTCCTCCGCTTCATCACCGGAAAAATCGGCCATGATCATCGCGATCTTGAGCATTTGCTCCTGGAACAACGGGACGCCGAGCGTTCTTTCGAGCACCGGCTTCAGTCGCTCGTCGAAATACGTGACCGGTTCCTTGCCGGCGCGCCGATTCAAATACGGATGAACCATATCTCCCTGGATCGGACCCGGCCGAATGATCGCGACCTCGATCACTACGTCGTAAAAACATTTCGGTTTCATTCGCGGCAACGTCGCCATTTGCGCGCGGCTCTCGATCTGAAAAACGCCGATCGTGTCGGCGTGCTGCATGATCTCAAATGTCTTCTCGTCGTCCTTGGGAATGTGCGCCAGATCGAGCGGCCGTCCGCGTTCGCGGCAAAGCTCGAGCGCGTCCTGCATTACCGACATCATCCCGAGCCCGAGAAGATCGACTTTCACGATGCCAAGATCTTCGCAATCGTCCTTATCCCATTGGGCAACCACGCGACCGGGCATCGACGCATTCTCCAGCGGCACAAACGAGCTGAGCTTGTTCTGGCAAATGATCATTCCGCCCGAATGCTGGCCCAGGTGTCGCGGCAATCCGTAAGTCGCGTGATACAACCGAACGAACGCCGGCATTCGCGGATGATTTTTCGGCAGACCCGACTGTTCGATCTGCGATTGGAGATCGAGCGTGTGCGGAAAATCGCCGTTCGCGAACAAATGCGAGAAGCGATCGAGGATGCTCGGCGAAAAATTCAGCGCCTTGCCGATCTCGCGGGCCGCGCTGCGCCCGCGGTAACTGATCACGTTCGCGGTCATTGCCGCGCCGTGTTTGCCGTACCGCCGATAGATTTCCTGGATTACCGACTCGCGGCGATCGCCACTCGGAAGATCGAGATCGATATCCGGCCAGCCTTTCCGGCTTTCGTTCAGGAAACGTTCGAACACGAGATTGTTACTGACCGGATCGACCGGAGTGATTCCGAGGCAATAACAAACCGCGCTGTTCGCCGCGCTGCCCCGGCCCTGGACCATGATGTTGTGCTCGCGGCAGAAATTCACGATGTCCCAGACAATGAGGAAATAACCGGGGAACCGGAGTTTGAGGATCAGCGCGAGCTCTTCCTCGAGTTGACGTCGCACTTTCGCGCTGACTGCGGCGTATCGTTGTTGGGCACCGAACCAGACAATTGTTCGCAAAAACGAATCCATGCTATGCCCGGCAGGCACCGGGTAATCGGGAAATTCGTAACCGAGATTCTCCAGGGAGAACGTCAGACGCTCGGCCAGGCGCGATGTGTTATCGATCGCTTCCGGCAAATCACGAAAAATTTCCCGCATCTCGCGATCGCTCTTCAAATGCCGCTCGGCGTTTTGAGTTAATAATTTGCCCGCGGCATCGAGATGGGTGTGCTCACGGATGCAGGTGAATACATCGAGCACTTCACGACCATACGGTTTGGCGTACTGCACGCCGTTGGTCGCGATCAACGGCAATCGATTCGCGCGCGCAAGATCGACCAGTTGCCGATTAATTTGTTTCTCGCCCCGAACAAAATGCCGCTGAATCTCGACGAACACATTCTCCCGCCCGAAGACTTCTATGAGGTAGGGGCGAGTCCGAGCCGGACCGGCGTTATCCCCAATCGCCCGACTTGCTGTAGAGGCAGCCGTGCCGGCTGCAAGTTCTTCTGTAGAGGCAGCCGTGCCGGCTGCGGGTATCAGGGATGCATTGATCAGCGCCACCAACCCTTCCGCGAACTGCGACAATTCATCCCATTTGATCTCGCATTTGCCTTTCTCACTGCGCAAATGCCCCTGCGTTAACAGTTCGCACAAATTTTTGTAGCCGACCCGATTCTCCACTAGCACCGGTAAAATCCCGCCGTCTTCCATCGCCAACTCCGCGCCGATGATCGGACGCACACCGCGCTCGCGAGCCGCGACCGAGAACCGTTGCGCGCCGTAAACACCGTTGCGATCACACAGCGCGATCGCCGGTATTTGCAGTTCGGCCGCGATTTCAGCCAATTGCTCAGGAAAACTTCCGCCATGCAAAAAGCTAAACGCGCTGCAGGCATGAAGTTCGACGAACTTCATGAGAAGTGACCAGTGACGAGTGACGTGTGACCAGATGGATCAATCATAGAGGCCATCTAGTTTCCAAGTGCCGCAGCTTGTCGCGCCGTAATCCGATAAAGGCGGAGCTTCATGCGCGCGCACCAACTCGCCGTGTTCCAGTTGCATGTCCCACTCCGCGCGGGCCCACGCTTTTTCGTCCCACCAATTTCCCGAAAGCAAAAACGGACCGGCTTGCTGGATGATTTGGCCGCGCATTTTGTCGCTCTCGAGATGTCGATGTTCGGAAATAAAAATCGACGTTCGCGCCGGCGGCCGAAATCGTCGGAGCGCAATTCTGGCTGTGGTGGCAGGCGTCTCGCCTGCACATTCGTGCTTCGGATTTGTTTCGACATTCGACATTTGGATTTCGTCATTTCGACGCCAGTCGAATGCTTCCATTCGAAACGCATCCGGCCGATGCGTCTCTTCGAGCACTGGAGTTCCAACGCGATCGTTCCCGACTAATGCCGCTAATCGCGCCAACGTTTCATAAAGCTGCTGCGGATTTCTGAGCGCTGTTTCGAATAATCCAAACTGCTGCGACGCAGGGCGACTGGGTTGCACACTCAACGCGACGGCAACGATCGGATGTTCGGATTTAAAATTCTCCAGATGCGTTTGGAGCATTCGGAAGAGAAGATCGACATCATTCGTCGGCTGCGGGATTTTGAAAACCCGCTCGTACGTTCCTTTACCAGAAAAGCTGATCGTGAGTGTTAGCTCGCGCGCGACGAGATAAATGCTACTTAATCGAAGCGCGAGTTGCTCGAGAAATCGCCGGAGAATAAACAATAGCGGCTCGGCCGTCTCAATCTCGTGATCGAACTCAAAGCTCTCGTCGAACGTTTCGGGAGGCTGAACAAATTTGAGCAACCGCGTCGCGGTCCCATTCGCTCGCTCCCAGAACCGAACCGCTTCGGCGCCGAGCCGGTTTCGCAACTCCTCTTTATTTAGAGCGGCCAGCTGCCCGAGGGTATGGATCCCCCACTTGTGCAGGATCCCGAGAATTTCCTCCGTTAACCGCCCGCTTGCCGCGTCGCAGCATGGCGAAGGCGGGTCCGGTCCGCCAATCGGACGGACTCGTCCGGTGGCGAGCTCGGACCTTGGAGCTTGGGGCTTGGAGCGTAAAGCTCCGTGGGAGCCACGCTCCTTTACGGAGTTTTGGAGGTTCGCCTTTGCCAAATTTGAGCCCTTCACGGGCTCAAATTACTGCAAAGAGTATTATATGTTCAAGTGAACATTTTTGAGGATGAATCAGCAAACGACTAAACAACTCAACCGCTCAACGTCTTGTGGATGGCAATGTGAAGATTTGACCCCGTTCTTTTTTTTCTAAGCCGATCAAGGGCAATGCGTAATTAAGTACTGTGCGTCGGCGATCATGATCGCTGCTGCCAGTGGCGTCCACGCTCTTGCCGCTTTGCGGTTGGAGCTCATTAATGAAGGCCTGATAGTTGTTGGCAACTCAGCGCCCAAACGCTTCGCGAATTAGCGAGTAGCTCGAAATCCGTTACTGCACAGCGGCTGGCGGGATCGGCAGCTTGAGGCGTTGCAGTTCCGAGTTTATCACTTTAGCAAAGCCTGCCAACGGCTGGGCGCCGCTGAGGAAATGGCCGTTGACGAAAAAAACCGGCGTGCCGGTCACGCCAAGACGATGTGCCTCGGACATGTCGTCGGTGACGTGCTTCCTAATCTCAGGACTCGTGAGATCGGCTTCAAACTTCGCTGTGTCGAGCCCGAGTTCCTTTGCATACTGCGTCATCTGGTCAGGTGACAGCGTGCTTTGACTGGCAAAGAGCTTGTCATGAAACTCCCAGAACTTGCCTTGGCTGTGTGCTGCCTCAGCGGCCACTGCAGCTCCCATGGCGTTCTGATGAATGCTAGTGAGTGGGCAATGCTTCCACACGATCTGGACATTGTCTTTGTAAACATCCTGAAGCTGTTTGACGGTCGAATCGACCCTCGCGCAGAACGGACATTGAAAATCTGAGAACTCGACAATCGTGATCGCTGCCGACTTCGGCCCCTCGAACGGCGCGCCTGCTGTATTTACGGTATAGACTTTGTCCGGATCGGGCCCGGATAGGCGCGCGGACGCGGGATTAGCCGGTCGCGAATGGATAGCGGCGACCAACTGCGTCAGGCGATCGTTCAGCTCTGCCCGCTGCTGGCGTGTCTCGTACAGGTTCACGCCGGCAATCGCGATTAAGACCGCGACGCCGATAAGGATAGCGAGTAGTAATCGCTCTGAAGTTTTGTCGTTCTTGTCATTCACCATTCTATCCATCCCCTCTCTTCAGCTGAGTTATTTCTTTTCGGCGCAGTAACAGTTCGCGCGCGCGAGATTGTTCTTTAATCCGGTCCATCACAATTGTTGGAGGCGCCATCAACGATGTCAACCTCTCCAGTTTCTATTTCCCCTTAGGCACCGAAACCGTGGCAGTTGCAGTTGTCGAGTTTGCGTGAGCGTCGGTGCACGTGTTCGTTATGGTATACAGGCGCCCGTTTCCGCGGCCTGACCGCTCTGCTCGCAACCCTATGTTGTGCGAATCGATGGGCATGATGTCGTTAGGCGTATCTCCGTCGCCCATTCCGTTGTCGGGCTCGTTGCTGGTTCCGCTGAGCGCACACGTGACCGCGCCGCAATTGTCGCTCGCCGTATAGTTGACCGCCACGTCGACTATCTTGTGGTTCGGCGGCGACAGCGTGGTGGGCGAAACTGACATGTTGCTGATCATGGGCGGCTGGTTGTCGACCACAGTCACGTTAAAACTGCAGCTTGCTGTCTGGCCAGCCTGGTCGGTCGCCGTGCAAGTATCGGTGGTCGTCCCGACCGGGAACGCCGAGCCCGACGGTGTATTGCACACGACGCTGTTCACGGCACAGTTGTCCGCCGCCATCGGTGCGAACGTTACCGCTGCCGTGCACTTGCCGGGGTCTGCCGGCTTAGTGATGTTGGCAGGGCAAGTGATTGTGGGTGGCGTGGTATCGTAGTGGGGAGTTACCGTAACGAGTCCGACGACGCCGTCCTCGTTGTGAGGCAGGTGGATGTTCAGGACGGTTCCGTTTATAAGATCGAAGCTGTTTGCGCAGTCAATACTGCCGGCGCCGCTACTGTCGCTTGTGGAGCCGCAGACTGAGATATCCGCCGAGCCGGAGCCGAACGTTTCGTCGGCCCATTTGTGCCACTCCACGTGCACATCGGCTCCCGTGAGAACGGCGTTGGCAGGAACTACGGGCAGTCCGATCGGCAGTTTGAAGTTCGAAAGGCAGCGGGAGTAATTCGCGCCTCCGCATGGACCGGTGTCACCATGCTGCCGGTAAAAGAAGGCCCATTTTTCCGGCTGCGGGTTCTGCAGGTTCTGCGGGTTCTGCAGGTCCTGCAGGGTTGGCTCCTTAATCCGGATCGCCATTGCCAGGACGGGATGAATCTCGTCTGTTCCCTGATAGGCATCGTCGGCACAATCCAGACTGGGGACACCGACGACCACCGCCATCGGGTCATGCAGCGAACAGTCGTTGTCCACATCCTCGGACGCCGGGCAAGTCAGGGTCGGGTTTACCAAAGACTTCACGAAACAACGTGTAGCGCTGGTTCGATCCGATGGACCGATATTGCAAAAATTACTATCAGCTTCACAGCGCAGCACTCTCCAAAATTGGTTTGCGGGCCCCCAGTCGTCGTCGGTGAAGTTATCAGTAACCTGCGCCGAGGAAAATTCAATATGGATGCGGCCATGGCTCGCGGTTGAGCAGCCATGGTGATACTCAAACTCAGTGTCCGTGTCATAGAGCTCGCTTCCCGGGCTCTCCATATCCCACGTCCAATCGTCGTCGATCGGGTTATCCCAAAAGTCGCTAAAATCTTCCCACCGAGTCGGAGCACGGTACACGATTACGTTGTTCGGGAAATCAATTCGCGCGGGGTCGCTGACGCCGCCGATGTGGTGGATCGGATTAGATGTGGTCCCGAGGGAACATGTGACACTGTTGTCGATGTATGGCCACGCGTCAGTGAAGTCCGAGACGCACTTGCCGCAGAGATCGCCAGGGTTCCCTGAGCGGCTCGGCGCCCATTTGGCGATATCAACGTCACCGCAACTCCCGCACCCCTCGCTGTTATCGCAGCTGTCGAAATCGAAGTCCCCCTCGTCGGATTCCTGGAGGCCGAAGCAGAACGGGAACGGGTCCGGGGCGCATCCCGCCCAGGTCCGCCCCGCGATGCACGTTCCACCCGGACAGTCGGCGTCGCTCCCGCACGTTCGGCCGTCGACGCTGCACCGTCCTGGGACCGGAGTGCAGGATCCTGAGCACTCGTTGTCGTTTTGGCACAACGCGCCCTGCCCCGAGCAGTGGCCCATCGCAACGCACGTCCCACCCGGACAGCAACTTTGGGTGCCGGTACAAGTCCCAGTGGCACAGCACGCATCACAGACCAGGCCGTCTCGAGTGCCCTCCTGACACTGCAGTTCGGTCGGTGGTCCGCAGGTCCCCGCGCAATCGGATCCGCTGTAGCAAACTCCGCCAGCATTGCTCCCTCCCTGGCAGTTTCCAACGAAAGTGCAGGTCCCACCCGGACAGTCGGCGGACGTGTTGCAGATGCTGCCGTCGTTGCTTCCCCCGGAGCAGCGTGCCCCCACTCCGTGATCCCCACATTGGGTCGCCTGGTTCCCCCAGACTGGCATGAACGCCTCGCCGCCCGGGGCAGTTCCATGAACAGGCACGAGATCGAAAGCCTTGTAAATGCTGCCCACGGTCGCCCATGTGGTTGTCTGGGCTTGCGGGCAAACGCCCGGGCAATCATAACCACCAAAGTGTTTAACGTTCTCCGTTCCGATGACCTCTGGCTGGAGTGGCTGGCATACTCCGTTCTGTAAGTCATATCCAGGCGCGCACTGACATTGCCCATTCGAGCAATAAATGGGAGTGCCGAATGGGTCGAGGCTACAGGTCTGCCCACAGATTGCAGGGCCGGGACACGGCAGCGATGTAGATGTAGCGCCGATCTGGGTCAGGGTCGCCTTGGAGCTGGCGAGGGCGCCGCGACCTTGGCCGCCGGGTGCAGGCAAACTCACTACGCACAGCAGGGCACCCGCTGAGCAAAGCGTCCAGGCCAATAAGATACGATTGCTAAAAAAACCGGATTTGGGAGCGTTGTTTTTCATAAGGCCTTCTTGTTGAACTCGAGTTGTAGCCATTCACACCGTCGTGTACTGTCCCAAACCCGGCGCGAGGTTACGCCGGATGAAATTATCATTTTTGGTTTCATTTTTTGCTGAGACTGGATTGTTGAGTCTGATTAACCGCAATCCAGTTCCAGAGCAGAACTACGAACCATCCTCATGAGGCGCATCCAACAAGTGTGGCCTCACTTCGGCTGACTCCGGGCTCCAGTTGGATTCTGGAGATCGCGTTAAGCGGCTTTCCAGCGAAGGATCAGCCCCACAGGCTCTTCAGCCTGGCCGAAGATGCGTTGAAACGTCGGGTGACGTAATCGGCATCATGAGTAAGGCAGTGCCTAGCGGGTGTCGAGACTACGTGTAGGACGTTACCTTAACTCCGCCCCTACCATTGCGGCGCAATTGGGAATTGAAGAACAGGGGGTCTGATCTTCACCTTACACATGAGCCCATCAGCGTGTGCAGCTTGCAGGGTCTGATCTTCACTTTACACATCCGCCATCAGCGAATGTTAAATGTTTAGATGTGACCCCATTCTTTCCCATCCAGATCCGTGGAGACATGTGAAATGTTGAATGTTTAGATCTGACCCCGTGTTCCCCAAAGATTCAAGATTTCGCATGTTTCGCGCATCTGTTTGTTTATTGCGCCAAAAGATGAAAATGATTCCGCAAGAGCACGTACCCATATATCTCTACATGGTAACGCCTCAATGAGTCGGCCAGCAGTTTTTCAAACTGCGCATAGTCCTTCTCTGAGACGAAGATCCGCTCCCGCCGATTGCCGCGTGCGCACAAATGATAAAGCGCATCTTCAAATTGCAGACGGAGCGCACGAGCCATTTCCGGGAGGAGTACCCACCTTTTTATCACTCTATTAAGAAGGTCAAACGATTACCGCGCACGCTATCGGACAGAATCTTGAATCTTGAGATACGACACCGTTGCCTTTCCCCGGCGGACAACACAGTCTCACTTACCGAATTATCTTTTGAACGTCGGCTGCATGAGGCAGTCAACACGAACAATAGAACAAAGACAGGAAATCCACACGCCTTCACGAATTACCACTACCACACGCCGCCAAATCGTCCGGGGGTTAGAAGTTTAGGGAAAAAATACCACCAAACAGCCCCCAACAAACCGTGAATTAGATACGGTAAGTATACAAATTCGCTCGACCCCACACCATGCGACTTAAGCAAACCTGCGAATAGATAAAGCAGACTTAGCGGAAAATCGATGACTGCAAATATGCCCCACAAGAGTGGGGCCTGTGGATCACGCGACTTGTATATATAAAGCACGAGAGCGAGAAACGCCGCGGTATGCAGCAAACTCGCAGCAACACCGATAGGGCGAGCAATGTTCCTACTTTTTGTCACATGAACAGGAAGGGTCGTTCTCGTCGGCATCTCGTTTGCCGGGACGGTCGATAGCCGTACCAATCACGTTGCCCCAAAATCCACCCACCGCATATGCAGCACTCGTCAATTGGCGGTCGCAATTTCTAAAACAGCTGCTGCGATCGCCCCGATTACAAGGGTGCGCCCGACGGCACTTGTAGTAGCATATGTCATGTTTTACGCATGCCGCGTCCAGACCGTCTATCGGCGGTGAATAAAAGCCGAGTCGGTGTCGATTGAATACGTCTCGCCGTCCTCCGGTCCAATCGGGGCCGCACCAGTTCCCGTACGCTTTCCACAGGCCGAGCGGGTCGACGCCGTCTGAAGGATCGTTGCCTACGTATCCGTAAAGATTTACTCCTTCGCGCAATTCAGCGTCTTTGATCGGATCTCGACTTAGCCACCTGCCTAGATCTGGGTCGTATGCGCGGTAGACGGCAAAATCGAGGTTGCTGGCGGAATGACGATATAAGCCCGTGAAGTTGAAGTCGGGCACGGTGTTCTTTAGGGTCGTGGATCTTCCGTAGGGATCGTAGTCGTAGCGACCAACGACGTTACCGTCGCTCTTGAGCATTTCGCGGATCGAACCGAGATGATCGCGGGTGTAGTAATACGGCGTCGCGCCGCCGTATTCACCTTGCGGATAAACGCGCAGAGTGACTGCATCCTTGTCATCCCGATACTCGCATCGTTCCAATCCGCACCAGATAAATTTTCGCGTAGAAGAAACCTTGATGCCGTTTTTCTCCACAATCTTGAACATTCGACTCAGTCCGTCGTAGCTAAACTCGGTGCGATTGTGTGTTCCGGTATAATTGATCGCACTCAAACGATTGGCTGCATCCCACTCGAAGGTGCGCTTTGAACCATCGTTGATCAGATTGCCGTTCGCATCATAGCTGAGGGTTCGATTCGTGCCGCCACTCTGGCTCACCATTTGGTTTACGATGTTTGGCGTCGATGTTGCTGTCGTCGTCCCGATGAGCTCGGACGTGCGGTTGCTCGCGAAATCGTAACCATAGCTGTACTGCTTGATCAGCGCATTTGTCGAACCGTTCTTCAATGACGCAGCAATGAGCTGGTCTGCGTTATCGAAGCTCAAATCGAATCTTCGGGGAGCAGGATTCAAGCCGGAATAATTCTTCGTCCAGGCGAGGATCTGACCCTCCTCGTCGTAAGTGTAGTCAAACTGTGAGATGATCGCGCTTTTGCTTGTTAAATATTTGATTTGCTGCAGCCGTTTATCTTGCGCGTTTGGAAAGTAAAGATAATTAGCGGTGGTGCCTCCTGGATACGTCACTTTGTCTAAACGATCCGTTACACCAACATAGGCGTTCGTAAACGCTCCTAATTTGTTTACGATGGAACTGATGCGACCGAGGCTGTCGAACGACCAGGAACTCGAATTCGCAGTGCCATTAATTGAACGGCCAATTATGCGACCGAGTTCGTCATACGTGAAATTGATTGTGTCATTTAGGAGCGGGCCATCGATGCTGATCAATTGGCCCGCTCCCAACGCTGGGGGGAATGTGATTGGGCTGTATCCATACGTCGTAGTTCCAGTACCGTCGGCCATCGTTCTGACGCGATTGTAGTTCGAATCGTAGGTAAAGCTGACCGACGGCGTGGGCGGACTTAGAGGCTGACCGCTAGTGTTTGTGTATGTTATTTGCTGAATATTATCGTCGGCGAAATATGAATAGTTGGTCCGCTGATTTTTTGCGTCCGTGACAGATTTCAAACGGCTGCTTGCGCCAGGTGTGTTTGGTGTCGTTTGTCCATCGTACAGGTAACTAATCGCCGAGCTATCTGCGAATACCTTTTGGTAAACGCGCCCCTGCAAATCTCGATTGAATGTCGTAACCTGATTTTTTGGATCCGTGATGCTCGTCAACGACCCGCAACTGCACCACCCGAAGCGGGTCGTTCGATTTTGTGGATCCGTGATCGAATCCATCTGGCGATTTGAATTATAATGGCGAGTCGTCCAAAGTCCGCGGCGATCCTTACTCTTAGTGAGATTGAGAATGGTCGTGGAACCTTGGCCGAAGTCTTGAGCGTACTGAAATTGTCGGGTCGTTCCGTCCGGGAATGTGATTTGGGTTGGCCGATCTAAATGATCGTAATCCGTGACGATGACGTAAGAATCTGGATCGGTAACGGTGCGGACTCGGTTGGCAGAATCATATGTAAACCTCGTTACGGCAGAGATTCCGTTAGATGGCGGACCGGTAACCGAAGTCAAGTATCCCAACGGACGACCTGGTGCGCCGTCGCCGTATTCGAAGGTGTTTGTCTCGTTTCTCGCGTTTTTTCGGTTCAAAAGCTGCCCGGAGTCGTTGTAGGTAAGCGTCGTTGTCTGACCCGCAGCGTCCGTGTCGGTCAGCGGTTCATGCTGAGAATTATAGGTATATTTGTGCAGTAATTCATTAGCAACGCCGGTCCTCTGCCGGATCTCTAACAAATCGATATTGTTGTTGTCATAAGCGTAGCTCAGCACACGCCCCAATAGATCGGTTACCTTCGTTAGATTACCCAGGTCATCGTATTGGTAGGCTAAGGCTTGGGTCATTCCATCCCCCGTGATTCGCGCCATTTGAATTGGTTCTGCGCTGATCGGCATATGGTTCGTATCCGATTGCCCGGCGTAGGAGTACCAAATTCGATTCTCCAGCGGCGACTTTTCACTTGCCCGAATCCCTGATGCCACGCCGGTCGAATCGACCGTCCAATGAATCATTCTCGCCTTTGCGCAGTCATACTTGCCGTCGACCGGCGGATATATCTCGATGGCCTTCTTGTTCCAATAAAAAGTGTTCGCAACGTCGAGTCCGGAATTCGTCATACCTGGGGGCGCCGATGAATCGCTAGCGTTTATTTCCGAAGTCTTGTTCCGGTATTCTACCCGCTCTTTGCCGCCGAGTGGGTCGATCATTTCGATCCATCTGCCTTCGGACGACTGGCCGGTCGTGAAATTTGAAGTTCCGTACGGCGTCTGTAGTGAGGTGATGAAATTCGAGCCGTCAGCTGCATAGGTAAACACGGACCGAATTCCAGCTTCGTCTGTAATCGACGTCAGCTGGCCGTTGACATTGTACGAGAACGTAGCGACACGCCCAGTTGGAAACGGTTCGACGATCTTTGTGATCTTTAGAGGATCGCCCGGCAACTCATAACTAATAGTACTTATCTGTCCGAGCGCATCTGCAATAGTAATGACTCGAAAGGCCGTGTCGTACCCGATTGTCGCAGCGTTGCCCGTCGGGTCCACCGATTCGGTCATGAAAATCCGGCGAGGATATGATGTCGACCCGTCTGACAATTCGAAGATCTGCTTCGAACCGTCGGGGAATCTCTTTTCATAGGTACTCGCCGAGGTTCGTACAAGTCTGGCGTGACTCTGTGGATCAGTTTGGTAGCTCTGAGAACTGGGATCAAAACCGGAATATGACTCCGTGCCGCCTCCGGAAACATAAACCGAAGCATTCGCCGCAGGGCTGCTCGGATCATCAATGACGTAGGAAAGCCAATTAAAAGTCCATTGTGGTCCGAGATTCGAATAACTAAAGGATGTCGGCTGCTGGGCATCCCGCTGGTTATATGTCACTGTAAAGTCAATCATGGGTCCGCGCGGTGGTTTGTAGCGCAGCGGCGTGTCGTGGATGTTCAGGCTCGCCAGCATTGCATGAGCGGTATACACCGCCATTTGCGGAGCCGTGTCACCTCCCGCGCCGCAGTCATCGCCGCCGACTTTGTCGTCGTGTGGCTTTGTATAACCCGAGCTCGTCCGCGCTCCGATAGACACCGTTAATGGAACATGCACTTCATCCCACCCGTGCGGACAGCTCATCGAGCTAGCATTGACGATCGTTGCTGATCCAGAAAACGTGGCTTCAAAGCCAAAGACTTCGACAATGTCGTAAGTTCCCGACTGTCCGTAGAGGGATAACGGCTGGCCGAATGTAATTGCTGACGCCGTTACCGTGTTCGCGTGGCCGTCAGAATAAGCTCGGTATTCGGTGTACCCAAAATCGGTCGATCGATTGATCGCAACACGAAAGCCAACGTTTCCGACTGGAACATTATTGCCGAATCGAACCGTGATATCATCGGCGTAAAGCTTCGCTACATCATAGCCATCGCAGTAATTGAATGTTTGGACCGCCGAGACGGCTACGTGGAAAGGGCCAACAAGGAAAAGAAAGCAGGCCAGCGGTGAAACCCGGCGACCGAATACAAATCGAGTCAGCCAACTGTTAATGCGTGTGTCCGCAAAGAACAAACACGCTGAACGGACATGATTTTTTTCTGAAGGGGGAAACATGCCGCAGATTTTTGGCAGCTTCTATCGGCGACGTATATACGGAGAACACCGTACGCACATTATGTTGCTTTTATTTGCCGGATGCCATATTACGGTCCAAATCCTTCCCCCCTGTTGTGCCGAAACGGTTTCGACGCAGACATCATACTAATTTAGATAGGCCGAAAGCGCCTTTTGCCTCTCGCCGTCGACTGACTGCAAGAGAAAGTGAAGTGCTCTTCTGGATTGGCCGCGCAAAATCCAACGGCGAGATCGCTGCCCTTTTGAATATCAAACCGGCCACAGTCGGCAAACACCTGGAACACATTTATCCAAAGCTCGGCGTCGAGAATCGCACGGCCGCAGCCAGTTTCGCATTTGAGCAAGGCTCTTCCGAAACGGGGTCACATCTAAACATTTGACATTCCAATCCTGTGGCACGCCCCCTTCGCATCGAGTTTGAAAACGCCATTTATCACGTCTGCGCGCGCGGGAATGCGCGTCAGCTGATTTACTTCACCCATGGTGACTACGCGCGCTTTCTTGATTTGTTGCAGCAGTCAACCCAGCGCTTTGCCGGCAGCGTGTTTGGCTTTGTGTTAATGCCAAATCACTTTCATCTAATCGTCCAGACGATCCAACCGAACCTTAGCCGCTGGATGCATTGGTTGATTGTCTCCTACTCCACCTATTTCAACCGCCAGCATCGACGCACCGGACATTTGGTCCAGGGACGCTACAAGAGCGTCTTGGTCGAAAACGGAAACTACTTGCTTGAATTAAGTCGCTACATCCATCTCAACCCCGTCCGAGGACGACAAATCGGACGCGGCACGCCAGTCGATCGGCGTCAAAGACTACGTCGTTTCGAATGGAGCAGCTATCGTGGTTATGCTGGCCTGACCAGGGCTTTTTCGTTCATCGAGGAAGCAGCGGTGCTGGACCAGTTCGCAGCAAAAACGCATGTCGCGCGATTGTCTTACCGACGATTCGTAGAAGAAGGCCTGACCCGAGAGATCGAAAACCCGCTCGCCGCAATCCGGTGGCAAATTGCTCTCGGAACAGAAAGGTTCCTACAAAAAATTCGGGATCGCGTCACGGCTTTGCCGGACGGGCGCCGGGAGATAACCTCAATTCGCCAGGCAACCCAATTTGTTCACCCCAATGTAATCCTGCGAAATGTCGGCAGAAGGTTCGATGTGGATCCGAGGCGACTAACGAGCCCGAAAGAACACGGCTTGGAGGCGAGAAATGTGGCTATATGGATGGTATCGGAGTTGTGTGGCCTTAAGCTGCAAGCCATCGGCGAACTGTTTGGGGGGCTCGATTATGCAGCTGTTGCTCAACGAATCCGACGTACGCGACTGAGCTATTCGGACAAGACTTGCCGCACCCTGATCGCGGAAATGTCAAATGTTTAGATGTGACCCCCTTGCTTCCACCTTACGTCGAAAGCGGGGAGTGACTTCCAAAACTTCCGGCAGAATTGCCGAGAGAGATCTATCTAACTCGCGAATCGCTCTGTCAATCGACTGAAATTTCGGACCAATCGCTAAGGTCCTCTCCGGATCGGCGTCGGAGTGGGCGTAGGTGTAGGGCTAGCAATCGCGGTCGGGGTTGGCGTCGGAGTAGGCGTGGGTGTCGGCGTTGGGCTCGCTACCGGCGTGGCAGTGGGAGTAGGAGTAGGAGTCGGACTTGGAACGGCGGTTGGTGTAGGCGTGGGGGTTGGAGTGGGAGTCGGTGTAGGCGTGGGGGTTGGCGTGGGAGAGGCTGCTCCATTAGCGGCCTGGTAAGTGTAAAGCGTACTTACCCAAGAGTTATTTACCTGGGAGTAAAGCGTCGCAAAGATTGTGCGACCATCGGTAGGGATATTGGTCACGGTCGCCGAAAGTGTGTGGATGGTGCCGGAACTGTAGATGTCTGTTGTTCTTGCCGAACTACCCAATGTTAAAGCGTAGGCGGTGGCGCCACCGGCGGTCCACTGAAAGGTAACGGTCGAAGAAGTAAACGTTGATCCTGGCGCCGGGCTTGCCATCACTGCCGGACCAGAACCCGGCGTGGGAGTTGGAGTCGGCGTTGGACTCGGAGCAATAGTCGGAGTCGGGGTCGGTGTGGGAGTAGGCGTCGGAGTCGGCGTGGGCGTTGGACTCGAAGCCACAGTCGCAGTCGGGGTTG
>DATMOU010000041.1:0-11536 GCA_035568035.1 Chthoniobacterales bacterium | reverse complement strand
TGGGCGAGTTCACGGATTTGACCCAACAGACTTGTTTGACGTCAATGATGTCACGAGTTTTTCGAAACGTGGATCGCCGCGCAGAGCATCCCATGTTGGATCAAGCTTCAATTCGCCGTAGGTGATGCCGTTCGGCGCTTTGGCCGCGATCGCAAGTTGTTCGAGCGCGAGATCCTTTTCTCCGAGCCAGGTGTAAATCAGAGCGAGATAACTGACGAGGCCCGCTCCGTCCCAGGCGTCTTTCGAAAGCGGCAGCAATTCACAAGCACGCTTCCCTTCCGCGATGGCTTCATCCTTGCGACCGAGGCCGGCGTCGATTGCGCCCAGGATGGCCCAGGCCGCGGCATAGTCTGGTTGATTGGAAAGGTTTTTGGCCGCGGCTGTTCGCGCAGAAGCGAATGCTTTTTTCGCCGCGTCGTTGTCCTTGAAACAATGTGCGACCAAACCGACATGCCAGTCTCGCGGCCACGAGATGTCGTATCGCGAATCCACCGTGCCTTCAGCCGGAATGAGGTCGAGAGCGCGTAGGGCAGCGGCGTGATCATGTTCGGCGAGCGCACACTGAACAGAAAAGACCGCAATATGCGAAGCCGCGTCCTTACCCTCCGCCAGTATCTTGTTGAGTTCGGCTCGCAGTGGATCGGTGTCGGCCCTCTCCAGATAGGGAAGCGAAGCCAGCAGGGCCACCCGCGTGAAAGGATCTTTGGGCGATAAATTAACTGCCTGTTGAAATAATTGGGTTGCTTGAGCAATGCGATGAAGAGCTCCGTAGGTAGAGCCCGTTTCTTGTAGAATATTGAGATCACGCGGATCCAGTTCAACCGCCCGATCGAAGTTGCGGAGCGCATCATCCCACCGCGCCTGTCGGCGGTCCACCGCACCGGCCAGGACAAACAACCGCGAGGAGTTCGGCAACGATTTGCGCGCGAGTTCCAGCTCGGTCCGCGCGGCCTCATAGTCTCGAAATCCGTGATAGGCATAGTCGGCTTTTTGCATATGAACTTCTCCTGCGTCGGGGTTGATTCGTTCCGCCTGCTTCAAAGCGGCCAGCGCCTGATCTCTCCGGCCGGGAGTGTGATCAAACCCGCCCCAGTAGATATCGAGATTGATTTCGCAGATCAGGCAGTAGGCGAGATAGAAATTGGGATCACGCCTGACCGCCTCCTCCAGCAGGCTAATTCCCTGTAACAAACCCGGCCCCGATCCCGGATCATTAACCTGATCGTCCAACACCCGCGCTCGTCGAAAAAGATCATTCGCCACCAAATCCTTAGTCGGCGCTTCGGCGATGGCCGCTTTTTCGGTTGGGGACAAGTGAGCCTTCAACTGTTCGGCGATGGTTTGCGCGATCTCGCTTTGAATAGCGAACACATCCGCCAGATCGCGATCGTAGGTTTGCGCCCAAAGATGCGCGTCGTCGCGGGCATCGATCAGCTGGGCGTTGACGCGGATTTTGTTCGCCGCGCGCTGGACGCTTCCTTCCAAAACGTGGGCGACGCCCAGTTGCTGGCCGATTTCACGCAGATTGCGCGCGCCGGCGTTGCGATATTGCATCACGCTGGTCCGGCTGATCACCTTCAGATCGGCCACCTTGGCCAAGGCGGTCAGGATTTCGTCTTGAACGCCGTCGGCAAAGAACGCGTTCTCCTTGCTTTCGCTTAGATTTTCAAACGGCAACACCGCAATGCTCTTTTCAGGAATGACTGCAGAAGAAAGAGCAGGGGACGCGCTGGTGGCGGATCGCGAACGCGCTTCCTTCAGAATCGCCGGTGCGAAAATGATCGCCACGACCGCGAGGCAAAACAGAAGAAATCCGCCGATCAATAGCGGAATTGATATTCGGGAACGTTGTGGCGACGCACCGAGCGACGATGCGGTGGCTTTCGCACCTTTTATTTTCGCTGGTGGTGCAGGATTGCCGACGACATCTGCGTAAAAATTGACCAGCGAAACGATGTCGCCGTGTTTTACTTCCACGTCACCAAGATCGTGAAGATAAGGCTGCCACCGGCGCGATTGGGCCAGATCATCCGCCACCCGTTTGGAAACGAGGATGTGACCCGCGTCTCCACAATCCATGATTCGTTGAGCAACATTGATCCCAGCCCCGGCAATGTTTTCGCGCTGATTCACATCGGCCACGTGATGGACCGGTCCGCTATGAATTCCCATCCGCACCGGCAAGCTGGGTTTCGCGCGCAAGGCTTGAGCGATCTCAAGCGCGCATTCTACCGGGTCTTCCTCCGATCCGGTAAACACCAACGCCATACCATCACCGGTGGGAAGGAAGACCAGCTGACCGGCTGCTTCCGCAGTTTGCGCCGTCTCCGTTCGCCGCACAATCGCATTGAGTTCGTGCAACGTCTCCGATTGTTCGTCGGTGCTCAGCTTTGAGTATCCGACGATGTCGATGAAAAGGACATGCGCAATTTCCAGGCGCAGGTTCGTTTTTTGTTCATCCGCCATATACAATTACGAAATGTTTCGCCTCTTCAGTTCGAAAAAGAAGTTGCGCGAACTCATTTGTCGAGGGCCAGCTTTTTCAGCAAGGCTTGGAAGCGCGGTTCATTTCGCACGCTGTCGTAAATCTGATCAACCTTGATCCACCAACAAGCTACGTCCTGCTCTTCATAGGATTTCTCCAGCCAATCCAATGCTTTGTTTTTTTCGCCGAGTCCGAGATAAACATAAATGCGCGCTTCCGGTGAAACGTGCCGCTGTTTCGTCACCCCTTCCAAGTAGGTAAGAACCTGCTCCGCTTTCGCGCGATCACCAGCGAGGGCGTAATCGTAGCCCAGGCAACCATGATAGATCGGCAAATCATCGAGGGACTTCGCTTTCTCGTTCTCCGCAATGGCACCGGCCGCGTCGCCCTTACCGATCAGGCACCAGCCCAAAACCGAATGGGCGACGGCATTATTGGCGTCCAATTCCAAAGTTCGGTGGATTTGCGCCATCCCTTCGTCATATCGCCGCGCCAAATAAAGGTAGTAACCAACGCTGGTATTCAGCAAAGGGTTCAGTGGATCCAATTCCAACTCTTTCTTCTCGTTTAGCGTCGCTTCATCGAATCGACCCAATATTGTCAAAACCCACGCATGGGCGTCGTGGGCTAAAGCCAGATTGGGATTTAATTCCAAGGCGCGTTTAATTTCTATCTCGCCGCCGGGCCAATCAAACGTGCTAACCAGTGCTATGCCCAGTGATAGATGCGCGTCAGCAAGATCAGGAGCAAGAGCCAGTGCCTTCCGGGCGAATTCCTTTTCTTTAGCCCAGGCCTCTTTTGCCGGGATAGAGAGACCGCCGATGAAAGAGTAAGTGTCTGCCAGCCCGCAGTAAGCCAGCGCGTAGTTCGGATCAACTTGCAGCGCCTGTTCGTAGTAGTGGATTGCATTTGCCCAGCCTTCCTGGGCGTTTTTCAAAAAATGATACCTGCCCAACAGGTAGAGACGATGAGCCTCGGGATTCTCCGTTGGTTTCTTCGTCAAAGCGCGCGTTTCGTCGATGCGCAACTTCACTTGCAAAGCCTGAACCACCTGCTCGGCTACGTTGCTCTGAAAATTGAGAATGTCCTTAAGGTCGCCGTCATAATCCTTCGACCAGAGATGATAACCGTCGCTCACATTGATCAGCTGCGCCGTGACGCGCAACTTGTCGCCGACTTTACGCACGCTTCCTTCCAGCACGCTGCCCACGTGCAGCTGATCGCCGACTTTGCGAAAGATGTCTTCCTCGTTTTTACCTTTGAAAGCGAAACTGGAGGTTCGTCCCGGGACGCGCAATCCCGGCACTTTGGCCAGCACGTTGATCAACTCCTCGGTCATCCCGTCGCTCAAATACTCGTCGTTTTTATCCGCGCTCATGTTGACGAACGGCAGAACCGCGATGCTTTTGCCGGGAACAGTCGAGGCGGGCGCTGCCGATTTTTTCGAGACAACGATAAAAGCGGCGATGATTCCGGCGAGGCACAACAATGCAGCTGCGATCGCGGTCCAGCGGGCACGAATGCGACGTTGCCGCAAAACTCTGAACTTGTTAGGCAATTGCGGGTTGCCAATTCCATCGCGGTAAAAATTAGCGATGCCAATACGGACGCCGTGTTTGACCTCGCACTCCCCTAACGAGTGGAGGTTCGGCCGCCAGTGCGGGTAGTGTTCCAAATCATCCGCTACATGTTTGGAAAGCAGGATGTGACCGGCGTCGCCGCAATCCATCACTCGTTGCGCGATGTTGATTCCCGCGCCGGCGATATTGGCTTGTGCGTTCAGGTCAGTAACTTCGTTAACTGGACCGCTGTGAATTCCCATTCGCACTTTTAGTTCGGGATGGGCTTTTAAGGCTTTGCTAATTTCCAATGCGCACAAAACCGGCGCTTCCGGGCTAGTCCGAAAAACGAGCGCTCCACCGTCGCCAGTCGGTAGTCGCAACAATTTGCCTTCTGCTTCCGCCAAACGGACCCGTTCCGTTCCGCGTACAATCTCTTTTAGTTTTTGAATCTGGTCGCTCTGCTCGTTGATGAGCAGCTTTGAGTATCCGACAATGTCGATGAACAGGACGTGGCCGATTTCGAACTTCACGTCTGATGGGAGGCTGGCGGGCATGAAGCTACTTGTTAGGCCCAATTAGTTCCGATCCGGCGAGAAGTTGTTGGAAGCCGGGATCGTTGCGGATCGGATCCCAGACCGGGTCGACTTTCAGTCGCTGGATCGAAACGAAAAGTCCCGCCGGAATCGAGAGCAACTGGCGCAGGTTCCGGATCGCTTCGTTTGTCTCGCCTACCTGTGCTTCGATCTCGGCCAATCCGGACAGGAAATACGGTCCGCCGAGAGAATCTTTTTCGATCGGTAACGATTCACTCGCTTGATGGGCGAGATGAAGTGCTTCGGCCTTGTTTTTGAGAGCGAGGTTTATCCAGGCCAATTGCATCATAGCGGAGCCATCCTGCGGTCGTTCGTGCAATCGGGCCTCGAGCAAGGCGTGCGCCTTCTCAATCTCCGGTTGAGCACCGGCGGCGTCGCCGGCCAGAACATGAATCGCTGCGCGCGCAGCCGGACGCATGCGGCTTTCGTCAGGATCGGCTATCTCATTTTCCCAATCCTTCAGCGCGCCAGCAAAGTCATGTTCGAGGACATGAAGGTAAGTGCCTTCCCCGATAACGGCGGATGCGTTCCCAATTACCACTTTGTTGAGTAATCGCACATTCGGGGGAAAGGTGCCCAGAGCCTGTTTTGCGTCGGATATATCGCCTGCTCCGTTGATGTCACTAGTAACCACCTGTCGCATGCCCAAGACACTGTGTGGATCCAGCGCCAGTGACCGCAAACCCAAGCGTTTCCCGTCCGGCCACATTCGCAGATTCGTATAGATCCCGCCCGTGTTAGCCACGAGCGAAGCATCGAGCGGATCGCGTTCTAGGCATTTGGTCAACTCGGTCAAGGCGCGTTGCCAATCACCCTGCCGGCGATGCACATAGGCGGAAAACTCCAGCGCTCTCAAGTTGTTCGGCTGTAGATCGAGGGCGCGCTGGAATTCCCGGAGAGCCTGATCGTATTGACGATAACCAAGATAGTAGAAATTCCCGAGGGCGATATGAGCGGCCGCCAGATTCGGCCCGAGAACCAGGGCGTGTTCAGCCAGGCTTTTCACCTTGGCCAACTCTGTTTCGCTTAACTTGGTCACGAACCAATGACGAGTTATCCTGCTTTCGACCAGGCGCGCGGCGGCGATTGCAAAGTTCGGGTCGTGGCCCAGCGCCTGTTGGTAAAAGGCGGCCGCACGATCGAACGACTCGGGGCTAAGCGAGCCTTCAGCTTCTCGCTCCTCGTATTCGGCTTTCAAAAACAAATCATAAGCTTCCGTGTTTTGCGTCGGCGCAGTGGCGAGAGTATTAGCCTCGTTAGGTGAAAGCTTGGCCTGAAGCGCATCCGCGATCTCCTGCGAGACTTCACTTTCAACGGCAAAGACATCCTTTATTTCTCGGTCATAGCTCTTGGCCCAAAGATGTGAGTCTGCGCGCGCATCGATCAACTGCACGTTCACGCGCACTTTATCGGCGGCTCGTTGCACGGTTCCCTCAACAATGTTGGCCACGCCGAGTTGTTGCGAGACGGTCTTCAGATCCTCCGGCTTGCTCTTGTATTTTGCCGTGGAAGTTCGCGAGATGACTTTAAGGTCAGCAATGCCGGCCAGCTTGGTTAAGATTTCATCCTGAATGCCGTCGGCGAAATAAGCGTTGGCCTTGTCTTCGCTGAGATTTTCGAAAGGCAGGACGGCAACGCTTTTTTCTGCGACACTTACTGTCGACCTGGTCGGTCTCCGCAAAACGAACAGGAAAGCGATGCCAATCGCACCAACTACGAGTACCGCGATTGCAACTGCCGCCCAGCGCGCGCGACTTCGATGTTTTCGAAGTAACTGGAATTTTTTGGGCAGTCTGGGATTGCCGACCCCATCAGAGTAGAGATTAACCAGACCAAGGCGGGTACCGTGTTTCACTTCGCATTCGCCTAACGAGTGCAAATGCGGTTGCCAGCGCGGATAGTGTTCCAGGTCATCCGCCACGTGTTTCGACAGCAGGATGTGACCGGCGTCTCCGCAATCCATTACTCGCTGCGCGATGTTGATGCCCGCACCAGCGATGTTCGCTTGTGCGTTTAGATCAGTGACTTCATTGACCGGTCCACTGTGAATCCCCATGCGTACGTGAAGCCCCGGATATTCTTTCAGCGCTTTGGCAATTTCCAATGCGCACAGAACGGGAGCTTCCGGACTGGTGCGAAAAACAAGCGCGCCGCCGTCGCCAGTCGGTAAGCGTAGTAATCTGCCTTCCGCTTCCGCCAAACGGACTTGCTCCGTTCCGCGTACGATGTCCTTTAACTTTTGAATCTGCTCGCTCTGTTCGTTGATCAGCAATTTCGAATAGCCGACAATGTCGATGAACAAGACGTGGCCGATTTCGAACTTCACCTCAGAAGAATGCTCGGAAGCCATAAGTTACTTCGAGGTATCCTGACAAAGCTTTTGAAAACGTGGATCGCCGCGCAGATGATCCCAATCGGGGTCGAGTCGGAGGTACGCCGTTGTGACCGGCGCACCAAACGAGCCAGCATAGGGTATGGCGAGCAAATGCTGCAGGATTGTTATCGAGCGATCCTTGTCGCCGAAGCGTGCTAGAACGCGTGCTCGTACTTCCTCGTAGAGCGGTCCTATAAGCGCATCCCTGGAAGCCGGCAGCTTTGCCATGGCCAGCTCCGCCTCCTGCAGAGCGGTCTCTTTATCGCCGAGGCCGGCGTCAACCATCGCAAGAGCGCTGATGAGGTCAGCATTATCCGGCTGCTGGCGCAGCAGCGCTTCAGTTTCCTCGCGGCTTTGGGTATAATTAGCTTTCGAGCCGACGGCATCCCCGATGAGCTGCTGAAACTGAGCGAGAAACAATAAGAACACGCAGCGATCAAAGTGCTGCGAAGGATCCAGTTTCGGGAGAGATGACTGCATCAGTGCGACGCCCGCGGGGTAATTATTTCGCAGGAGTAGCTGTCTCGCCATGGCTTGAACCATGGTGGTATCTCTGGAATCGGCGTGCATTTGCGCCACGACGGTTTCTGCCTGGTCGAGCTGGCCGAGGGCCTGATAGGCGTCTACTTTTCGCACGAGCGCTCCATTGTCGCCCGGAGCAATATCCAAGGCTCGATCGATGAACTTGAGCGCCGTCGGAAACTGACGCATGGAACGGTAGGTGTCAGAGGTCCACATCAGCGTCCTGAGATTGCGGGGATCGAGCTCGATCGCCTCATGGAAATGGGCCAGGCTTTCCTCCCAACGGCCCCGCCGACGGCCGATCAGTGCGAGCGCAAGTGGCGCCTCGGAGTTGTTAGGCGATTGTTGATGGATCAGTCCGAAAATCTGGCGGGCGCGATCATAGTCGCGTTCGACAAAGTAATGATAGTAAGCTTCGGCCAGTTGCGTCTCGAGCAGATCGGGCTGTAACTGCAATGCCTTTTGCAACGCTTCGTGCGCCGCTGCGCTGCGCTCCGAGGAAGTGTCGTCGCCGTCAAAGAACAAGCTGGAATGCACCGTTGAGAGCTTCGCCCAGACAAGGGCAAAATTCGGATCCAGACGCACTGCCTTTTCAAAAGACTCTACGGCGCTGAGCAGATCAGCGCCGAGTAAATCCGGGCGGTCGAAAAAGGCGAGGCCGTGCAGGTAGGCATCGTAGGCTTCAAGGTTACTGGTAGGTCTGTCTGCTACTTCATGCTTTTCCGCGCCGCTGAGTTTGGCGTTCAACTGCTCGGCGATAGCACCGGCGACTTCGCCCTCGACGCCGAAGACGTCATCTAGCTTGCGATTGTAGCTTTCAGCCCAGATGTGCTCATCGTTGCTTGCGCGAATGAGTTGCACATTCACGTGCACGGCGTTTGCGATTTTCTGCACGCTGCCTTCGAGCAAGTTTGCTACGCCTAACTGCCTTCCTATTTCGCGCAAGTTGTCCGGCGCGCTCTTATACTTCTGGGTAGAAGTTCGCGAGATAACCTTCAAGTCTGCGATCTTGGCCAATCGCGTCAGGATCTCGTCCTGGATACCTTCGGCAAAGTAGGCGTTCTCCTTCTCATTGCTCAGATTGTCGAAGGGAAGCACGGCAATACTCTTGGCCGAGGCCGGGGTAGTCGAACGGTCGTTAGGCCGAGCTGTGTTTGGCGGAGCGGATTGATCACGAGAACGAACGAACCTTGGTCCGAAGACAACGGCAAAGATTGCGAGTGCCGCTAACGAAACGATTCCAAGAGCAAGGTAAGGCTTTGTCGATTTTGGGACTGGTCGTTGAGTTGGCAAAGCCACTGCCGATGCTTTTCTGAATCTTTCCGGCACGGCGGGATTGCCGACCTCGTTGTTGTAAAGATTGACCACCGAAGTACGGACGCCGTGTTTTACCTCGCACTCGCCCAGATCGTGCAACTGCGCTTGCCAGCGCGGATAGTGTTCCAGGTCTTCCGCAACATGGCGGGAAAGCAGAATGTGACCGGCATCCCCGCAATCCATCACCCGTTGCGCGATATTAATTCCGGCGCCCGCAACGTTGGCTTGCTCGTTTAAATCAGTAACCGCGTTCACTGGTCCGCTGTGAATTCCCATCCGAACCCGAAGTTCGGGATGATTCTTTAGCCCCTTTGCAATTTCCATTGCGCACAACACCGGCGCTTCCGGACTATTTTGAAACACTAGCGCACCGCCGTCGCCAGTCGGTAGCCGCAACAATTTGCCTTCCGCTTCCGCCAAACGGACTTGGTCCGTTCCGCGTACAACCTCTTTTAGCTTTTGAATTTGGTCGCTCTGCTCGTTGATCAGCAACTTCGAGTAACCGACAATATCGATGAAAAGAACGTGCCCAATTTCAAACTTCAAATCTGAAGATTGAGATGGTGCAGGATTCATTGCAGCTTGGCGTACTCCGCTTTCGCTTCCTTTAGGATAGGGACGTCGGGGTCGGCATTTTTCCAGAGAGAGAAGAAATCCTGATAGGCGGTCTTGGCTTTCGCGGAATCGCCGGACAACGCATAGGCTCGACCGAGACCCAGATGCGCCAGAGCGCCGATTGGTTCGTTTCCGACGACTCCCGAATGATCGAGAATCTTTTGGAATTCGCCCGCGGCAGCGGCGCCGTTTTTTGCTGCCAAATAAGCCTGACCTCGGAAATAGACGGGATAAACCGCAAAGGTGAAGTCCTCGTTGGTGTGTCCCAGTTCATAAGGCGCAGCTGCGGCCAGGGCATCGAGGGCGACCTGCGCGTTTCCGCTGTTGAGGGCGAGAGCCGACCGAGCCATCGGCAGATATCGAGTTTGAACGACTGTGTCTTGGGGGAATCGCTTTGTTAGATCCTCAATCGCCCGATTAGCGTCCGCCATGTCGCCTGCGAGCGCGAACGCAATCGCGGAAAATCCTTCGCCGTGTTTCCCTTTTATCGATTTGAGAGCGGATTGTGCATCCTCTTTAGCGACGTCGGCCAGTCCGACCAGCGCTTCGCGGACCGAATTGTGCCCCCCGTACTCTGCCGCGGTTTCATTTTCCTGCGCCCGTCGCGCTGAGTCGGCCGCGCGTCGCGCGAGTTCGCGAGCCTGGCCAAACTTGCCGTGATCCGCCGCGGTGTCGGATTCGACGAAAAACATCTGATCCTCCACGCCCGGAATTCCCACGGTCGCGGCTGCCTGTTGCGCCATTCCGGCGGGATCGTTCTGGAGAAAATCGACAACGTAAAGAATGAGCGGATACCAGGGAGAATTGAGCTTCTTTGCCCGTGATTGCTCTGCCGCGGCTTTCGCTTGATCGAGCCGGCCCAAATACTGGTCGCAATATATCAAACTGACATAATTGTTTGAACTGTCGGGATTGATCTCGAATGCTCGCTTCGCCGCTGCGTCGGCCCTGACGTAATCTCCGCATATGAGAGAGATGTACCAAAGATAGACCTGCACGCTCTCATCGTGCGGATAGGTGCGGGCAAGTAATTCGCAGGAGCGTCGGGCGGCCTCCAGGTTGCCCGTAACGACGATTTCATAAAAAACCGCGATGTTGAGTTTTTCGTGGTCGCTTGTTCGCTCGCGCAGGTCGTAGGCCTTGTGCGTATTTTCAGCGGCGAGTGCGAGCTCGCCTTGAGGTTGATAAGATTCCGCTAACAGTAAATACGCCATGGCGAAGTTCGGGTCGAGAGTGATGGCGCGCTGAAAAAACGTAGTCGCAGCCAGATAATCATTGTCGATATCGGTTGCCTTGATACCCAACGCATATGCTTGTAACGCGTCCAGCGACGGAGTCGTGACGTCTTCTGGTAAGGCATCATGCTTCCGGACCGAGGCGAGCGATTCACCCAGCTTCCGACGCAAACTGGTTGCCGCCTCGCCCAGTGCTTTCAAAACCTGCTCTTTTCCATTTGCTGTTACTTGCTCTTGCGCGAGAAGATCGCCATTGCGGCAGTTCACTGCCTTCAAACCTAGAACGTACTGACTTCCTAAAGTGGAAATGGAGCCGTCGATGGTGGCGGCACTGTCGGTCCGTTGGCCAACCTCACGCGCCAGCTCCGGCGTAAGCCGCGCGTTTTTCGGTTGCGACATCAGTGCGAGCGTTTGGGCGATACGTTGGTCCGAAATCAGACTCAGAAACGGCGATTGCCCCAATTGTGCCGCAAGACCTTGACGCAGTGTGCCGTCAAACACGGGATCACCGGTGGTGTTCGTGAAATCAGCGAGGACAATTGTGTCTTTGTCCGTGAGAGGCTTGCTTCGATGCAAGCGGTAATAAATGCCGCCCGCTGCCAACAAAACGAAAAGCGCAGCAGTAACCGCAATCTTCCACGACTTTGTCGTGCGAGCGGCCTTTGCTTTTCGAAATTTCTGCGGGGTCTCGCGATTCCCAATTTCATCGTCGTGCAAATTAACAAGAGATACCTTGTGACCGTGCTTTACTTCGCATTCGCCGAGGTCACGCAATAGCGGCTGCCAACGCGGATAATGTTCCAAGTCATCGGCGACGCGTTTCGAAAGCAAAA
>DATMOU010000040.1:0-134413 GCA_035568035.1 Chthoniobacterales bacterium | reverse complement strand
ATTTTTTGCCTAGGGAAGCGTTGTTCCAACCTGCGCTTGGGTAATACTAACGTCTCCGTTGCTTATAGTTCCGTTCGCATTCACGTCCTCGCGGAAGTTGGAGGAAGTGACTGTTTGGGCTACTTGCGCTTGGACTAAGCTCACGTCGCCATTACTGACTACTTTATTTGCGTTCACGTCGCCAACCAGAACGCCCATCGTGGCTGATACTGATGCACTAAAGTCTCCCGCGTTGTCGTTAAGATTCGCAAGAGTTACGGTGATTCTTTGCGCGGTTGTTACGCCGGTAAGGTTGACAATGTATTCGTGCGGGTCGGTACCTATCGAGCTACTTACCACGGAGCCGGTTCCAGAGCTGACTGAGGCGCTGCTTACACTCGTTAGGGGATTCGCGAAAGTGAACACCAACGTGTAAGTGTTACTGGCACCGCCGCTGCGACACTCGATGCCCGGATCTCCAGTGAGCGGCAAGTTGATGTTGAAAGTGCCAGCGCTGCCGTGCACCTTTGTCGACACCACGCCATTTAGTTGCACGGCGGGAAGAGCGGCATTAACTGCTGCTTCGGCATTAATGAAGCCGTAACCGTCAAGCGGGCTATAGCCGTGGCCGATTTGATTGACTATCGCGCCGCTGAAAGTAGATCCGTCGCTGACGGTTCCACTGAACTTCATCCCGTTGGTGGTGATCGTACCTTCTGGAATGAGAACCCCACCGCCCCAGATATCGCCGGTAGCATCGTCTATGGTGGCGCCGTTGTTTGCCATGCCGGTATTCGGGTCCTGAACCTCTGAGGAGTGTTGTTCGCCACGTCCGATGGTGAAGTGCAAGGCCTTGCCGCTGGTGAAGTTTGCCGTAGGGAATTGCAGTCCCAAAGTCCAAAACGCCGATCCAGGATTGGATGGCGCTGGTGCCATGTTGCTAGGCGTGGCGATCACATCCGTCACCGCCAGGCTGTTTGGCAAACTGGTTCCAACTGTGAACGGCACACTGCTTGGAAGAAATGCAACGCCCGGAAAGACATTGCTGAAATAAGTGTTCGTTGCGTCGACGCCGTTGTTGCCGCCGGTTACGTTCCCGCCTTCGGTGGCAAGGCCGTTAGGATTGAAGGTCAGGGCCGTGACGTTTCCGGCTCCGACATAGCTGACGGTAATTGAGTTCGGATCGTTTTCTCCGGTGCCGCTTGGCCCTAAATTGGTCGGCGGCGGAACAATCTCTTCACCACTTAAGACGCCGCCGTTTGCTTCATTGTCGCTGTGGATCGTGACCGTGACGGTTCCGCCGCTTGTTGTTGTGGCAGTGCCGGTGGCGGTCAGCGGATCGAGATCGTGCGGGAACGCGGTGTTATGCAGGATGGTTGTCATTTGCGCCGGTGTGACGGTGCCGGGCCCGCCGTGCGCTTGTAAGACAAGGGCGGCGATGGCGGCTGCGTGCGGACCCGCCGCGCTCGTTCCGAAGAAATTAGGATTGGTATCGATGTCGCTGCTAGAATCGCCGCCGAAGAAGGAGGTATTACCTCCGTCCGCCGCCGCCACCGATGGTTGTTGTCTAACCAGTGGCGGAGTGAGGCGATTGTTGTTGTCGTCGAAGTAAATCGTGGCCGGCCCTGGAGAGGTAAAGTATTCCGGAATGCTCGGACGAAACACGGAATAGGCGGCAGTGCCGTTGCAGCCGGCGGCGATCGCGTGGCCACCCGTGGTGGGTGAGCCGTAGGTGAAGTATTCGTTAGGCCCGAGGTTCGGAATGCCGTTTCCTGGCATCACCCAACGCACGTGCGTCGCCGGGTGTGCTGCCGTCGGGATGTTGCTCCGGGCGATGACGAACTGCAACTGAGTAGAGTTGTCACCCATGATCGCTTCGAGGTCTATGGGTCGGTTGCTGGCGAGATTATTAGAAGTTAATGACTTGCTGGACACGTAATTGCCGGCCATGTCGAAAACCAAAAGATTGAGGTCGGTGGTCACGAGTTGCTGACCGTTTGCGGTATTTAGAACGATGCTGAACGAGCCGCTCGTACTCATTCCCGGTCCGGAAGAAAAAGCCGAGACTTTGACCTGGTATTGACCGGTCACTTGCGGAAAGAAATAGACGGTTTCATCTACACCGGTGTCCTGGTGGACAATCGTGTTGCCGCTAGGATCGATGATGTCGATAACAGCATCGAAATTTCCACTGGTCGCGTGTTCGGTAAGGACATACTCCTGACCAGCAGTGAAAGGCGGCAATGGTGGCGTGCTCGAGGCGTTGAATGTCACTGAGGTCGTGGTTACGCCATCGACTGACCCTGAACTGCTCCAGATCGGCGGCTGATTCAGCGTCGGAGTACTGCTGTCGTACGGGTCATCCCACTGGAAAATGAGGAAGTAATCGAGCAAAACAAACTGAGCGAGGACTGCCTCACTCGGGACGTTCACGGTCTGAGCGACGTCCTGTTTATTTGGGTCGCCGCTGGGCTCGAAATTGTGGAAGCCGCCCGCATACAAATTGGTCGGCACGTTGGCCAAGTTAATGTTCGTGTTTTTCAGCGCCGTGTTGGTGAGCATTGTTAACCCGGTGCCGTTCGGAACAATTCGGAGATCGGAATCGTAACCATTGATCCCGATATCGTTGCCGGCTGAAGAAAAGTAGGACACGCCGGCTGCGTAAACGTCGTCGATGCCTTCCCCGACTATGCCTGTTTGAAAATATGGCTCATCGAAATATCCGACATCGTCGCAGATCGCGTCTGCCTTAAAGCCTTGCTGCGTTGCGGCCGGGTAAGTGAAGCCCGGCAATCCGGCCAGCGCCCGAATGTTGTTAGCAAAACCAACTTCTCCGTTGTCGGCGGTGGCGAAGCCAATTCGCGCTCGCGGCGCCATCTTGTAAGCGATCTGGCACATTCCGCGACCTTCGTCAGTGCCACCGGGGAAATCTTGTAACACTACAACCGGCTGCGAGTTGATATTGTTACCTGGCCCTGGCAGATCTTTGGTTCCGACGTCGGTTGCGGCACTCCCAGTGCCGCTGGTGTTGAAACTGTCCGAAATACAGCCGATCGTCATTCCGGTGCCGTCCCAGTTCACCGGCGCGCTCGGATTGTAGATCTGATTGATCTTGTCGACGCGATGTTGGGTAACTCCTTGATCAAATGTTGTGCCGATCAGACCGAGCGGGGCGGCGACGGCGGGTGCTGCCTGCGAGCGCTGACCTGTGAGATGTCGGCTGTGATAGGGTTTGAGTGCGAGGTGAACCGAACGAACACCATCGGTTTCCGATAACGCGACCACGTCCTCGATGGAAACGTAACCTTCAATGACTCCGACTCCGCGATATTTGGCGTCAACGGCCGTAATCTGCAGCGAATTAAACTTTGTTGTCAGGGCATTCTGAACATCGGTGAATGGAATTGTGCCGCTCAAGACGATGTCGACCATGTAATTCTTTGATACCGGATTGGTAATTGCGTGACGGGCATAGTTCGCAGCCGGGCGAGTCGCATAGCCGTCGTAAGTTGTAACGTTTTTGCCGGCGACAATTACGCTGCCGTTTGGCTTGGCGGCGGGATCTGCGGGCGGCGGCGCAATCACCCCCTTCAGGATCAAATTGCTTTCCACGATTTTGTTCAAGCCGTTACCGAGATTTTCCGGAACAGGTTTGGCGGAGAGAGAGATGGACGTGGCGCAAATGAAAGCGGCGCAAACGATATGATATCTTTGCATAGTATGATTGAGTTCCAGTCGTGATTCGAAGATTAAGAATCGTAATTCCCGGCGTCTCCGGATGCCTCGCTCCAGGGTGGGAAAATCCTTTCATACAGGCGCCCGCTGCGGCGGGCTCCTACTGAGTGTTGGATGTCGTCTCACAGAGAGACGATGAATTTTAAGGCAAACTGACTTGCTCTGTGCGCGATCAATCTGACGGTTTTGGCTTAAGGCAGTGTTGTTCCCACTTGCGCTTGGGTAATGCTGACGTCTCCGTTACTTATAGTTCCGTTTGTATTCACATCCTCTCGGAAGTTGGAGGAAGTGACTGTTTGGGCTACTTGCGCTTGGACTAAGCTCACGTCGCCATTACTAACTACGCCATTGCCGTTCACATCGCCTAACAACACGCCAAACGTGCCGGGAACATTTCCCTGATTGCCCTGACTATCGACTACGCCGTTCAGAGTGACCGTCGTATATTGCGCGTTTGGAATCCCGGTGAGATCGACAAGGCAATCGTTGCCCCCACTGGCAGGATCGTTCGACGCTGTTCCATTGCTGCTTGTTGCTGCGCCGCAAGACAACACTGGATTAACGAAATGGAAATCGATCACGAATTGGCCGTTGGTTCCGCCGCCGCGAGGTTCGATGCCGAATGGTGCCGTAAGTGGAAGATTAACAGCAAACGGGCCCGCGCTGCCATGGACCTTAATTGATGACATGCTAACTAATGGCGGCACGCTTACTGAGCATTGGGGGAACTTGAAAGTGCCGACGCGGGTATGCCAGTTGACCGGTAAAAGATCAGTGGTGCCGTTGGCTGGCAGATATTCCTGAGTGTACCAGAAAGTACAGTCATCATTCGGATCAACCGTGAGATCGCTATAGTCGCCCCAGCGATTGAGCGGAAAGCCTTGAATGCCGAGTCCGGCGAACAGGACCGATTCGCCCTGGGTGAGATCGTTCAATGGGTCCGTCGCGAGTCGCCCCGCATAATGGATTGACGGAAAATAATTTGGTCCACTCGCGCTGTAGCCAATCGCTATGTCGCCGACGTGGTCCATCGCGGCGCTACCCATCCACCGCCAGAGGGGATTTGTCGGATCAAGCGGCGCGAATGTGCTCTGCTGATAAATGCTCGGTGTCGTGCTGAGATTTCGCACTTCGTACCAACGCAGACCTGTGCGGCTTAGACCGGTCATCACGTCGGCTGCAGTGACGACTGTATGATGCACAACCATCGATTCGTGGTCGCCGAAGTTCCGATACGTAACCCGAAACATAGTCCGGTCACCGAGGGTATCGAGAGTCGCAGTATGAACTCCGGGCACAACTTTTTCCGGAACACAATTCGGGCCTTCTCCGTAAACGCATTGGGCGGGAACAAAGTCCGCGATTGGGACCTCAAAGTCTGGGTGACCGCCGCTAGCGGTGTACAAACCGCCGCCGACCGGAACCGGAGTTCCTGAGCCCGTCCCGAATGTCGAGTTTGCAGGATTGTTCCAATCGACGTGAAATTTAAACATTGCCAGGACCGCGGTGGTGTCGGTCGTCGTTGGCGTGCTTCCTTGGGCATCTACTTCGACAATATAGTTTGGCATCCCAGCCGGCGGCGGAACTTTCCCATCGAAGTTAGTCGGATTCTGGCCACCTGGGACATACACCGCACCGACGGCGATGGCTGATTCATCAAACCAAATGAAACGCGCTGGCTGCCCGGCGAGCATTTTCGCGCGCTCAAAGGCAAAGGCGCCGGCGCCGGAGTTGGTCTCCTGGCCGCTGGGAAATTCGTTACTCGTCATATAGTAAGCATCCGGCCAGACAGCCAGTTTGGGATAGTCGTTAAAAACGCTCGTACTCTGATCGAATTCGTATGCGTAGTAGGTTCCGCTCGGATCACCGCTGGTCGAAACGGCGATACATTCGGCGTAGTTAGGCGCGGCGCTGGAAGTAAATTGGCTGATCACCCAGCGATCAGAAAGTTGATCGTAAAGAACGATCGGATCGCCATCGTCTCGCTGCCCGCACTCCGTGTTGCCTGGCCAGAGCGCCTCGATCGCTGTCGGACCGCTGATCATCGCGCCGGTCTGTTTGTTGAAGACTGCCAATTGAGTATTCACCATCTGCACATAATGGTTTGGACCGACCGCGCCGTCTGTGTCCGGAGGTAAACAGCCGCCGCAACCTTGGGAGATATTCATGCCTTCAAAGGAAACGCCGACAGGCGGCATGCCAGCAGTCGGAGCAGATGTTTGCACCACCGGGTCGTGCGTTGCCGGATTCTGGAGCTGTCTTCCGACGAGCTGGCGCTCAGTATCGCCAATCTCGGTCTGCACCGTTGTAAGCTGGGTGGTCGTGGGGAGATCCCGCAGGGCCTTTGAAACAGTCGGCGTTACAGCGTCAACATTACCTTGAGTGACAGGAGGCGCTTTGCTACCGAGAGCGTTCTTAGGAGCTGGCCCTGCGATTGCGAAAACAACCATCGACATCCCTAGCGAACAAAGAACGAAGGCGATGACGAATCGCGGTGCGAGAAAGCCGGAGGTGGAGTTACGATTCTTCTTCATAATAGTGTTCCGATTTTGCTCATTAGCTGAGTGGTTATCGTTCGCTTCGGTTTTCGGGAGGGAAATGGACGTGGGTGGGACGCTCTTTTCCGAGATTGTTCCGGGCCAGCGAGCGCGTGCCCGGCACGCCCCTAAGGGGTAAGAGCCCTGCAAATCGGATAAGCCCCACAATTTGACAGCATCTGTGCTGAAATTTCCCGCCCTCTGCGGGGGTTAGTCCGCTTGGAGGGATAAAAGTCCTATTGAACGATGCCGGCAGGCGCCAATTTGTGCGCCTCAATGCGCGATCAATGTAAACGTGTTCGACCTAGGGTAGAGTCTGTCCTACCTGGGCTTGGGTAATACTCACGTCGCCGTTACTCAAGGTCCCATTGGCGTTAACATCGTCGCGGAAGTTGGAGGAAGTGACTGTTTGGGCTACTTGAGCTTGGATTAAGCTCACGTCGCCATTACTCACAACACCATTGGCATTTACATCGCCGACCAAAACCCCGAGCTGCGGACTCACTACGTTACCGGCGTTGCCCGCCATGTCCGTGACATTATTTAGCGTAATCGTGAGATATTGTCCGGTGCTCACATTCGTGAGGTCAACGGTGCATTGATTGGCGCCCGGGCCTAGGAAAGTATTCATGACCGCACCGGTTCCGTTCGCAGGGTTATGTGCCGTGATAGTGGCTCCGGCGACACTTGTGAGGTTATTCACAAAGGTAAATACGACCGAATAGTTGCCGCTGACACCGTTGACACCGGTTCGGCATTCAATACCCCGCGGCGAAGAATTCGGCGGCAGCGGGAAGTTAACATCGAATGTTCCTGAATTGCCGTGGGTCATGCGAGACACAACGCTGGCCAATGGCGGGATTGGCAGACAGGTTACGGCGCTAGGGTTGTTTACCGCCAGCGGTCCGCTGGCTTGCCTCATGTAGTTAATGTGCGTGGTGCCGGCACCTGCAGAATCGTTGTCTGCACAGAAGATGTTGCTCAGCCCATCGGGACCAACTGAGACCGAGAAGAAGTCGAGTAATGATCGATCAGAGGACCCAAAGGTGCCGCCGTTACTGATTGAGCCAGTGTGGATGATGTGATCGCTGGCCTGGCTGATCGTGAATACCGGCTCGCGACTGTTGGCGTTCAACGACTGGGCGAACATTACGTTCCACGACGCGGTAGGAGGCATATTGTTCGGTCCACCTGATAATGCGCCGGGATTGGCTGGATCGGCCACTAAAGGCGGGGCCACAGTGGCAGATTGATACCAGGTAATATCAATACGTCCGGCGTCGCCGGCAGCGATCCAGGGGAACACAGCGGTGCCACTACCTGATGAAACTTTCCATGGCCCATAGAAATTTTGGCCACCATCATGGGACGCGGCCAGCCAGATATCGAAGGTAGTCGAAGGACTGCCATTGCCCTGAACGGTGTTTAGTCGCGCGCTGTTTGTCGACCAAACGACGTAGATGTTGCCCGCCTTATCAGTGCCGCCAGAAGGAAATATATTGGCAGCATGGTTGCCGTAAGTGAGCACGCCGGGTGGAATGCTGGGAGCAGGCGATGGCGCTTGTGTCGGCGAATCAATCAGACCTTTGAATACCGGGTAATCAGTAAACGGACCAGGTGGTAATCCCGCTGCAGTCGGAGGCGCTCCTACTGCCTCCCAGATATTAGGCTCTTTGCCGAACGGCGGCGCCGTTGTGTTCGTCGTCGTCGTGGAGGCGGCAAAGATGCCATGCACGTTATGGTTTGTGGGATTAACAAATACCGGGCCGGGATTGGTGTTTGGCAAAGTCGAAGTCGGTGGCAGGATCAGCTCAGGGCTAGTTGTTCCGGTTGCGAACGGTGACCACGCAACGTCATTGGTTAAAGCCGCAAAACGGATGTCCTCCGTTGTAAACTCATGGTCCATTATATAGATCGTCTGATCTGTTGCGGTTGGAACTGATCGATCGCCCCAGAGCCACATCCGGTCGGAGGAAACTTGGACTTCGCCAGCAGCGCCGTTCATACCCGGCTGGAAATAGGTGTTCCCGCCGTCAGTTGATTTGCCGATGTGAACAGTGCTGACACCGAGATCGGCAGTGTAAATCTGATCAGGTCGCGAACCGTCGGCGTTCGGAATGGTCTTGATGTCAAAGTCGCCACCATGCAACCCGGTACCAACCACGACCGCGTGCTCAGTGAAACTGAGCCCGGCGTCTTTCGAGATGAAGTCAATTGGTCCACCGATTGAACCGCCCAGGATACAGTTATGCGAATCGGCCCAAGAATTGGGCTCCGCTGTTCCACTGGAATTCGGCATCACCAAGTTCATTGCGAATGTCGCCGGCTGAGGTGGTGCTGGCGGATTGTATGCGCTAATGCCGCTGGTCTGTTTGGTGTAGTAGGTATGGGCGAAGCAGTTTGTGGCAGGGAACTGCGCGCAGTAATCAAGCTCGTCTACGTAAGCGATGTTTGCGTTTCCATCGCGATCGATTGTCATCGTGTAGTACTCAGCGAGATCACGCGTATTTCCCGAGCAGTTCCCGCCTCGGGAACAAATCGGAAGATTATGAACGGCCGCGACCACCTGCGACTGTGCTATGGTTGGGGAGGCAGTGAGCGCATTCGTCACCTGCGCGAAGTAGACATTCCAATACTGGCTGGGGTCCGCCGGCGTGTTGTCCGGAGAGGTCATCGTTGATCCATACCAAGTGACATCGACAGTACCTGGGCTGCCGGCGGCAATCCAAGGCATGACCGTGCTGTTGTTTCCCGGACCGCTGTCGATCCTCAGCGGGCTGGTCCACGTCGCGCCGGCGTCCGGTGAACTGATGAGGTAGACATGCGCATTTGTTCGCGAAGTACAACCGTTCGACTGGGTGAATACGACGTGAACATTGCCCCCTCGGTCTACCGCGGTGATCGGGAACGTGTTCTCAAGACAAGTGCCCATCGGACCGGTGTAGGCGGCTATGATAGTAAATGTCGCGCCGCCGTCCGTAGATTTGATTAGATTGAGTTGATTAGGACTGCCGCTCGGTGTGTAGGTGGTATAAATGTTTCCGTTATATTGATCGACCGCGACGTTGTTTTCACGAGAAAGGGTTTGAAGAGGTATCAGCATTGACGGCGCAGCCCATGTTTTTCCGGCATCGGTAGATTTCGTGAACCAGATTGTCGTGTTTACGGGAGCCTGATCGAAAGTCATGTAAACGGTCTGCGGGCCGTATGCAGCAATCCATTGCCGGTCGTTGACCGGAATGCCAGCCGAGGCAGGATTCACCGTCCACGCCTGTCCTGGCACCGCCCCTCCAATTCCACCGTCCATGGAGGCTGACACCGTAGTATTTGCCAGATAGAGGCTTGCCAAATACAGGTAACCGCCGCTCGACAGATCCAGCGAATCGTCTCCGCCGCCGACACCTCCAACGCACGGGTTCGTTCCCGTTACGTCGCATCTGTCTTGGGCCCCGTCGGGTTCGCCCAAGTAGGCAAACGTCGCGCCCTTGTCAGTTGATTTCCAAAGATCGACTCCGCCCGGCACTCCGTGAATCGCGGTGACATAGACCGTTCCGTAAAGATCCACTTTGATCTCGGGCTCGGTATCCTGATCCTTCAGGCTCACGCCTGGCGTGGCAGGGATTGGTGGGTGGATCAATGGAAACGGCGTCGAAAACGTGAAGCTGCCCGTAGTATAAATTGGACTTGCTGGTGCCAGCGTTGCGGCTTTTACGGTGGCTGTCGCAGCTGCTGCGGGTGATGAAACATGGTGCTGCCGACCAAAAGCGTTCGATAAGAACAGGCCGGCAACTGTAAAGAGTCCGATGGCGACAATGGAAATGAACCAGCGTGATTTTGTATTCATGGGGTGGCCTTCATTTTTAGGTGAATGGTAAGATTGCTATTGTTCCGATTCGGTTTTCGGATTGGATCCGGACGCAGGTGAGGCCACTTTTTCTGCGACATTTTTGTGCGGCCGAGCTGGCCCTCGTTAGTGGACTCGTATGAGACCCGGTGCGAGATGGCCAGTTTCTGAGGGCGCCAATTTGGCGCCAATGCGAGATCAATGTAAACGTATTCGACCTAGGGTAGGGTCTGTCCTACCTGGGCTTGCGTAATACTCACGTCGCCGTTACTCAAGGTCCCATTGGCGTTAACATCGTCGCGGAAGTTAGATAAAGTAACTTGCTGCGCTACCTGAGATTGGACCAGGCTCACGTCGCCATTACTGACTACTTTATTGCCGTTTACATCTCCAACCAGCAAGCCGAGCTGCACGCCGGCGTTGTTGAGCGTGGCATTGCCGCCGTTGGGACTGCCGGTTGTACTGTCATGAACCGGCACACCATTCAACGTGATGAAGTGGAACTGGGCGTTCGCAACTCCGGTCAAGCTCACTTGGTATTGATTGGCGTTAGGGCCAGGTCCGTGACTGGCGACAGTCGCACCATTGGTGACGGTAGGGGTGCTGGTGGCTTGCCCGGTGACAGTGTATTGAGAGCCGAAGGTATAGATGATCGTATAGCCGGTTCCTTCGGTGCGGCATTCAATGTCGCCAGTCCCATCTGGATGAACGCTGAGGTCATAGAGTACGACGTCGAACGGTCCTTGCGAGCCGTGTATTTTATCGGACACCACGCGGTCGAGTGGCAACTCGACACCAATATCAACCAGCGCGGTGTTGCTGCTGATCTTGCCGCGCGAGTCGGTTACCTTCAGGGACGCGCCGAAATCACCGTTGGTAGTGTAGGTATGCGAGATTGTAGGGCTCGACTGGGTAACCGGCGCTGAGCCATCACCGAAGTCGAACGTGTAGGAAGCCACCGTATCGTCGGAATCGGATGAACCCGAGCCATCGAAGTCGATGGTGATCGGCGGATCGCCAGTTGGAGGAGCCGTCGGTTGCCCATGAGGATGAGCTACAAGGTTCGCCAGTGGCGCGATGTTCGGTGCGCAGAACGCGTTGCCTACGATGTTGTAGGCGCCTGCCGGCGTAAGGTTGTTCGGCATGTTGTCTGGCGTGATGTTTGCCCCGACGGTAATCCGGACAAGGAAGTTTTTTAACTTCGACCCAACGATGGGATTTCCAATCGCGCTTCGCGGCACGACGATAGTGATTGTTCCATCCGGTGTGAAGTTACTTGCCGGGTCAGCGGCCGTCAGCGGCGGCAAAGACCCCGTCTTGAAAACCTGGAACAGCGGCGTGGCTGCGGTAGCTCCATCAGCTGCCTCGGTCGTCATTTGCACCGTGTAATTGTTTCCATCAGGCGCATCGAACTTGATTGGCCATTCTGTCTCTGCCGGAAGAGGATTTGAGAGGCTCTGCATTTTCAGGGTGAAAACAACCTTGTCTGACGCGAAGGCAAACGGTTCCCCAATCGAGAGCTTTTGCACATCATGCGCTGGCACCATGTCAAGCTCGTCATTCGATCCATCCTGCAGAATAGTTAGTCCCGGCAGTGAGCAAGGCGTTTCGAGTAAGTTCGCGCTAATCGGCAGATCGATTTCATTACTGAAGTTGCCGACCGGTGTGCCCGACGAGTTGACGGCCTTCACCTTGTAAAAGTAATCCGCCACGTTTGGGTCAGCAGACGTATCGTCGAAGCTATTCTTCGCAATTCCGGTCTGGCCAATTTGCACTTCGTTACCAGAAGTCGTGCTTCGGAAGATGAGATAGTTTACAATTGGGGAGCCGCCGTTATCCGGGACCTTCCAAGTCAAATGCGAAGCGGTGGTATCCCGAATTCCTGAGAGGCATGGTGGTTTCGGCGCCAGCGCGGTTGTCGTATCAGTGTTACCATCATAGCTGGCGAGCAAAGTTTTGCCGCCGCTCTGGCGAGCCACGCGCATATTGGCAACAAAATCATTCGGTGCAGCGCCGGCGATGCACTCCGGAGTGACGCAGCCGTCGCTGTAGCCGTAAAGGACGCGGCCTTTGTCATCGATCGTGATTTCGTTGAAGTCTAGCAGGTTGCGATCTTTTGCACCACCGCCCTGTTGCCAGATGCCGGTCATGTTTTGCACGGGATCGTTAGGGGTAGCGTTAACCGTCGTCCAATTTGCGCCGCCATCATAAGTAGTAGCGATGAAAGCGTACCATTTGCCTGGAAAGGTATTGGCCTGATAGTCGCCATTCACGTTGGTGCCAAGGAAGCCTACCGCTGCTCGGCCCGAACTGCCGCCTACCGCCTCGATCTCAGCGGCATTCACAACTCCGTGAGTAGCTCCGAGGTCGACGTAGTTTGTCCAGTTAACCGTAGTGCCCACTCGATGACCAACTACCACGCGAGCGTGACCTTCCGGCGGATTGCCCTGAGCTATAGGCTCACTGTTAACGTAGGCATAATAGATGGTGCTATCGGCGTCGATAGCGATGGAAGGATCGGCCCCTTGTTCCTGAGAAATAGCATTCGGGATGGTGAAAGTATTCCAAGTCGTGCCACCGTCAGTGCTGAATACGCCACCTTGCAAACCGTGGCATTGATTAACCGGCAACCAGGCGGTTCCGTCTGGCGCGACATGAATGTGACCGTGAAGGCCGCCGCACGTTCCACCGGGGACGCTCGTACCCTGGCCATTATAGGCAAGCGTAGACGGCCCGAAACTGGTGCCGAGGGTATCACTACGATAGCAAGCAGCTGGGCCGACAATATCCTGTGAGCAGTAATACACCGCTTCCCCTTGGTTCTGCGGCGTCGTTAGGGCAATATTGAGAGGAGAAGGATACGGTCCGGAGCCGATTGTCTCGTGGTCAGCGCCACCATTCGGGGCCGCAATTCCAAAGGGAGTCCAGCCGGTGGGAGCAGTTTGAGTAACATCGCCATCGCTATCGGTGTACGCGTAAACAGCGTTCGCTCCGACGGTCGAGTTGGAAACGAACGTGCGTCCGGTCTTTTGGTCGGTCCACAAGATAGGATCCAGGCCAATGTTAGCGACCGTGGAGGACTTGTTTTCCCAAAGGCCCTCGCAGCATTCTGGCAGAGCCGGAGTCTGAATCTCCGGCGGAGTAATCCGCCAGACCGGCCCAGAGTTCATCGTCATGATCCGATGAGTATGGGGATTGAAACCAATGTTGAATTCGCCGTTGCCGACATCGGCATCGGGCGAGGGAGCGACAAAGATCTGGTAGCGCGGAACGCCAGGGGTAGTTGGGTCCGCACCTCCAAAGCCGGGGAAAATCCCCGCCGCACCGGGAAGCAACTCTATTCGTACCTGGACCGTTTCGCCCGTCGGCTGATTTGGCACGATTTCGAAGGTGTACTGGGCAGTACCATCTATCACCGGATTGATGATGGCGACTTCAGGATTGCTGTTGCTGACCGATTGGTGATCGGCCGGATGATTTCCGTCAACCGTTGGGTTGATACCATTGAAAATATAAAGGTCATAGTTCGATTGGCCGGTGCCGGTGTCGTTCCAGAACATCGTTGCCTTAATAGCGGCGTTCGGATGCGCGGCCGCATAACCGCTGGGCAGCGTCACCGTCAGCGTGTAGGTGTCGCAAGGATCTGCGGTGTCGCAGCGGGGGCCGGTATCAAGTTGGCCCAAACCGAGTGGTGACTGATTGGGTTGGAAGAAAGGGCCGGCCATGTAAGAGATTGGACCAGACACGTCAGTCAGTGTCCCGCTCGACGGCGTGGACGCAAAGCTGAGGAACCCGAGTGATGCGCCTATCGAACAAAGCGCGATGGTAATTACGATGCGGATGTTAAAAATACCAGATTGTGAGCTCGATTTTTTTTGCATGACCGGGATTCCTTTATTTTACTCGGCACAAGAGGCTCTCCGAGTCACTGTTAAATCGTAGAATTCCAAGCGCTGGACGTATCGTGGCGAAAGATAATCTAAACGCAGATGATTAGGGTATTTTTTTGGAAGCTACGGTTTTCAACGTGAAAGTGGACGTAAGGCGCTGCCTTTTTCCATGATCTTTCGGGCCCAGCGCGTGTCGGCACGCCCCTAAGGGGTAAGAGCCCTGCAAATCGGATTGGCCCACAACTTGGCAGCATCTACGCCGAAATTTTCCCGTCCTGTGCGGGGGGTTAGTCCGCTTCGAGGGATAAAACGTCTTATGGAACGCCGCATGCAGGCGCCAATTTGTGCGCCTCAATGCGAGATCAACGTAAACGTTTCCGACCTAGGGTAGGGTCTGTCCTACCTGGGCTTGCGTAATACTCACGTCGCCGTTACTCAAGGTCCCATTGGCGTTAACATCGTCGCGAAAGTTAGATAAAGTAACTTGCTGCGCTACCTGAGATTGGATCAGGCTCACGTCTCCGTTACTCACAACACCATTGCCGTTAACGTCCCCCAAGAGCACGTCCAGCCGGCCACTGAGACCATTCAAAGTGGGGCTACCGGCACTGTCCTGAATACCATTGAGCTGTGCAATGAAATGTTGGGCATTGGTAACACCCGTCACAGGCACAATCACCTCGTTCGTGGTCTGGCCAAGAGTAGTTTGCCCCGCAGTCCCAGTGCCTTGGGTCTTACTGGCTGTTCCTGCAGTGCTCACGGCCTTGTTGAAACTGTAAACCAAATTGAACGAGTTATTCGGTCCGGGCGCGCGACATTCAATTCCAGCGGTGCCAGTGAGCGGCAGATCGACGTCGAATGTTCCGGCACTGCCGTGAGTCATTCTCGATGCGATACTGGTCAGTGCCAAGACGCGCTCGACATCAACGTTGAATGTGGCCACGTTGGAACTGACGTTGCCACGCGAATTAGTCACTACCAGCCGCACAGTGTACTCGCCTTCCGTGTTAAATGTATGCGTAATTGTGGGGCCGGACTGGGTCACATCACCACCGCCATCGCCGAAGTTGAACGTGTAGCTGGCTATCGTGTCGACTGACGGGGGATTAGGGTCAGACGAACCACTGGCGTCGAAATTGACGATTAAAGGCACGATGCCATCCGAGACATTAGCCGTTAGAACGGCCAGAGGTGGCAAGTCAGAGAAGCAGAAATTAAGCGCTCGCAAGGTGTAGGTGCCGGGGCCGGTCTGGTCAAAAATTGTGTCATTAGTGCCGGTCGGCAGGTCGCCACGGACGCTGGCGAGCGTAATGGCAATGCTATCGCCGGGACCTGGGTTTTGGATGATAGACTTCGGCACGACCAAAGTGATCGTTCCATTGGCTGTCGCATTGCTGGAGAGATCGAGGTTACCTTTAGGCGTAAATACGCGCGCAGTATTGTTCGGCGTACTGGTAACGCCCCACTCAAAGCTGGGCATGCCTGGGGTAGTGGACGGACCCATCCCGTTGGAGGCCATCGCCACATAATAATCTGTCGTTGAAGTATCGCCCGGGATTCCAGACGGCGGTGCCGGTAAAAGAACTCCGTTATGAATAACGCCGAAACGAATCGACCAGCGGAAGCCGGGCGCAATGGTGAAGTTACCAAGCGCATCCGTAAATGAAGCGACTTTAATGGTAAAGACGACGTTGCTGGACACGCCCGTCGTTATATCAGTTTCCGGTTCCGCCATCGAAACCGACGTGATATCGTGGGCCGGCTGCGCGTCAGTCTCATCGCCGGCGGGATCGACAATAGTTGTGACACCGGGCGTGCTGCATGCCCCGCTAATGTCCAGCCGAGGGCCCACGGTCAGCGCGACTTCATTGCTTAATGGACCCGACCCCGAGCCATTGGCGGCGACAATCTCGTAATAATAAGTCGTAACATTAACGTCGGCACTAAGATCATCGAAACTAGTAGTGGTACCCGTGACCTGCGCGACGAAAGTGCTTTCATTTCCAGACGAAGTACCGCGGTAAATATAATAGGCGGTGATGTCGTTACCGCCATTGTCTGGCGCAATCCAAGTAAGGTGAGAAGCTATGTCGTCGCGCCGACCAGAGAGACATGCCCGGCGCGGGACAGTGGGCTCGAGCATATCAAATTGCGCGAGCAACCCTTTGCCGCCTGATTGACGAGCGATGGTCGCTTTTGAGGCATAACTATTTGGAGCCGCTCCAGTCTTACATTGGTCGACGCAGCCGTCGGCGTAAGCAAAAAGCACCCGGCCCCTGTCGTCCATGGTCACGTCATTGAAGTCGAGCAGATTTCGGCAGGTATTGTTTCCGCCGCTGTTCCAAATGCAGGAGTTCCGCTGCACCGGTCCATCAGGAGTGGCGTTGACCAATGTCCAAGTTTGACCGCTATCATAAGTGTGCGCGACAAAACCGTACCACGTGCCTTGAAAGCTCGAGGATTGGTGGTCGCCTCCTTGAGTCGTGCCGATGAAAGCGACAGCCGCGCGATCCGGATCGCCGGCCACAGCCGAGGCAAAGACCGCGTTGTTAATACCGATGGCAGCGCCAAGATCAAAAGGTGTGGTCCAGCTCGCGCCCTGATCGTGACTCACCGCTACCCAGATATGGTTGTCGGTCGAGTTCCCGTTTGGAACCAATCCGGTCCAGGCAAAGTAAACGGTGCCATCACTCGCGATACCGACCGATGGATCTGAGATATCGAACGTTGCCGGTGAGATTGCCGGCGCCATCGGCCTACTCCCGGGAATGGTGTGCTCAGTCCATGTGGCACCAGCGTTCGTAGAAACGAAGACGGCCGCGCCGTTGCTGCACAGACCATTGGGCAAATAAACCGTGCCGTCCGGAGCGACCTTGACGTGGCCGTGGATTGCGGCACCGCAACTATTGACTGCATCCTGCGAGACGAGAATTGATTTCCCAAAGTTCAAGCCGCCGTCGTCGCTCCGCGAACAAAACGCTTCACCACCGACGTTTTGCTGGCCGCAATAATATACTGCGTGACCTTTGTTGACTGAATTGGCCAGCGCTGACAAGGCCGCCGGATACGGTCCAGCTCCGACAGTTTCGTGGTCGTTGCTGCCGTCAGGAGGATTGATCTGCGCAGGGGTCCAGGTGGCGCCATCATCGTCGGTGTAAGCCATCAAACTGTTCAGGCCGATCAGCACTGGGTTCGTTTGTGTGACCGTGTTCAACTGCGAAACAAACGTGCGTCCGGTACCTGGGTCTGTGAATAGAATTGAATCGGCAGAACGCACCTTCGTCGTAGTGAAGGAAACATCTTGCCATACCGCATCGCACGCATCCGGAACCGATCCCTTTGGCGTAATGTCCTCGGGGAGGGTGGCTTGAAGAGTCTGCAATGAAGCGATGTACATCACCTTCCCGCTGCTCGGATTGAAACCGATCGAAGGTTCGCCGGCAGCCTCGCCGAAACCCGGTCCGGGCGAGTAGGTATAATACCGGGGAATGCCCGGGCCACTAGCGGTCGGTGGTGGTGCGTCGGTCGAAGCAAGTTGGGGAGGCGAGATCTTTGCCGTTTTGGCGAATAGCTTTGTACTTCGCGGCGTGCCGGCGAAGGTTAGCATAGCGAGTCCAACCAGACAGAGAGCAAAAGCTACGAAAACGCGTAGATTAAAGATACCAGCTTCAGAAGAATGATTCTTTTTCATGGTTATGCTCGATTGCGTTCAGAGTTCATCCTTTTGATGGCAAGAATCGGATTCACCACGGTTTGTGGATGCCTTTTCCAAGCCCGTTCTGATTCCTGATACCTGAGATAAATTGATGTCGATCGTGCAGCCCGCCGCCGCCGCGCGTCGCCTCAATGCGCGATCAATGTAAACGTGTTCGACCTAGGGTAGGGTCTGTCCTACCTGGGCTTGGGTAATACTCACGTCTCCGTTACTCAAGGTCCCATTGGCGTTAACATCGTCGCGGAAATTGGATGGAGTAACTTGCTGCGCTACCTGAGATTGGACCAGGCTCACGTCTCCGTTACTCACAACACCATTGCCGTTAACATCTCCGAGAAGAACGCTCATCGGTATCGAAACGTTTCCGCTGCCGCCGGCGCCGGTTACGCCGATGAGATTGATCGTGAGAGTTTGGGCGTTGCTCACGTTGGTCAGATTTACCGTAACCTGACTGTTATTAACGCTGAAGCCGTTGGTCGGCGCGATCGAGGCTGCTTTACCCATGCCGGGTGTGACGGACACGCTGCTAACCGTAACGGGGAAGGCAAACGTGACGATGACCGTGTGATTTCCGGGCGTAGCGCCCATGCGATCCTCAATACCAGGTTGGCCGGTCAGCGGAAGATCGACGTCGAAGTCACCGGCGCTTCCGTGCGTCTTGCGCGAAACCGCGCTCACCGGCTCAATGCCGCCCGAAGAGCAAACCGTGTTGCCTACCACAGTATAAGTAGCGACAGGATAACTGTTGTCGGTGTTGCCCTTCACGAAGGTGTGATCGATCAACAGCGTTGAACGCTCCAAAGTTTGAGGCGGACTATCTCCGGTGTTGAATGTTCTTCCATTAACTGCGCCTAACAAGTCCCCGGGTTGAGGACTGCCAATCTTCGATTTGTCGATGAAGATGGTTATTGTGCCGTCGGGATTAAAGTTACTTCCGGCGTCAGCTGCGCCGAGCGGAATTTCTACTGGAACTCCAATGAGTCCGACGACGACAGGCGGAATGGCCTGGGTTTGGAGGCTGCCGTACTCGAAGCTGACGTTGCCGTTTTGGTCCGTTGTCATTCCAACAAACCACTGCTCGTCGGTGTGCGGGTTCGCGGCTGTGCCGACCCAGTCCCAGTCGAGACGCCAACGGCTGTTCGGCGGGAGGGTGGTCAAATTCCCGACCTTCATCTTGAACATAAGCTCGTTCGTCGAAGGCGGTTCGCCGACTGAGATGTAGTCAATCAAGTATTGCGGAAGTGGCGGCTGACTTGCCGTTCCGCCGCTGCTCTCGGGGTGCGTTGGCAGATTTCTGTGAATGATTACTCCTGAGCAGGTGTCACCTACGAAGGGCGCGGCGATTTCATTGTTGGGACAAGAAGAGCCGATGCTGTTTGTGGCTACCACTTTATAATAATACGTCTGGCTTGGATCGGTTGCTGTCGTATCGGTGTAAGTGCCTCCGGTTTGGCTACCAGCTATCGTGGCGATCGGCACTTCGGATCCCGGCGAAGTGCTTCTAAGGATTTGATAGTTATTGATCATGGAATTGCCGCTGTCGGCTTCATTCCAAGCCAGTTTAACGACGTTTCCAATTCGCGTTTCAGTTATGAACGGCATGCCTGGAACGGAAGTAGAACTCGTCGGGTCATTGGCTGCGATCAGCCGACGTCCGCTCGATTGGCGCGCGATCGACGCTGTCGCCGTGTAAGCGTTGCCCGTCACGCTGGTGGAACCGTCCGGATTCACCGGTGCCTGTGAGCAGGCACCACCTGAACAGCCATTCACGTATCCGACTTGAACGCGTCCGTCGCGATCGATCGTTACGTCGAAGAAATCGAGAAGGTTCCGATCCACCGGGCCGCCGCCGCCGCGCAACAATCCCATGCGTTGCATCGGCATCCGTGGAGTGAGATCGGTTGTCGTCCAGTGAGCGCCACCATCGAAAGTGTGTGCGACGTACAAATGCCATACCCCCGTGAAGTTGTCGCCACTCGAATCACCAGTTCCGCCGGTTGCTGCGTAGAACGCTACCGCCGCGCGACCGGCATCTCCAGCGACCGCGGCTGGGAATGCAACGTTGTTGACGCCATAAACAGTGCCAACGTCGTAAATGTGGGACCAGGTTTGGCCCTGGTCGGATGAGGTCGCGACCATGGCGGCGGTGCCGTTGAGGGCACCGAGAAAATAAACGACTCCATTGTTATCAATGCCAACTGCGGGATCGTCACTGGCCGCTGTATTTGTCACAGAGCCATTTTGCACGGGACGCACAGCCCACGTGACGCCGTTGTCAGTTGAGACGACAACTGCTGAATTGGTTCCGCAAGCCCTGTTTGGAACATACACAGTTCCATCGGGAGCGACTTTAACGTGTCCATGCAATCCGCCGCAGGCTGTTAGATTGTAGATTGGAATGGAAGCCCCGAAAGTTAACCCGCCATCGTCACTTCTTGAGCAGAGCGCTGCTGCGATGTCCTGCGAACAATAATAAACCGCGTGTGGGTAGGGGGTCGGGAGACTTGGGATTGGCGCATGATAAGGTCCGCCACCGATGGTTTCATGGTCGACTGCAGAAGCCAGACCACTTCCCTGACTCGGCACCCAGGTCACGCCGTCATTATCACTATAGGAAGTCTTAGTGGTGTCAGGGGAGAGGAGTGTTAATTCCCCCGCGAACACACGGCCAGTTTGCCGATCCGTAAATCCAATTGGGTCCGAGTCGATAAATTGCGAAGTGGGCGCTTTTCGGTTTGCCCAAGTCGCTTTCGGAATTGTTGGCGAACACGATTCATCCCACGAGACGAACAGAGTCTCGAGGTCCGATTGGAAGTTGGTCATTCCACCAATTGAGCTGGACGTAGAATTCCAATTCACGCCGATTGACGGTTCGCCCGCACCGCGCCCCATGTATTCGACCGTGACTGCTCCGGAACTTAACGCCGTGCCCTGGGTCAACAAGCCAGGAGCCTCAAAGTTCTCATAACCGATCTTCGGCCCGTTATCCTGAGGCGCGGGCGGCGGCGGCGCGGGCGTCTCAGGTACTGCCGTCGCGGCGCCAGTGTACGAGTCAGTCGGTACTGGAGTAAGGTCAGAGGCAATGTGAACCGTGAAAACTCCGGTGCCCGATTGCGAGACATCGATGAATGCGGTTTGGTTTGTAAGACCTGGTCCGTTGGCGGCCGAAGTCACAAGTGTGCCAGTGTTGGCTCCCATGCCGCTCGTATTCGTGTTCGCGCCTTGGTGAATATAAATGTCGTATTCGTCAGCGCTGTTCTGCCAGTTCAATTGCACCTGCACTCTTTGGCCGGCCCAATTAGCCGGTGTGCCGGTAACAGTAATAGTGAAAGTCTCGCAGGTTACATTTTCGACGCAGTTCGATTCCGAATTAACATTGGGCCCCGGATTTTGTGGCATGCCTTGCGTCCAGGAAGAACTCGGACCCCCGGGAGCCGGCCCAACCGAACCAGAGGCGGGGTTGGGGCCGGTCGACGGTAGTGAGGAAGGTGCAGGTCCCCGGGCAAAGATTGGCTTATTGTGTGTTCCGGCGCCCACAAACGATGTTGCGCAAAGCAGGGCAAAGCCGCTGATAACGAAGAGCATAGCAACAGCAGCGCGGGCGGTGGTTGAGTTAGAAGATTTCCTTTTCATTTTCAGTTCGAACCTTCAGAAGGCTGATTGGATCGGTTAATTTGTGGTCGGTTTTCTTGGGAATCGTAAAAGAGGTAAAAGCCGGACGTATCTTGCGGATGAATCACGGCCTCATTTCCCCGCTGACTGTGTATATCTCTGCCGGCTAAGGCCCGGCCACCGGGGTGCCGGTACTGCCAGCCCATTGGTCATGCTGGCTTCTCGTAGAGAAAAGCGCGCTTGTGTCGACGGGGTTTCGGAACAGATGAAGGTCGATGTCGCGTTTCGGGTTCAGAAATCTGCCTAACTCGGAAATAATGTAGGAACCGGATGTATAGGGCGTAAGACTCTGCTAGGCCGGAATTGCATACTAGAACTCAATCTCGATTGATACAGTACATTGCGTCGATGCTCTTGTTACAAGACGAGTTAGACAAAGCGATACGACGGTTACGAATCGAATGAGGGCGCCGAAATTTTCCCTTCCTCTGTGGAGCTTAGTCCGCTTCGAGGATAACGGTCTTACTGAACGCCGCACGCAGGCGCAATTTGTGCGCCTCACTGCGCGATCAATGTAAACGTGTTCGACCTAGGGGAGGGTCTGTCCAACCTGGGTTTGGGTAATACTCACGTCTCCGTTACTCAAGGTCCCGTTGGCGTTAACATCCTCGCGGAAGTTGGATAAAGCAACTTGCTGCGCTACCTGAGATTGGACCAGACTGACGTCCCCGTTACTCACAACACCATTGCCGTTCACGTCTCCTAGAAGCACACCCATTGGTATCGAAACGTTCCCGCTGTTACCGCCGCCGCTTACATTCAAAAGATTAATCGTGAGCCGCTGAGCATTGCTGACGTTGGTTAGATTGATAGTTACTTGAGTATTGCTGACCGTGAACGGAGTCGTCGAATCGAGAGACGCGGTTCCGCCCTGTCCCGGAGTCACCGTTACATTTTGCACCGTCACTGGCACCGAGAAGGTCACAATCACCTGATGATTTCCCGCTGTGGGACCGGTTCGATCCTCAACACCGGGCTGACCGATTAACGGTAGATCAATATCGAAAGTGCCGGCTGTTCCATGAGTCTTACGCGAAACTGCGCTGATCGGCACAATCGGGGTTGCCGGACAAGCGGTATTGCCAGTCACTGTGTAGGTGGCAGCCGGGAAACCGTTGTCCGTGTCTCCTTTGATGAACGTGTGGTCGATTAACTGAGTTGAGCGCTGGGTTGTTTCGGGCGGTGTATCGCCGGTGTTGAGCGTGCGCCCGTTGATCGCGCCAAGAATGTCCCCGGGCTGCGGATTTCCGACTTTCGATTTGTCGATTAAGATCGTGATCGTGCCATCCGCATTGAAACTTCCGGAGTCGGGAGCGCCGATGGGAAGCTCGGTTGGTAGCCCGATAACGCCTGGGGCCGGGGCAGGCGGTAGGGAAACGATTTGAACGGTGCCATACTCGAACGTGACAGCGCTGTTTTGGTCGGTCGTCATTCCCACATAAAATTGTTCGACCGGCGAGGCAACTGAGTTCCAGACGATCCTCCATCTTGAAGCCGCCGGTACCGAACTCAGAGCGCTCACTTTCATTTGGAAGAGGAGCTTGCCTGGGTTCGAAGGAGGTTCAGCAACTGCAATGTAATCAATAAGATACTGTGTTGGTATCACCGGCGTCGCACTAGGAGTAGGAGTGGGAGTAGGCGTTGGGCCAACCGGAACTCCAGTCTCGCTACCTCCAATAGCTTCCGGATGACTCGGGAGATTCCGATGAATAATCATCGCGGAACAAGTATCGCCAACATATGGCGCAGCGATCTCATTGTTCGCGCACGACGAACCGATCGTATTGGTCGCGATAACTTTGTAGTAATACGTGACGGTGGGATCGACCGCAGTGCTGTCGTCCAGTTTCGTCACGCTCCCAGCAACCGTGCCGATGGGCGATGCACCCTCTCCACCTGGCGTCGTTCCCCGAAAAATCTGATAACCGGTAATCATTTGGTTAACGCCGTTATATCCCGGATCAGCCTCATTCCATGCGAGATGAACAACGGGGCCAACACGTCGCTCGGTAACAAATGGCATTCCAGGCGCCGAATTGGCCTGCGGATTAGGATTCGCTCCGGACAACCGCCGGCCACTCGATTGGCGTACGATGGATGCGGTCGCGCTGTAAGTGTTGCCGGTAACTGTCGTGGAGCCATCGGCGTTGACTGGCGCTTGAGAACAATCGCCGCCGGAACAACCATTCACGTAACCAACCAGAACGCGTCCATCCTTATCGATCGTAATATCAAAGAAATCCAGAAGGTTGCGAGCCATTCCGCCTTGGCCACGAACAAGACCCATCCGCTGCATCGGCAAAGTGGGAGTTATATCGGTCGTCGTCCAATGATCGCCGCCATCAAAAGTTTCGGAGACATAAAGGTGCCAGACGCCGTTGAATCCAATTAAGTTGGAATCTCCGCTGCCACCCTTCGAGGCGTAGAACGCGATTGCTGCGCGACCAGCGTCTCCCCCGATTGCAGCAGGGAATGCAACATTCGTTAGGCCAAGTCCAGCGCCCACATCGAAGATATTTTTCCAGGTTGAGCCTTGGTCGGTCGAGATGCCTACTGCGGCGGTCGTGCCGTTAAGAGAAAATAGGCAATAGACGGTGCCGTTGGCATCAATACCTACCGCGGGATCATCCGTAGCAGGGGTATTTGGAACTGAACCGTTCGTAACTGGCTTAAGAGTCCAAGTCGTTCCATTATCGGTGGAGACTATTAAAGTAGTGGTTCCGCCATTTAGAAGTGGATCATTCCCGCAAGACTTTTCCGGAATGTACACTGTTCCGTCAGGGGCGACCTTCACGTGACCATGCAGGCCTGGGAAACATTGCGACACGTTATACATAGGAACCGAAGGCCCGTAAGTTATGCCGCCATCATCGCTGCGAGCGGCGAGGGCCGCCGCAACGTCCTGCGACGCATAGTAAATTGCGTGCGGATAAACGGCGCCCACTGCGGGTAATGGCGCATGATAGGGTCCGCCACCGATTGTTTGGTGGTCAACGGCTGAACCTACTCCTCCCGATTGATCCGGGATCCAAGTCACGCCGTCATCATCGCTGTGCGATATCTTGACCGTGTCGGGACTAAGCAGCGTTAGCTCGGACGCAAACACGCGATTGGCTGTACTACTTGTGTGGTCAGTGAAGCCAAGCGGATCTGAGTCAATAAAGTTGGAGGTCGGTGCCCGGCGATCGACCCACGTGGCCTTTGGCGAATTTAGGTTGCAACTATCGTTAAAAGTGACGAACTCAGTCTGAAGATCGGACTGAAAATTAATTACTCCAGTAACCCAGTTTGCACCGATCGAAGGTTCGCCGGCGCCGCGGCCGAGATATTCCACGGTTACTCCTCCAGAGCTAAGGGCGGTCGCGGGTACAAGGGTCCCGGGCGCTTCAAAGTTTTCAAAACCAATTGTCGGACCAGTGTCTTGGGGCGCCGCGGTTATCGAGGTGGTGGCGGTAGAAACCGGCGCCGCAACGCCGTGATATTCATCCGTGGCGGAAGCGGGAGTCGTGTCGTAGGCGACGTGGACCGTAAAAACGGTAGTCGGGTTAACACCGGTCGTCGGTAGATTGGAAGCGTCAATATAGGCTACTTGGTTCGTAAGTCCCGGGCCTTGAATCGCTGACGTGACGACCGGCCCCGCATTTGATCCTTTATGGATCCAAATGTCGTATTCATTCGCGATACTTGTCCAGGTAAGAAGCACCTGGACCTTCTTTCCCGCCCAATCAGCCTGCGTTCCAATAACGGTAAGCGTAAATGTCTCGCATCCGAGGACCGAACTGTTGTCCATGCAAGTAGTATCGGTATTTTGATTACCGCCCGGACTGACCGTCGTGCCGTCCCAACTGGCGGTTTGCGAGCCGCTTGCGTTGACCGTTCCGCTCGCAGGCGTCGGGCCCGTATTCGGCAGCGCGGCCGGGAGAACATGCGATGCCGGTTTTGGCCGAACGTTAGTTTGGACGTTGCGTTTGGCGTTCGCTCCGTACGAGCCACTAATCGGCACGACCCAAAGCAAGCCGATGCCAGTTAACAAAAGCACGGCGCTGAGAGTGATGCGGGCAGACCTTGAGCTAGAGGATTTCCTTTTCATTTTCGATTCGCCCTTTCAATAGGCTGGGTTATTGGTGGATTTCCTTAAGAATCGTAAAGATGCTAAAACCGGACGTATCTGCGGAGGTATTGGATGCACGATCGGACGCAGCTGTCCGTTCGCGGGCTGCCAGGGCTTGGCCTGTATTTTAAGGCCACGCATTTAAGTGGTTCTGGCTTTTGACCTACGGTAGCGAAGAGCGGGTATGTGCTTGCGTTGCGTAATTAATCCTTTTCGAAGACCAACAGAACCGCGCCGGCGGTGCAGAACCGCCGGCGCTTAGTCACCCAAAAAGTTACCCGATCGAGTTAAGATGTAGCTACTTGCCGGCGCGCGCGAAGGACGGTCAGACCCAAACTTCCGAGTCCGCCGAGGCCGAGCAGCGACCAAGTTGCTGGCTCAGGCACGACAACGATATTAATCGAGCCTTCGCTAGCGAAAGCCTGATCTTGAACCGTCGCGTTGCCCCAACCGAAACCAGCATAATCGAATGAGTTGACCGTGTATGTCCCGAGCGCAGCATTGGCAGCAATTTGGATATTAAAGGTGCCGACATTAAAGGTGCCTACGCCATTCGTGTTTGGATTACTTGTCCCGCCGAGATCCCAGCCGTTCCTTGGATTGAGCTGGTTGTCTGGGATGCCATCTGCTGCACCACCGGACGTACTATTGCTTTTGGTGTCTGCGGTGGAAATCACCGTGGCGTCAGCCGCGCTAACGTTAGGGAAGGCGCTGCTGCCGCGAGTGGTACCGGTGACAAGACTAAGTTTACCAGTACTAGGACCCGCTGTTTGAGCGAGCCAATAGTCTAGTGAGGTTGTCGACTCCGAGGTGCTGACCAGCTGCAGGGTTATTTGAACTGTTTGGCCGGGCGCTCCTGAGACGGAGGGTTGTGTAAACTGAAGGCTAACCGCTGCATTGGCCCAACTCCAGGGCAGGACCAGGGCAGCAAGTAGCGCGACGATTACTTGGTATTTGGTTCTTGTATTCATTTTTTTTATCGGGTTTCTTTTTGGTTTTCTATTAGGTTCTGTGGGTATTCTGTTAAAGGCTATCGAGTTTTGTTGGTTATTAAGTTAGGGCGATGATGGAAGCGTCTGTCCGACTTGGGCTTGGGTGACACTGACGTCGCCATTGCTCAATGTTCCGTTGGCGTTAACGTCGTCGCGGAAGTTGGATGAGGTAACTGTCTGAGCTACCTGAGCCTGGACTAAGCTCACATCCCCATTGCTCACGACTCCATTGCCATTGACGTCGCCTACGAGCACGCCCATCGTGCCGGTGACGTTACCTATCGCTCCGGTTGAATCCTTGGCGTTGATTAACGTGATGGAGAGATATTGCGCGTTAGGAACGTTAGCCAGATTTACGGTGTATTGGTTCGCGCTCGGACCCATGCTGCCGGTGACCATCGCAGGGCCGCCATTGGTGCTTCCAGCGCTATCTACGCTGACCAGATTATTAGCGAAGGTGAATACCATCTTGTAAACACCGGGCCCAGCAGAGGCACTGCTGCGGCACTCCACACCGCGCGTTCCCGTCACCGGTAGGTTAATGTCGAAGGTGCCGGCGCTGCCGTGCGTCATGCGAGAAACAATCGGATTCACGGCGGCCAATTGCGGTGGCCCTGCGGAATTTACGGTGACTACGACCTGAGCCATGTTCGTGCTGGTCTGGCCGGCGGTGTCGGTCACTGTTAAACGGGCTGGGTAATCGCCAGGGCTGCTATAGGTGTGAGTGAAGGTCGGATGGGCCGCGTCGTGAGTCACCGGAGCACTGCCATCACCGAAATTCAGCGTTAACGAGTTAATCGAGTAGCACGACGATAGCGCTGCTTGCTCCATCGAGTGCGAACCATCGAAGGTGACCGACAAAGGCGCGTTGCCGGTGGTCGGAGTCGCCGAGAGGGCCGCGATTGGCGGCTCACCCGCGCAAGGCACATTGCCTTTCAATGCATAGCTGCCATCTCCGGTGGTGGTGCTATCGGTTTCGAGCAATCCACTCCCGCCGGCGCAGGCGCAAGTAAAGGTAATTCCCTTAATAGAACTTAACTGTACTCCTGGGCCAAGGTTTACCATGAACGGGCTCCCGCTGGACGGCGAGAAGGTAAGTCCGTTACCATAGCTCAACTTGATGGTAATGGTTCCATCAGTATTGACCGTTCCAGTCGCTGCGCAGGTTTGACCTGGCGCTTCGAGACACTGCGAGGTGTAGAGACCACCGCCAGTCGGGCTGTTATCGATAAACCCGTAGTTGAATGCGCCCGTCGCAATAGTTTCAGTGTCCCATGAGACGAACAGCGTCTGAGGCACACCGCTCGTGTTTGCGCTGGCTGGGACAACGAACTGGGCCAGCCACTCGGTGTTAAACAATGGAGTTACTTGCCCAGTCTTTTGCGGGTCAAGGGTATTCACCTTAATCACCCAAGTGATCGAGTGGTCAGTGCAATTTATGAACGGCTCACCGACATTAATGTCCTGGATTTGCTCCTCCGTGGTTGGGTCCGCAGACGGAGCGCTTCCTTGACCTTGCACGTTCAGGAACTCGGCAGAGCATGAATTTCCCGAGCCGAATGTGCCACCGCCGATCTGGCCGAGAATGTCTTTCTCCTGACAGAACCCTGATTCGCCTTGGGAGTTTACGGCGGTGACATGGTAAAAGAAATCAGTGACAGTCGGTGTCGTGATTGCAGCAGTGTCGAGATACTTAGTATTTGTCTGGGTTGGACTATTCGAAACAGTTGCAACCAATACTTCGTGGCCGCTCCCTCCGTTTGTATTATCGCTCCGGTAAATCTTATAAGCCGTAATCGGCGCTCCACCATTGTCTGGTTCGAGCCACGACACCAAAACACCGGCGCCGGCAGACTGAGGCACCGCCGAAACCAATTGAGGCGCGGCCGGAGCTGCAACCGCAGGCGGATCGAAAAAGGCAAAGAGCCGTGGCCCGCCCGACTGACGAGCCACCGAGCCAAGAGCAGCGTTGGAGTCAGCCGAAGAAGAGCTATTGGTGCAATTAACGCAGCCATCGGCAAAGCCGAACAATTGACGTCCTTCCGCATCGACGTCGAACCCATTAAAGTCGAGTAGATTTCTCTTGGTAGAGCAGGTCGTGCCGCCGTTACAAACCGGACCTACTTGTACTGGATCATTTGGAGTCACATCGACTGTTACCCATGAATTACCGCCGTCATAAGTAGTAGCAATGTAAAGGTGCCACACGCCTGGAAAGTTGGGATCTAATGAAGAGTCACCCGTAGTCGTAGTTCCTAAAAACCCGAATGCGGCGCGGTTGTCGTCTCCAGCGACTACCGCAGGGAACGTTGTGTTCGCTAAACCAAAAGGCGTCCCTACATTCTGCGACGCGCCCCAGGTTGCGCCTCTGTTGTGTGAAACGGCGATTTTGGCGCCACCATCACTGTCGATGTAACCAAAGTAAATGGTATTGGTGGTCTGACCGCCTGGCTTGCCCACATCGTTCAAGCCGATGCCGACGGAAGGATCCACCAGCCCCGGCTTCGGACTACCACTTCCTGGCACGTTGTTTTCCGTCCAGGTAAGCCCGTTGTCAGTCGAAACGGCGACGCCTTGATTGCCGCTTGGCAGTGTACATGAATAGTTAGGCACGTACACGGTGCCGTCGCGCGCTACTTTGACGTGTCCATGAATTGACCCAGTGCATTGCGTAGGCGTGTAAATTGGCACACCGGGCCCGAAGGTAAGACCACCATCGTCACTTCGAGAGCATTCGGCCTCGGGTGCAATGTTCTGCGTGCAATAGTAGATGGCATTCGCATAGACGGCATTAGGAGGCGGAGGAGGAGTTGAATTGGGATTGTATGGGCCACCGCCGATGGTTTCATGATCGGGACCTTGCGGGACACCGCCGCCTTGTGACTGGGTGTGGGTCACACCGTCATCATCTGTGTATGAAGTATTGCTATCGCCGGCAGTAAGCTGTGCATGAAAGGTGCGCCCTGGCGTAGCCGGATTGCCAGGCGTGTAGGTAGCGTTTCCAAGCTGCGCGCTCGTAAAGTGATCGGTGAAACCGATCGCGTCGAGTGTCGTGATAGTTTGTGGAATGAACGCGGTATTTGTCCACGTATTGATGGCCGGAGAAGAACAATCATCAAACGAAACCCTGTCTTGATCGAACGTGGCAGTAAACATCGTGATGCCACCGGTATTCAATTTGGTTGGACCGTGCGCGGTCGTGCCAGGCGAAATCTGCTTTAAACTGGCCAAATTCGGATTCCAGTCCACGCCGATGGAAGGTTCACCCGACTGGGTCGCAGTACCGCCTGTTGCAGGATAGACTTGGTAGCGTGGAGGAACGCAACCGTTACATGTGTTTAGGTTGTTCGTCGGCTGTTGTAGATTTACCGTTGCTGTGTAGCCTTCGCCGGGTGATCCAATTTCTAATGTCGTGACTATGGTGTAGGGACCGTTTGCTTGCAGATTCGACGTGTTAACGGCGATCGTGATTGTTTCCGGCTCTAATCCAGCAGTGTTCGATGCGATCACGTTGCCATTCTTGTCTTCGACAAAAGAGCCGTACTGAAAGGTCGAAGGCGACCAGGACAGCTGAATTACAATGTTGGCTTTGGTCGGATCATAACCCGGTGCCGCGCTGAAGATGGATGGATCGAGTGTCAGAACATAGTTACTGCAATCGACACCGTTCATTGCACAAGTAGGCGCGCCCGTCACGCCTTCGCCCGTGGCATTGGGCACGGGACCGACCGGGTCTGTATAGCTCAGAGTGCGGTTGCTCGTGCTGAGTGTGCCACTCGTCGGGGCCGGGCCAGCTGCTGGCGCCGCGGCAGGACGAGCGGCCTTCGCGTTTACGGCGGTCGTTTTGCTCGCGTTTACCTTTCGGAGGGTTGGCGCCGTCGCGAAACTAAGCATCGCCAGCGAGACGCCAATCACACACGCTAGGACTCCGAGTAAATTGCGCGTGTTGCTAAAACCTGAGTTAGAGGAGGATTGTTTTTTCATGGCCGAAGTTGGATAAGAGTTTCGCCGGTGCCTAAACAGCTGGATCGCAAGCTGCGGAGCGCGCAGGCGATGCCACCACGATTGCTGTTTCCGTGCATTTGGTTTTGTAGTTCTTAGTTGCAATCGAAGAACTGGGCGTGACCGGATGCCTTCCCAATTGAAAAAATTCTAGTATTACGGGCCAAGCAACTGCTGGCTGTCCGATGAGTACCTACGTCACTGGAACTTGTTCTCATATTACGGTAATAAATGCCGCAACTAGTTCCGCAATTCTTACGAAAATGACCTCTGAAAAGTCAAGGTTATTGCGTAAAAATCTTGAGGGTATGGCAGATATACCGATATAACCCTACGTTTTGTCCCAGGCGATTAGAGCGATGCGGGCAAAACTCTTTCGATCGGGTTCAAGTGAACGAGCAACGGCTGTGACGTATTGAGATTGGGAGTTAAGAGCTTTCCAGTCTGCTTGTTCTTCAGCTAACGGCGATTACGGTAGGGTCTGTCCGACTTGGGCTTGGGTGATACTAACGTCACCGTTACTCAAAATTCCGTTGGCGTTGACGTCCTCACGAAAATTGGATGAGGTAACTGTCTGAGCGACCTGAGCTTGGACTAAGCTAACATCTCCATTGCTCACGACTCCATTCCCGTTGACATCGCCGAGCAACACGCCCAGTGGCACGGAGTAATCGGCGGTCTTGGTCCCATTATTCACGCCGAGCAGGTTGACCGATAGTCTCTGGGCGTTGGTGACTCCAGTCAGATTCACAAATATCTGGTTGCCGCTGGCGACGGCCGTTGAAACCGACCCGGTTCCGGAAACTGTTGCCGAGTTGAAATTAGCAATTGAGGTCGCGAAGGTGACGACAATCTGGAAATCACCATTGGGACCGCCGCTACGATCCTCGATGCCCGCCGCCGGCGGCATAAGGTCGATATCGAATGTACCGGCGGTTCCATGGGTCTTGCGCGACACGGCACTGACTAGATCTGGGTCGAATGTATAACCTTGTGCGACATCGATCAGATTGAAGGGCGAGCCGGCGATGCCCGAGCCAGCTAGATCCGGACTGGTGTTGGCAGGCTGGGTAAGTGTCATGGTACTGGCGGTGACTTCGTGTAACCGATTGTCAATCGCCCCCGGCTCACTCACCATCGAAAGCGGAACGTAAATTATGATGGTGCCGTTGACACCGAGTGTTGACTGACAATTCGCAGCTGGCAACGCCGTCAGGCCGCCTGGATACGACATGGTGGCTAACCCGGCGCCAGCAGCCGTAAAAACAGCGTTCTGCCCAGTGAAACATTGCAGCGCACCGCCATTGGTCGACTCGGCGTAGACATGGAAATCTCTTCCACCCTTGGCATCGCTCGTCGAGGGCACGAACCATTGTGTAAGCCAGACAAGGTCGATATCGGGATCTTGCGCGAGTGTTGGCGCAAGACTGAGATTGTTTAGCTGCATGAAAATTTTGTAACAAGGCGCGGCCACCGAACACGGCGCCGTCGTCACCTGGCTGACGCTCGATGCGAGAATATCGAGCTGCGGCATGTTAACCTCGTTGCTCGTCCCCAGGACTTGATATTTGGCGTCACCGCTCGGGTCGGAAACTCCGTTAAACGGCGTCAAACCGGCGATATTGACTGGCGAAGAGCCAGCAATGAGTCCGGTGCCGCTGCTTTGCCTAACGAACATTGCGTGCGATGCGAGTGAATGCGTAATACTATTCGAATCGGCATAACTAATTTCCGCCTCCCCCTGAGCGCCGGTGCGCAATTGCAAAAAGTCACCGAGGTCCTGTCGATCTCCGCATTGGCCTCCAAGAAGCGTCTGGATGGTTCCGATATGGTTGTGGTGCGAGCTCGCCCGGACGGGGGCGGTGAAAGTTGGCGTGGCATCGTGGGCATTCAAACTTTGGACGAGCCACAAACTCCAAAAGGCGCCGGTGGTGGCATCGGGTCCATTAATATTCCTTGACGGCGGCGCCGGAGGCACCAGTGCAGTTTGGCCGCAGGTAGGATCATTTGGATTGGAAAGTCCCGTCGTGCCGTACCAGGCAATGTTCACGCGCCCGTCATCGCCCGCCGCAATCCAGGCAAAAACGTTATTGTGTAAAACACCGTCGGGTGACCCGGAAGTATCGATCTGAATCGGCGTCGACCAGGTGTTACCCTCGTTAGTCGAATATGAATACATGAGCACCGTGTCGCCGATGACATTGCTATTGGCGTCTGTCGGCGCTTGTTCCCAGACGACGTACAGATTGCCCGGTTTATCGATCGCCATGGTCGGAAAATTTCCGCCGGTTCTAGCGCTCGGCCCGAGGTCCTTCACCAGGAGATCCGTGCAATTTAATCCGCTCGGGTCGCTCACATTGGCGACAGGTGCGCCGAAGGCGACCGGAAAGCAGCGGCCGATTCGGATTTGGTTTAAGGCAAGGTTATCATGAATGACGTAGATGTGCTTTACTGGCAACGGTAACGTGGCAAATCCTCCGAGCCCGTTCGGCTGCCCCGTGGGCGTAGCCATTTGGCTAATTTCGTCGTTGCCCATAATTCCTTCATCGCAGCTAGCTATTGGTGTGATGTGATTGGCGGGGCCGAACGCGAGACCAGCTGTGGCGCCAATCCCATTTATTGGCGAGCGGTACATGACAAGGACGTTGTTGCCGGCGGTTCCCCCGATGCCGTTGCCACACATCACTCCGCCCGGCCCAACCTCGTCGTTGGTCAGGTAAAGGTTGCCGCCGGCCGTTGGATCGCCGTCGATGGCGTACCACTGGCGATCGACCGCAGCGTCGGGCACGCCAGTGTTGTTGCACGTGAAAGTCACACCGTGATCGTCCGATCGGGCAACGCTGAAGTTCGCAAAAGGTAGGTCGTTAAAATAAAGATGGCCACCCGAGTCCACGCCGAGCTCGGTATCGCCGCCGCCAAAGCAGATGGCGGCTTTGCCTTGGAGTGGCGTCGCGCTGGGCACCCACTTAAAAGTCTTGCCAGTGTCGAGCGAGCGCCAGATCCAGCTCGTGTCCGCCGCCACCGACCCGGGTACGCTCGTATAAATGCGGGTTGGATCTGTCGGGTCCAGACGCAAGTTCTCTTCGTAACCAAATCCGCCAATGCCGCTGATGACCGGGTGGCCAAACGTCGGCGCGTTGAGCGGAAGTGAGACATTCGGATTCGGCGTGCCATCAGGCAGCGGGCCTTTGTTCTTATCGGCGGCTCGGGGTTGATCAAAGTTCAATTTCTTGAGCGCGAGTTGAAGTCCAGTTTTGATCGGCGGCCGCGCCGGCTGAAAACTCAACGTCAGCAACAAAGCGCCGGTTGTCCCCAGGATGACTGCCAGCCATTTGCGCAATGTGCGATCTCTTTTCATGGGCATCTTCATTCTAGAACAAACCCTGCGCCGATGGGATTTTTTTGTTCTGCTTTGGAAACCGGACCTTCTTCCGCGTTCCGGCGACGCAGAAAGGTAAGGCGATTCGGCGTCTGGTGCAGATCAAACCTTGGCGCGTCTCTTGCGCGAAGCGACTAAGCCGCTAATGCCGGCGCCAAGTAAAGCCAGCGTGCTCGGTTCCGGAACTGCGGCCGTTTCCGTCTGAAATCCGAAGGTTGTTTGCTGCTGACCGCTCGAGTCGCTCGAAGTGAAGCTCCACGTGCCCGGCGTCGCATCAAAGCCATTGCCGGTTATCGTTCCGGTGCCGGTCACGTTAAGGAAGTTTGCGGTTTGAGTGGCAACTATTGAGGCGGTCAAATCGAAATTGAAGCCACCGACTTGCCATAAATGTGCTGTCGCCGGCCCAGGCATGGGCACTGAAGGTGTGCCAGAGTCGAAAATCCATGGTGCGGCCATCGTGACATTTGTGCCGGCAGAAATACTGGAAAAACTTCCTGAATCCTGGAGAACAAAGGAACTGTTCCACACGTTTACACGCGTCGCAGTGGCAAGTGACATCGTGTCGAAAGTAACAACGCCTCCAAAATCGATACTGCCCGTAACCGGCATCGCGCAAAGTGCCGGCGTAACGGCGCCCGTCGCCATTAGGATCGAAATCGCTAGGATCAGAAAGCGTTTCATGCTGCTGCGTGCGCCGGGTGTCTTGCCGGCGATTCTCCAAACGCGCCGATCGCGTTGTTGAATGCGCTCAGAATTTCCGGCGAAATTCGCACGGTGTTGATTCCGGGGTCATCAGAACCAGTTCGCCAACTCAGTGACATTCGGCCAGAACGCTTCAACCTGTGATGACGCGCGAAACGCGGAATGGTCGGGGCCGGCATTCCTTCCGCTTCTGCTGTCTCGCTGACAACCTTGCTGCGCCGTTTTGGAGGCAAAGTGACGGCCGCTCGGCGTAGCGTTGCGTCTGTCGTCTGCTCGAAGATTGTTCCAGAGATCATATTATCATCCGATTCGGAGAATGGCTGCCGGATGGCCGTATCAGAGCCAAAGATTTCCGGCCCCAGGGGCGACTCCGTTGATTTGTCCGGGAGCGGATGCTAGGTAGCAGCGGTCCGAAGTTCGCCACCGGACGAATCCGTCCGACCGGCGGACCGCACGGGCGCTATTTCAAAATGGCTGAGAAAAATTATAAGGACACGCTGAATCTGCCGCGGACGGATTTTCCGATGAAGGCGAATCTGGCAACGCGCGAGCCGGAGCTGCTCAAGAAGTGGGACGCCGCCCAGCTGTATCAGGAGATCCAAAAATCGCGGACAGGCCGGGAACTTTTCGTTCTGCACGACGGCCCACCCTTTGCCAATGGCGACGTCCACATGGGCACTGCGCTGAACAAGATTTTGAAGGATTTCGTGGTGAAATCCCAAACCATGCTGGGCAAGCGCGCGCCTTACGTCCCGGGCTGGGACTGCCACGGGTTGCCCATTGAATACAAGGTGGTCAAGGAATCGCGTGACCTCTCCCCGCTTGAAGTGCGCAAACGTTGTGACGCGTTCGCGCGCAAGTATGTAGATATTCAACGGCAGCAGTTCAAACGGCTCGGCGTGCTGGGCGATTGGGAACATCCCTACCTGACGCTCGATCCCAAATACGAAGCGGAGATTTTGCGCGCGTTCGCCGTGTTCGTTGAGAAAGGTCTTGTTTATCAATCGAAAAAGCCGGTCTTCTGGAGTACGGGCGCCCAAACCGCGCTGGCCGAAGCCGAAGTTGAGTATCAGGAACGCGACGACACTTCGGTTTACGTGAAATTTCCAATCGCGAGCGGCGAATGGAAAGACAAAGCCAGCATTGCAATCTGGACGACAACGCCGTGGACATTGCCGGCGAACCTGGCCATCGCGGTTGATCCGAAACAGGTTTACGTCGTTCAGGAATTTCGACGCGACGGAGTTTCCGAGACGTTGCTGGTCGCCGACAAACTCGTCGCCCAATTTTGCGCTAACACGAAACTCGAACCAGTTGGCGAACCGCTCGCGTCATTTCCCGGCGCGACGATCGACCGGATCAAAGCGCGGCATCCGTTTCTGGATCGAGAAGCCATCGTGCTCGCTGCCGATTTCGTGACGATGGACAGCGGCACCGGCGCGGTCCACATCGCGCCTGGCCATGGTGAGGACGACTACAATCTCGGCCGCGCCCATAAACTGCCGGTCTTATCGCCGGTGGACGACCACGGGAAACTGACTGAGGAAGCCGGCGTTCCGAGTCTCACCGGCAAGTACGTCTTCGATGCGAACGGCGACGTAGTGAACCTCCTCCGCGAGCGCGGCAACTTGTTGGGCGCTCAAAATTTCCATCACAGTTACCCGTACTGCTGGCGTTCCAAGACACCGATCATCTTTCGCAACGTGGAACAGTTTTTCATTCGGATCGACGAACTGCGGCCTCGCGCCCTCGAGGCGATTCACAAGGAAGTGAAATGGATCCCGGCCTGGGGCGAGAACCGCATCGCCGGCACCGTTGAATCTCGTCCCGATTGGGTGATTTCACGACAACGGAGCTGGGGTGTTCCTCTGCCGGTTTTTTATTCGGCCGATGGCAAACCGATTCTCGACGCGAAAATCATTCGCAAACTCGCCGAGCTCGTCGCGGAACGCGGCTCAAACGTTTGGTTCGAATTGAGCGATGCGGATCTGGCGCGAGAACTCGGGCTGCCCAAAGGAACGACCAAGCGCAACGACACGATTGACGTTTGGATCGATAGCGGCGTTTCACATCAGGCGGTATGCGCGCTGCATCCCGAGCTGCGCGATCCGGCCGACATGTATTTGGAAGCGACCGATCAACATCGCGGCTGGTTCCAATCGTCGCTGATGACGAGTGTCGCATTGAAAGATCGAGCGCCTTACAAGATTTGCGTGACCCACGGTTTTGTTGTCGACGTTGATGGAAAGAAAATCTCGAAGTCGGGGACCTATGACAAACCGATGGATGCAGGCCACTTCGTCGGCAAACATGGCGCCGATCTGGTCCGGCTTTGGGCCAGTAGCATCGATTACACTGACGATGTTCCGTTTTCGGAGGAGATGTTCACCCGGCTCGGCGACACTTACCGGCGCATTCGGAACACGCTCCGGATTTTGTTGGGAAACCTTTTTGATTTCGAATCAGGAAAGCTCGCCAAGGCGAGTCCGTCCGGTGGCGGACAGGAAAACAGGAAACCAGAATTCGGATTGCTGGATCGATGGATTCTCGAGCGGCTCGATCAAGTGATTAAGGATTGCCGCGTGGCTTACGAGGCGTTCGAGTATCACAAGGTTTATCACACGTTGAATCAGTTTTGCGCGGTCGATCTCAGTAGTCTCTACGTCGACATCACCAAGGACCGGCTGTATTGCGACGCCGCGGATTCGCCGAGGCGGCGAGCAACCCAAGCCGCCATGCACGAAATTTTTTGCGCACTCTGCCAGTTGCTCGCGCCGGTGCTTGCCTTTACCGCGGAGGAAGCGTGGCAATTTTCCCAGTCGGGCAAATCAGTGCATCTCGAGGAATTTCCACAATCGCGAAATCGAGGAAGTGAGGCGACGGAACAAGTGTCTGAGTTATTAAAGCTCCGGGCGGTCATCGGGCAGGCCATCGAAAAGGCGCGTCAGGACAAACTCATTGGCAATGCCTTGGAAGCCGCCGTCGTTCTGAAAACAAATTCAGATGTGATGGCGAAGATCGACAAGGCCGAACTCGAGGAGTTTTTCATCCTCAGTGATTTGACGATTGAGCAAGCGAAGGAAGCAGGCGCAACAGTCACAAAAACAGGCTATGCGAAGTGTGCGCGTTGCTGGCGGCATCGCGAATATGTCGGAAAGAGCAAAACGCATCCGGACTTGTGCGACCGTTGCGAAGCAGTCGTAGATTCCAAATGAAATACATTTTCTTCGTCTCGTTGCCGCTCTACGTGCTTGATCGCGCTACGAAATACCTTGTCCTTCATTCGATCGATCCCGATCGGCCGATCGTCGTGGTCCAAAATTTTTTCCACTTGGTAAACATCACCAACACCGGCGCGGCTTTCGGTTCGTTCAAGAACAATAACACGTTCTTCATCGTCATTTCTTGCCTCGCAGCCTTGCTCGCACTGGTCCTCCTTGTTGTCCAGCACCGGCCGACGCAATCCGGCGCCGCGAAGTCGGTTTGGTGGATATCGAATGCCTGGCGCGATGTGTCGCTTGCTTTGCTGTTGGCCGGCGTCCTCGGAAATCTGACCGATCGGATGCTTTACGGTCACGTGATCGATTTTCTTTTGTTCGATTTACACATCCCATTTGCGCATCCATGGCCGGCTTTCAACGTGGCCGACTCCTGTATCTGCTTCGCAGTCATCTTCTTCATGATCCATTCTTTTCGGACGGAAAAGAAAACGTCGGAGCCTGTACAGCCCTAAGGCGTCTCCCGGACAGCTATTATCATAATGCGACGGTCATTGACCGCCGCTACAATATTGGCGTGAGCATGTCGCTAATGGAGAAGACTGCGCGCGCGGTCGCGAAGCACTTGCGCGAACGCGGGCACATCGCCTATTTCGCGGGCGGTTGCGTGCGCGACATGGTCCGCGAGCTGCAGCCAAAAGATTTCGACATCGCGACTGGCGCCACGCCGGACATCGTCCAAGAAATTTTCCCGCACACTTACGCAGTCGGTGCTCATTTCGGGGTGGTCGTCGTGGTGGAGAACGGACTCAACTTTGAAGTCGCTACCTTCCGCTCCGATGGCGCTTATCTGGATCATCGTCATCCCGTCGATGTGCGTTTTTCGTCTCCGGAAGAAGACGCGAAGCGCCGCGATTTCACGATCAACGGGATGTTTTTCGATCCCGAGAAGAATGAAGTGATCGATTTCGTCGGTGGACGCTCGGATATTGAAGCAAAACTCATCCGCGCGATCGGCAAACCGACCGAGCGGTTTGAAGAAGATCGGTTACGAATGCTGCGGGCAGTCCGTTTCGCTACCGTTCTTGACTACAAGATCGACAAGGAAACGTGGAAAGCGCTGGTTGAAAACTCAGCCATGATCAATGACATCAGCGCGGAACGGATCCGTGAGGAGTTGGTGAAGATTTTTTTGTCGCCAAATCGCGTTCGAGGCTGGGATTTGCTCGATGAAAGTGGATTGATGCGAATGGTTCTGCCGGAGCTGGATGCAATGAAAGGCTGTTTGCAGCCGGAGCAATTTCATCCCGAAGGCGACGTGTTTCAGCACACGCGTCTGATGTTGGAACTCCTGCCCGAGAAAGTTTCCGTGCCGCTGGTTTTTTCCGTCCTGCTGCACGACGTGGCGAAGCCAGTGACTGCAACGGTCGATCAAACAGGCCGGATTCGTTTCAACGAACATGACCGGATCGGGGCGGCGATGACCGAATCGATTATGGAACGATTGCGATTTTCGCGCGCCGAGATCGACGCTGCGGCGGAAATGGTGCGCCAGCACATGGTTTTCAAAGACGTTCCACAGATGCGGGTCGCGAAGTTAAAGCGATTTATGGCGCGCCCGACTTTCGAAGAAGAACTCGAGCTCCATCGAGTCGATTGCGCGAGCAGTCATCGGATGATGGACAATTACGAATTCCTGTTGCGCAAGCGGGAAGAATTCGCGAACGAGCCGATTATTCCACCGCCGTTGGTGCGGGGTGACGATTTGATCGCGATGGGAATGAAGCCTGGGCCGAAGTTTGGTGAAATTCTGGAAGCTGTGGAGACGCGTCAGCTCGAAGGCGCGTTGAAAGATCGAGAGCAAGCCCTCGACTGGGTGAACCGCGAATATGCGTCCGGCTTGAAGGGGAAAAAGAACAGGCGCTTAGCGTGAAAGATTGCGTTCCGTGATTGCTTTGACATGGAAGACGCAGTGATCAACATCGAGAAGCCGATGAGAATCTTGATGATCAGCGCCGAAGGCCCGCCTTTGTTGCATGCGGGCGCGCTCATCGATGTGATGGAGGCCTTGCCGCGCGAGCTGCGCGCGCATGGACACGAAGTTGCCGTTGCGCTGCCGTTCTATCGTGAAATCCGCGACAATCCCGCGTTCAAGGAAGAAGACACCGGTGTGACTGTGGATGTTCGGGTCGGCGACAAGACCTACATCGCCGAGTATTTGCAGGCGCACAGTGAGAGCGGTGTTCAACTGTTTTTGATCCGCTGCGATGAGTTCTTCGACCGCGACGGGATTTATGGCGAGCACGGCAAACCTTATGAAGACAACGCAGCGCGTTTCATATTCTTCAGCAAAGCGGCTGTGGAACTGGCGCGTCGCTTGACGCCGACGCCGCAAGTTCTCCACCTGCACGATTGGCCGGCCGCTCTCGTGCCGGTTTACGTGAAAGCGCATCGCCTTCCATTTTCGACCGTTCTCACGATCCATCACATTGCCGACCAGGGGAGTTTTTGGGGGCTCGATTTTCGCCTGACCAATCTGCACGAGCGCTTTTTCACGCTCCGTGGCGTCGAGTTCTTTGGGAAACTCAATTTCCTCAAGAGCGGAATTCTGTTCGCCGACAAAGTGACGACCGTCAGTGAGCATTATCGGCGTGAAATCCAAACGCCCGAGGCTGGTTGCGGGCTGGACGTCGTGTTGCGGGAGAATTCGCACAAGCTGACAGCGATTTTGCACGGCGCCGATTACGCCCGCTGGAATCCTGAAACAGACAAACTGCTTCCGGCGAATTACACGCCGGGCGATCTTTGGGGCAAAGCATTGTGTCGCGGCGCGCTGCTGAGTGGCTTGCGCTTGGATCAGGGGCCACGCGGTCCAGTCTTTGGAATGGTTACGCGGGTAGTTGACGAAAAGGGTTTCGACATTCTCATGCCGTTGCTCGATCAACTTCTGACGGACGATGTTCGCCTGGTGATTCTGGGCGAAGGCGATCCGGTTTACGAAACAGCGCTTGCTGTCGCCATGAGAAAATATCCAACGAAGTTCGCGTATCGCCGAATCTACGATGAAAAAAGCGCGCACGTGTTCGAAGCCGGAATGGACATCAGCTTGATTCCGTCCCGGGTTGAACCGTCCGGCCTGAGCGCGATGTATAATTTGAAATACGGCGCGCTTCCGGTCGCGCGCGCTACCGGCGGGGTCCAGGAAATCATCGAGGACTACGATCCTTGGAGCGACAGCGGTTACGGATTTCTGTGCTACGAATATTCCACTGAAGCTTTCTGGGACGCGATCAAGCGGGCGCGCGACCTCTTCCGCGATCAGGATTTGTGGGCGGAGCTGCGGCAGCGCGCGATGACTCGAAATTTTTCCTGGAAAACGGCCGCTGAACGATACGAGCAACTTTATCGTCATCTTGTCGGCGAGCGGGATGCGGCTGCCGCCTAGGATTTCAATCGTTGGAACAGCGGACGACTGAGGTCCTCGCCGCCTGCGAATAATTGTCGAAAGTCGTCGTCCAACGTCTGCCCTGAAGGGGACGCTCCAACGGAATCTATGTCATTTGAGCCTGCACTCGCCCGGGAGGCGACTAGTTCTTGCAATACCGAAACCTTTGGTCTTTCCTCAGCGCTTCCGGGTGCCGACGTGATCCAATCCAAGTTCTTGTTCAGGCCATGGTTAATGGGCCTGTTTTTGACTGTTGCTCAGCTCGCGGCGGCGGTTTTGTTGCTGGCGCCGGAAGGACAGCTTTCTTATCGGTATACAAGTTTGGTGCAGCATGACGGGTTTTGGTTCGAGAACATCGTCGATCGCGGTTACCAGACGATTGTCCCGCCGATCAATCACAAGGTGATGGAGGTGTCGAACGTCGCGTTTTTTCCCGCGTATCCGGCGTTGACCGGCGCGTTGTCTTCTGTTTTTAGTCTGGATACCGAAATTGCGCTCTTGCTTGTTGCGCAGCTCGCTGCCTGGGGATTCTGGACCTACTTTTTCCTTTTCTGCGAACGCTGGAACCTTTCCGGCACGCTTCAATTTTTCGGAGCCCTGGTCATCGCCGCTCATCCGGCCGCGTTCTTTCTGGTCGCGGGTTATTCGGAATCGCTTTTTCTTATGGCGCTCCTCGGATTCATCTATTGGAGCAGTGCGGAAGGGAGAATCGCTAAAATTCTCGCTGCGATGCATGGAATCGTCATGTCGGCGACCCGCGTTGTTGGAATTCCGTGCGCGGCATTCCCGGTAGTGCGCGATGTTTTCCGGAAAGGATGGAGCGCGCTCCGCGATCCACGCCGTTGGTTTCGAAATTACGGTGGCGCGATTGTGGTGATGGTGACGGCCATTCTCGGTGCGGTTTCCTTTTTTCTTTATTGTCAGGCTCGCTGGGGCCGTTGGGACATCTACATGCTAACGCAGGCCGCGGGCTGGAACATTGAACCCGATTACCTGGCTGTCTTTCGACGGTCGAATTACCGATGGCTGCTGCCGGCGCTAAACGATCCGACTGAGATGAGTCAAATGTCGATGACGGTTGGTGCGTTGCTCCTGGTTGCGGTGGCGATCGTCGAACTATTGCCGGCTGTTCGGCGGCAGACTGAATGGACGACCCGCATTGGCATCTACTTTTGCGCCGCGGTCATTTATTACATCTCTGTCAGTAGCGTCGCATCTCTCGATATGGAAAGCATGCTGCGTTACGAGTTCTGCGTCCACGCGCTGATCGTGCTCGCTTTTTTGCACTTTTTACGCCAATTTCGCCTCCCGCCGGTGCCGGTGCGGGTGCTTGGAACCGCAGTGGTGGTGATCGCCTGCGCCGTCAGCCTGAGCGTGCAGGGTTGGTATGTGTGGAATTTTACCCGCGGAAATTGGGTCGCCTGACCAAGGAATGAAAACAACTGTCGCAATCATCGGAGCCGGACCGGCCGGACTGACTGCGGCCTACCTTCTCTCTAAAAATAATGTCGGCGTCGTCGTGCTCGAGGCCGATCCGGTTTACGTCGGCGGAATTTCGCGGACCAGCACCTACAAAGGTTTCCACTTCGACATCGGCGGCCACCGGTTCTTTTCCAAATCAAAAGCGGTCGAAGATCTTTGGACTGAAATCTTGCCCGACGACATGCTTCAGCGCCCGCGCTCGTCCAAAATCTATTACGATGGCAAATTTTTTACCTACCCGCTCAAGCCGTTCGAAGCGCTGATCAAGCTCGGCGTCGTAAGGTCGACGACCTGCGTCTTGTCATGGCTCAAGGCCCGGGTTTTCCCGGTGCGGCATCCGCGAAACTTCGAGGACTGGGTCAGCAATCAATTCGGCAAACGACTCTTCAGAATCTTCTTCAAGAGCTACACCGAGAAAGTTTGGGGGATGAGCTGCAAGGAAATCTCCGCGGACTGGGCCGCGCAACGCATCCGCGGCCTCTCCCTTGGCAGTGCGATCAAGAACGCGCTTCTGCCGCAGCGTTCGCCGAACGGCGATCGCACCAAAGTCATCAAGACGTTGATCAATTCATTCCGGTATCCACGGAAAGGTCCGGGTATGATGTGGGAAGCGGCCGCCACGAAAGTGAATTCGATGGGCGGCAAGGTCGAAATGGGGGCCCGGGTAAATGGTTGTTCTTACGACGCAGCGACCGAGACCTGGAGGGTTCAATTCAAAGATCGCGACGGAAATCAGCAAACGATCCAAGCTGAACATGTGATTTCGTCGGCGCCGATGCGCGAACTGGTTTGCGGAATTCAACCACTGGTTTCCGAGCGGACCCGGCGCGCAGCCGAAAGTTTGAAGTATCGCGATTTCCTCACCGTGATGCTGATCTTGAAGGAGCGAAACAAATTCGCCGACAACTGGATCTACATTCACGATCCGCGAGTCAAAGTTGGCCGCGTTCAAAATTTCAAATCGTGGTCACCGGAAATGGTGCCGGACCCGGACAAAGCTTGTTACGGCCTGGAATATTTTTGTTTCGAAGGCGACGGGCTATGGGAGTCACCTGACGAAGATTTGATTGCCTTGGCGAAACGGGAACTGACCCAGATCGGTCTCGCGCAGGAAGGCGACGTCGTCGATGGAACCGTTGTTCGCCAGAAAAAAGCCTATCCGGTCTACGACGACGATTACGCATTGCATGTAGCGGCGATTCGCCAGGAGTTGGACACGAAGTATCCGAATCTGCACCTCGTCGGCCGTAACGGCATGCATAAGTACAACAATCAGGACCACGCCATGATGACGGCGATGTTGTGCGTCGAAAACATTCTGGCTGACGCCAAACTCTACGATCTCTGGCAGGTAAACGCGGACGCGGAATACCACGAGCAAGGCGACGAAGTTTCTGACGAGAAAAATGGTTCCGGGCTGCGCCTTGTTCCGACCCGCGCCGATCAAGACCGCGAACCCGAGCTCGCCTCCGAGACTTAGCAGTCGAAAATGCGCGGCGTCGTCTGTTCGCTCGCAATCGCCTTGGTATTCGCCGCCTGCGCGCAACTTTACGCACCGGCCTCAAAGAATCCGGCGCTGGTGCGAGTGCCGGTGTCACGCGCCTTCGGCGTCGGAGATCAGATTAACTTGGTTGAGATTGACGGAGTATCAGTCGACGCCACCGTGAAAGATCGTAACTACTGGCGTATCGATCCGCGCGTGCGCCGGCTTACAATCGCTTACGAAGCTTCGAATAAAATTGTGGGAGCACGCGTGGCCGCATCGTTGCTGGTTCTCGATGCGAAGTTGGCGGCGGGCATCAAGTACGACGTGGTTTGCGAAAGCTCGGATCTCGGCGTGAAAGCATTCCTTCGCCAGGAATCGACCGGGCGGATCGTGTCCAACGTTGCCGAATCTCAGTTAATTTCCGCGCCGGCAACTTATCCAAGTCCGCCGACACCGTTCCAGATTCCGGTCGGCCGTCGTGACTGACAGCTGGATGTGCTTCACGGCCGAATCTCGATCGTTGTTCCGTCCGGGGTCACTCGCCACAGCTCTTCGATTTCTTCGTCGGTCATCGCCATACAGCCCGCTGTCCAATCGTGCATGCGATGAAACGCGCCAATCCAGCCGCCGCCGTTCTGAATTCCATGAATCATGATATCGAATCCGGCGTTGACGCCGCGTTCGGTCGCGCGGGCCATGTCTTCTTCTGACGGGTAAGAAACATGCAGGGCAAGGTGGTAATCGCTTTGCGGATTGCGACTGTCGATCGTGTAGAGTCCTTCGGGCGTTTTCATGTCGCCTTCTTCCTGTTTCGGCCCGAGGGGATTCCGGCCAAGCGCGATGTGGTAATCTTTCAATTCCTTGCCGCCGGCGAAAACCGATAGTCTACGCGCCGACTTCTCAACGAGAATTCGATCGATCGTTGTTCCCTGCGGTAGCGGATTCCAAACCCGATGCGCGTAAAGGTAAGTGCCTCCGACTATCAGACCGAGCGAGAGGAGCGAAATAAGAATTTTTCGAACCATCTGTCTGAATTCGCACTCGCTCTAAGGGATCTTTCGGGCGTCAGGAACTGAACTCTTCGATCGGCGGACACGAACAAAAAAGATTCCGGTCGCCGTAAACGTTGTCGATTCTCGCAACGGATGGCCAGAATTTGTGCTCCCGGGTCCAGGGCGCCGGAAACGCGGCCTGTTCGCGCGAGTAGGGGCGTTCCCATTTTTCGGCGGCGATCTGTCGCGCGGTGTGCGGCGCGTTCTTCAAAGGGTTGTTTTGTTTGTCAATCTTCCCGCTCGCAACGGCTTCGATTTCCGAACGAATCGAAATCATCGCGTCGCAAAAACGGTCTAGTTCGTGTTTCGGCTCGCTCTCGGTGGGCTCGATCATCATGGTGCCGGCGACCGGCCAGGACACCGTCGGCGCATGAAACCCATAATCCATCAAACGTTTCGCCACGTCTTCGACTTCGATTCCGACCGATTTCCATTGGCGAAGATCGACAATGCACTCGTGCGCGACGAGTCCGCGTTTGCCTTTGAACAAGACCGGGAAATGTGGGTCGAGGCGTTTTGCAATGTAGTTCGCGTTCAGGATTGCGATCTCGCTCGCGCGCTTCAACCCGGCCGGTCCCATCATTCGGATGTACATCCACGAGATCGTGAGAATGCTCGCGCTGCCGTAAGGAGTCGCGGCGACATTTCCGCCACTGCCGCCGCCGTGCCGGTATTCTGATCCGTCTCCTGCCGGCGGACGTTTCCCTTCTTCGCCGTCGCCGAAAAGTACTTCACCCGTTTCAGGATCGGCAATGAATTCTCTCGGCAAGAACGGCGCGAGATGTTTGGCAACGCCGATCGGTCCGACGCCCGGTCCGCCACCGCCGTGCGGAATGCAAAACGTCTTGTGCAAATTCAAATGGCAAACATCAGCGCCGTAATCGCCCGGCCGGCAAAGGCCGCATTGCGCGTTCATGTTCGCGCCGTCCATGTAAACCTGGCCGCCGTGGGCGTGCACGATTTCGCAAATCTCGCGGATGGTCGGCTCGAAAACGCCGTGCGTGCTCGGATAAGTGACCATCAGCGCGGCCAGCTCGCGTTCGTGCGCGTCCGCCTTTGCACGAAGATCGGCCAAATCGATATCGCCGTCTTTCAACGTCGCGACCGGCACGACTCTGAGTCCCGCCATTACTGCGCTGGCCGGATTCGTTCCGTGAGCGGAAGTAGGAATCAAACAAACATTGCGATGCGCCTCGCCGCGAGAGGCGTGGTATTCGCGAATGGCGAGCAGCCCGGCGTACTCGCCTTGTGAACCGGCGTTTGGCTGCAACGAAACCGCGGCAAATCCCGTGAGTTCCGCCAGCCAATCCTCGAGCTGATTACACATCTCGATGTAGCCGGCGGTTTGTTCGAGCGGTGCGAACGGATGCAGTTTTGCGAATTCCGGCCACGAGATGGGAAACATTTCCGCAGTCGCGTTCAGTTTCATCGTGCACGAGCCGAGCGGAATCATCGAATGACAGAGCGAGAGATCGCGTGATTCGAGTTTCTTCAAATACCGCAGCATCTCGGTCTCAGTGTCGTGAGTGTTGAACACCGGATGAGTCAGGAACTCAGAATCGCGCATTGCGAATCGCGGAATGCGGACAGGCAATTCATCACGAGATTCGTCCGCCAAATCGCGAACTGGCGTCCCGCGAAAGATCGACATCAACAGTTCGACGTCGCGCGCCGTCGTCGTTTCATCGAGCGAAATGCCGATCGCCGCCGGACCCAGCGCGCGTAGATTGCATCCGGCTTTCTCCGCGTGCTCGAGCAAGACGCTGCTCGATTTCACTTCGACCCGGATCGTGTCGAAAAAGTTTTCGTGCGTGATTCTTAGTCCAAGCGTGCGAAGTCCGTCGGCAAGTTGACTCGCATGCCGATGAACGCGTTCGGCGATTGCGCGCAAGCCGCGCGGGCCGTGATAAACCGCGTACATCGACGCGATCACAGCGAGTAGAACTTGCGCCGTGCAAATGTTGCTCGTCGCTTTGTCGCGGCGGATGTGTTGCTCGCGGGTTTGCAGCGAAAGGCGATAGGCCGGTCGGCCTTCAGCGTCGTACGAAACTCCTACCAGTCGACCCGGCATGTGCCGTTTGTATTGATCGAGGGTGGCGAAATAAGCCGCGTGCGGTCCGCCGAATCCGAGTGGAACGCCGAACCGCTGAGTATTCCCGACTGCAACGTCGGCACCGAATTCTCCCGGCGGTTTGATTAGGGTAAGGGCAAGAATGTCGGCGGCGACCACGACCAGCGCGCCGGCAGCATGCGCGGCTTTCACGAAATCCTCGTAGTCGTAGATCGCGCCGTCGGTTGCCGGGTACTGAACGAGCGCCCCGAAAACGCTGCTGTCGAATTTAAAATTCGAGAAGTTGCCGATCTTAACCTCAATGTCGAGCGGTTTGGCGCGCGTCTGGACGACGGCGATCGTTTGGGGATGACAATTGTCAGCGACAAAAAAAGTCTTTCGATCTGGAACGGAGGCGTGACAAAGGGCCATCGCTTCGGCAGCAGCGGTGGCTTCGTCGAGTAACGACGCATTGGCGATGTCGAGCTTGGTCAGATCGACAATCATTGTTTGAAAATTAAGCAGCGCTTCGAGCCGGCCTTGTGCGAGTTCGGCCTGGTAAGGCGTGTAGGCCGTATACCAGCCGGGATTTTCCAGAATATTCCGTTGAATCACCGGTGGCGTGATGCAGTCGGAATAACCAGCGCCGATAAACGATTTTGAAATTTTGTTTTTCTTCGAGATCCCGCGCAGTTCGCTGAGCGCTTCGGCTTCGGGCTCAGCTTCCGGCAGCTTTAATTCGCGATCGAGCCGGATATTCCTGGGAACGGTGGCGTCGATGAGCGCGTCGAGATCCTCGAACCCGACAGCGCGCAGCATTTCCGCGGTCTCGGTTTGGTTCGGCCCGATATGGCGGCGGGAAAAGTCTGTGATGTCTGTCGTAGGTTTTTCGCGCGCGTGCATTGAAGCAGATTACGGAGCGCGATTCGCGCTTCAAGTGGTGGAGCGAGTTGATTCGCTCGTTCCCACTCGCTTACCCTCTCGGGCTTTCCCGTCGATGTCGCTCGCTCCCGCCGGCTCCATTCTCCGAACGCGCTATTATCGCGCTCGGAGAGCGCGATCCACCCTATTTGACGTCATGGGTTTCAATTCCGTGTTCCCTCAATCGGACGCGCACCTGTTCGAAGTGGTCGCGATTTCGCGTTTCAACTGTGCAAAGAACGTTGACCATCGAAACATCGGAGCTGGTGAATGCGCGATCGTGCACGATTTGTTTAACGCTGGCGCCAGCGGCGGCAATTTGCTGGCTCAGGATGGCCAGTCCGCCGGGACGATCACTGATGATGGCATTGAACCGGCACAACCGGCCATCGGCAACCATGCCACGCTCAATCACACGGCTGAGAATATTTGGATCAATGTTGCCGCCGCACAGCGGAAGAACGACGCGTTTGCCGGCAAGATCCGGCAATTTTCCGGAAAGAAGCGCGGCCAACGGAGTCGCGCCAGCGCCTTCGACGACGGTCTTTTCGAGTTCGATCAAGCGTAGAATCGCAATCGCGATGTGCTCTTCGGTGATTGTGACTGTTTGATCGACATGATCGCGCGCAATCGAGAAGGCGTTGGCGCCCACTTGCGGAATTGCGAGACCATCCGCGAGGGTTGGACTCAGCTCGATCTTTGTTGGTTTTCCGAAATTCAGGGCAGCGGAAAAGCTGGCGACGGTTTCAGCTTCGACCGCGATGACTCTTGTTTTCGGTCGCAAAGTTTTGATCGCGAGCGAAACGCCGGCGATCAATCCGGCGCCGCCGACCGGAACAATTACCGCATCAACGTCTTTGACCTGATCGAGGATTTCGAGACCCAACGTTCCCTGACCGGCGATGATGGCGGGATCATCGTAACCGTCGATGTAGGCGAGACCTCTTTCAGCGGCGAGCTCGTGAGCATGCGCTTTCGCTTCCGCGAAATCGTGGCCATGAAGAACAACATTCGCACCGAGTCGCTGGCAATTAGTCACTTTGATCAGCGGCGCGTATTGCGGCATTACCACAGTGGCGGGAATTCCGAGAAGTTTGCCCTGATAAGCGAGCGCTTGTGCATGATTGCCGGCCGAAGCAGCGATGACGCCGCGTTTCTTTTGGTCAGCCGAAAGTTGGGCTAGGGCATTTCGCGCGCCGCGTTCCTTAAAGCTCCCGGTCCGCTGCGCGTTCTCGAACTTGCAAAAAACTTCCGCATCGCTGATTTCGCTCAGCGGAATTGAATGGCGACAGTCGGAGCAAAAGACCGCGCCCGCAATGCGATCACGCGCGGCTTCGATTTCTTTGAAAGTGGTCACGCACCGGGAATGTCAGCGCGAGATTGCCCCGCGACAAGATTGGCGTCGCGGCCTGTTGGGCGATGAAGTTCCTAACCTATTTTGCGTCCAATGCTTCGCGAACTTTGGCAGACAGCTGCTCGCCGTCGAATGGCTTCGGCAGGAAAAACATACCGGGCTCACAACGATCGCTCGGTTGGAGAGACTCTTCGAGATATCCCGAGATGAAGAGAACTCTGATGTTTGGGTGGGCGGCGCGAAGTGCGTCGGCAAAACGGCGTCCACTGATTTGGGGCATCACCATGTCGGTGAGAAGCAAATCGACTTTGCGTCCTCCATCTTGTGCGAGCAGGTGGCGAGCATCGCTACTATTCGCGGCTTCGATCACTTCGTAACCGACAGCGCGCAAGACGCGGACGGAGATGTGGCGGACGCTCACATCATCTTCGAGAACGAGAATCGTTTCCGTCCCCCCGCGCGCTTTCTTCCCGCCAGGTTTCTTGTAGGCGGGCGGTGGCGGAGCAGGCACGCGGGGAAGATAAATTTTAACAGTTGTGCCCTTGCCCTCCTCACTTTCGACGCGCAGATGTCCGCGACTTTGGTGAACGATTCCGTAGCAAGTCGCCAGCCCAAGTCCGCTTCTATCCCGGTCAGACTTGGTCGTAAAAAACGGCTCGAAAAGGTGCGCCTGGACTTCCGCGGTCATTCCGACGCCGGTATCGGTGACGTTAATCAAAACGTACTCGCCAGGGGCAAAGGCGCCGCATTCAAAGGGCGATTCGGTTTCGGCGGTAAGATCGACGATTCCCGTCTCCAGGGTGAGCTGACCGCCGTTGGGCATCGCGTCGCGCGCATTCACGGCCAGGTTGAGAATGATTTGGGAAATCTGACCCGGATCGGCTTTGACGTGGGCGCCCTCTTTCTCGTGATGAAGATGGCAAACAACCGAAATGTTCTCGCCGATGAGTCGAAGCAATGAGCGTTCGAGGTTCGTGACGATCGAATTAACCTCGATGACGATGGCCTCCATTGGCTGACGCCGGCTAAACGCCAGAAGTTGGTGGGTCAAAGCCGATGCGCGGCCTGCGGCAGCGCGGATTTCAGTGACGTGGTCTGCCAATGTTCCTTTGATTTGGCGCTCGTGCAGCAACAAATCGCCGTAGCCCAGAATGGTTGTGAGAAAATTATTAAAGTCGTGAGCGACTCCGGCAGCGAGCTGACCGAATGCTTCCATGCGCTGTGAGCGACAAAGTTGGTCTTGAAGTTGTTTGCGCGCGGTAACGTCCATCATCGAGCCGATGAACCGCAGAGCTGAACCTTCGCTGTCGCGAACAATGACAGCGCGTTCCAGAATATTGAGTTCGGTCCCGTCAGCGCGGCGGAAACGGTATTCGCCACTCCAATGATCATCGCTTCCAGCAAGGCCCTTGATAATTGATGTAGTGACGCGGGAAAGATCGGCTGGGTGAACATTCTGCTGCCAGAAACCAATCTGGGCCGCGGTAGACTTGGTGTCATAACCGAAAAGCGATCTCAGACCTTGCGGCCAGGAAAGCTCACCGGTTCTTACATCCCAATCCCGAACTGCATCGTTCGTAGCCCGGGCAACAAATGCAAAATAGTCGTTACTTGGCGACGAATCAGTTTGAGATACAGATGTTTTGTTTTCATGAGAGAGACCTTGACGTTGACTAAAGATGAATTGGTCGAGCGACGGCGATTGAATCGGCGTTCTTGTAGTCTGATCTTCGTTTTCCAATCGCATGCGGCACGTCAAACAACGCTTGATTTAATGAGCTAGTTCTATGCCCCTGGTAGAACTGGACCGGGAAGTGTTCGGGGATAATTTCGCAGAGTCTTGGCCGCCGAATTACTTGGCGGTTGCCTGAAGCGGGCCGACGGAAAATGCAGCAAGGTTCAGCTCGCGAGAGTGGCCGCTGAGGGTTGCGAAACTTGAATCGATGTTCTCATCAAGAATGGAACCGCGGAACGGAGTAGAAATTCTGGCGCCCCTGTTTTCCTGGCTATCGACCCGGAACGACAACCGGACAAACTTTGTCTCGACGCCTAACATCGACAACTTGAACAACCGCTTGTGGGCGAAGGGAACAATTCCATCGACCTCAGTCCATTTCGGGCTGTCTACAGGTAGCGATGCACTGGAGACGGCAATCCGAAGCTCGCCGCAAGCGGCAGCATTTTGGTTTAGAAACGTGAAGCGGTCGGTCGTGGCATTCTTGGGCAACTCGATAATGAAGGTCGTTTCGCCTTCCTTCAGTGCGCAACTAACCGTGTTGCTATCGACGAACGCGGCTGCTGATTCATGAACGGTTGGATTGGCCGCCGACAAGGACGAGAATTTCCCATCGGGGGAAATATATTCGATCTGCGGGGTGTTATTGACTGAACCCTCGGCCTGACCGTAGCACGGGCTGACGACTAGTGTCCCGAAGACCAATCCGAAACAAACCTGGGCGAACCGGAGTTGGGTAAGCCGCGAGGTGGAAACCATGCATTTTCTATGAGCTTAGAACGGGCCAAGCGGGGAAATTTCAGGGGACCAAGCCGCAGGGGCCTGACAGCCGCCTGTCACAGGTGTTTAAGTATTGTTAGTAAAAAGTTTTCACGGATTTCACTTGCCTCAAGGGGGTACTTTCTCGTAAAACAGACAGCTAACAAAGAGGACACCACGGATCTTGGACTGAGGACGAGCGTTTGTAGGCGTGCGTCACCGGTTGGGATTTGAAAACGGACGCTGGTACCACAACTGCTTAACTTAAATTGTTGAACCTGCCTATGAGTCATCGTGCTGCCCCTTTCCATCGCAATCAGTTTGTAAAATCGGCGCTGCTTAGTATCGGCATGCTTTCCGCGGGCATCAGCGTTTATGCGCAGGACGCCGTCCGTCCGTCACTCGCCGGTCAGGACGCGTACGAAGCGAGACAAGAGGACGTTTCCCGAATCCCCTACAACTTGTTGCTGGGGCCAGTGCGGTTTCGCGTCGGCGCCACGGTCGGCGTGGAGTACAACGACAACATCAACTACGCCGAGGTAAACACCCAGGACGATGTCATCGTTACCCCGAACTTGACCCTCGACATGATCTGGCCGGTTACTCAGCTCAACACCTTGCGCCTGGATCTTGGAATTGGATATTCGTTTTACCTGGATCACTCGTCGAATGATACCGATGCGATTCTAATTGCGCCGAAGTCGCAACTCGCCTTCGACATCTTCGTTGGGGACTTCCGAATCAACCTTCACGACAAGTTCCAGTTGCAACAGGACCCGGTTCAAGAAGGCGCTTTGAGCAACGTGACGACCTACGGCCGATTTGAGAACACCGCCGGCGTCTCGGTGTTGTGGGACTTGAACAAGTTGCTCGTGCAGGTCGGCTACGATCATTACAATTTCGTGGCGACGGATTCGTTGTTCGAGTATTTGGATCGAAACTCGGAAATTGTCGATGCTTCAGTGGCCTTTATTGTTAACCCGACGATTACTGTCGGCGCGGAAGGCAACGCCGTCTGGAGCCGGTACGATAATAACAATACTGGCGTAGCGGTCCTTAACTCCACCGATGATTACAGCGTTGGCGGATTTGTGGAGGCGTCACTCACTAACAATTTGAAAGTTCGCGCCGCCGGCGGCTTCCAGTATATGGATTTCGGCAATAACTTCGTCCTCTTTCCGCTCGGCCCTTTCGGCCTGGTTCCGTTTCCCGACCACAAGACGCTCGAAGATTATTATGTAAACGGGTTGATCGCCCACCGGATCAACGCCCAACTGAGTCAAACGTTGAGCGCCGGTCACGAGAACCAATCCGGCATTCAGTCCAATTACATCACGCTCAATTATGTCCGCCACACCTTAACCTGGAACCTGATTCGGAATGTGCTGCTCTCGACCGAGTTCTTTTTCGAGGACGCACAAGAATCGGGCGGTCCTATAAATGGCACTTTGTTCACTATTCTTAGCCGTCAGCAGGCTGGCGAAACTTTCCAACGTATTGGCGGCGCGGTCACTCTCGGATATCAGTTAACACCCCACGTGACGCTCGGCCTCCGCTATCAAGGCACCAGCAAAGACTCGAATGCCTTCCTGCGTGACTATAATCAGAACCGCATTTCTTTCGACGGCACTTACAGTTTCTAAAAGGGCAAAAGGGGTAAATTGGGGTCAACATGAGAGTCTTTGTGTATGCAGCAACCGCCGCTGCTTGCGCGGTTCTATTGAGTTCGGGCTTCGCGCAGGACTCGCTTCGCGGCGATGTAGCGACTCCCCCTGCCTCCACACCCCGGCCGACTTCCCCCGATTCGGCTTCGAGCACTAGCGCCGTAATGCGGACAAATTCCATGTCCGTGTTGGATGACAAAAAGAAGCTTGGCCCGAATGATTCAATCAGCTTCCGAGTCGTTGAAGATCGAGATAATGAATCCCAGCGCTTGCGGGTCAACGATAACGGAGAGTTGGAAGTTCCTTATGTTGGCCTGGTGCAAGCACAGGGCAAATCGTGCAAAGAACTTGCTTACACGATCAAATCATTGCTCGAAAAAGAATATTACTATCACGCGACTGTGATTCTGGCTGTCGATCGCGTCAGCGAGAAATCCAAGGGAAGGATTTATGTTTACGGTGCGGTGAAAGGGCAGGGGCCGCAGGAAATTCCGCCGGATGAAAGTTACAGCGTGAGCAAGGCTATTATTAAAGCTGGAGGCTTTGGCGATTTTGCCAACAAGCGAAAAGTGAAATTGACCCGCAAGAATGGCCAGGAATTTACGGTGGATCTCAAACGCGTGATTGAGGAAGGCCACACCGAAGAAGATCTGGAACTGCAACCGGACGATCAGATCTACGTCCCACAGCGTTTGATCAACATGTAGTATGCGCAACTCAGCTACCAGCAAACATATTTCAACTTCCTGGTCGGCCGCATTGATTACGCGGTTGCACCGTTACAAATCACTTCTTCTGCGACGTTGGTGGATCCCGGTTCTAACGATCTGTCTCGGACTCTTCGTGGAGGCGTTCCTGATTTACCAGAGGCCGCCAGAGTACATGTCCACTGGCAAGATGATCGTGGCCGGTAGCATGAAAATTCCGCAGGGCGCGATTTACAGCGAGGAAATGCAGAATTTTTACGGCACGCAGGTCCAGTTAATGCAGAGCGCGGAGGTGAAGCACAGCGCCGAATCGCTGGTGCGCTCCTCGCGCCCCGAGTTGCAGCCTGTTCCGGTGGAAGTCATGGTGGTACAGCGACCGCGCACTTCGATTTTTGAACTCACTGCCCTCGGCAGCGCGCCTGATTACGCGCAGGCATACTTGAACGCGACCATGCAGAAGTATCTCGATCTTAAACGCGGGATGCGTGAAGAACGCGGGCACGAGGTCACCACCGGCATCACCGAGCAGTTGATCCAGGTCGAGAAAGATCTTCGCAACAGCGAAGACGAGCTCATTGAATTCCAAAAGCAGAACAACATCGGGTTCATTCAGGAAGAAGGGAACAGCGCCGCCGCTTACCTCGTTCGCTTGAATCAGCAATACGCTCAGCTCAAGACCGAATACGATTTGTTGAACCTGCTCGATCTTGATCAAAATCTTGACCGGGCCCAAAGCAGGATGGATGCGGCCCAAAACACGCAAGGACCCTCAGCCGATAACCAGGGGCTGCCGTTTTCAGACGTAGGTCCCGAAGCTGATTACTTAAAAGCCAAACAACAGGTGCAGTTGCTGAAAGCGGAGCGCGAGACGCTGGCCAAGGATTTGCGGCCAAACCATCCGAAGATTCTCAAGCTCAATGACGAAATCACCAAGCAGGACAAGTTGATCGAACTTTTTCGAACCGACACGCTTGAGAGATTAAAAACGCGACGCGAATCAATCGGCAAACAGATGGAAAACCTCCAGACCAACGTCAAGGAGTGGGAAACCAAGGCGCTCGATCTAAGTCAGCGTCTCGCCCAGTTCAATCGCATTAAAGGAAAAGCCGATCGATTGAAAACGTTATATGATCGCCTAACCGGCAACTTGAAGGACATCGACGTGTCGCAAGTGGTTGGAGGCGAAGACCAGGTTTCAATCATGGAGGCTGCCACTGCGCCGATTTCGGTTCGTCCGGGTTTAATTAAGAGTCTTCTCATTGGGTTTGGAATTGGTGCGCTCGCCGGCCTGGCGATTCTTCTTCTGCTCGATCGCATCGACGACCGGATGGCGTCGTTCAGCGAATTTCAGCATCATTTTTCTGAAAATGTTCTTGGGCAAATCCCGAAGGAAAAAACCAAGGGCAAAGTGGATTTGTTGCAACCCGACGATGCACGTCACGTGTTCGCCGAGTCGTATCGCAATATCCGTTCCTCCATTTTCTTCATGCCTTATGACGGGCCTCGGCCGAAGAGTTTTTTGGTTACGAGCGCCGTTCCGAACGAAGGCAAGTCGACGGTGTCTGCCAACCTCGCCATCACCATGGCCCTGTCCGGCGCCAAGACTTTGTTAATCGATTGTGATCTTCGGCGGGGCGCGTTGCGCGAAACATTTGGCATTTCTTCCAAAATCGGGTTGTCCGAGGTCTTGAAACAGGAAGTGAATTGGCGCGAAGTCATCGTGCCAACCGCGTGTCCAACTCTCTTCGTGTTGCCACGCGGCAAGACGCTGTCCCAGCCGAGCGAACACTTGCTTCGCGAATCGACCGAGGCGCTGCTGCGCGAGATTTACGAGTTCTACGACTACATCATTATCGATAGCTCGCCGATTCTCGCCGCTGACGACACCACCAGCCTTGCGCCAAAAATTGACGCCACGCTGTTCGTGATCCGTCTTTCCTACACCTCGGCGCGGTTGACCAAGAAATCGCTGGAGCTGCTCTACAATCGCCAGGTGAACGTGCCCGGGGTTATCCTCAATTTCGTCGATACTTCGTTGCCCGAGTATTACTACTACCAGTACTCCGAATATTACACGACGCCGTCGGCGCCGGAGAGCGAACCGGCGCCGCAACTGCGGAGACCGCGGCAGAAAGCGATCGAAACTTCGTAGTTTCGGCTGATTCGCGGAAGTTGTTTCGAAAGAGTCTTGCCTACGGCAGCGGGGCCAGGGTGCAAATTCCGCTTGGCACTTAGTCAGCTCATTGCTCTCTTCCAACATGATTCGGCCATGAGTTTCTTCGCCCCGGTGTCCACGCCCGTTCTGGCGGAAGGCTACACTCCGGTGCTGCGGCGCGCTTTCGATCACGCGCGCCGGATCGGCAATTACGCGCTGGTCCAGGTTGCGGTTCAACTTCTCGCTTTCACCAGTGGCATTCTTGTTGTGCGTTGGCTGCCCCAACGGGAGTATGCCTACTACACCATCGCTAACGCAATGCAGGCCACGTTGAACCTGTTGGCCGACGTTGGCATCAGCGTCGGCCTTATTTCGATCGGCGGACGCGTTTGGCACGGTCGACATCGATTTGGCGAACTGATTAACACCGGTCTGGCCGTGCGCCGAAAACTCGCCGCTGCTGCCGCAATTGTCGTCTCGCCAATTCTCTACGCCATGCTGGCCAGGAACGGTGCGCCGTTCACTTACTCTGTGCTCCTGATTGGCATCGTTCTCGTCGGGTTCGTCCTTCAATTCTCGATCGATGTTTTTGCGGTCGTCCCGCGACTGCGCTCCGATATCGGCAAAATCCAAACCATTGACATCACCTGCGCGACTGCGCGCCTTTTATTGATAGTTGGGCTCGTCTACGTTTTCGCTACCGCAGGATTGGCAATTGGCATCGCTACGGCCATTTTCTTTTTGCAATACTTTCTGCTTCGCTCCTACGCTGCGAAAGTTGTCGATCTAAATGCCGAAGAAAATGCGGAAGATCGACAAGAGATTCTTCGCTTAATCAAAACCCTTGCCGCGAGCGCGCTTTTCTACTGTTTTCAGGGACAGATCACCGTCTTTCTCATCAGCTTTTTTGGACGCGCCGATTCCGTTGCCGAAGTTGGGGCGCTTGGTCGGCTGGCAATGATCTTTACCGTGGTGATGAACATGTTGACGAATGTCTTTGTGCCCGCCTTCGCGCGCTGCCGCGACAAAGGAAAATTGCGCGCGTTGTACCTGTTGATTGCGGGCGGCGTTGCTCTTTTTGGGGCCGGAGTCCTCACCGCCGCCGCATTTTTTCCCGAGCAATTCCTCTTTGTTCTCGGAAATCGTTACACTCATCTGCATCGAGAACTGCTGTTGATGGTTGGCTCAGCGGTCGTTTCAGCTGTTGGCGGCACACTTTGGATGCTCAACGCATCGAAAGCCTGGGTCACCGGGTCCTGGCTCTACATTCCGCTGACTCTGGCCACGCAATTTGTGTTGATTCCGTTTACTGACTTCTCGCGTGTCGATAGCGTGCTGCTTTTTAATCTGATCTCGCTTCTGCCCAGTTTGTTTCTCAACCTGGCGCTGACCTTTCGCGGTTTTCGCGGTTTTGTTGCAGCAGTTGAGTGAATGAAACCGAACGTGCCTTATCATTCGGCGCGCTTGCATGGAAAAATCGCCAGAGATCTCTACCGCGCCGCGCTGCCGATGATCGTTCGTCGGCCAGTGCGGCCGCCACGTGAGCTCGCACTGGATGTCTTCGCTTACTCGGGAGAGAAGACGCTGCCCGAACAAGTCGCGTCGATCCGATCGTTCCTTACGTACGTCGGCCGCCCGAAACAATTCACCGTTGTTTCCGATGGTTCCCACACCGCGAAGAGCGCTGCTTTGCTGGAAAGGATCGATACCTGCGTGCGGGTTCAACGAACCCCGCCACCGTTGCCGCCGGATCTGCCGGAGAAAGTTCGATCCTATCTGGCAGATCATCACACTGGGAAACAGCTCGCACTGATAATGTCGCTGCCGCAAAACGGTCCCGCACTTTACACCGACTCGGACGTTCTTTTTTTTCCCGATGCACGCGAAATCGCAAGTCTCTTATTAGCGCGATCGGTTTCCGCTTTTTATCAGGCCGATTACCAATTTTCCGGTGACGACCGATTGATCGTCGACGCCTCCGAAAAACAGAATCCCGCCAACACCGGGTTCCTTCTTTTATTTCGCAAACTCGATTGGTCGCTCGGGCTCCAGCGATTACAACTGCTGAAAGGCGAGCCAAATTTCTTCACCAATCAGACCGTCACGCACTTGTGCATGCATGCCAACCGCGCGCAGCCGTTCGATCCATGCAAGTTCGTTCTGCAGGTGGACGATCAGACGATTTATCGCGACCGGTATGCGGGTTCTTCGATCGCGATGCGACATTACGTTAATCCAGTTCGTCACAAGTTTTGGACAAGCCCAACGAGTTAATTGCATCGAGACGCGAGGTCGCCCAGCGACCGTTGCGGATCCTAATCGTCGTAAACCTTCCGTGGAATGAGCGACTGGGAGCCGTCCGGGTCTGGATCGAACTTGCGAAACAGTGGACGAGCGCGGGCCACCTCGTCGAAAAATTTTGCCTGACCGATGCATTTCCGCGGCCGGCAGACTCGGGCGGGCTGTCATCTCTTCGACTTATCCGGTTTCCTCGCCGCGCGGCGCGTCACGTTCGGGAAAACGCCCACCGCTTCGACATTATCGATGCTCTAACCGGCACTCTGCCGTTTTCGAAGAAACGCCTGGGCTTCTATGGTTTGGTAGTCAGTCGATCAGTCGGCCTGTATCGATCATACGAAAAGTTCACCCGTTCGATTAAACGACGCTGGCCCGATCAACCGCGCGGTAAATTTCTCGGACCGCTTTTCTACTCGTTTATCAACTGGAAGATGGCGCGGCTCTCCGATCGTTCGGTGCGGCGCTGCGATCTAATCAATGTTCCGAACGAGGAAGAGCTCACGTCTCTGCAAGAGACCGGCGTAAGAAATAAGCCGATCATTGTCCAGCCATACGGACTCAATCAGTCGGACCGTGCCGCGTTCGCGTCAGCCGCGCAATCCTCAGCCGAGCGCTTGAAGAACAAGGAGATAGTTTTCATCGGGATGTGGAGCCTGCGCAAAGGCTCGCGCGATTGGCCGGACTTGATCGGCCGGATTCGGAGCGTCATTCCCGACGCGAAGTTTACATTTCTTGGCACAATGACCGACGACAAGACGCTACGTGCCGATTTGCAGGCGTCGGCGCTCAACAACGTCCGGCACGTGCCGAGCTTCGATCCAAAGGAACTTCCGAATCTCCTGGCGTCGGGAACGGTCGGCGTTTTCCCGAGTTACATCGAAGGATTCGGCCTTGCAGTTTTAGAGCAACTGGCCGCCGGTATTCCGACGGTGGCCTACGATGTTCCCGGTCCGCGCCAAATTTTAAAATCCTTTGGCAATTCAGCTCTCGTTCCGGCCGGAAACACCTTCGCGCTGGCGGCACGGGCGATTGAAATTTTGCGGGCAGATCTGACAGCATACGAACGACTTCGACAGGGCAGCGTAGACATTGCTGCTAAATATTCCTGGCCCGAAATTGCTGAGGCGACGCTTCGCACTTATCGGCGCACGTTCGAGACCGCGGCCGGCGCAATTGTTTTCACTCATCCTTTCGGCCTTCAATCGCCCAGCGGCGGCTCGCGAATCATGCGCGCCTTATTAGAGGAAGCCCCGTATCCATTTATCAGCGTGGCTACTTCGCCGGACAACCCGCCTGCGACGAATCTTGGGCCAGAGCTGCACCTCCCGCTGCGTCCGGCCTTCGGTCGAATCGAACGAACGCGTCTCGCCGGGCTGGCTGATTCAATCGCCCCATTATTCGCGAAACGTTTCGCTCGCCAGCTCGAAGCGATCTGTCATCGGACAAAAACAGTTGCGATCCATTCCATTGCCCACGGCGGACTGGATTTTTACACGGCGTTGCTTGTCGCCAGGAAATTGGGCGTACCGTACTTCCTTCAGGTGCACGACGATTTCATTTTTAGCGCGCGCGGAGTCCGGAGCGAGGCGACGGCGCACGCAACGCTGCAACACGCGTGGACAGAAGCCGCAGCCCGTTTTGTCGTGTGTCGCGCTCTTGGCGAAGAATATTCCCGCCGTTACGGGCAGCGCGACTATATCGTCATCACCGACGGCGTTGAGCGTGTCGCGTCCGCGCCGAGGGTACGCTCCACTGCGGATTTGCGCATTTATTTCATGGGACTTTTTCATCTCGATTACGAACCGAACCTGAAAGTCCTCTTGAAGGCGCTGGCTCGGCTGAACGAGGAAAAAATCGCCGGCAAGATTTCGATTACTTTGCGCTGCGGTGGTCTTCGTCCAGGCTTGCTTACCGGCTATGAGAAGTTCGTGCGCGTTTTGCCGTTTGCCTCCGAAGCGATCGTCCAATCAGACCTGGAACAGGCCGACTTGCTTTATCTGCCTCTACCATTTGAAACAAAATACGAGAGCTTTGTGCGCTTCAGTCTATCGACCAAGATGGTGACCTACCTCGGCAGCGGGATTCCAATTTTGTATCACGGACCGGGCAACTCGGCTGTTCATAAGCTCCTCGAAGCGCATAATGCTGCACTATTATGTACACGGCCTGCTTCGGAAGATCTCCTCTCCATGCTTCGCCGCTACATTAGTCACCCCGAATCCGGCACCGACATGGCTCGCAATGCCCTGGCGTTGGCGAAGAACGATTTCATGCTCGATCACATCAGGACCAGATTTTGGAATGCGGTCGCTAACGCTTTGAAAACCTGATGGCTCGCTCTTTTCTACGACGTTTGTTGTTCGACGGCCTGCTCTTTTTCTGTAACGGCCTCGTTGGGCATTTTCCGAGCCATGTGTTTCGCCAATGGTTTTATCGCGCAGTGATGCAGTTCCAGATCGGCAAGCGCAGCTTCATTTTCATGGGCGCCGAATTTGATACCAGAGGTCAATTCAAGCTGGGCGATCATTCGACGATTAATCAGGACTGTCGCCTCGATAATCGTGGTGGTTTGGAAATCGGAAGCAATGTCTCGATCTCGGCAAATGTTTGCATTCTTACGGCTGATCACGATCCGCAAAGCTCAGGTTTCGCAGGCCGGACGCGACCAGTACGCATCGGCGATTATGTTTTCGTCGGAACGCGCGCGATGATTCTGCCCGGCGTCACGATTGCTCGCGGCGCCGTCGTCGCCGCGGGTGCGGTTGTCACCCGGAACGTGGGGGAACGAATGATCGTCGCTGGTTGCCCAGCCAGGCAAATCGGGGTGCGCGATGCCGATCTGAATTACCAGATCGATTATGTTCGTTTCTTTGCCTGAGTGTTGAAAACGATCCTTCAAATCGTTCCCCGGGTGCCGGGAGGAATCGACGGTGTCGGCGATTATGCGCTCACCGTTGCGCGAAAACTGCGCGAGAAATTCAATTTAGAAACGGTTTTTGCCATTCCTATTACGGCATTCGTGTTACCGCCGGGTTGGAGCAGTCCTTCTGTCGAAGGTTTCGATCTTGTTGCGCTGGAGCATTTGCTTAAACCGCCATCTCGCGAATTCGATGAGCCCGAGTTCGACGACGTACTTTTGCATTACGTGAACTACGGATACCAGAAGCGCGGAATTCCGTTCGGCCTGCTGTCGATCTTGCGCCAGATACGACAGCAACGCGGTGATCGATTAGTGACGATTTTTCACGAGCTATATGCCTCCGGCCCGCCGTGGCGAAGTGAGTTCTGGCTGAAACCGATTCAAATTCATTTAACCAAGTCAGTCGCGGGTTTGTCCGACGAGTGCCTCGTCAGCAGTGAAAATTTTTTGCGCGAATTGCGCCGTCTTGTTCCAGAAGCGCGCGTTCATTTACACCCGGTGCCTTCCGGCTTGGAAGAACCGTTGCTTTCCCGCGAGCAAATTGCGGATCGCGATCCGCATCGGTGGGGGATCCTTGGCGGCACCGTGTTGGCGGAGCGTTCGGTGCGATCGTTTCGCGAAAATCTTCGCCGCCTCCCCGACTCGGTCTCTCCGCGAACAGTGGTTGTGATTGGCGGACACGATAATCCGGCCACGCGCTCGTTTCTTGCCGATCTCGGAGTCGAATCGGTCTATCATCCCGAGATCGCTGCGTCCGATGCGTCGGAGATTCTACGAACCTGCTCGTTCGCATGGTTCGATTATTTTCGTCGGCACGATGTTGAGTTTTCGATGATTTTGAAATCGAGCGCTTATGCGGCGGCTTGCGCGCACGCGATAATTCCAGTTTTCCCCCACCGTGGCTCGCCGATTTCGATTAAGGGCGATCGTTTGCCAGGCCCGTTCTTTGTGGAATCAAATGGTCGCGAAGTTCCCACTGCTGCCGAGCGGCCCAAAATCGCGGCGAACATTTACGAATGGTATCAGCGGCATGCTTCTTCCGATTCTCTGGTGAGCGGTGTCGCTAAAGTGTTCGGCCTGAATCAAAACAAGTAGATGAAGCGCTTTCTCAAAACGCATCTCAATCGCTTTTTGCCTACAGCGGTGCGCGACGCAATCAAACGCCGGACGTCGGCAAAGTTCGTAGCGCCCGTCAGGTCGCAGATTCGCGTCGAGGAGAGGCCCGCGTGCTTGAATTGCAAGGTCGACCACGACATTTCGTTTTTAGCGCCGGCGAATTGCAAACATGATCTCGCCTATTTCACCGATACCGTGGAGGGCCGAGTGGAATTTGATGGTATCGCGCGCGCAGCGCGATCCGGCGGCGTCCTGTTCGACATCGGCGCCCATTCGGGATTGGTCTCGGCTTTGTTTTGCGCGGCCAATCCGCAAAATCGCGTCTACAGCTTTGAGCCGTCGCCATTGCTTGCCAATCGATTGGTTGAGATTCGCGATTTAAACCAGTTCGGCGAGCGAATGGGTATCGAGCAATGTGGCATTGGCGAAAAGAGCGCAACCGTCGAGATGGCTTTCGATCCGGTCGGCGGCCATGTTCAAACCCATAACTTCGATCATTCGATGTGGAGCGTGCCCCAAGCCATTGATGTGAGGATTGAAAGTATTGCCGACGTGGCCGCGCGCCTAAACGTCATTCCGCAGTTTCTCAAGATCGACATCGAGGGCTACGAGTTCGAAGCGATCAAGGGCTCCCTGGAATTCATCCGACGCCACAAGCCGGCGATTTTTCTCGAAGTGCATCTCAATTATCTCGATGCCAGACAAATTTCTGCGAAATCGTTCGTCGGAATGCTTCTCGAAGCAGGCTACCGCTTCCATACGTCTGGCGGTGCAATGTTGAAGCCGTCCGATGTTTATGATTCGCCGTTGTCGATCGTTCGTGTCGTCGCTCGCTAATGAAGATTCTTTTTTCGTCCTATGCCTTCGAACCGAGTGTTGGCGGAATTGAATCGGTTTCGAAGATTCTCGCGCAGAAGTTCGCGGCTGCAGGCGAGCAAATTCATGTCATCACCGAGAGTCCTGGCGACGCGATCCCATCTGCAAATTATCGATTAACACGCCGGCCATCGGTCACCGAAATCTTTCGCCTGCTGGGGTGGTGCGATCTGTTTTTTCAAAACAACATCAGTCTCCGCAGCCTAATTCCGGCTTTGCTCGTGCGACAACCGACGTTGGTTGTGCATCAAACCTGGCTTCAGAACGTGCGCGGCGGAATCGGATGGCAGAATCGTCTCAAGCAGGCGCTTCTGCGATTGGTCACGAATGTCGCGATCAGTCAGGCGATACGAGATCACATTGCTAGGCTACGTAAAAACGGGCCGGCACGCGGAGCGCCTGCCCTACAATTTCCGGTTAGCGTGATCGGCAATCCGTACGATGACGCAGTTTTTCATTCCGTCCCAAACATCGCGCGTGACCACGCGATTGTTTTCGTCGGACGACTCGTGTCCGACAAAGGCGTCGATCTGCTCCTTTCTGCGCTCGAAATCCTAAGACACGATGGATTGTCTCCCGGCCTGACAATCGTCGGCAGCGGTCCGGACGAAAATACTCTGCGACGGTTGACCACAGAGCTTGGCTTGGATCGACAGGTGACGTTCGCAGGTCAAAAATCCGGCGCGGCTCTCGCGGAAACATTCAATCAACACCGCATTCTCGCGGTTCCATCGCGATGGGCCGAACCGTTTGGCGTCGTAGCTCTTGAAGGAATTGCCTGCGGCTGCGTGGTGGTTGGCTCGCAAGATGGCGGCCTGAAAGAGGCGATCGGTCCGTGCGGCTTAACTTTTGAAAACGGAAACGTTGCTGCACTGGCCGCTCAGTTAAAACGATTGCTTGGGGACAATCAGCTCCAAGAAAAACTGCGGCAACGTGCCCCTGAACATCTGGGCCGGTTTCAATCGGACGCGGTCGTGGCGTCTTACCTGAGCATGTTGAAGAAAATAGTCGCATGATTTTATTTTCTCATCCGATTGGGAACGAGAACGTCCGTCAAGCGCTTGTCGCATTTGATCGTGCCGGCATGCTCTCCGAGTTCTGGACGACGATCAGTTGGAATCCAAAATCGACGGTCAATCGCATGCTGCCACCGTCGCTTCGCGAACTTTTCAGCCGGCGTTCCTTTCCGGAATCGGTCCGATCTCGAACGCATACCGCTCCGATTCGTGAAGCGCTTCGTTTGTTCGCCGCTGGAGCGGGCTTTTCTTCGCGTCACGAAACCGGCTCGCTGAGCATCGACGCGGTCTTCCGCGAATTGGATGAAAAAGTCGCGCAGCGTCTCCGAAAGATCGACCCGCCTTCGCGTGGCTACGGCGCGGCAAGCAAAGTCCGCGCCGTTTACGCTTACGAAGATGGCGCGCTGCAAAGTTTTCGCGCGGCAGGTGAGCGCAATTTTCAGCGTATTTACGATTTGCCGATTGGTTACTGGAAAGTAGGACAGCGCATCTTCGCCGAAGAAGCGGAGCGCGAACCGGAATGGGTGTCGACGTTAACGGGAACGCTGGACAGTGCCGCGAAGCTGGCCAGAAAAGACGACGAGTTACGATTGGCTACGCACGTTATTGTCGCGAGCTCGTTCACTAAGCAGACGCTGGCCGAATCGCCGTGCGCCGCGAAGATCGACGTCGTTGCATACGGCGCGCCGCTGGCCGTTTCCGGCGAAATCGCGAAATCGTCGGGACAATTGAAGGTTCTTTTCGCTGGTTCACTTGGTCAGCGGAAAGGGTTGTCGTATTTGCTTAAGGCAATCGAGTTGCTCAAAGGCGAAGTGGAATTGACTTTGCTGGGCAGAAAAGTCGCAGCCGGTTGTGCGCCCCTTGAATCTGCAGTTCGGACGCATCGTTGGTTGCCTAGCTTGAGTCACGGTGCGGTTCTCCGTGAAATGCGCGACCACGATGTGCTCGTTTTGCCATCACTGTTTGAAGGTTTCGGTTTGGTAATCCTGGAAGCAATGGCCCAGGGTACTCCCGTCATCACCACCCATCACACCGCCGGGCCAGATATCATCGAAGACGGAGTAGACGGATTTATTGTCCCGATTCGATCTGCAGAAGCGATCGTCGAAAAGCTGGACTTGTTGGCGCGCGACCGCGAGCGACTGATGTCGATGAAGTCGGCGGCCAAGCGCAAGGCCCAATCTTTTCGATGGGAAAGTTACCGGAATGGCCTGGTGAGAGTGGCACGGGAAGTGATGGAGAGCTAAGATGCGCCACCCAATGAGAGCAGAGTCTGCCCATTCATCCTCCATTATCGCGACGGCACCTCCACCGGCGGAGCAGGCCTCCAGCCTTCGCGCCGTCCGAATTTCGATTTGGGTTTATCTTATTCTTCTTCTGCTCGAGGGCGCGCTTCGAAAATGGGCATTGCCGAGCCTGTCCGATCCGCTACTTGTCATTCGGGACCCCGTCGTACTGGCTATCTATTTCTTTGCTCTTCGCGCACGAGTGTTTCCGTGGAACGCCTTTGTGATTGTGCTCGCCGTCATCGGCGTGCTGTCGCTGCTTCTCAGTATTCTGATTTTCCTGGAGGCTTTGATTCCGCTGAAAGTGATCCTGCTCGTAACCCTTTACGGCTTTCGCTCAAATTTTCTTCACATGCCGCTGATCTTCGTGATGGCAAACGTCCTGGACCTTGAGGACGTAAAGAAGATCGGGCGATGGACGCTGCTGCTAACGATTCCCATGGCAGCACTGATGGCCGTGCAGTTTAAAGCATCGCCGGATTCGTTCATTAACAAGACCGTCGGCCTTGGTGAAGCGCAACAGCTCGCCACCGCAGGAGGAAAAATCCGGCCACCGGCCGTTTTTTCGTTTACATCGGGACCGGTTTTCTATCTGAGCGCGGCGGCCGCGTTCGTGATTTACGGGGCGCTGAGCAAAGGTGTTTACAAACGTTGGCTTTTGCTGATATCGGCCGGCGCTCTTCTGGTCGGCGTAAATGTTTCCGGTAGTCGGGCGTGCGTCCTGGCCGTGGTCCTCGTTGTCCTGGCCATACTAATCATTCTCGTGGTTCGTCCTTCCGCAGTGAACAAAATTGCCGGCACCGTCCTCGCGCTTGTCGTCGTCGGACTGATTGCCAGTCGTCTTCCATTTTTTAAGGAAGGCATCGATGTTCTTTCCGAGCGTTTTACAACGTCCGCCGAGGCTGCCGAGACAACTGTGGTCGGAGGATTACTCGAGCGTGTGTTGCAGGAATTTACAGATCCATTTCAATATCTATCCAGAATGCCGCTCACCGGGTGGGGCCTGGGACTTGGAACAGCGGGCGGTGCGCGGTTTTTGCTCGGACAAGGCACTCTTTTGTTCTCGGAGAATGAATGGACACGAATTTTAGCCGAAAGTGGTCCCATTCTTGGTTTCGCATTTATCTTCTGGCGTGTCGCGGTGATGGTGAAGCTATTCATCGCAAGCTTTCGTGCGGTGAAACACAGCGGCGAGGTTTTGGCGATTCTCCTGTTCGGCACAGTCTTCCTGGGTGTGCTGAACGGACAACTTGGCCAGCCGACTACGCTCGGTTTCACGGTGGTTCTCGCCGGACTCTGCCTGGCTGCAACTAACTTCGAAGGGGCGGAGACCGACGAAACCCAGCCCGAGGAGGAAATTGCGCCGAAACCTTTGCCGCGGCGGTCTGCTTTCGCGGATCGTATTCATGGAGCCCGGATCGGCCCCGATCACACCAATGGTTCTGTTGATCGGTAATTACCCGCTCGATCGCCAACAAAGCATGCAGCGCTTCACGACTATGATGCTGCAGGGGTTGACCACTGCCGGAATTCCTACGGAAGTCGTGGCGCCAACTCCAGTGCTCGGAGAATTTTTTGGCACGCACAACTTCATCGGCAAATGGCTCGCTTACATCGACAAGTTTGTCTTGTTTCCGCGGCAATTGCAGATGCGTCTTGCTGGCCGGCCCGTGATTCTGCACATCTGCGATCATTCGAATGCGATGTACGGCGTCGGCGTTGAAAACATTCCGGTTGTCGTAACCTGCCACGATCTCATCGCGGTGCGCAGCGCGCTCGGCGAAGAACTGCATTGTCCGGTTTCCTTTACTGGGCGACTGCTGCAACGCTGGATTTTGCGAAGTCTTCGGCGTGTCGATGCGGTGGTTTGTGTTTCAAATGCCACCCGAGACGATGCAGAGCAAATCGTTTCGCTGCGTGGTCCTGCGCCCAGGCTGGAGATGATCAGCAACGGGCTGAATTATCCTTATCACAAGTTGGAGCAATCAGACGCCATGGCGCGACTCAAGAATGTTCGCGGACTTGGGCTACCATTTGTTTTACACGTCGGCTCGAACTTGCCACGAAAGAATCGTGACGGCGTTCTCCGAATTTTTGCCCGCAACAAAGGCAAGTGGGATGCGCAACTCGTTTTGGCGGGTGATGCATTGGATTCGGAGCTGGCGTCATTGGCGAAACAGCTCGAGATCGCCGATCGGATTATTGAAATCAAAGACCCATCCGATCAATTGCTCGAGGCGTTGTATACCTGCGCCATTGGCCTAGTGTATCCATCGCTTTCGGAGGGATTTGGCTGGCCGATCATCGAGGCCCAGGCGTGTGGTTGCCCGGTTGTTTGCAGCAACATTCCGCCGATGCCGGAAACAGCCGGAGATGCCGGCCTGCTTCACGATCCAACCGACGAAGCAGGTTTCGCCGCCGATATTTTGCGTCTGAACGACTCGGCGGAGCGCGAACCTTGGAGTGAGAAGAGTCTGCGTAACGCCGAGCGATTTTCGACCGCGAAAATGATTTCGCGTTACATCGACACGTATCGCATTCTGGGGGCGAAATTGTGAGAAAATTTCTGATGCTCATCAGTTTTCTCCTGCCTTGGGGATTGCGCCGTTCGTTTTTGGAGAAACAATTCGGTTACCAAATTCATCCAAGTTGCCGAATCGGATTGTCCTGGATCAATCCAAGGCGCCTGATCATGGAAGAGGCGAGCCGAATCGATCACCTGACGCTTTGCAAAGGACTCGATCTGCTTCACCTCAAAGCCCATTCGATGGTAGGCCGGGGCAATTGGATCACCGGCTTCCCCCTCGGGCCATCGCGTCATTTCGCCGAAGAGACAGATCGCAAGCCGGAATTGATTGTGGGCGAACATTCCGCGATTACCCACCGGCATTTCATCGATTGCACGAATTCGATCACGATTGGGAAGTTCAGCACTGTGGCCGGACTTCAGTCGCAAATCATGACCCACAGTGTCGACATCGAGAAAAACCGCCAGACTTCGCAGCCGGTGCGGATTGGCGACTATTGTTTTGTCGGAACAAATTGCGTCGTCCTGGGTGGCAGTGCTCTGCCTGATTTCTGCGTGGTCGGCGCCAAATCGCTGGTGAACAAGGCGTTCACTGAGTCGTATCAGCTTTACGGTGGAGTGCCAGCGCGCCCGATTGAAAAGTTGTCGCCCGAGTTCAAGTATTTTCAGCGGACGGAAGGTTTCGTTGTTTAGAAGTGCGCTGTCATGTTGAGCGGAGCGAAACATCTCTGGCTATCCCTGTTCAGAAACGATTCAAAGCTGATCAGAGATTCTTCGCTTCGCTCAGAATGACATTTATGAGATGGGTTCGAGAGCGTTGAAAGTCTTGCAACTAGTGCACACGCTCGACCCGAGCGTTGGCGGCGTGGCGGCGGCAGTAGTAAGCCTGAGCCGCGGAATAGCCAGCCGCGGTCACAAGATCGACATCGTCGTATTGGATGATTCGGCGTCGCCATGGCTCGTGGATTTCGGTTTGCCTGTCCACGCGCTTGGTGTTGGCCTAACGAGTTACCGGTACTCGCCGAAATTGTCGCCGTGGCTGAAAGAACATGGCGGCAATTACGATCACGTCATCATAAATGGGATCTGGCAATACCTGAGCTTTGCAGCTTGGCGACGTTACGCTGGATCTCCTATTCCGTATTTCGTTTTTCCGCACGGAATGCTTGATCCCTGGTTCAAAGAGACGTTTCCGCTAAAGCATCTCAAAAAATGGCTTTATTGGCCGTGGACTGACTATCGCGTCCTTCGCGATGCTGCTGCAGTGATTTTCACATCGGAAGAAGAACGTCTCCTCGCGCACAAATCGTTCTGGCTGTATCGGGCTCGGGAACGGGTGTCACCTCTCGGCGTCGAGTCCCCGCCGCCAGTGTCGCCCCAATCCCGTGAGGGTTTCTTTGCCCGCTTTCCGCAGTTGCGAAATAAACGCGTTCTGCTTTTCCTCGGTCGCCTTCATCCCAAGAAAGGCTGCGACATTCTCATCGATGCGTTCGGGCAGATTGCTGATGATTCCCTTGCGCTTGTTCTGGCCGGGCCGGATCAAGTCGGATGGCAAAGCGAATTGCAACGGCACGTCGACAATTTGAATCTTGGAGACCGTGTCGTTTTTCCTGGAATGCTGCAGGGCGAAACGAAGCAGGCCGCGCTGACTGTGGCGGACGCGTTCATTCTCCCGTCGCATCAGGAGAATTTTGGGATGGCTGTGGTCGAAGCGCTCGCCATGGGGCTGCCTGTTCTAATTTCTAATCGGATCAATATCTGGCGTGAAGTCGATCAGGATGGGGCGGGCTATGTTGAGTCTGACGATTTTTCGGGAACGGTCCGCCTTTTGAACAGATGGATTGCTGCTCCACAAAACGTGCGTGACGGCATGCGCGCCAATGCGCGGCGTTGTTTCGAGCAACGTTTTGAAATCAACAAGTCAGTCGATTCGCTCCTGCAGATTTTGACCGAATCGGTGCCCACCCGATGAAAATCACGATCACCCTCGGGGCATTTCTGCCGGTTCCGCCCACCATGGGCGGCGCGGTCGAAAAAATGTGGTATGCCCTGGCGCAGGCCTTCGCCCAGCGCGGCCACGGTGTCGTCATGGTTTCGCGCAAGATGCCGGACCAACCACAGGAGGAGATCGCGGACGGAGTTCGATATCTGCGCGTGCGCGGATTTAATACGCCACGATCGCTGGTTTGGCTGAAGCTCCTCGACCTTCTTTACTCACTCAGAGTGAGGTTGATCTTGCCGCCAGCCGACATTTTGGTGACGAACACGTTTTGGCTGCCTGTGCTGTCGCGCGATCCGATGCGCGGAAAAATTTATGTCCACGTTGGCCGCTATCCGAAAGGCCAAATGCGTTTCTATCGCCGGGCCGCGCGATTTCAGGCTCCATCGAGTGCCATTGGACGTGCCATTGCCGCCGAAGCGCCGCAAATTTCGGGAAAAGTATCGGTCGTTCCGTATCCAGCGCCGGAATGGAGTTCAGGCGCGGTGCCGTCGATCTCGAGTCGATCAAAAATCATTCTTTACGTCGGTCGGGTGCATCCCGAGAAAGGCGTCCATTTGTTGGTCGATGCGTTCGTTCGAGGAACGCGCGCTGCTTTTACCGACTGGAAACTGATGATCGTAGGACCGATGGAGACCAGATTTGGCGGAGGCGGTGCGGAATACCTGTCCGCGCTCCAACGCTCCGCTGCCGAAAGTGGCGACCAGGTGGTCTTTGCCGGTTCGATCTTTAATCCAGCCGAGCTGGAAAAAGCGTTTCGTTCAGCGCGTTTGTTCGTTTATCCATCCCTGGCCGAGCGCGGCGAATCGTTCGGCCTGGCACCCCTCGAAGCGATGACCCATGGTTGCGCCGTGCTGGTTTCGAGTCTCGACTGCTTTGGCGATTTCATTCGCAACCGCGAAACCGGGTTTGTCTTTGATCATCGCTCGAGAAACCCTTCCGAATCGCTTCGTCAAAAGATGGAAGAAGTGGTCAGCAACGAGGCGCTGCTTGTGCGCGTGGCCGAATCTGGTCACCATAAATCGGTAGAATATTCGCTTCCGCGGGTTGCCGATTTGTTCATTGCCGATTTTAGTTCGCTCATTCACAACGCCGATGCCCGAAGCCCAAATCGTTAATCCGGAGCAGAAGTCGCCTTACGAGTCGCCGTGGACTGGGGAAAACCGCTTTCTCCGCGTGCTTTGGGAGTTTTGCTGGCTTCTGTTTTGCAGCTGGACGCCGAAACCCTTGAACGAGTGGCGGCTTTTTTGGTTGCGAGTGTTCGACGCCAAAATCCACGGGACGCCGTTCGTGCATCAGCGTGCTCGCATTGCCATTCCGTGGAACCTCACTTTGCACGACCGGGCCTGTCTTGGAGATCGGGCCAATGCCTATTCGTTAGGCGAAATTGAGGTCGGTCCGCGCGCGACCGTGGCCCAGGAAGTCTACTTGAGCAGCGCCAGCCATGATTTTAGCGATCCGGCGATGCCGTTGACCGCCGCCAAAATTACAATTGGCGAGGACGCTTTCATCGGCGCGCGAGCGTTTGTTCTGCCCGGGGTTCGAATTGGCGCGCGGGCAGTTATCGGGGCCTGTTCGGTCGTAACCAAGGATATTCCGGACGACGTTATCGCCGCCGGTAATCCTTGCCGCGTTCTTCGACCGCGATGACTTCGCGCGTCCCGGTTTCGGTTATCGTTCCGATTAAGAACGAAGCCTCCAATCTGACGCGCTGTCTCGGCTCCGTTCAGTGGGCGGATGAAATTTTCGTGGTTGATTCGCAAAGCACTGATGACTCGGCTCGAATTGCCGGACAAAATGGCGCGCGGGTGGAGCAGTTTCACTTTAACGGGACCTGGCCCAAAAAGAAAAACTGGGCCCTGGAAAATCTGCCGTTTAAAAATGAATGGGTTTTTATTCTGGATGCCGATGAGGTTTTGCCTCCCAACGCGCAAAAAGAGTTTGCAGACGCAATTGCGAACGCCGGCGACATTACCGGTTATTGGATCAATCGACGCTTTTACTTTTTAGGTCGCTGGCTCAGGCACGCTTATTATCCGAACTGGAACCTTCGGCTCTTCCGGCATTCGTTAGGCCGATACGAGAAGCTGACCGATCTGCAGACCGACAGCGGTGACAACGAAGTGCATGAGCACGTCGTGGTCCAAGGACCGACGTCGCGTTTGCGCTGCGAAATGGACCATTACGCATTTCCGTCGATCGACGTTTTTATGGAAAAACACAATCGTTATTCAAACTGGGAAGCGCGCGTCGCGGCCGAAGGAAAAGCCGGGCGAAGACTCGCGCACGAAAACGTCGACCTTAAACGGTCACTCAAGTTGCTGGCCCGGGGGCTGCCGTTTCGGCCGCTCCTCCGGTTCTTATACGTTTACCTCTGGCAGAAGGGATTTCTCGACGGGCGCGAGGGTTATTATTTCGCCAGACTTCACGCCAATTACGAATTCTTGATCGTTGCGAAGACCTACGAGTATCGGAAACAGAACCAGCGCGTCTGACAGATTACCGTTTTAGTAGGCCGTGTGCGGCGGCTTAACGAGATGCCAAAAGGTCCGCATGATGATCGCAACCTCGAGCGAGAGGTTCCAATTCTCCAGGTACTCGATGTCGCATGCGACGCGATTGGCAATGTCAGCGCCGTTGCGCGCTTCTCCGCGGAAGCCGCGCACCTGCGCGAGGCCGGTAATGCCCGGCTTCACGAACGTGCGCACGTGGTAGTTCGCCATGTATTTGGAAAATTGCTGGTTGTGTTCGATCAAATGCGGCCGCGGACCGACGATGCTCATGTCGCCGCGCAGGACGTTCCAAAATTGCGGCACTTCGTCGATGCTCAACTTTCGAAACCATTTGGCCAATGGATAAATACGCTCGTCTTCAACGCTGGCCTGTCGGGACAGCTCGCCGTTGTTGGAGTGCATCGTGCGAAACTTGTAAATCGCAAACTGACGATTTTGTAGACCGGCACGTCGCTGAATGTGAAAAAGTGGGCCGGGGGACTGCAGCCGTTGGCTGATAAACACAATCAGCATCAGAACCGGAAACACGAAAATCATTATCGGGATCGCGATCGCGACATCAATCGCTCGCTTCAGAAATCGGTTGAGTGGATTTTCCAGCGGCTCTTCCCGGAGTCCGATAAAGCGAAAACCGCCGTCCTCGAAGTGCGTGACCGAATGGCGGAGCTTTTCCTCGAGATCGCTCAGGATCAGCAAACGAATGCCGAGCTGGTCGCAGGTTTGGATGACATTCTGGTAGGCGTTGGCGAAAAGCGGAAACTCCAGGAGGATCACCTGAGTGATTCCCTGCTCACGAATCACCTTCTCGATTTCATCTGGCTTGCCGAGCACCGGAATTCCATCGTTGGTCCTGTCGATGTGGTCTTCGCAAACTAATCCGACAGTGCGCAAACCGATCTCGGATTTGCGCTGGAGCCATTCGCGCAGTTGTTCGGCCCGCTGGCTCGAACCGACCAGGAGTGTTTTGTCTTCGTCGCGGAAAATCCCGCGGGCCAGAATTGAGGGAAGATAGTAATGCGAGAACAGCAGAGCGACATACAGCCACGGCACAAAGTTGAAGAAGAACACACGCGATATGAATGCGTCCTTGGTCGCAATCAGATAAACCACGAGCAATCCCACACTCGCGACTGTCTGGCGGAGGCTGAGTCGATGTGGCCGGAGCAATTCATTTTGCAGGAAGTAATTTTTCGACCGTGTGAATGCTTCCAAAAGCATCCCGAGCACGAGCATGCCACAGTAAATACCGTAACGGCGCCAGGTGAGCTCGGCGCTCGGTGAGTAGAACGTCACCATGATCCAGACCCCGAGCCAGAACAGGCCGGCTACCATGACGATCTGGCAAAACAGAAAGAGGCGATAGAGTCCTTCCGTCCGTTGCGTGACCATGTTAATTCGCTGAGCCGAGGGTGAGAGTACGCGATGGCGGGAGACCTTCAACTCGTGCTAGTCTTTCCGCGTTCATGACATCTCAATTTCGCCAACGGATCGCTGAAAGATCGAAAAGCGATTCCCATACCATTCCTGCGCAGGGTGTTTAATGGAGAACGCGCTGGATCGAGGAGAATCTGAAAGTGGGCGTCGGGGCACACCCGGTCCGTTTCCCGAAGCGTTTCTGGCCCTTCTGCCGGTTCTCGCGTGCTTTCTCGGCGGCGCCACCCAAAAATGGGCGGAGGGAATCATTTTTGCGCTGCTTGGGATTTTTCTCATCGTGCGGCCGCCCCGTTATTCTCTTGGTTTTCCGGTCAATTTCGCTCTGTTCGCGCTCTTGCTTTGGCCGGCCACCGGTTTCCTGCCGGCCAGCTGGTTTTTTAAACCGGCCTGGCGTGCCGCATTCACGGACGACTTGGGCATCGCCCTTCCAACAACCTTAAGTCCGCAACCATGGATCACCTTGACCTGCTGGTTTGGTCTTCTGGCGGGCTTGTGTTGGCTCTACGTGATGTCCAGCGAACAGCTCGGGCTGCGTGAGGCACGCACCGCCACGCGCGTGTTCACAGCAGGCATCGCGCTGCTGGCGATGATCTGTGTTCTGCTCTGGTTTCGGCACGAGACGTTGCCGTTCTGGCATAACGCGCGCAATTTTGGGCCCTTCCCAAATCGCAATCAGACCGGCAATCTGTTTGGGTTGACCGCGATCATGATTCTGGTCTGCGGCCAGGACGATATCCGTAAAGGACGAAAACGCTGGATCGCCTGGGTCGTTGCGCTCGGTTTCGTGATTGCTGCGATCATCTTGAATTATTCGCGCGCCGGAATTGCCATTCTTGTTGCGGGCAGCGCGCTTTGGCTCGGTCTTTTTTCTCTCCGGCAACGTTCACCCTCCAAACTGGCGTTGGTTGTTTCCTTTCTGCTGATTCTCGGCACCGCCCTGCTGATTTTTGGCGGACAAACGTTCGAACGATTTCACCTTCGCAATCCCGGCAGTTTTGATGTCTCAACGGACTTTCGATGGAAAATTTTCTCTGACGTTTTTCACCTGCTTCGGGATTCGCCCTGGGTCGGGCTCGGTCTCGGCAACTTTGAATCGGTCTTCGCGACTTTTCGCGCCGCTTCTTTCAGTGAACAGCGCGCGCTTCATCCGGAGAGCGATTGGCTCTGGCTTTGGACGGAGCTCGGTTGGGTCGCGGTTGTTCTTGTTATCGCCGGTTTTGCTTTTCTAATTCGGCGGGTATTTCCGCTTCAAGAAGGCACGAATCAGCGCTACCGCCTTGCCACTCTGATCGCTGCAGTCTTGTTTGCGCTGCATGGCCTCATCGACGTCTCCGGCCACCGGGTTGGCACGATGTTCGCCGCAATTTTCCTGCTTGGCCTTTCGATGCATCGACCATTTTCCGCGCGGCCGATCGGCTGGATGTCGATTTTATTTCGCATGACGGGACTTGCGTTGGCTGTTGTCGGTGTTACCTGGCTCGTTTCTTCGCGAGGCCACAAACTTCTTCCTGGATCGGTCGGCGTGACCAGCGCGAAGCATCTTGCCGTCCTTGCTAATCAGGAGCGGGATTTCAACGAAGCACTCCGCCTGACGAACGTCGGATTGCAATGGGCGCCGCTGGATTGGGAACTTTATTTTTCACGCGCCATTGCCGAAGTGCCGTTAAAGCAAACGGAAAACGCGCTGGCGGATTTCAGACGCGCGCGTTTTCTCGAGCCGAGTTCCTACGAACTTCCGCTCGCCGAAGGAACGGCTTGGCTCGCGGCGAAACAACCGGCTCTGGCTGCAACCGCCTGGCAGGAAGCACTGCGTCGCGCCGGTCCGCAACGCGCCGGAGTTTACGCGCGTATGTTGAGTAATGCCGCACTTCGAAGTCCGGAGCTTCGCCGCATTCTGGCCGAGCGCGGCGTGAGCCGTCATGAGCTGGCGCTACCGTATCTCAGCCAACTGACCGGCGCCGAGTTCAACGGCGCCATAAGCGAGATTCTGAAGAATGACCCGGATCTGAGTTCATATTCCGAACCGGAGAAACTTGCGCTCTTCTCGTTTTGGTCAGAGCGAGGCGATGGCGAAATGCTGGAACAGGCGATCCAACAGCATCCGGACTGGCTCTCTTATGCCTGGTTCGGAATTGCCAAGTACGACGCGAGGAAGAACGATTTTCGGACTGCTTACGATCTCGCTCAAAAATATGGCGAGCCGGCAGCGATGCCGAGAATTACGTCGAAGGCATCTCTGATCGAATTAGAAAGTCAGTTTCGGGTTGCGCCGGATAATTACGCGATCGGCTACGAACTTTATCGCGCCCAGACACAGGCCGGCCGAATCGACGACGCTCTCCAGACCGTGCGCCACTTTAGCGAACACCGAAGTTCGCCCGCTTATTTCAAATATATTGAGGCCGAACTCTGGGTCGAAAAACAAAACTGGGAACGTGCCTGGAAGGCATGGGAAGCGTTTCACGCCTCGCAGACGCAGTCCGGAGCGAGATAGCTCGCTGGCCTCTAATCTGACATTTAGTCAGCGAGCGCGGCTTGGGCGGCGGCCAGACGGGCGATTGGAATCCGGAAAGGACTGCAGCTGACGTAATCCAATCCAAGGCGGTGACAGAATTTCACGCTGTTCGGTTCGCCCCCATGCTCGCCGCAAATCCCGAGCTTGATCTTCGGGCGCGTTTTGCGACCGAGATCGCGCGTCATTTCCATCAGTCTGCCGACGCCCCTTTGATCAATCGACGCGAACGGATTCGTCTCGATGATGTCGAGCTCAGCGTATTGCGGCAGAAAACTTCCGGAATCGTCCCGACTCATTCCAAGAGTGGTTTGAGTGAGATCGTTGGTGCCGAAGCTGAAGAACTCCGCGTCGCGCGCGATTTCATCCGCCAGCAGGCAGGCCCGCGGAATCTCGATCATCGTGCCGACCAAATAATCGAACTTCGTTTTCTTTTTCTTTGCGACTTCATCGGCCACACGATTGACGATATCGATCTGAAGTTTCAGTTCCCTCGGAAATCCGACCAACGGGATCATGATTTCCGGACGCACTTTTTTGCCGCCCTTTTGGACTTCGGCCGCGGCTTCGAAAATCGCGCGCGATTGCATCTCGGAAATCTCCGGGAACGTAATTCCGAGCCGGCAACCGCGATGGCCGAGCATTGGGTTGAACTCGTGCAATTCCTCGACGCGCCGCGCGATCTCCTCGGGAGTCACGTGCAGTTTATGCGCGAGATCGAGTTGCTGCGCTTTTTCCTGCGGCAGGAATTCGTGCAGGGGCGGATCGAGAAAGCGGATCGTTGCCGGCAAGCCCTCAAGCGCTTCAAAAATGCCGATGAAATCCTTGCGTTGATAGGGAAGCAATTTCGCGACTGCGGCTTCGCGGGCCGATTTTGTCCGGGCGAGAATCATCTCACGCACGGCATCGATGCGATTGCCCTCGAAAAACATGTGCTCGGTCCGGCAGAGCCCGATCCCTTCCGCGCCGAATGCGACAGCGTTTCGAACCTGTTCCGGTGTATCGGCATTGGTGCGAAGTCCAAGAGTTCGAAATTCGTCCGCCCAGGCCATCAACTTCGCGTACTCGCGATAAGTCAGGCTTTTCTTCGCGTCGAGCGAGCGATCTACGAGCACTTGAATAATCTCAGAGGGCGCGGTCGTGACTTCACCGGCGAAAACTTCGCCCGCGGTACCGTCGATTGAAATGTAATCACCCTGCGCCAGGGTCGTGCCGTTCGCGCTCAAGGTGCGCTTTTGATAGTCGATCTGGATCCCGGTCGCTCCGCAGACGCAAACCTTGCCCATTTGGCGCGCGACCAGGGCCGCGTGCGAGGAGACCCCGCCGCGCGACGTGAGAATCCCTTCGGCGGCGATCATGCCGCGCAAGTCTTCGGGTGAAGTTTCAATGCGCGCCAGCACGACCTTCTCGCCTTGAGACGATCTCCGAACAGCTTCTTCTGCGCTGAAAACAACGTGACCCGATGCCGCGCCCGGTCCAGCGGCAAGACCACTGCCGATTTTCTTCGCTTCCTTAGCCGATTGCCGGTCGAAGATCGGCGCGAGCAGATGCGCCAGTGAATCGGCCGGGATCCGGCGCACCGCATCTTTTCTGTCGATCAGTTTTTCATCAACCATGTCGACCGCGATACGGACCGCGGCGTGGCCTGTGCGCTTCCCGTTTCTGGTTTGAAGAATGTAGAGCCGGTTTTCTTCGACGGTGAACTCGAGGTCCTGCATATCCTTGAAATGGTGCTCCAGGATTTGGCGCACTTTCATCAGTCCCTTGTGGGCCGCGGGCATCTCCTTCGCCAGCATGGCGATCGGGCGCGGCGTACGCACGCCGGCCACGACGTCTTCGCCTTGTGCGTTGATCAGGTATTCGCCGTAGAAAACTTTTTCCCCGGTGGCGGGGTCGCGCGTGAACGCCACGCCCGTGGCGCTGGTGTCGCCCATGTTGCCAAACACCATGGTCTGCACGTTCACGGCCGTGCCCCAGTCGTGCGGGATTCCATACTTGCGGCGGTAAACAATCGCGCGGTCGTTCATCCACGAACCGAACACGGCGCCGATTGAACCCCACATCTGTTCGCGCGCATCCTGTGGAAACGATTTGCCAGCGCGGTCTTTGATCAGCGCTTTGAAGCGCTTCACCAGTTCCTTCAAATCATTGACAGTTAGCCGGACGTCCGGGAAATCGTGTTTACGGTAGCGCTCGTCCTTCAAGCGCTCGATGACGGTTTCGAATGGCTCATGATCTTCGCCGGCGCGCTTCTGCACGCCCATAACCACGTCGCCATACATTTGAAGGAAACGTCGATATGAATCCCAGGCGAACCGCGCGTTGCCGGTTTTCTTGGCCACGATTTCAACCACTTCATCGTTCATTCCGAGGTTGAGGATCGTGTCCATCATTCCCGGCATGGAATCGCGCGCGCCTGACCGAACGGAAACAAGCAGCGGCCGATCTTTGTCGCCTAGCTTTTTACCGACGGATTTCTCGACTTTGGCCAAGGCGGCTTCGACTTCGGCCTTCAACTGCGCCGGATACGAGCGGTTATGCGCATAAAAGTAACTGCAGACTTCGGTGGTGATGGTAAAACCCGGCGGCACTGGCAATCCGATGCGCGTCATTTCGGCGAGGTTCGCGCCCTTTCCGCCAAGCAACGGCTTCATCTTGCCCGCCCCATCCGCATGGCCGTCGCCGAAATAGTAAACGTATTTTGACGCCTTGGATTTCTTAGCTGCAGCGCGCTTGGTTGATTTCGACTTTCGTCCTGTTGATTCGTTTTTTTTAGCCATGAATGCTCCCGAAGAGGAGAGTGGCCAACCTAATTCTCCGCGCTTGCGCGTGTCAAAGGTGGATCGCGTTCTCCGAACGCGATTTTGGGAGAACGCCTGTCACCAACGCGCTCGAAGAGCCCGTTTCACCCTCACGCCGGCGTCGTCCGTTCGGCTTGCTCGATTACATCATCAATAGCGGCCGTGAAATCCTCAACGCCCGTGCTCGGTACGATGATCGTGTTCCGGCGGCCGTGGGCTTCCTCGGTGATCCTGAGGAATTTACCGCGATCGTTTTCGCGGAATTCAACGTGGAAATGCTTCCTTTCGATCTGCAGCTCCCTCGCCTCGATGAGATTATCCATTATGAAAAAGCGGCGGAGTTTACGATGGTTGGGCTCAAAAAGGGAAGCAGATTTTTAGGCCAAAAACGCCCCCCTGTGAATATCCTGTTGATAGCCCGTGGCCTCGAATTTAACGGCGCCGCGGTGCCTTTTTCGGCGCTGAATCAGCAATGGCGAAATCGATCTGTTGCTTAAACGTATCAACTCGCGCGACATAGACCCGGATCTCGTCTCCAATGGCGTATCGGCGATTACTCCGGCGGCCGACCAGGCGCCGTTGGACGGCATCGAAACGATAGAAGTCGTCGGTCAACGCCGAGACGTGGACGAGGCCGGTCACAACCGCATCCGGCAATTCGACGACCAGCCCGTAATTCCGAACATCGACTATCGCCGCGCGGAAGACCTGGGGGTCTCGTGCCTCAAGCTGTTGCTGAAAGAACTGGAGCTTTTTAAATCGGACCGATTCGATCTCGGCATCGGCTGCATTGCGTTCGGTGTCGGAAATGTGTTCCGCCAACGATTCGAGCTGTCCGACGTCGATCTTCGATCGCCGCAGTGAATTTAGTTCGGCCAACGTGCGATGCACCACGAGATCGGCGTAACGCCGGATGGGGCTGGTGAAGTGAAGATAATTTGCCTTGGCCAGGCCGTAATGACCCAGCGGCTGCGCCGCGTAACGCGCGCGTTTCAAACTCTTGAGCAAGCCGATTTTGAGCGCCTGTTCTTCCGGTTTTCCCCGAACTGACGCCAGGAAGCGTTGAACTTCTTTGCGATGCGTCAGATCTCCGACCTTGTAGCCGAAGCTCAGAATGAATTCACGATATTCACCGAGTTTCTCGGGATCGGGATCCTCGTGAACGCGATAAATCGTTGGAATCGATCGATGACGCAACTCACGCGCGACCGCTTCGTTTGCCGCGAGCATGAATTCTTCGATCAGTTGATGCGATTCGTCGTTCTCGACTTGCTCCAGACGGACCGGCTTGCCGTTCGCGTCGACGTACACTTTTACTTCCGGGAAATCGAGGTCGAGTGAACCATGCTCGAAACGTTTTCTGCGCAGAAGTGACGCGAGTTCCCACGCGCTGCGCAACCAGCCGCTAAGTTCACCATTCGGTTTGGATTGCAGGATGGCGTAAGCTTCCTTGTAAGTGAGACGCTTCGCACTGCGGATCACGCTCCTGGCAAAACGCGCATTTTTTGCCCGACCATTTTGATCGAACTCAATGAAAACCGAAAACGTCAGCCGATCGACGCCCGGATTTAAGCTGCAAACCCCGTTGCTCAATCGCTCGGGCAACATCGGAATGACGCGGTCGGGCAAATAAACGCTATTACCGCGCCGGCGAGCTTCGCGGTCCAGCGCACTGTCGGGACGGACATAGGCAGAAACGTCGGCGATGTGCACGCCGAGCCGCCAGCCTTCGTTACCGATTTTTTCAACGTCGATTGCGTCGTCGAAATCACGCGCATCGTCCGGATCGATCGTAACGACGAATTTGCGCCGCAAATCGTCGCGACCTTCCAACGTTCGTTGCTCGACCGATGTCGGGATTCGCTTCGCTTCGTCGAGAACGGCCTTCGGAAACTCGGTTGATAGATTGTATTTTCGGATGATCGACAGCATGTCCACGCCCGGGGCGCCGGCGGATCCGAGGACTTCGATGATTTCTCCTTCTGGATTGACGTGACGCGATTGCCAGTCTTCCAGGCGAACGACGACTTTGTCTCCGATTGTAGCCACCGGCCTTTGGCCGCTTGGACGGCCCGCGGGGCCGTGGCTCTTCACGTAAACGTTGTGGACGATTCGCGGATCATCCGGGACAACGTAACTGAAATTTTTCGAACTCTGAAGCGTTCCGACAATCGTGTCGCGGGCGCGCTCCAGAATTCGAATCACCCGCCCTTCAGTTCGTTGGCCTGCCCGTTTGCCACGGCCTTTGTCGCGTCGGGTCGGAACATCGCGGCTGATCCGCACAACCACGCGGTCGCCGTTCATTGCCGTGCCGGTGTTTTCAGCGGCTACGAAGAGGTCAGGTTCGCCCGCTTTTTCCGGAACCAGAAACCCGAAGCCGGCTTGATGAATCGACAGTTTTCCGGTAACGAGATCGGCTTCGGCGGGAAGGACGTAACAGTTCTTGCGAATGCGGACGATTTCTCCCGCGTGCTCCATTTCGCGCAATGTTTGCCGAACCTGAACGCGGTCGCGGCCTTTTGCCCCGAGCGCTTGCGCAATTTCGTCGCGATCGCGCGGCCGGTAGTCCGGCTGGCGGAGCAAGCCCAGAACCTTATCTCGAATTGTGCGGCCGTTTTTGCTCATAGTGACGAAACTATATTGGAGGATGTCGATCTAACGACGAAGCATGAAATCACTTATTGCCGTTGGATGCACGTTCGCGGCCGCGGCGGTGGTCGCGCTCGCGGCCGGAGGAGGGAAAATTAAAATTAGCAGTCCAACTTTTGCGGCGGGGGCAGCCATTCCGGCGGAGTTTACCTGCGACGGTGCAAACGTGAGTCCGCCGTTGCTGATCGAAGGCGCGCCGGTGGAAGCAAAAAGCCTCGCGCTTATTGTCGATGATCCGGATGCGCCGTCTGGATTGTTTACGCATTGGATCATTTGGAACATGGATCCTAAGACCAGAATTTCGATGCCTGAGGCGCACGTGGAGAACGGGATCGAGGGTAAGAATGATTTCGGAAAAGTTGGCTATGGCGGACCGTGTCCGCCGTCGGGAACACATCGATACTTCTTTAAGGTTTTCGCCTTGGATCGAATGCTGGATCTCAAACCCGGCGCGAAACGCCAAGAAGTCGATGCTGCGATGAAGGGGCACGTGATTGGGCAGGGACAATTGATGGGAAAATATTCCAAGAAATAGACTGTAGCGGCGGTCTGTGACCGTCGAACGGCGCTCATAGAGCGCCGCTACAACGCCTTCGAATAAGCGGCAATGCGTGTTAGTCTGATTATGGATGACTAACCGCGTTTGGAAAATCGGCGACCGCATCGTCGATCTTTCCAGGCGGGGAATGATCATGGGCGTACTTAATGTCACGCCGGATTCATTTTCGGACGGGAATGAATTTCTTGAATTCGAGGCCGCGGTGGAACGCGGAATTCAGATGGAAGCGGAAGGAGCAGATATTATTGACATTGGCGGCGAATCGACCAGGCCGGGAGCCGAACCCGTTTCGGTAGCAGAGGAATTGCGGCGCGTCATTCCGGTGATCGAGAAATTGCGCGCGAGCACCAACGTCGCCATTTCGATCGACACTTCGAAATCGGAAGTCGCCGGGGCGGCGTTGAATGCTGGAGCTTCGATTATAAATGATGTAACGGGCGGCCGCGGCGATAAAAAAATGTTTCCGCTCGCCGCAACGCGAAAGAGCGCAGTGGTGTTAATGCACATGCAGGGTGAACCGCGCACGATGCAGAAAAATCCGCAGTACGGCGACGTTGTACAGGAAGTGGCCGATTTTTTTAGACAACAATATTCTCGCGCCCTAGAGTGCGGCGTAGATCCCATGAGGCTCGCGTTTGATCCCGGAATCGGTTTCGGAAAAACGCTCGAGCACAATTTGTCGCTGCTCAAGAATCTTGAACAGCTGCCTGTGCACGATCGGCCGCTTGTGGTTGGCGTTTCGCGAAAATCTTTCCTGGGGAAACTGACTGGTTCGAATGAAATGGGCGACCGCCTGGCGCCGACCATTGCACTGACGGCGATCTTACGCGCATGTGGCGCAGATATTTTGCGGGTGCACGACGTGAAAGAAAACGTAGCGGCGTTGCGAACAGTAGAAAGAGTATCGTGATGCTTCCCGAGCTTCTCCAACTCTGGTTCAAAAGCTGGCGAAGCATTCTCGAGATCATTCTTCTCAGTGTCGGGATTTACTATGGTTACCTTTATTTTCGCGGAACGCGCGGCGCGAAGGTGCTCACTGGCCTGGCAATCGTCTTTCTCACTCTCACTCTAATCTCGACGTTGTTGAACCTGGTCGTGATCGGCTGGCTGGTGCGCAGCTTTTCCGTTTTCCTCGCGATCGCTCTGGTCGTGATTTTTCAGCCTGAGCTCCGCCGCGGTCTGGCCGAACTCGGCGGCCACCCGATTTTTTCCCTGACCAGTGAGAAGCGCGAGACGATCCACGATCTCGCCGAGGCCGTGACGCAGCTTGCTAACAAACAGTTCGGCGCACTCCTTGCGATCGAACGGGACACCTCTATTCGCGTTTACGAGGAAACCGGAGTGACGCTCGATTCCGATTTTTCGGTCGAGCTACTGCTGACCATTTTCCATCCGAAGGCGGCTTTGCACGACGGCGGTGTAATCATTCGCAATGGCCGAATCGCCGCTGCGGCCTGCATTTTTCCAGTGAGCCAACGTGAGACCCTCGACCGCAGCCTGGGTCTGCGGCACAGGGCCGCGCTTGGCATCACCGAGGAATCTGACGCAGTTGCGATCGTTGTTTCGGAGGAGACGGGTAGTATTTCCATTTGCCATCGGCGCCGAATTGAGCGCAATTTTACTCCAGAAACGTTTCGCCAGCGGATCGGCGAGATTTTATTGCACGGACGTTATGAAGAGGCTCCTGCTGAAGAACTGGCGCGCGAAGTTGATATCCCTCTTACTCGCGACAACCCTCTGGTATCTCATCAAGAAGAACGTAGCAACGACTCCCTCGCCATCTGAAACCAGCTCGCGGCCCGCCGCCGCCGAGAAACGTTAGAAATCTGCTTTCGGTTCGGAGTTAACGGAGAAAGCGCGCGAGGTTCTGTTCCTCCCATCGCCGGGCGCGATAGTAACTGTGAAATGCGCGCTCGCGTCTATTGAACTCCTCGGTGTGAACCTGTCGTCTCCCGGTGCGAAGGAGTTTGTCGGGCACGACTGAGTGCAGCATTTCGTGAAAGAGAACGTAACTCAAATACCACGCCGGAACGAAGGCCTGGTCCAATAATGGATGAATTCGAATCACCCGGTCTTGTTCCTGGATCGTTCCAAAAACAAAATGATCTTTCGGTCGATGCTTTCGGCGACGCCCCCATTCCACTTTGTAATTGCGAAGCCGGCCGCGAAAATAACGCCGGTTGAGCTGAGCGAACATCACGCCGAGATCGAAGTGTTTTCCTTCCTGTCGCAGGTTCAACTGCTGCTGCATCGGCAGCCTGCGATACGCGACTTTGCGTTTGGTTTTCTTCGCCATAAACTGGGCCCTCAATTAGGAAGGGTTCAATTCTAAATGGGTTCATAAAAGTCGACAAGAAAAGCGGTTATTTTTCTCAATTTTTATATAAATATCTTATAATAAGTGACTTAACTATGATCTAGTCGACCGGCCCCGGGCGGCCCATAAGAAGCCTTTGCCCGTCGATTTTTTCCAAGCTTGATGGTGAAACGCATTGCGAATTCTAAGGCGTGCGTATACTCAAAACTACTCGCTTGCTCGCCCTAAAGTAGACCGACATGACCCCATTTTTGCGAAAGTTGCTCGGGCTCAACTGGCTTCTCCTTATTATCATGCTCACGCTGGCGGTGTTTGGGGTGATCGCTATCTACAGTGCCACCTACATGCGCGAGGACCCGGTCGCGGCCGATTTCTGGAGAAAACAGGCGAATTGGGTCATCGTGGGCTTTTTTGCATTCATGGTGGCCAGCCTTGTTGATTACCGGTGGGTCCGGTGGGGCGCTCTGCCGATGTATGTGGCCGGCATCTTCTTTCTGGTCCTGACAAAGTTCATGGGCCAAAAGGTTTACGGGGCCCGCAGCTGGTTACACCTCGGGCCGATCAACTTTCAACCGGCGCAGCTCGCCGTCGTAGCCGGGATCATGGTACTGGCGTTGTTCCTTAGTCAGTTCAAACAAATGCATCCGATGTTTCGTTTGCTGGTCTGTGCTGCCATCGCCGGCGCGCCCTGCCTGTTGATTTTGCTGCAGCCGGACTTGGGCGAGGTGATCATTTGGGTGCCGGTATTGCTCGCATTGCTGTTCGTTGGCGGAATGCCACTGCGCTATTTGATTTGCATCCTGCTGATTCTGTTCGCGATGATTCCCATCACGGCGAACCTGGTCTTGAAGCCATATCAACAGGCGCGACTCACTGCGTTCGCGCACCCGGACATCGATAAACAAGGTTCCTCATGGGCGATTAACCAATCACTCATCGCCATCGGGTCCGGCGGCTGGGCCGGAAAAGGTTTCAAGGCGCCAAACACCCAGATCGAACTGGGTTTTCTTCCCGCCACCGCCGTTCACAACGATTACATCTTCTCGGCAATCGGCGAGCAATGGGGCTTTGTTGGCGGCGTGTTTCTTATCGGCGCATTTGCCCTGCTTCTGCTGACCTGTCTTTTCGTGGCGTTTTTTGCCGGCGACCAGTTCGGCTTGCTTCTCGTTATTGGAATCACTGCGCTCATTTTCACCCACATTTTCCAAAACATCGGCATGACTATCTCTATGTTGCCGATCACCGGTGTCCCGTTGCCACTGATTAGTTACAGCGGCTCGTTCGCACTCATGATCATGTTTGCACTTGGCGTCGTGAACAGCGTTTGGGTGCATCGTCACGAAGTCGGCCCGTAAGGTCGGATCGTAAGATCGACATCGACACCTTGGCTCGCGCGATTTACTTCAAACGCACGCAATCTACAATTCGTTGAGACATGGAGACCGACTACAAGGTTAAACTCGAAATCTTCGAAGGGCCCCTCGATCTCCTGCTTTACCTGGTTAAGCGGGACGAGATCGACATTTACGACATCTCGATCGAACGAATCACCCGTCAGTATCTCGAGTACATCCAGGCATTCAAAGAGCTCAAGATCGACATCGCCGGGGAATTTGTCGTCATGGCGGCAAACCTCATCTATCTCAAGAGCCGCAGCCTGTTGCCCCTCGATCAGCAGCCGCCGGAAGAAGACGCCGAGGAAGACGATCCGCGCTGGGACCTGATTCGCCAATTGATCGAATACAAAAAGTTCAAGGAGGCAGCTGTGGAGCTCCATGATCGCGCACTCGAGCAGGAACGGATCTTCATTCGCGATGGCGGGACCGTCCCGGTTTCGGATGGGCCTTTGCCACTACACGAGGTTGGAATTTTTCAGCTAATTCATGCGTTTCAGGAAGTGATCAAACGAGCCGAAGCTCGCGAAGATTTTGGGGAAATTTTCGCCGAGCGATTCAGTGTTTCGGACAAGATCGAGAAGATTCTGGAACGAATTGGGAACGGCGCTTCGGTGCGTTTTTCGGAACTTTTTGGGCAGATCGCTTCGCGGGTTGAAATTGTGGTTACCTTTCTGGCGCTGCTGGAGTTGATTCGCTTGAACCAGGTGCGCGCCCTCCAGCGAAACATGTTCGACGACATCGAGATCGCCGCCGTTGCCGCGTAAAGGATCGATCTCATGCCGCGCGCTCTTATTGCCGGGTGCGGTTATCTTGGCCGTGCGATCGCTGATTTGCTCGCCGCTGACGAATGGCAGGTCGAAGGCTGGACAATGTCGGCGGAATCAACCCGGGAACTTTCCCGGCGGGGCCATTCCGCCCGGAGCGTCGACATTTCCGATCGGGAGGATGTCGGTGCGCACAAAGCAGCATTCGATGCTGTGATTCATTGCGCGAGCACCCGAGGCGGTGGTGCCGATTCTTATCGCCGCATTTATTTCAACGGCGCGCGACATCTCGTTGAGCATTTTCAAAGCGCGCGATTTCTTTTTGTCAGTAGCACGAGCGTTTACGCGCAGACCACTGGAGAATGGGTCGCCGAAGAGAGTCCGGCTGAGCCAAAATACGAAACCGGAAAGATTTTGCGCGGGACTGAGGACCTGGTTCTTGGGAACGGCGGAATTGCCGTTCGCCTCGGTGGACTGTATGGACCCGGCCGCTCCGCATTATTGCAAAAATTTCTGTCCGGCGAGGCGAAGATTGATCCGGAGAGCGATCGTTTCATCAATCAGATTCATCGCGACGACGCGGCGGTGGCGATTCAGCTCTTGCTGCGACGGGGGCAATCGGCCAGCCAAGTATACAATCTGGTCGATAATCAACCGACTTTGCTTGGCGATTGCTACCGCTGGCTCGCCACAAGGTTGGATCGCCCGGTTCCTCCCGCCGGAAGATCGACATCGAAGCGAAAGAGAGGCAATAGCAATAAACGAGTCAGTAACGCAAAATTGCGAAGCCTCGGATGGATGCCGCGATATCCAATTTTCACCGACGGAATGGAAAAAAGCGTCCTGTCAACCATCGCCGGTGACAACGCGTAAGCCCGAGCCGCACGCGTCATATCGGTATGGAAGCTGCTAATTTTTCGGGTCGATATGCGGACGATCAAACTCAGTGGGCGCGAAGCATCCGTAGTCCGCGCCATTGGCTTTACAAACTCGATGCTCGGCGCCGAAATCCAAGATTACGTTAGAATGGAGTCGGACGACGTAGCCGACACACTTAACAGCTTGATGTCTGCGGGATTCGTCGAAAGCATTCCATATTCAGAACAGATTCAGCTCGCGGAGATGCCAGTGACTTCGTTCGAGGTGAACCCCGCCTACAGCCACGAACTCAAACGGGCGTTGACTCGCAATTAGGCGACTCCGCTCGCGGCAACTTCGGGAGTTCTGGTGCTGCCGAAAAGCTGGCGAATTACTTCTTCCACCGGGACCTCCTGCACGTTGATGTCAATCACATCGCAGGCTTGAAGCAGTTCCCGCGTCGTCTCGGTCACTTTCGCGCGCGGCACCTTGAGTTGCACGGACATCGGCGTTTGTTCGATCAATTCGCCAAAGCGCGAGAAATCGCAGTTTGGGCTCGCGTTGAACGTAAGACTCACAATTTTGTAAATCGCGAACCGATCAACGATCTTATCGAGGGGTCCATCAAAGAAGATTTTGCCGTGATCGATGACCAGCACCCGATGGGTAAGTTCTTCGATGTCCTGCATGTAGTGACTTGTTAGCAGCGTTACGATGCTATTTTCCTTGTTGTAAACGCGCAGAAATTCGCGGACACGCTTCTGGCTCACGACGTCGAGACCGATCGTTGGTTCGTCCAGGAACAAGACCCGCGGTTCGTGGATCAACGCGGAGATCAATTCCATTTTCATCCGCTCGCCGAGCGAAAGCTCCCGGACCATCACGTTCATTTTGTCGGTGACCTCGAGCAGCTCTGCCAGACCGCCGACGACTTTGTTGAACCGATCGCGATCGATTCCGTAGATGGCGCGATTGAGCTCGAGCGACTCCTGAGCGGGCAAATCCCACCAAAGCGCGTTCTTCTGGCCCATCAACAGGCTGAATTGCCGTTTCATTTCGTTGCGCCGCTCCCATGGAACGAAACCGAGCACGCGCGCGTCGCCGGAAGTTGGATTCAACAAGCCCGACAACATTTTCAGAACGGTTGTTTTTCCTGCGCCATTCGGCCCCAGGAAACCAACAAACTCGCCTTCTTCGATTTGAAACGAGACTGAGTCGGCGGCGCGTGTTTCGTCGTAACGGCGCTTTACCAAACCTTTGATAGCGCCCCACAGACCGCTCTCCTTACGGTAGGTGCGGTAAACTTTGGTGAGGTCCCGAGCTTCGATTGCGGCCATTGCAGGGATGAAAGATGAAGGATGAAAATAGCCCAGCGTTTCAACGCTGGGTCAACATGTATTCTATTGTCGAAGTCCCATTTGGGGACGACAGAACAGTCTTCCGTCCTTGTCGCGACTGTGCCGTCGTGTATCAGAACACCCAGTCTTGAAAGACTGGGTGGATTAAATCACGACTATGCGACGCTCGTTTTCGCGGCCGGTTTTTTCTTTAGCATCGCCAGAACCTTTTCCACCAACGCGTCGGCAGTGATACCGTGCTTCTTGCGAAGAAGCGGAACGGCGCCGTGTTCGATGAATTCGTCCGGCCAACCCACCCGCACGACTGGTGTGTTGATTTGCTGCGAATGCAGATGTTCCATCACCGCGCAGCCGAATCCGTTGTGAAGAACGTGGTCTTCGATCGTTGCCACCACTTCGACGCTGCGCGCGAAAAACTCCAGCGTGCCGGTGTCCATCGGCTTGATCCACCGCGGATTGATCAGCGCGACTGAAATTCCTTTTTCTTCAAGTCTCTTTGCCGCTTCCTCAGCGACTTCGAACATGTTGCCCAGTCCGAAAATCGCGACGTCCCGGCCATGCTTGACGACTTCGGCCTTGCCGATCTCGAGCAGCTTCGGTTCGGGTTTGATCTTGGCGCCGGTTCCGGATCCGCGCGGATAACGAACCGCGATGGGGCCGGAGTTGTAATTCGCCATGGTCCAAAGCATATCGACGAATTCGTCTTCATCCTTCGGCTGCATGTGAACCCAGTTCGGGATGTGTCGCAGATATCCGATGTCGAACAAGCCGTGATGCGTCGGGCCGTCATCGCCGCTCAAGCCTGCGCGGTCCATGCAAAGCCGCACGTTTAGCCTTTGAATCGCCATGTCGTGAATCGCCATGTCGTAGGCGCGCTGGAAAAACGTGGAGTAGATCGCGAGGAACGGTGTCATTCCCTGGGTTGCCAAACCGCAGGCGAACAACGCGGCGTGTTCTTCGGCGATGCCGACGTCGAAGTAACGGTTTGCATGCGCCTTCTGGAAATGTCCAAGCCCGGTGCCACTCGGCATCGCAGCGGTGATCGCCACCAGCTTTTGATTGTTGTCCGCAAACTTGGCCAACGTTTTGCCGATGATTTCCGAGTAAGTCGGCGTCGGCGTCGGGGCGGTTTCGCCGCTCTCGATCTTGTATTTGCCGAGCCCGTGGAATTTGTCCGGTTGTTTGATCGCCGGTTCGTAGCCTTTGCCTTTCTTGGTCAGGATGTGCAGCAGCACGGGCTCATCCTGGGTCTTCAAGAATTCAAACGTGCGGATGAGCAGCGGAATGTCATGGCCGTCGATCGGGCCGTAGTAACGCAAGCCCAGTTCCTCAAAGATCACGCTCGGCACGAGCAATCCTTTGACGCTTTCCTCGACTTTGTGCGCGAAGTGCACCCCAGTCTTGCCGAGGATCCACCCGACGAAATCGCGCGCCTTATCGTGTAAATGCGCGTAGGTCGGATTCGTAACGATCCGGTTAAAGTAATTCGCGATCGCGCCGACGTTTTTTGCGATCGACCATTCGTTGTCGTTCAGCACTACGATGAACTTCTTGGTCTGCGTGCGGATGTTGTTCAACGCTTCGTAGCTGATCCCGCACGTGAACGCCGCATCGCCGGCGATTGCGATGATGTTCTCATCGCCGCCTCGAAGATCCCGGCCAACCGCCATTCCGAGCGCGGCCGATAACGCGGTACCCGCGTGACCCGCGCCGTAGCAATCGTGGTCGCTTTCAGTACGCAGTAAGAATCCGTTCAGTCCGCCGAACTGCCGCATCGTCGAAAAACGGTCGAGCCGTCCGGTGAAAAGCTTGTGGACGTAACCTTGATGGCTCACGTCCATCACAAATCGGTCTTTGGGCGTGTTGAACACGCGATGGAGCGCAATCGTCAATTCCACGACGCCGAGGTTCGGCCCGAGGTGTCCGCCAGTTTGCGATAAAACATGGATCAATTCGTCGCGAACTTCCTGCGCGAGCTGCGGCAGATCTTGTTCACGAAGCACCTTGATGTCGGCGGGCCCATGAACTTCGTCGAGCAAGCGCTTCGGTTTCTCCGGCGCCACCGTTGTCTTTGTTTCAGAAGAGGCTGACTTCGTCATTCTTTAGTTCCTTCTCCGCACTTTCAACATCGTTAGACGATTCGGCCGCAGGTTGAAAATCTTTCACTACGGCCTTACCGGCACTATTGCGAGCGATGATCTCGATCTTCTGCTCTGCGCTGGTCAGGCGTTCCTGGCAAACCTTTACCAGATTCATCCCTTCCTCGTAGCGCACAATCAAATCCTCGAGCGGCAATTTTCCAGTCTCCATTTGTTCGACGATCGCCTCCAGCCGGCTCATCGCCTTCTCAAAATTCAACTCCGAGCCCGGGGGCTTGGCCTTGCTGCTCATGGCGAACGCGAAATTAAGCACACCGTCGCCAAGATGAAAGCCGTTTCCGTCCGAGCGGATGGCACAACCGATGCTCGGGAATGGGGCTTCAAGATCAACCACCATGAAGTTTCAAAAGAAAATCCTCCTAATCGATCACGAACCCGGCGTCACTCGTCTCATTCGGCGAGCGCTGGAACGCGCCGGGAAATATGTCATCCGCGAAGAACACGACGACAAACTCGCGCTAAACGCTGCGCGTTGGTTTCAGCCCGATCTCATCCTCGTAGACACTGCCGGTCAGGAATGCCGCAATATCGAGCGCGAGATCCACATCGATGGCACGCTCAAAGATACACCGGTGCTTTCGCTGACCAGCCTCCGTCCCGAAAGCCAGATGGTTTCCGGCGGCATCCTGTCCGGTTACAGCTTCTTCGCCGCGCCCATCCGCGTGGAAGAAGTTCTTCGCGGTGTCGACGAACTGCTCTTCGGCAAGGACTGATTAGCCGCCGATCTGCTTTTTGTAAGCGGTAGCGTCTTTCAGATTTTTAAGATCGTCCGGATTGTCGATCTTCAAGACGTAGATCCAGCCCTGCCCGAATGGTTCCCGATTGATTAGGCCGGGATCGGCTTCGAGCGCCTTGTTGGCCTCGACGACAGTTCCCTTCACCGGCGCGTAAATATCGCTCGCGGCTTTCACTGACTCGACCACTGCGATCGCTTCCTTGGCGTTCGCCTGACGATCCATCTTTGGCAACTCGACAAACACGACGTCGGTCAACTCGGCTTGCGCGTGATCGGTTATACCGACGCGGATTTTGTCGCCTTCGCGCTTAATCCATTCGTGACTCTCGGTGTAAAGCAAATCGTCTGGAACGTTCATGATTTTTTGTAGAGCGGTTTCTTTTCGATGGTTGCTGGAAATTTCTGCCCGCGAATCTCGATGTCGATCTGTGACCCGATCTTCGCGCTCGGGGCTGAGACATAAGCCATTCCCACGCCCCAATTCAAGCTCGGCGAAAGTGTGCCGCTGGTCACTTCGCCAACTCGTTCGCCATTTTCAAAAACGACGTAATGCGGACGCGGCGGCGGACCTTTATCTTTCATTTTGAACGGCACCAGTTTTTCGCGCGGCCCATTCTCCTTGGTTTTTAACAAAACGTCGCGGCCGATGAAATTCGGTTTCGCCAGATCGATAAAGAATCCGAGCCCGGCTTCGATCGGATTTCGTTCCGGCGAAAGATCGGAACCGTTGAGCGGGTAACACATTTCCAGGCGCAACGTGTCGCGCGAGCCAAGTCCGCACGGTTTCAGTCCGAGAGTTTTTCCTTTTTCAAGCACGGTGTTCCAAAGCTTGCTCGCGTCGCTGTTTCGAAAGAAAACTTCGACGCCGTCCTCGCCGGTGTAACCCGTCCGCGCTATCGAGATGGGCATTCCTTCGAACTGAAGATCTACAATGTGATTCCGCACCGGCAGCTCCGAAAACAACTCGCCGATCCGCGGACCTTGGATCGCGACACCGCCAAAATCCGCGCTGCGGCTTTCGATCTTCGCATCGCCGCGGGCGTGTTGTTTCAGCCAGTCGAGATCTTCGTCGGCACGCGACGCATTTACGACCAGCAAGAATTTCGCGTTGTCAATCCGATAAGCAATCAGGTCGTCGATGATCCCGCCTTTGTTGTTGAGTAGAAAAGTGTATTGGCCTTGTCCGACCTCCAGCTTGTCGATGTTGTTGGTCAACATCGTGTTCAGCCAAATGCGCGCGTCGTTTCCGCTGACGATGAACTGGCCCATGTGAGAGATGTCGAACATACCGACGTTCTTTCGAACGGCCTGATGTTCTTCGACGATGCTGGTGTATTGCACCGGCATGAGCCAGCCGGCGAAAGGGACCATCTTGGCGCCAAGCTTTACGTGCTCGTCATAAAGCGCAGTTTTCTTCGTTGCGGTATCGGTCACGTGCGGAAGCCTAGACTTCGCGATTGTGCTGCGCAATGCTGCGGCTACATGGCCTGGCTCGACAGACTGGAACGTCGCCTCGGTTTTCTCGGGATTCCGGGATTGCCGCGCATTCTGGTTGGTTTCGCTGCGCTGGTATTCGGCCTTTCCTGGGCGCTTCCGGGATTCACGTCGATGCTCGTGCTCGATCCGGAAAAGATCCGCCACGGCGAAGTTTGGCGGCTCGTGACTTATATTTTCATTCCCCAGACGACGAGCCCGTTTTGGGTAATCTTCGCGCTCTGGTTTCTCTGGTGGATTGGGGAAGGTGTTGAACGCGCGATGGGCGCATTCCGGTTCACTCTTTATTTCGTGATCGGCATGATCGGCACGACGATCGCGGCGTTCTTCTTCGGAACAAATTTCTCGAATCTGATGTTGATCGCTTCGTTGTTTTTCGCCTTTGCGCGATTCTATCCCGAAGAAATGATCTACATTCTTTTCATTCTGCCGGTGCGCATTAAATGGCTGGCGTGGACCGCCGGCGCGCTCCTGCTGCTCGGGTTCTTTACAAACGCGAATTCATATCGGGCGTCGTTGATAGCCGCGTTGGCCAATTACCTGATCTTCTTTGGACCTGAATTCATCCACCAGGCGCGGAATCGTCGCGACGTCTCGGAAAGGCGACGTCGTTTTGAAGTGCAGTCCAAGCCGGAGAGCGAATCGCTTCACAAATGCGCCGTCTGCGGGCGGACTGAATTGAACGATCCGGATTTGGAATTCCGGGTTGCGCGCGACGGCGAGGAATACTGCATGGCGCACTTGCCGAGCGCGCAAACGACTGCGCCCAGGTAGAGGCGGTTCACCGAACCGCCACGGACGATTTGGTCAATCGCCGCTACCAGCTTGACCGCAATTCCGCCGAGCGGGAAACTGTGGACGTGACGGATAAGAACACCACGCTCGTGCCGGAACAAGGCTGGCACTGCCTGCACCTGTTTTACCAGGTTGAGCATGGCCAATGGAATTTGCTTGGCCGTGACGATCAAAACGCAGCCAAAACGAATCTGACTAAGCTTGCGCAGGAAGTTCGGGCGACGGATTCAACACAATTGCTCACATTTAGCGTCGTCACGCCCAAGGCGGACCTCGGATTCATGTTGATCACGCCCGATCTGCAAAACGCGAACAAGATCGAAAAGCAATTGTCGCTTTCATTGGGCGCCGATGTTCTGACGCCGGTCTACAGTTATTTGTCCCTAACCGAAGAAAGCGAATACATCACCACCGAAGAAGAATACACCGAGACACTGGACGCTGAGACGAAACGCGACGCGTCAAAGCTGGAAGCGGCCCTAAACACGTTTCGTGATCGAATGAAACATTACCGTCGGGAGCGGGTTTATCCGGCGCTCCCCGATTGGCCCGTGGTTTGTTTCTACAATATGAACAAACGTCGCGGCGAGCGCCGAAACTGGTACGCGCTGCCGTTCGACGAGCGTCGAAAGTTAATGAAAGGCCACGCGAACGTTGGCCGGCAATACGCGGGCAAGGTGAAACAACTCATCACCGGCTCGACCGGACTCGATGACGCAGAGTGGGGGGTCACGCTGTTTGCGCGCGACACATTTCAGATCAAGTCGATCGTTTACGAGATGCGATTCGATCCGGTGAGCGCGGAGTACGCCGATTTCGGCGAATTTTTCATCGGAATTCAACTACCGCTCGACGAGCTATTTCGTCGGCTGCAATTGTAATCGTAATTGCTTGCCGCGCCGTAGCCTTGGCGAAGGCGGGTTTCGCCGCTTAAATCTGTAGCGGCGCTCTCTGAGCGCGGGTTGCAAAAACAGATGCGACGGTCAGAGACCGCCGCTAAAGTCGCTGTCGATCTTACTGGATGGGTGACAGAGTGGTCGATTGTGCACGCCTGGAAAGCGTGTGTACCGAAAGGTACCGAGGGTTCGAATCCCTCCCCATCCGGCAGGGTTACTTCTCGCGATTCCGCCGTTCCAGTATCTGAATTTCCTGGCGCAGTTTTGCCACGCTGCCTTCAGGCAACACGCCGCGAAAGTTTACGTTCGGATAGACAAGGCAATCGCGCCCAAGAACAGAACCGGGATTAATCACCGCGTTGCAGCCAATCTCGGTCCGGTCACCGACAATCGCACCAAATTTCGTGAGCCCGGTCGCGATGTTGCCCTCGTTCGTGACAACCGCGATCTCGGTGTGGTCGAGCTTCACGTTCGACAGGATCACGCCGGCGCCGAGGTGCGCTTTGAATCCGAGGATCGAGTCCCCAACGTAATTGAAGTGTGGGACCTGGGCTTCGTCGAAGATGATGCTGTTCTTGAATTCGCACGAATTGCCCATGACGACGCCGTTGCCGACGACCACGTTCTCGCGCACGTAACAACCGCTGCGGATCTGACAATTCTCGCCGATCCATGCCGGGCCCTTTAGCACGGCTCCTTGTTCGACAACAGTGCCGCGACCAACGAACACGTTGCTGCTGATAAACGGACGGCCCATCAGCTCGCCGAGCACAGCCGGTTTCAAGCGAAACTGCAAATAGCTCGCGATCTGGTTGAGCGCGTTCCAGACAAATTGCTGGTCTTCAAATAGCTTGGGATGGGCTGTGTGCTTGAGGCTAAGGAATTGTGCTGGCGCAAACATTTTCTATTTCGCGCCGGCGCGTCGCGTAATCTTCTGGCCGTCCTTGGTGTCGCGCGCTTCCCAGCCGAGCGCATTCAATTTGTCGCGCAATTCATCGCTTTTCCGAAAATCTTTTGCAAGCCTCGCTTGCATCCGCGTTTCGGCGAGTTTGGCGATCTCATCGGGGATGTTGGCGCGTGTTCTCGTAAAATCGAAGACGCGATCAATCTGCGCCCACCATTGCAGCCACTTCTGAGCGTCGAATGGACTGAATGTTCCTTCGTCCAATGCTCGGTTCGTGTCGCGTATTCCATCGAACAAAACTCCGAGGGCATCCGAAATGTTTAGATCGTCATCAAGTGCCGCTTCGAACCTCTGAGTTGGAGGTTCGATGTTGGACGTTGGAAGTTTGGTGTTTTCTTGCGACTTTTCCTGCAGCCGCATTATCCAATCGTCAATTCGCCCCAGCGATTCGCGCGCTTCCTTCATTCCGTCCCAGGTGAAGTTCAATTGCGTGCGATAATGGACCCGAATCAGCGCGTAGCGAATTTCGCGACCGGTGTACCCTCTTTCGAGCACGTCAGGCACAGTGTAAAAATTGCCAAGCGACTTCGCCATTTTCTGTCCGTCGACCAGGAGATGCGCACAGTGCAGCCAGTAATTGACGAATTTCTTCCCGGTCACGCCTTCGCTTTGGGCGATTTCCGCTTCGTGGTGCGGGAAAATGTTGTCCACGCCGCCGCAATGAATGTCGATCTGATCGCCAAGGATCGCAGTCGCCATCGCGCTGCACTCAATGTGCCAGCCGGGCCGCCCCGGCCCCCAGGGCGAATTCCATTTCACGTCGCCGTCGTCTTCGTCCCACGCTTTCCACAACGCGAAGTCGCCGATGTGCTCCTTGTCGTACTCATCGTGCCGAACACGCCCCGTCGGTTTCAGCTCGGCAAGGTCGAGGTGGGCAAGCTTTCCGTAATTCGGGAACTTGTTGATCCGGTAGTAAACGGATTTGTCATCCGCTTGATAGGCGAGACCTTTCGAAATCAACGCGCTAATCATCGCGATCATCTTTTCGATGTAACGCTGGTCGGTCGCGGACGGATATTCGTCCGCGGGTTTGATGCGCAACGTCCCGGCATCTTCGAAGAACGCGTCCTTAAATTGTTGAGTGAACTTTTCAAGCGGAATTTTGGCTTCCCGGGCACCACGGATCGTCTTGTCGTCCACGTCCGTGATGTTCATGACACGGTGAACCTTGAACCCGCGCGCTTCGAGATGGCGTTGGAGCAGGTCTTCGAAAATGTAGGCACGGAAATTTCCGATGTGGGCTCTACTGTAAACAGTCGGCCCGCACGTGTACATATCGACCTTTTTCGCGTCGCGTGGCTGAAATTCTTCGACTTGCCGCGAATAAGTGTTGAAGAAGCGGAGCGCCATCTAATCTTGCTCGATCGTCGCCACCGCCATCGCGGAAATTCCTTCGCCGCGGCCAATCGGACCGAGACGCTCATTCGTCGTCGCTTTGATACTCACTTGCGTGTCGGAAAGTCCGAGCGTCGCACCAAGTTTCTTTCGCATCTCCGGAATTTGCGGGCCAAGCTTTGGCGCTTCCGCGATCACCGTCGCATCGATATTTACGATTCGAGCTTTCTTTCCGGCGAGCATCTGGCTTACCCGTTTCAAGATCTCAATGCTGCTGATCCCGCGGATCGATTCGTCCGTGTTTGGAAAATGTTGCCCGATGTCGCCCGCGCAGATCGCACCGAGCAACGCATCGGCGATCGCATGCGACAAAACATCCGCATCGGAATGACCTTCGAGGCCAAGCAGGTAGGGAATTTCAACGCCGCCCAGGATCAGTTTTCGATTCTGACCGAGGCGATGAATGTCGTAGCCGATTCCGCAACGAGTGGTGCTCACAATTTTAAATCGATGACGCCATTTGACGCTACGATGCTGTACTTGTGTTTCATATCTTTGCGCGGACGCAAATCGACTTTGCCGCCAGCCGTTTCGATTAGAATCCATCCGGCCGCGATGTCCCACAAACTAATTCCACGCTCGATGTAGGCGTCCAAACGGCCGCATGCGACGTAGGCCATGTCGAGCGCGGCGCTGCCGAGCACACGGCATTTGCGCACGCGATGAATCATCGCTTCGAATAACGGCAGGTTTGAATCGATCGACTTGTCGGTCTTGGCTAGTCCAACGGAAATCACCGCCTCGGCTAACTCGGCGCGATCGCTCACTCGAAAATGTCGGCCGTTAAGCCGCGGCTTCTCGCTTTTCTGCGCGCTCCACATTTCATCGCGCATCGGATCGTAAATCACGCCGACGATGATTTCGCCTTTCCACCGGAGCGCGATGGAAACGCAGAAGTGCGGGATCTGGTAAAAATAATTCACTGTGCCGTCGAGCGGATCGACCACCCACTGATGTTCGCTTGATTGGTCGCCAACAATTCCTTCCTCCCCATAAAGGGCGTGCTCGGGAAATTGTTTTAGCAACGCCTTGGTGATGAGCTCCTGCGTCTCGACGTCGATGGCGAGTTTGATGTCGTGGGCGAGCGCCGCGTTGACGTGCTGTGGACTGTGAAAGTTCTTGCGAAGCAGCTCGCCGGCTTTGCGGGCGGCGTTCTCAGCGGCATCGAGATAATGCTTCATCGAAGAAGTTGAGTTGTTGAGGCGTTGAGCTGAGGCAGAATAGCTTTTCCTCCCAACGGCTCAACTTCTCAACATCTCAACGAATAAAAAACCGGGAGGAAAACAAGTTCTCCTCCCGGGTTGAAGTTTGGAGTTGTGACTTCGAAAGACTTTCGAAGTCGTGAGGTAGGCGAAGCGCTTAATGCCTTTTTCTTTTCTTCGCTTTACGTTTTGCTGCTTTCCTTTTTTTCTTTGCCATCGACTTCTATTCCCCCCTTTCAATCCGCTTTCGCGGAAATCTGTGAAGAGTGGAATGACTTCACTTACCGCATGAATTCATCACGTGATTTTCTTTGTCAAACCTTTTTCACGAACATTTTCAAAAATCTTTACCAGCTGGCGCGCGATAATTTTCTTCGGCGCGCGCAAAATTGTCTTCTTTTCGCCGTCGCGAAAGAAAATTGTGACCTCGTTTTCGTCGCTATCCATGGCAATGCGCGCATCGTTCGCTACGATTACGTCGCAATATTTCTCGCGAAGTTTTTTCAGCGCATTCGCTTCGATATTTTCCGTTTCAGCAGCAAACCCGGCGACCACGAAATGCCGATTCTCTTTCGATAGCGACGCAAGGATGTCGCGAGTCGGGGTTAAGTCGAGAGAGAGGCTTGCGTCCCGCTTTTTGATTTTCTGCTTCGAGATATTTGCCGGCTTGAAATCGGCGACGGCCGCCGACATGACTAGCACGTCGCAATTGCGAATGTTTGCGGCAACCGCATCGAACATCTCCTCGCTGGTCGAAACGGAAACTAATTTGACACCGGGTGGGGGCTCGAGATTCACCGGCCCGGAAATCAGGACAACATCGTGGCCGGCACCAATCACCGCTTCTGCGATCGCGTAACCCATTTTGCCGGACGAACGATTGCTGAGATAACGAACAGGATCGATCGGCTCGCGCGTTGGCCCAGCCGTGACGAGAAATCTCACGCGATGAGATTTTCCTGTCGGGCGAGCAAAAATTCAGCGCGGAAGGCGATGTCCTCGACCTTCCAAAGCCGGCCGAGTCCTTCGTAGCCGCACGCGAGCATTCCTTCCTCCGGTCCGATGAACTCGACGCCGCGCGATTTCAATGTCGTCACGTTCTCAACCGTCGCCGGATGCGACCACATTTTTCCGTTCATCGCCGGCGCAATCAAAATCGGCGCGCGGGTTGCGAGCGCGATGGCGGCGAGCGGATGATTCGCCAGGCCGTGGGCAAACTCGGCGATGACGTTCGCCGTCGCCGGCGCGATCAGAAGCAGATTCGCGCGGTCGGCGAGCTCGATGTGGCCGGGCCGCCAGTTTTCTTTTTCGTCGAAGAAACTCGTCATCACCGGGTTTTTGGAAAGCGTTTGCAACGTGAGCGGCGTAATGAATTCCGTCGCGTCGTGCGTCATTGCTGCAAAAACCTGGTGCCCTTGCTTCACGAGCAAACTGACGAGCTCGGCCGATTTGTAGGCGGCGATCGAGCCAGTCACGCCAAGCACGATTGTTTTTCCACCACTGCGCATGCGCACAACTTTGCGAGAAGCGCTCTTCTCAGGTTGCCGGCCGGAATTTCGTTTCATGGAGTATTGGCAATCACTTTTGGACTAACCGCCGGCTCAAATATCGCTCGGCATTCATGACGTGTCGAAATTTCTGCAAGTCCTCCTCGATTGTCCGGCTGATGATGGTGTAGCGGTATTGCGGCCACGATTCCATTTCGCGGATCGCATTGGCCAGGCGCGTTTCGATTTGTTCGGCGGTTTCGGTGCCCCGCTTAGTCAGGCGCCGGCGCAGTTCATCCACATCCGGCGGCATGAGAAAAATATCAGCGAGCGCCTGGCGAATGAATTCCTCTTTGGAATTGCGAATGTTGGCCGCGCCCTGGGTGTCGATGTCGATCAAAACATCGTGGCCGTTGCTCAAATCTTCCGCAACCGGTTTCAAGAGCGTTCCGTATTGATGACCATGCACGGTGGCGTGCTCCAAAAATTCACCGGCCTCCGCGCGCGCATCGAATTCCTTGTCTGATAAGAATCGGTAGTCCTCGCCTTCAACTTCGCCGGCGCGGGCAGGTCGGGTAGTGCAAGAGACTGAATAAACGAACTCCGAAGTTTTCCGAAGCGCGTCCACGAGGGTTGTTTTTCCGGCACCGGACGGAGCGGAAAGCACGAAGAGAATTCCGTTGCGAGTGAATCGACTACTCAAGGTTTTGAATCTGCTCGCGAATTTTTTCCAGCTCGGCTTTGCAGGCGACGACACGTTGCGCGATGCCGGCGTCGTTCGCCTTGGCGCCCAGAGTGTTCAGTTCACGAAAGATCTCCTGGGTGATAAACTCAAGCGTGCGGCCGACCGGCTCGTGACGCCGAAGGTGATGGGCAAACTCCGCGAGGTGACTTTCCACGCGGGTGAGTTCTTCCGAAACGTCGGAGCGATCGGCAAAAAACGAGATTTCTTTGACAAGGCGTTCATCGTCGGGCGCGATTGGCAAACCGGCTTTTTGAATTCGCTCCAATAACGCGGCCCGATACTTTCTGACGACATCGGGATGCAGGCTGCGGATCTCCTTGATTTGTTTTCGCATCGCTTTCAGGCGGTGAATCAAATCCTTGGCGAGATTCTTGCCTTCACGCTCGCGCATTTTGACTAGCTGATTGAGCGCCGCTCGCAGCGCGCGTTCGATGGCCGGCCACGCTTCGCTGGAATCGAATGATTCTTCAGGCGCCCGCATCACGCCCGGCGCCTGCAATATTGCCCCGATTGTGATCTCACCCGGTGCATTCAATTCCTTTTGCAGCGCCCGCATTGCATCGTGATAGGACCGGGCTAGATCGACATCGAGGGCCAGTTGTCGCGGACCGGTTGAGCCGTTTTGATAGCTGACGACGACATTCGTTCGTCCGCGTGAAATGTTTTCGTTGATGGTCTGCCGAATCTGCGGCTCAAGCGAAACGAGGTCGCGCGGCAGATTGATCACGATATCGCTCTGCTTTCGGTTTACCGAATTGACTTCGACCGTAAATTTCGTGCCGTTGTAATCGGTCTCGCCGTGACCGTATCCGGTCATCGATCTCATTTCGATTTCTCCTTCATGCCGAATGCCGCCGCCGCTTGATCGACATCCTTGTCGCCGCGGCCAGAGCAATTAACGATGACAATTTCGCTTCCTTTCATTTTTGGCGCGCTCTTCACGAGGTACGCAATCGCGTGCGCGGTTTCGAGCGCGGGAATAATTCCCTCCGTCTCGGAAAGAATCTTGAACGCGTTGAGAGCTTCATCGTCGGTCGCGTAAGTATATTCTACCCGGCCCAGATCGCGTAAGTACGAATGTTCGGGCCCGACCGCGGCGTAATCGAGTCCGGCCGAAACCGAATGGGTTAGTTCGATCTGCCCTTCCTCGTTCGCGAGCAGAAAAGTTTTTGTGCCCTGCAAAACACCGAGTCTTCCGCCTTGGAAACGCGCAGCATGTTTTCCGCTGCGAATCCCTTCGCCGCCGGCTTCAACCCCAACCATCCGGACATCTCGATCTTCCAGGAACGGGTGGAACAAACCGATGGCGTTGCTCCCGCCGCCAACGCAGGCGACGAGCAAGTCTGGGAGACGTTGTTCCCGCTCCAGGATCTGATGCCTGGCCTCGACGCCGATGATGCTTTGAAAATCGCGCACCATCATTGGGTAGGGATGCGAGCCGAGGACCGACCCTAATATATAATGAGTGGTCCGGACGTTGGTGACCCAATCCCGCATCGCTTCGTTGATCGCTTCCTTGAGCGTGGCCTGCCCGGCCGTGACCGGAACGACCTTCGCGCCCAGAAATTTCATCCGCGCGACATTCAATGCCTGCCGCTCCATATCCACCTTGCCCATGTAAATGATGCACTCGCAACCAAATCGGGCTGCGACCGTGGCCGTGGCGACGCCATGCTGGCCGGCTCCTGTTTCGGCAATGATCCGCCGTTTGCCCATTCGCTGCGCGAGCAGGATCTGGCCGAGCGCGTTGTTGATCTTGTGCGCGCCGGTATGAAGCAGGTCTTCCCGCTTCAAGTGAATCCTGGGACCGCGAAGCCGATTGGTTAGGCGTTCCGCGAAGTAAAGCGGAGTTGGCCTTCCAGCGAAATAGCGGAGCAAGCTCGACAATTCATTTTGAAACGCGGGATCCTTCTTAGCACGATCGTATGCGGCTGCCAGGTCGTGGTGCGCTGACATGAGTGTCTCCGGCACAAACATTCCGCCATACGGACCGAAGTGGCCGTGAACGTCTGGAAGCGTCTCGATTTTGCCCACGCGCGAAGTTAGGCGTTCGCGACGAGTTGTTCAATTGCGCGGCGATGCGGCGATGGAATTGGAATCGACTCAAGCTCGCGTCCCTTGAACCAGCGAGTTCGATGGTTGTCGATCTCGCGACCTTCTGACGGAAAAACCTGCAACGTGATCTGATGATTAGTGAACGGGAACGCGCGCTTGTAGATCGCGGCGTTCCTTTTTTGGCGGCTTCCGCTGAGATGCGGCAGGATCCACATGCCATGCCAGCGGTGTTGGGCGGATTGCAGCAGGATTTTGTTTTGCCGGAGAACGAAAACATGTCGCTCGATCAAGCGTTTTGTTTCAGGCCGTGATCGCTTAATCGGTAGTAACTCCGGATCTTTGGCACAGCAGAAATTCTTCACCGGGCAGATTCCGCATTTTGGATTTCGGGGGAGGCAAATCAACGCGCCAAGATCGAGAAGCGCAGAATTATATTTCGCCGCGGATTTTTTCGGCACAAGCGCGGTCGCGTAATCCCAGAGAGCGTTTCGTCCCGTTATCAAATCGATTGGTTTTCGTAAGTCGAAAACCCGGCTTAATACGCGGGAGACGTTCGCTTCGACGATCGGGACGGCTTGGTCGAACGCGAATGTTGCGATCGCGCGGGCCGTATATTTCCCGATACCCGGAAGCTTCCGCATATCGCCGATCGCCCGCGGAAAGCGTCCGCGATGTCGATCCGTAACTAGCTTGGCGGTCGCGTGAAGGTTTCGGGCACGGGCGTAGTAGCCGAGTCCCTGCCAGGCGTGGAGAACATCGTTTTCTGACGCGCGTGCCAACGCAGCCAAGGCCGGGAACCGCCGCAGCCAATCTTTATAGTAAGGCAGCACGGTTACGACCTGCGTCTGTTGAAGCATGAATTCGGAAACGAGGATGTCATAAGGATCGTTTGTTCGGCGCCACGGAAGATCGCGACCGTTTTTGCTGTACCAACGCAGGAGCTGGCGTCGGAATTTAGAGGCTGTCACTTGAAGGAATTGAACCACGAAGGACGCGAAGAATTTAGGATTGTCAAAGACATGCTTCGTGTTCTTCGTGCTCTTCGTGGTAGATTTTGCAAATGGCGCCACTGACGAGCTACACAAGTTTGTTAACGCGCGAGCAGGCCAATAAACTTCGATCCCTGCTTGAAGAGCTCGCCTTCGAATTTTCGCCGAAGCAGTACACCCTGGTCTTCGCCCAAAAAGATAAACTCAGTGTCGCGATCTACGAAAAAGGTCCCAAAGTGTTGATCCAGGGCAAAGGCGTGGAAGAATTCGTCCAGTTCGAGCTGGAACCGAAAATCTTGGGCGAAGCGAAACTCGGTTACGAAGAAGTTCATTCGCCGGAAATGTTCGAGCCGCATTTTGGCGTCGACGAAAGCGGCAAAGGCGATTTCTTCGGACCGCTAGTAATCGCCGGCGTTTACGTGGACCGCGGGATCGCCCGCAAACTTGTGGAAGGCGGCGTCCAGGACAGCAAACGAATCAGTTCGGATGCCCGCATTCGGGCATTGGCCGATACGATTCGCAAGACTTCGATGGGCCTGAGCGACGTCGTCTTGATCGGGCCGGCGAAGTACAACGAGCTCTATGAGAAGTTCGGCAACTTGAACAAGCTCCTGGCCTGGGGCCACGCCCGAGTGATCGAAAACCTGTTGGCAAAGAAACCGGACTGCCCTCGCTCGCTTTCGGACCAATTCGCAGACGCGCGAGTGATCGAGCAATCGTTATTTCGCCATGGCCAAAAGATCCAGATTCAACAACGGCCGCGCGCGGAATCGGACGTTGCGGTGGCCGCGGCTTCGATCCTGGCCAGGGAGGGTTTCATAAACTGGCTGGATCGAGAGAGTAAAAAGCTTGGGGTTGGCTTGGAACGGGGCGTGTCTTCCGCAGTTAAGGCAGCAGCCCAAAAGCTGGTAGAATCGAGGGGGGCTGACTCGTTGCGTCTGGTCGCCAAAATCCATTTCCGCACGGCGCATGCGGTTGCGCCTGAGCACTTTGCTGAGCCGGCACCCCGGCAGGAGTGGCGTCGCTAGGACGGCCCGGGGAGCGTCCGTTCCGGCAAGGTTCCTGCTACAGGTCTGAGACCTGATTTGGGGATTGTGGAAACTCGAGTGCTGATTTTAAACGCTGACCCGGTCTTCGAAGATCGAGCCCTGGCCATTCTCGACGAAAGCGGCGAATTGGATATTCAGGTTGTCCGAAACCTGTCCGAAGCAGTCTCTGCTCTGATTGGCGAGAATTTCGACGGCTTGATCATCGAGGGCGAGGCAAGGCTGGCCTTGGAGCAGGCGACAAACGTCCGACAGCATTTTCCATCTCTAACTATTGCTTGCCTTCTTTACGATCGGCGCGGATCGGAAATCGAGGCGATTGCCAGGGAACAGAACATTGAATTGTTGTCGATGACCCGAAGCAATCGTCGGTTGCGGGGAAGTTTAAAACGTTTTGTTCAATCGCTCGATTCCAATGCGGGCACTGCCGCCGAAGGAATCGATCCGTGCCATTCCTTGATCGGGAATCTCAACCAGTTTTCGGCAGCGGAAATCTTGCAGATGAGCTGCCTGAGTCAGCGAAGCGGGCGCTTTACGTTTAAATCCGGCCGTGGCAACAGCGAGATCTATTTGCAACAGGGAGCGGTCCGGCACGCGGTTTTTGGTTCGCTGGAAGGGGAAGCCGCAGTCGCGGAGATTTTCCGCTGGCGCCAGGGACGTTTCTACTTTGAAGAGGGAATCATCAGTCAGGAACAAACGGTGAATCGGCCGTGGGCTCATCTGCTCATCGACAATCTGCAGAAGCTCGATGAAACGCTCGAGCTCGTCAGTGTTTAGCCGTGCAATCCCATGCGTGACAAAGATCTCGAAACCAAACTACGGCTGGTCAGTTTGCAGTTGGAGAACTGGAAAAAGCTTCACGACCTCATCACCTACGGTCTGGATAAGGCGAAGCCAATCATTTCGTCGGAGCAAGAACGCCAGTTCACCGAAATCCGAAGCAATCTCCTGCAGGAGACTGAGTATATTCTTCGAGAATTGAATGTTGTCGCGGAGGTGTCGGGGAAGGCGATGAGCGTTTTGCAGCGAGGCGTGTCGGTTCGAGGAGTGCGTGACCTTACCAATGATGAAATACGCCGCTTGGAGACGGATTGGAACGCCGCGTTCACAAAACTGGGCTTGATGCAGGGCCAGCTCAAGGCACGACGCAGGGAATTGGCCGAGCAATCGGTGTTTGACTATTATTGGAGTCAGTTGCGAAACCGATATTTTCGGCGTCCGGCAACGGCCCGCTGATCGGCCGCTATCGGCGGCCTAGACGGCTCGGCGCAAAGAATTTACTTTTCTTCGCCAATGATGCCCGCGATTGTGTGGTGACACACGATTACTTGTGTAGAAGTATGGCTAAACTTACCAAACGCGACATCGTTGTTGCGATCAGCAACCAGACCGGGATGGTCCAGCACCAGGTATTTGATATTGTTCAGCGAACGCTCGACAAAATCACCGATAGTCTGGCTAACAATGTGCCGGTCGAGCTGCGCAACTTCGGAATCTTCCAGCCGCGACTGACCAAACCTCGAGTGGGCCGAAATCCAAACCAACCCGGAAGCAGTTTTGTGATTCCATCTCGCGCGACGGTGAAATTCAAGGCCGGCAAAATCATGCGGCAGAGAGTCGAAAAACTCTCCCGCGAATTGAAGGACGCCGCCGCCAAGAAGACATCGCCGGCCGGAGTGCGAAACGGCGGGTAACAACGGCCTGCCGGCTTGACATTCACGTCGCGCCCAATGCGACGCGAGGTCAGGATTTGGAGTCGAGGAGCCGGTGAATGGCTTGCTCGAGCAACTCGAAGTTAATCGGCTTGGTGAGGTGCTCGGAGAATCCAGCATCTCGCGCTTTGGCCACGTCTGTTTCCATTCCAAAGCCGCTGAGCGCAATTCCGGACAACCCTTTGCTCTTGTGTAATTCGCTCATCAATTCGTAGCCGGTGCGGTCGGGCAAACCAATGTCGCTAATCAAGAGATCGAAATGTTCCGATCCCGCTTTTTGCACCGCCTGGTCGGCGGAATGCGCAACGCTGATATCGTAGCCTCGCCGTTCCAGCATCAGTTTCATTCCGGTGCAGGTGTCGACATGATCGTCGACCAAAAGGAGCCGACGTTTGCGAGACGAAGCGCGTTTTGTTTCCGGGGCGGTCTTTTCGTCGTCAGTCCCGTTAGCGGTACCAACCGGCGCCGGCACCGTTCTCAACTGAACGATGAAAGTTGCTCCCCGGTCCTTTCCGGGACTTTCCACCCGAATCTTTCCGCGATGGGCGTCGACCATAGCCTTGGAGATGGCTAAACCCAGACCGAGGCCGCCGAATCTGCGCGTGATCGAAGTTTGTCCCTGCTCGAAGGCGTTGAAGATTTTGTCGATTTTGTCGGATTCAATCCCAATTCCGGTGTCGGTAACGCGGATTTCGATTTCACTGGGTCCGGAATTCGACGTACAGACGGTAATGCGCCCGCCGGCGGGCGTAAATTTCACGCTGTTCTTGATCAGATTCCAAAAGATCTGTTGCAACCGGGCCGGATCGCCCTCGACATAGACCTCGCTGGCGTTGAGTTCGAATTTTGCCTCGACCGATTTTCTTTCGAGGTCGTCCCGACAGATCTCGTAGGCACGATACAGAATTTCGTGCACATCGACGATTTCGAGCGTCAATTGCAATTTGCCTTTGGCAATGCGGGTGACGTCGAGCAGGTCGTCAATCAATCGCGCTTCAAGTTCGACATTTCGCCTGATCACTTCGAGCGCCTTCCACAGCTTGGCCGAGCGCGGTGTCGAAGCTTCCAGTTGGGCAACCATCGCGATTACAGGCGAGAGCGGGTTGCGAAGTTCGTGCGAGAGTAAAGCGAGGAACTGGTCTTTCGCCGCGTTGGCGTCAATTAATTCACGACGCAACGTTACGTCGCGCGTCTTGTCCTCGACGAAATAGAGCACGCCCTGGATCGTCTGATCAGCGGCCTGCAAGCGCAGCAGCGTCACGTTGACGAAGTGGGTCATGCCGCCCTCGTCTTGAAACGGCTGCTCGACCAATTGAAATGGCGTGCCAAACGAAAGAACGCGCTCGATCGCATCCGGCGGCGCGATTTTGACGTCGTCGTAATTGGAGCCAATGACGTCGCGTCGCGTGGACAGACCCCCGAAACGTTGCGCCATTTGTGTAAACGCTTCGTTGGTCTGTAAAAATTTCCGCGTGGCTGGATCGACGAAGGCGATCCCGACCGGCATGTTGGCGAGGATCTTTTCGTTGAAAATAACTTCACGCTCAATCCGGCGGGCGGCTTCAGTCTGCCGCCGGTAAAATCGGCCGCCGAACCAGGCGAAAATTGAAATCGCCAGAACCAACCATCCGCTCAGGACGGCCATTCGCTCGAGAAGATCACGAAGAGGCCTGTAAGCGATCGCCTTCGGCTGCCTTACCACAACGGTCCAATCGGTTGTCTCGACCGGAGCGAACGAATAAAGATTTCCGCCGCGCTCGAGATTGCCGGCCTTCGTCTGGGAAATCTCCGGCGGCAATATCGAATCACGTGAAGAGGTTGTTCCCGGATTTGGTCGAAAATCGTTGGTGAACAGCGGGCGTCCGGTCTGATCGATTACCTGGCAGCTCATTCGATCGGCGAACTGGATTGTGGCCAAGCGTCGGCCAATTCGTTCGACGAGGACCGACACGCCGAGATAACCAATGATCGTTTTGTCGGGTGCGCGGATTGCGCCGACGACGTCAGTGACAGGGCGTTTATCCGAAACACGCAGATGCACCGGCGATACGAAAGCGCCGGCAATTTTGGCGGCGTCCGCTCGCCACAAACTTGAATCGACATCTTTCCCGACCAGGGTCGGAACGTAAGGGACCGAAGCGATCAATCGGCCGTCGGGTCCGGTGAAAAACATGCCGTCGATGCGTGGATGCGCATAAAATGTAGTCCCAAGCCATTGTTGGGAGGCAACTTGGGGATTTCCCGAGTTCAGCATCCGCACGACTTCAGGCGACGTCTGGTAATAGTCGATAATTTCGCCGGTGCGGCTGAGATCGTCGCCGACGAGCCGCGCGATCAGTTGCACAAACGATCGCCTGTCCTTGAGAATACTGGTTTCGAGCGTTCGGCTGAGGATTGAGTAGGAAACAACGAGCGTCAGGATCGACGGGATCCACCCGGCCAAAAGGATCGAGATGACGATGTTGAAACGCTCGAGCCGATTGTGCCGTGTTTTCTTCAGGAGGTATCGCAATGGCATACCGCTGGGGTTGCAAAGATAGCATATCAGCAGCACAGCGCTTGCCGCCGAAACCCGTTGTTGAAGAATTTATTCGCCCTGTCGGATCGCGTTGTTCAGTTGATTCGCTTCAATGCGAATCGCCGCTACGTCGGCGCGTGACAGAGCCTTTGGTGATTTATTGAGCATCGGTTGGAGAGCTTTCACTCCGGCACGGATTTTTTCGATGAACGGTGTTTGCGCGAGTGCCGGCGGGAGCGTTTTCAACTCGCTTGCAAAATAATCCGCCAGTTCCGGCCGGGCGAGGACCGATGCGCGTTGCGGCGAAAAATTCAGTTCCACGGTAACGGCGCAAATCTCAAGGCCGCGCAACCAGCCGCCCAGACTGATCAAATGGGCCATCTTCTCGTCGCGTAGCTCGACCATCGCTTGTTCGACGTCGGCTTGGGTAATGATCAATTCCTGCCGCATCCGCGGCCAGTCGCCGCGCTTACCGAGCTCGGTCAGACTCGCACTGTGGCGCATCACACGATCACCGACGCCGAGGGCGCGCGCATGCTGCATCAGGACCCGACCGAAATTCTCAATCAGGTTTTTCTTCTCGCCTTCGACCAACAGAAATCCGTCGGCAATCAGTTCGCCGAATATCAGTCCCTTTTGCTCGCGAGTCGCTCCGGCAACTTGCGGAGGCTCGCGGTTCAATTGATCGAATGGCACCGGTTTGAGATCGTCGAGTTGCTTGAAGATCTGGGCGATCGACGGTGCTGTGTAACGATTCACGCCGAGTTCTTCGAATTCGTGCTCTTCGCCAGCCGGCGGTTCCTCGGCCGCGGTCGGTAAACATGCAAACAAAGCCATAAGAACAAGCACCGTGTACAAGATCGACCGCGGTCGGATTTTGCGGCGATTTTGGGTCGTTTTTGCGAGGGAAGCGCACCATTTTTGATTTGACGGCTGCGACGGAAACGCCATCATGCGCCTGCTGTCTTAATACTGGCAGCTCACCTTATGCAAGGAAGCCTCGGCTATGTGATTTGGACGGCCTGTTATCTCGCCGTCCTTATCGGTCTGTCGGCCTATGGTGTGCACCGGTATTTCATCATTTATCTTTTCCTTAAACACCGCAAGCGCGGGCCCGCCCCCGCCGGCCGGTTTGAGCAGCTGCCAAAGGTCACCGTCCAGCTGCCTATTTTTAACGAGATCTACGTCGTCGAGCGATTGCTCCGTTCGGTCAGCGAGATCGATTATCCGCGCGAGCTGCTCCAAATCCAGGTCCTCGATGACTCCACGGACGATACTCGCGAAGTTACCACGGCCTGCACGGCAGAATTGCGCCAGCGCGGTTACGACGTTCAACTCATTCATCGCGTCGATCGCACTGGTTTCAAGGCCGGCGCGCTCGCGGTGGGACTGGAATCGGCCGATGGCGAATTTGTCTGCATTCTCGACGCAGATTTCGTTGCGCCCCGTGATTTGCTTCAGCGAACGGTTCATTTTTTCACCGATCCGAAAGTCGGCATGATCCAGACGCGATGGGGCCATCTAAATCGTGGCTATTCATTGTTAACCCGTGTCCAGGCCATGTTTTTGGACGGCCACCTCGTGCTCGAACAGACCGCGCGCAGCCGCAGCGGCCGGTTTTTCAATTTCAACGGCACCGCCGGGTTATGGCGTAGATCGTGCATCAAAGAAGCTGGCGGTTGGCAGCACGACACGCTTTGCGAAGATCTGGACCTGAGTTATCGAGCGCAGCTGGCGGGCTGGAAATTTATCTTCCTGTCCGATGTGGTGACGCCGGCGGAATTGCCTGTCGACATGAACGGCTTCAAGTCACAGCAGCACCGCTGGACCAAGGGGTCGATTCAGACCTGCAAGAAACTCTTGCCGAGCATCTGGCGCAGCCAACTTCCGTTCGCGATCAAGGCCGAAGCGACCGGCCATTTGGTTTCAAACTTTGCCTACCTTTTGCTCGCCTGCCTGTGCGTCCTTTTGCATCCTTCCACCGGCGGTCCGCAGAGCGGTTGGGTGCGGACACTGTTGATCGACATTCCGATTTTTCTGACCGCGTCAGTCTCAGTCGCGGTATTTTACGTTTGCGCCCAACGCGAGTTGCATCCGCGCACCTGGGTGAAGCAGATGCTACTGCTTCCGTGCTTGCTCGCGCTTGGCATCGGTCTTTCGCTGAACAACGCGCGCGCCGTGTTGGAAGCGATCTTCAACCACAAGTCCGATTTCACGCGCACGCCGAAATACGGGATCGAGCGCAAGTCACAATCCTGGCGGAGCTGCAAATATCGCGCGCTAAAATCAACTTTGCCGATCGCGGAACTGGCCTTCGCGATTTATTTTAGCTACTTCGTGTGGTTCGCCCTGACCAATAGGCAATATCTGTCGGTACCGTTTCTGCTCTTGTTTCAGGGCGGGTTCTTCTATGTGGCACTTTCTTCGCTCCTGCCTTGGTCGCCGAAATTCAGTTTCGGCGCCTCTCGCTCGGCCGAACCAATTATCGCGTGACAAGGCCCGTTTTGTGAGTATTGAAGCGCGGATGTTTCGTTCCTCCGCCTTGGGGTTGGCGCTTTTTTTGGCAATCGCGCCGGCTTACGCCAAAAGTATTCCCGCTCCCACGCTTAACACGCGCATCATCATCAGCGTTCGCGATCAGAAACTGATGTTGATGGAAAACGGAGCGGTCACCGCCACCTATCCGGTTTCGACGTCCAAGTACGGACTGGGCGACGCCTGGGGCAGCCTCGCTACGCCACTTGGTTTGTTGCAAGTCGCCCAAAAAATTGGCGACACTGCGCCGATTGGCGCTGTCTTCCACAATCGCCGGTGGACAGGCGAAATTCTTCGACCGAACACCCCGGGGCGAGATCCGGTGATGACCCGAATCATTTGGTTGCGGGGTTTGCAGATCGCGAACGAACACGCTTTCCGCCGTTGCATTTATATTCACGGCACGAACGAAGAGAATTTGCTCGGCCGCCCGGCTAGTTTTGGTTGTATTCGAATGAGATCCATCGATGTCGCGGCGCTTTACAGTCAGCTACCGCTCGGGACCCCGGTAGAGATTGTTCAGGATCGCTTGCCCAAAGCCTCGAACCTGGCTGATCCAGAGGTTTACGGATTCGACACGCCTGCTTCAGCGTCGGGGTTGAGAAAAGACAAGGACACTTCGCAAATCAAAGTCGCATCGGGCGCGCGCGCTGGATCGTAGTCGCGCAGGATCGGCATCTTGACATTTCCCTGCTCTGCGCGACCGTCGACGCCCGATTTATTTAACTAAGAATGGCTAATACACGATCAGCTGCCAAACGTTCTCGACAGTCTCTTGCTCGCTCCGTCCAAAATCGAGGCGCGCGGACTCAGATCAGGTCACTTCAGAAAAAGGTCCGAAGTACGAACAAGCCTGACGCTGAACAAATCCGTCGGCTAGTTTCTGCGCTCGATAAAGCGGTCAAACGCGGTCTCATTCATCGCAACGCGGCCGATCGTCGCAAGGCCCGGTTAAACGCGCTCATCCGCTAGCAGGTGTTCGGGTTCCATCAGGCGGAATCCGTCTTAATTCGTCTGCCTCTGAGTTTGGCTTCGCGAGCCGGTTTGGGCAACATTCCTGCCCAGGTCTTCTTATGACGGTACAGTCCCACGCTTCGAAACAGCCCCCGAATCTCGTTATTTTTCTGCCGGACCAGCAACGCGTCGATACGCTTGCTTGCTATGGAAATGCCAAAGTCCACGCGCCTAACCTGAACAAGCTTGCCGCTGATTCTGTGGTTTTTCAGCGCTCCTATGTAACACAACCGGTTTGTTCGCCATCGCGCGCGTCGCTGATGACGGGATTGTGGCCGCACAAATCGGGATGCACCAACAACGCATTCCCACTGGATCCCCGGGTCGCGACCTTGCCGCAGCTTATCGGCAGTGAATATCGTGCCGGGTACATCGGGAAATGGCACCTGCGCGATAAGCCACCCACCGAGAGAGGATTTCGCGAATGGGTCTCGGTAGAAGGAGTCAGCGATTACAGTCAATTCCTGATCGGGAAGGGTTTGGCGCCCGATCATAAGAACGGATCCTTCTCCGCTCTAACCATCAGCAATCTGCCATTGGAATTATCGCAGGCGGATTTTCTCCAGCGACACGCTTGCGATTTCATTCAACGCAATTGCACGGCGCCCTTCATTCTCGTTGTATCGTTCGTTGAGCCCCATTCGCCATATAACGGGCCTTTTAACGACGAACATCACCTGACAGAGTCGGACCTGGATGGTTCGGCATTGGAATCCGGCCCGAACGCAGTCCCGCTCCGGTACCGATTAATTCGCGAATGGCAAAATGAAAAAGCGCTGAATGACCAGACGGTTCGGCAGTTTCGTTTTGGCCTTACTCCGGCTGAGTGCTTGAATCTTAAGCAAAGATATTTCGGGCTTATTACATTGGTTGATCGCAGCATTGGCGCAATCCTGGCTTGCCTTGAAAATACTGGATTGATGGAACATACCCTGATCGTCCATACGAGTGATCACGGCGACTTGTTAGGCGCGCACGGCCTGTTCGGTAAAGGCGTAATGTACGAAGAGGCCGTTTGCGTTCCTTTTTTCATTCGTGTTCCGGGTGGGCCCCGAAAAATGATAACGCGCCGGGTCAGCCACATCGACTTCGTCCCAACCGTGCTCGATTTGTTGCATAGATCTGCACCGGCGGCTCAGCTGGCAGGCAAAAGTTTGACGCCGATGATTTTTGGCGAGAACGGCGAGCAGCAAAACGTTTTTATCGAGTGGAATCCGTACAAGAGAACCGAAAAGCGACTTAAGGATGGAACGTCGATCGCGCCGTCGCGACAGGTCAACCGGGCGATAAGGGAATCGACACGGACTGTGATCACTCCAGATGGGTGGAAGCTTAGTTTGCGAGACAACGACTTATGCGAACTTTATAATCTTTCGGAGGACCGGTCAGAGCAGCGAAATCTTTATTACGGCGGACAGTTTGGAAAAGTCATCGAGCGCTGCACCAACGATATTCGGCGTTGGCAGCAGCAAGCCGCCGACACCGTGCAACTTCAACCAGACTGATTTCGATTCATGTTGACGAACGGCTTCTACAAGCGGTTGGACGACGTGCAGGAATCTGAGTTGGAGGTCGTCTGTTACGGCATACCTCGCTCCGGCAGTACATTGGTTTACCAATTGATTAGCGGTATTTATCCGCAGGGGGTCGCCAAGACTCACAGATATTGCCCGCATCGCGTTAAGACCACGGTGTCGTTCCGAGATTTTCGTGATGTCGTCGTATCGCTTTGGCGGCGAAGTAATCCGGCGAGGCTGGATCAAGGAATGACGGATGACGATGTAGAAAAATTTACTGCTACATGCCGGCAGCGGATTGAAGAATTGGACCGATACTTTGAGCGGGGCGGCATTTGCCCCTTGCGCTATGAGGAGTTTGCGCCGAAACCCGCATTGGTTTTCTCCGCACTGGAGCGCGCGTTCGGGGTTGCGGTCGCTCCGGATAAGGCTGCGCAACTGATTGCCGGGTCTTCGATCGAAAAGAACGCGGCGATCGCGCAGAAGCTTGGCAAGTTCAAGAGCATCGATCCAGCCTCGCAAATTCACGGCAACCACATCTATCGCGGGGAGATTGGTGGCTGGCGGCAATTCGTCGCCGGCGGCGCAGCCGAACGATTGGAGAATTTGCTGCGCGAGCCGCTACAGCGATATGGCTACGACGTGGGGTAAAGAACGTTTGCGTTACAGCTTTCCGTTGATGACCTGTTTGCGGTTGGGCCGGCGAAACCATTCTGGCAGTTCAATATCAGTCTTAATGATACTGTCGTAGCAGTTTTGGTTGATTGTCCCCTTGTGCGTGCTCTCGCCAAACACGGCGAAATTGTCTTTGGTCACATACAACCGAAGATCCGGCGGCTTCGGGATGTCGTCTTTCAAATGGTCCATCAATTTGGCGGACGCGATCTCGGCCGGCATCTGGGAAAAAAGATAACGCAGCACTTTCACCCGGAGCAGTTGATGAATCCAGATCTGGTTCCACCCCCGCCGCTCCAGGTAAATATCGCCGGACGAATTCCTTTGCTCGCCAGGAAAAAGAGTGTCGTCTGGACGGCGCAGCAACGCCTTGCATCGACAGAACAAGAGCCCACTGGCCTCGGGCAATTCTTGAGTATCGGCCACGAACGTCCGGATTTTTGGAAGCACCAGCTCGATCGGATATTTGTCATCCACGCACCAGTAAATCCACTCGTTGTCATCGAGGTCGGCGATCAATTGCAACGTCGTCGCACGGATTTCCGAGGGAGTTTTGACGTACTCGCGGCGATCGCTAGCGGTCCCGGCAAGTTCTTGGTAGGGGATTCGGAACACGAACGGATGATCGGGCCAAAGCTCCTCATACTTCAGGATCATGTGTTCGGTCACGGCGCGGGACCGATCATAGGTGAGAACAATCGCTTTCATAAATGGCCAAGAACTTTGAGCTTAATTATGAGGAGTATTTGTTTAGCGCAACGCCGGTACCCGTGCGCCAATTCTTGAGTTCTGAAGGTAATCGCGATCATCGCAGGCTGTAAGCCAGCTTTACATGTAACGCGAGGCATCTAAGGTTTTCGGTCCCATGATTGCCGCTGTTTCACGCCGCCATTTTCTTTGTACTGCCGCCCTTGGATCAGCGGGTCTCGCCATTGGTGCTCCTACTCGCAGTCAACCCGCAAAACTTCCGGTCAAGCCTAACTTGATTGTGTTTCTTCCAGATCAACTTCGCGCAGACGCGGTCGCCGGCGAGACCGTGAGCAGCGTTCACGCGCCGAACATTCACAAGCTCGCAGCCCAATCAGTTATTTTTGATAGGGCCTATGTTACTCAACCGATCTGTACCCCGTCACGCTCCTCTTTGATGAGTGGAACATGGCCGCATCTAAACGGGGCGACCAGCAAAACACGTATTCTTTATCCGCAATTTCGTTGTTTGCCGGAAATGCTCGCAGATTCCGACTATCGTACCGCTTACTTTGGGAAATGGCACCTGGGAGATGAGTTCTCGGCGCAGCACGGTTTCGAAGAGTGGCTATCGGTCGAGGAATTCTTCAAGAGTGCCAAGAGTGATCACAAAATCGACGGCGTTAGCGATTATACGAAGTTCCTTCTTTCCAAAGGCTACAAACCGGATAGCCACAGTGGAAAGTATTTCAGCCGAGCATTCGCCTACTCACTGCCCTTCGAACTTTCAATGGCTAAGTTCCTCGAAAAGAGAACTTGCGAATTTCTGCAAGCCCATCGCAACGAACCATTCCTCGTGTTTGTCGCTTTTGTTGAGCCTCACCCACCATATAACGGCCCCTTCAACAATGAACACTCACTGGATACGATTTCATTAGATGCAAGCAGTGGAGATACTTTCGGCGAGGACATCCCGTTGCGATGCCGCTTACGCCAGGAGCTGTTCAGGCACCGCCTAGGTAATGCGGAAGCATATCGCAAGGTTAAGCAGAAATATTTCGGTCTCATTACCGAACTCGACCACTGCATTGGTGCGATTCTTGCCCAGCTGGATGATCTTGGGCTTACCGAGCGAACGATCACCGTCCTCTCGAGCGACCACGGCGATATGATGAGCGCGCACGGCCTTTTGGGAAAGCAGATGATGTTTGAGGAATCGGCACGTGTTCCATATCTCGTCCGAATGCCTGGCCAAAAACAGCCAATCCATTGCACACAGGCAATTAGCCACATCGATTTTGCGCCGACGATGTTGGACCTTTTGGGGAAACCGCAGCACTCTCAATGTGTCGGACAAAGCAAAGCCAAGTTGGTCCGCGGCGAGACTTGTGAGCCGGAGCCGGTCTTTATCCAGTGGTCACCGGTAAAGGAAAAAATTAATAAGCACTCCAAGCTCGCCAGCCAGGAGCAAATGAAACAAGCAGTGACCGAATCGACTCGGGCCATCTTCACTCCTGATGGTTGGAAACTTTGTCTTCGCGACAAGGATAAAAATGAGCTCTATAACCTTCGGGGCGATCCGGCTGAGCGGCACAATTTGTATTACGACAATTCGCACGCCGACATGGTTTCTGAACTGACGACACAAATTCACCGCTGGCAGGAGGGCGTCGGCGACTCGCTCAGGGTTTGAAACACGGAATTCTGAGAATTTGTCGGTCCTACGAATGCCGGCAAATCGACTTTGCATCTCTGTCAGGACGGCTAGATTTTCAATGATGATTCCGGCGCTTATTCTAACTTTGTCCGCCGTCGCTTATCGAATCGCGGCGGGTTTCCTGATTCATTCCGGCACCGCGTTGTGGCTGTCCAACTTCGCGCCCCTGGCCGCAATCGCGCTGTGCGGCGCGGCTTATTTTCCGCCGAAATTCAAATTCACTATTCCACTTGGCGCGCTCTTCGTTTCGGACTTGGTTTTGAATTACCTTTACAGCGCACCGCTGATTCAGGCGCAGATGCTCGGACACTACATCGCCCTTGCGCTCATCGGATTGATAGGATTTGGGCTCCAGGACCGCGCATCACTTAAAACGTTGCTCCCGGCTTCGGTTCTTGGATCGGCGATCTTCTACTTGATCGTGAATACCTTTTCCTGGTTGAGCGAGCCGGGTTATGCGAAAAACTTTGCCGGATTCATCCAGGCGCAAACCGTTGGCCTGCCGGCCTACAGCTCAACGCCGACCTGGATGTTTTTCCGCAACACAGCGCTCAGCGATCTTTTCTTCACATTGCTTTTCGTCGGGTGCATGAACTTCGGGGGAAACACTAGCCGGGCCCGCGCTGGAGCCGCATTGCCTCGCGTCGCGTAAACTTCGATGCAGCGGGCCGAGCAACGCGACGAAGTCGAGATGCTCGCGCTGATGCTGTTGATTCGCCGCTTCGAGGAACGCGCGAGCCAGCAATATCAGGCGCAGAAGATCGGCGGCTTCTGCCATCTCTATATCGGCCAGGAAGCGGTCGTCGTTGGAGCTGTAGCTGCGGTGCGCGATGACGATTACATCATCACCGCCTATCGTGATCACGGCCACGCCCTGGCGCGCGGAACCAGTGCAAACACGTGCATGGCAGAACTTTTCGGGAAAGCGACTGGCTGCTCGCAAGGACTCGGCGGCTCAATGCACTTCTTCGACAAGAAAAATCACATGTATGGCGGGCACGCGATCGTTGGCGCTCACGTGCCGCTCGCAGCAGGATTGGCGTTCGCGTCGAAGTATCGCGAGGAGGACCGGGTAACGCTTTGCTTTTTCGGCGACGGAGCGATCAACCAGGGTTCTTTCCATGAAGCGCTGAACCTCATCGCGCTCTACAAGCTGCCGGTCATTCTGATTTGCGAAAACAATCTCTTCGCGATGGGCACGTCGGTGAAAAGATCGACCTCACTAAACCAAATCGTTGATCGCGCCGAGGGCTACGATATCCCGGGCGAGATCGTGGACGGGATGAACTTTCGTGAAGTCCGCGACAAAGTCGCCGAAGTTGCAGCGTCGATCCGCAAGGATCCGCATCCAGCTTTCCTGGAAGTGCGGACCTATCGATATCGCGGTCATTCGATGTCCGATCCCGCCAGTTATCGAACGAAAGATGAATTGGAAAAATATCGACTGGACGATCCGATCATTCGTTTGCGTGCTCAGCTCACTCGCGAAAGCAAGTTGACCAATGAGCAATTCGATGCCCTCGACAAAAAAGCGAAACAAGCTGCGCTCGAATCGGTGAAGTTTGCCGAGCAAAGTCCGGAGCTAACGGTCGAAGACGTTTACAAGTACGTCTACTACGAGGGGAACAAATCGTGAGGGAAATCACCTACCGTCAGGCCCTGAATGAAGGGCTCGCCGAAGAGCTTGCCCGCGACCCGAATGTTTTCCTGATGGGCGAGGAGGTCGCCGAATACCACGGCGCTTACAAAGTCAGCCAGGGTTTGCTCGAGCGTTTTGGGCCTAAACGAATCATCGACACGCCGATTAGCGAGAATGGATTCGCCGGCCTCGGAGTCGGCGCTGCCATGGCCGGGTTGCGGCCGATCATCGAATTCATGACCTGGAGTTTTTCGCTGGTCGCTTTCGATCAGGTCGTGAACAACGCCCCCAACATGTTCATGATGTCGGGCGGCCAATTCAACGTTCCGATCACGTTCCGCGGACCCAATGGTCCCGCACATCAGCTCGCCGCAACCCACTCGCACGCCACCGAAAATTTGTACGCCAGCGTGCCCGGCCTGAAGGTTTGCACCCCCGCGACGCCGCGCGATGCGAAAGGTTTGTTGAAAACCGCGGTTCGCGATGACAATCCGGTCCTCGTTCTCGAAGCCGAGCTTCTTTACAGCTCGAAGGGCATGGTCGAGGCCCCGGACGAAGAATTGCTGATTCCGCTTGGCCAGGCGGAGGTCAAGCGCGAAGGGAGCGACGTTTCGATCATCTGCTATGCGCAAACGGTTCCGCTTGCTCTCAACGTCGCCGCCCAACTCGAGGACGAAGACATCTCCGCGGAGATCGTCGATCTTCGCTCGATCAAGCCCCTCGACGAGGAAACCATTTACAATTCGGTCGCCAAAACGCACCGCGTCGTGATCGTCGAGCAAGACCGTCCCTACTGCGGGGTTGGGGCGGAAATCTGCTACCGCATCCAAAAGAATATTTTTGATGAGCTCGACGCGCCAATCATGCGCGTTTCTCAAGATGACGTGCCGATGCCATACAACGAGAAGCTGGAGAAATTTGTGCTGCCCAACGCCGACAAACTGATGAGTGCAGTAAAAAAAGTGTGCTACACATGATCTCTGTTCTCGTCACTGGTCACAAAGGCCGGTCCGGCTCGGACTCACTGGTCACTTCTTGATATGCCTGAGATCCAGATGCCGAAGCTCAGCGACACGATGACGGAGGGGACTCTGGTCGCGTGGAAAAAGAAGAAAGGCGACAAAGTTTCGGCCGGCGAAGTCGTCGCCGAAATCGAGACCGACAAAGCGACGATGGAATGGGAGTCCCCGGAGGATGGAACTCTGACCGAGATTTACGTCGAAGAGGGCGGGAAGGTGAACGTCGGCGACAAAATCGCGTTCATTGGTGAAGAAGGGGAAGAAGCGCCGAAAAAAAAAGAAGCGAAAAAGGAACAGAAGCCGACAACGGAGGAGAAAAAAGAAAAGAAACTCCAGGCCGAAACTGAAAAGGCGGCGCCCCCGAAAGCGAAGGAAAAAGAAACCGCGCCGCCGCAGGAAAAGAGGAAAGCTGCAGAGGCAAATGCCAGTCCGGCTCGGACCGTGTCGCCTGCGAAAGAGCGGCCGGCACGGCCGCCACTACAGGAAAAAGGCGACGAAGCACGCGTCAAAGCGTCGCCGGTCGCGCGGCGAGTCGCCACCGAGCTGGGTATCGCTCTTGCCAGCGTGATAGGCACTGGCCCGGAAGGTCGCGTGACCGAATCCGACGTCCGCGCGGCGGCGAAGGGAAGAACGATTGTAGCGGCAAGTGCCAGTCCGGCTCGGACCGTGTCGCCGGCGCCAAAGCAGCCGGCACCGCTGCCACTACAGCAGATAGGGGCGTCGCGGATTCAACTTTCGGGAATGCGCAAAGGAATCGCCGAGCGCCTTGTGCAAAGTCTCGGACCTGTTCCGCACTTTTATCTCACTATCGAAATCAATGCCCGGCCGCTAACGGAGGCCCGGGAAGAACTGAAATCCGCCGGCGAGCAAAGCGACGCGGCCAGAATCACGGTGAACGACTTCGTGTTGAAGGCCGCGGTGATGGCCGCAGTCAAAGTTCCGCGCGTGAATGCATCGTTCGACGGCGACTCGATCATCCAATATGCCGATGTCGATCTTGGAATCGCGGTCGCGATCGAAGACGGCTTGCTTACGCCGGTGGTTCGGGCTGCCCAAAACAAATCGCTCCGCGAGATCAGCGAAGCGGTGAAAGATCTCGCGCACCGCGCCCGCAACAAACGAATGAAACCGGAAGAATTTCACGGCGGCTCATTTACGGTTTCAAATCTCGGCGGAATGGGAATCGATTCGTTCAGTGCGGTGATCAACCCGCCGCAGGGATTCATTCTCGCCGTCGGCAAAGTGAACAAGGTCCCGGTCATCGACGATTGTGACCAGGTCGTGGTCGGACAACGCATGTCGATCACAATGAGCTGCGATCATCGCGTGGTCGATGGAGCGCTCGGCGCGGAGTATTTGAAAGAACTCCGCCACCTTCTCGAGAATCCCGCGCTGCTTCTGGTTTAGCCCGCTGTCGTTTCCCAGGCCGTAAAATCGTCGAGAGTCTCGCGCGTTTTCTGGACGGCAAACGCCAAGATCGTCGCGTCGTCGACGAAACCGAGAACGGGAATCCAGTCGGGGATCAGGTCCCACGGATCGAGCACATAGATTATCGCGCCAATGATCACCACCAGATTCGCAATCCTGACATCGCGATAATCGCCGCGATAGTACGCGCGAATCAGACGCAACATGGATTGAAAATAGGACCACAGATTCGCAAACGGCGCCTTTGGGATCGAACTTGTTTTGCGAACGGCTTCTTCGAACAACACCCGTAACGCTTTCGGGTCTTTGGCGTATGATTTTGCTCGCGCCAATGCATTTACGAATGCCCGATTGCGCTTAGAATCCTTTGGCAAAGCCGTTCACGTCTGTCTCACAGGCGGTCCAAACTTATCGCCACGCCGGACAGCGGAGTCAAAACGCCGTTATTTCCCAGGTCATGAAATCGTCGAGCGTCTGCCGGGTGCGCGAGACTGTGAAAGACATAACGGTCGCGTCATCCACGAAACCCAGGAACGGCACTTCGTCCGGAATAAGGTCGAACGGATCGACGAAATAGTTGAGCGCAGTGATGATCCAAAGCAGTCCCTCTTGCGAAATATTGCGATATTCGCCGCGAAAATAAGCGCGGACCAAACGCAGCATCGCCTGCACATACGGCCACGAATCCTCGAAGGGGTCTCTTGGAACCGCCGCCGCCTTGCGCGCAGCTTCCTCGAACAGCACGCGCAAGCGTTCGGGATCGTTTGCATGCGCCTTCGCGTCCGCCAGCGCACGCGCAAAGGCTTCGCTCCTGAGTGCTGCTTTCGGCTGCGCTACGCGACGCTCGACTTTTTTCTGACCGGGCTTTTTTTCAACGCGAGGTTTGGAATTCGCCTTCGCTTTCTTCATCGCTCGCTATCAAAGCACCGCCCGCTGCTCCTGAGAAGGCGTTTGTCTTGAATTCTTTGATCTGTAGGGTCGACAGAGAGAACATTCAATGAACGAATCGCGCGAGGAAAAGGATCTAGAAACGGTTTCCTTTGTCGTGCACGCCACGCGCGGGGTGATCCACGACCAAAAGACTCGGCGCAAAGCCATGGTCTTCTGCCTGGCGCTTGCCGTTCTGGTGCTGTTGGCGGGCTTTACGGTTTTTCGAACGGACTTGAATCCGCGCGAGCATCCGTGGTTCGTCATTTTGTTCTGGATCGTCTGTGTCTGGCTCACTTTCACGGCGATGCTGTTGGCGATATTCGATTTGCTGATCATCCGCAGGGAAGCCCGTCTGGCGCAGCGGGCGTTGCGCGAAAAACTCGGAGTGAATTCGTCGCTGTCGAAATCCGACTCTGGGAAATAGCCCGGGCAATCGAGTCCCAGCTTTGAAAAGCTGGGCTATTGCCAAGTCGGATCGCAATGTTATGTGACGTTTGAAGATCGTTTTCAAACTTGTGATCGGGACTTCGGACTCATCGACAGTGAAGAATGGTTGGAGAACGCGGGAAGAGATGGAGGCGACGGAGCGCGCGACGCTGGCGCCGTTTGCCCAAAAATCCGGCGAGTCGCGCGGCCGAAAATATCCGGAGCAAAGTCACGCCTATCGCACCGAATTTCAGCGCGACCGGGCGCGGATCATTCATTCTCGCGCCTTTCGACGGCTCGAATATAAAACGCAGGTCTTTCTGAACGGCACGGGCGATCATTTGCGAACCCGGCTGACGCACTCAATCGAAGTCGCGTCGATCAGCCGGACCATCGCGCGCGCACTCGCTCTCAACGAAGACCTGGCCGAAGCGATCGCGCTGGCTCACGATCTCGGTCACTCGCCGTTCGGACATTCAGGCGAGGAGATTCTGGCCGAATGCATGCGTGATCACGGCGGCTTCGAGCACAACCGGCAAAGTTTGCGCGTGGTCGAGCTACTGGAGAATGCGTATCCCGACTTTCCGGGATTGAATCTCGCGTTCGAAGTCCGCGAAGGGTTGCAAAAGCGCGAACGGAAGGACGGATTTCCAACCCTTGAAGCGCAGGTGGCGCACCTGGCGGACGAAATCACTTACTACAGCCACGATTTGGACGACGCGGTCGACTTTGAAATTCTGACCGCAGAACAATTAGCAGAGAACGAGGTTTGGAAACGCAGCCAGCAACAGGTGCTGGCGCATTATCCGGACGCGCGCGAACCGGAGCTGCACAAACTGATCGTTCGTAACATCATCGACATTCAGGTTCAGGACGTTGTGACGACGAGCGCGGCGTCGATTACCAAAGCGAATCCGAAAAGCTCCGATGACGTGCGCAAGGAATCGGCGCCATTGATTCGTTACAGCCACGATTTGCGCAAAGCCAACGCGGCGTTACGAAAATTTCTTTACGCGAACGTTTATTATCATCCGCGGGTGGCAAAGGTGAACCAGCGTGCCTGCGAGATGCTGAAAAAAGTTTTCGAAAGTTACCTGACCGATCCGGCGCAGCTCGGCGCTTTAGCGACGCGCCGACTCGAGCATGAAGGCTTGCATCGCACTGTATGCGATTACGTTGCCGGGATGACCGACCGTTACTTGACGGAAGAATACGCGCGAATCACGGGCAGGGTTTGAACCTTTCGCCGATGTCTGTGCCGAAGCTCGATGATTAGGTGGTAAAGACTCCAACCACACAGAGGCACGCCCATCCAGATCAGCAATCTATCAATCGAACTCTCGAGCACAGAATGGTAGGCGTGATAAACAGCATAAAGAATCATCGCAAGTCCCCAGCCACATGCGACGACGTGGATAAGCACGTAATAGCCCGTGTGGAATTTTTCAGTCACGAATTTGAGTCACGCAGCGGCGCTGCCGCTTTCGTCCTGCAAAAAAGTGATGAGCAGGCGCAGGCGTTGGTTCACCGACGATTCTTCGAGCATTTGCTGGCGCCGGAGCGGGTCGTCCACAAAGGCGGAGGCGACGAGATCGGCGAGCATTTCCAAGTCGCTGAGCTGCGCGAGGTAACGATCGACCTTGGGCGGGAGCTTGCGGTCGGCCCGTTTTAGTTTTCGATAAAGCTCGAGAACTTTTTCGCCGAGCGCTTCGGTTTCGACGGTGGGGTCGCCAGAGGATTCTACGATGTCGATCTTCGCGACCGGAAATGGCGTTTCCTGTTCGAAACTGGTGAAGCGCACACGATGCAAACCCTGCAACACAAGATTGGAAGTTCCATCGCCGCGGCCGACACACGCCCGGATCAATCCGATCGTCGCTAAATGAAAAAAATCTTCGGGGGCGTGCCATTCCGGGCAGCTTGGTTTAATGAGTGCGACACTGAACATGCGATCGCGTTTCAGCGCCTGTTCGAGCATTTCGCGATAGCGCGGCTCGAAAATGTACAGCGGTAACAGCGCGTTTGGAAAAAGGACCGCGCCCGGCAAGGGCATGACCGGCACTTCATCAGGCAAATCAACGGACCCGTTTTTCATCCCCGATCAATATCCTTCAACGCCCTAGGGCGGAGCGCAACAATGCTATCGATGTTTGTCCTTCAACGTTTGGCCGTTCGAGTGACGCGTAGTTAAGGACAGAACCGCTACGTGCGAGCAGCAATCGTGACAGCGCGCCAAGTCTGCCCATTCCCATCGCACTCACAGGCAGGTCAATATTCTTGTGTATGATGAAGTCGATCAGTCGGGCCAATGCTGCCGGTATGTCGGTGCGTGTGGCGACTTTGAAGACGTCTGCGCCAAGCGACCTGGCGATTCGGGCTTTGGCACACAAGCTGCGCGACGTCGGTGTGGATTGAAAGTCATGGTACGACAAAACCCGGCGGATATTGTTTTTTTGCGCTCGAGCCAGCAACGATTTGAATTTGCGGGCCGAACGCAATTCGACATCGATGTACGTGGCGCGCGGCAGAAACCGGAGGAGCAACTCGCATCTCTTTTCGAACAAAAGACCTCCCGTTCCGCCTTCGCGTGGATCCCGCGCAGTGATGATAAGGGGCGCGCGAAGTCGAGAAATTCCTTTCTCGAGGCGATTGGTGATCGGAAAAAGAGAATCGAGACGAAGCTCGAAAAGATCCGGAAGTTGTTTCAGTGCAATCGCTGCGTTCAGATCAGCGGGCGAAGCTACGACGGCCACGATTTGCGGTTCACTTGCTTTGACCCGTTTTCGCGTTGTCATATACTTGTTACTTCGGGAATCAGCGAGGAGCGATTAACTGCTCCTATGTAGCATGCTCGCGCGACGACAGGAATTAAACACGCAGCTGCAAGTCGTAATTGATGGCTTTCTGCTAGCCTTTTCCCTTTGGGTGGCCTGGGTCCTCCGCTATTACAGCACTTTCTGGTTCGAGCTCAAAGATACGGTCGATCCGTTTCATAATTATCACTGGCTCTTCATCGTGATCATGCCGTTCGGACCGATCCTGCTCGACCTCCAGGGTTTTTATCAATCGCCGCTGAACAAAACGATGTGGCGATCGCTCATGCAGATTGTGCGGGCGATGATCGGGCTCAGCATCATCGTTAGCGCGTGCGTGATTTTTCTTCGGTTTCCTCTGGCAAACCGAAGTATGCCGCTGCTCTTCATTCTGATTGGCACGCTGGCGCTTTTGATTAAGGAGCGTTTGATCGCTGCGCGATTGCGGCGCCGCGCAGTGCGCGGCGTGCAGCGCGAGCCGGTGCTGCTTGCCGGTTTGCCGCAGGACCTGGCGGCGCTCGAACGCAGTTTCACTCCGGAACAACGATTACTCATTGAGGTTGTCGGGCGGATCGACATCGATCAGCAGCCGATCTCCGATTTGGTTGAAGCGATGCACCGGCACGCAGTCTCCCGCGTGGTTTTTGCCGCCGGCCACAGCCGATTGAATCGCGTCGAGGAGGCGATCAGCGCCTGCGAAGTCGAAGGCGTGCCGGCCTGGCTGGTCGCGGATTTTATCCAGACGTCGATCGCGAAACCGGATTTCGACGCGTTTGCTGGCCGGCCGATGCTCGTTTTTCGCTCAACGCCTGAAGTCTCATGGGCGCTTTGGATCAAGAGGGGAATAGATTTCGTCGGCGCCCTGGTTGCTTTGACAATTTTCGCGATTCCAATGGCGATCGTCGCGCTGATGATCCGGCTAACGTCGCACGGGCCGGTGATTTTTCGCCAACGCCGGGCGGGCCGTTTCGGCAAACCATTCGTCATGTACAAATTTCGCTCGATGACCGACGATGCCGAAATGCGGCGCGCCGAATTGGAACCGTTCAATCAAATGAGCGGTCCGGTGTTCAAGGTGGAGGCGGACCCGCGGATCACGCCGCTCGGTCGCTGGCTGCGCCGGACGAGCTTCGACGAATTGCCGCAACTTTGGAACGTGCTCGCCGGCGACATGAGTTTGGTTGGGCCCCGGCCGTTGCCGCTTTACGAAGTGGAAAAATTCGAGAACACCGCGCAACGGCGACGCTTGAGCGTGAAGCCCGGGCTGACCTGTCTCTGGCAGATCAGCGGGCGCAATCAGGTGCGCGATTTCCAGGACTGGGTGCGACTCGATCTCGATTATATCGATCGATGGTCGCTGGCTTTGGATTTTAAGATCCTGATCCGAACGATTCCAGCCGTGATTCTCGGCTTCGGAGCGAAGTAACGGGTACTATATATAGAGCGGTTAATCCTGCGGCGCGTAGCGCGTCAGCATTCGCTCGACGTACTTGGCCAGAATATCGAACTCGATATTCACAATGTCGCTGGCCTGCAGGACGTCGATGTTAGTATGCCGTTTGGTGTGGGGAATTATCCATACCGCAAAGCTTTTCGGGAGGAGCTCGGCGATTGTCAGACTGATGCCATTGATCGCGATGGAACCCTTGTAAGCGGCGTAATGCGCAAAATCGGGCGGCAGATCGACTTCAAGTCGGTAGTCGATTCCGCTTCGCTCAAACGAAATTACCTTCGAGCCGCAGTCGACGTGGCCCTGGACGAAGTGCCCGCCCAACGGCGCGCCGGCGACAAGCGCGCGTTCGAGATTCACCAGACTCTCACGCCGAAGTTGTTTCAGATTCGTGCGCTCGAGCGTCTCCTCGAGCAGATCGAATGTCAGCTGATCCTCCCGTTGCGCGCTCACCGTCAGGCAACAACCATTCACGGCAACACTGTCGCCAACTGCGGTCTCGGTGGCGAGCCGGGGCGCCGCGACTTGAAGTTGAGTGCCGCGATCGGTCATCCGGATCCAAAGCACTTTGGCGACTTCCTGGATCAATCCGGTAAACATGGCCGCGATTTTAGCGCGTCAGGCGCGAGCAGCCAACTCCAGACCGCGCAAATCGAACTTGTTTGCGTGGGCGTCGGCTGGGTCTTAATTCCCACGCAACTGTGGGCGCTAGATTAATTTCGAAAATCGCGGTCTGCGCCGTCTTGATCGGGATCACGTGGACTGTCTTCGGTCAGACCCTGCGATACGGGTTTGTTAATTACGACGATCCCGGTTACGTCAGCGAGAACCGTCAAATTCAGGCGGGACTGAGCTGGAAAAATGTTGTCTGGGCCTTTACTCACGTTCACTCCCACAACTGGCATCCGCTTACAACCATGTCGCACATGCTCGATTATCAGTTTTTTGGTCTGAAACCGGGCGCTCATCATTTCGTTAACGTTTCGTTGCACACTGCGAGCGCGCTCCTTCTTTTTTTCCTGCTCGAACAATTGACGGGGGCGTTTTGGCGCAGCGCTTTCGTCGCAGCGCTCTTCGCGATTCATCCGCTCCATGTCGAATCGGTCGCGTGGATCGCGGAACGCAAAGACGTGCTGAGCGGTTTCCTTTTCATACTAACGCTCCAGGCCTACGTCCACTACGCGAGAAAGCCGAACGTTGAGCGCTATGCAACGATGTCGATTCTGTTTGTGTGTGGCCTGCTGTCGAAGCCGATGTTGGTCACTCTGCCGGCCATTCTCTTGTTACTGGATTATTGGCCTCTAAACAGAAGTCGGAGGTCAGAGGCCGGAAGTCAGAAAGAGTTCACGCCGGCAAGGCTGGTCCTGGAAAAAATTCCGTTGCTTGTGCTCGCCATCGGTTCGGCAATTGCGACGCTGATCGCGCAGCGCGGCGGAATCCTGGAGACTGCCTATTTGCCGTTCACGTGGCGAATTGCTAATGCGGCTTCTGCTTATCTCTTCTACATCTGGCAAATGTTTTGGCCGATAAATCTGGCGGCGATTTATCCACACCCCGGGCGACTGCCACTTTGGGAAACAGCTGGCGCGAGCGCGCTGCTGGTTGTGGTGACGGCGCTCGCGATTTTTCTGCGCAAACAGCGGCCATATCTCATCACTGGATGGTTGTGGTACTTGATCATGTTGTTGCCGGTCATCGGATTGGTTCAGGTCGGCAGCCAGGCCCACGCCGATCGTTACACTTACTTGTCGCAGATCGGGCTCTACATTGCGATTGTTTGGAGCGTTGTCGACCTTGTCCGGTCATTTCGCTATCGGCGCGAGATTTTTGCAGCCTGCGCGCCGATTATCATTGCCATCCTTGGATGGCGCGCCTGGATTCAAACCAGTTATTGGCACGACACGGAGCGACTGTGGAACCGGACGATTGCCGTTACCGGTCAAAACGATTTTGCCCGATTCGCGCTCGGCGAATACCTGCTCAAGGTCCACCGACTGAATGATGCGATTGCGCAGTTTGAAATTGTGCTCACCGATCATCCAAACGATCCGGACGCGAATTTCCAGATGGGCTACGCCTTGATGGAAAAAGACGACCGTGCGGGAGCGATCGACCATTTTGAAAGAACGCTGAAGGCGAAGCCGGAAAATCCGGATGCAGAGACCAACCTCGGCAACGTGCTGCTCGAGGCGGACCAAGTGGAGGAGGCGGTCGAACATTATCGAATCGTGGTTCACCGCGAACCATCGAGCGCCCTCGGCCATTACAACCTCGCCGTCGGTCTTCATCGCCTGGGGCGACTACCCGAAGCGATCGCTCAATACAGAGAGGCGCTCGCGCTCGATCCAAAGTATCCGGATGCCGCGGAGTTCTTGCAGCAAGCGCTGTCGCAGAGCGGTCAGATGGAATCCAAACCGGACTCCGACCAGCGCTAACATTGTGAATTCCGAATCGTGAGCATCAAAGAATCCTGGCGGATGCAATTAGCCATCGCCGCGTTCCTGTTTGCCATCACGTGGGCGGTGTTCGGGCAGACGTTGACTCATCAGTTCATCAACTACGACGATCCGCTCTACGTTTACGACAACCCGCATGTGCGCGCGGGACTGAGCTGGCCCGGAATCGCGTGGGCGTTCACGCACGTGCATTCCCAAAATTGGCATCCGCTCACCACGATTTCGCACATGCTCGATTGCCAGCTCTTTGGCTTGAACCCTGAAGCGCATCATTTGGTCAACGTGTTCTGGCACAGCGCCGCGGCGGTGCTGCTATTCATTTTGCTCGCACAGATGACGAACAGCATTTGGGCCAGCGCGTTCGCTGCCGCGGTTTTCGCGATTCACCCGTTGCGGGTGGAATCGGTGGCCTGGATTGCGGAACGCAAAGACGTCCTCAGCGGAGCGTTCTTCATGCTGACGCTTCTCGCCTATTTCGGCTGGACTCGAAAGCCCACGCTCGGCCGTTACCTGACGATGTCGATCCTGCTCGCGTTCGGTTTGATCTCGAAGCCGATGCTGGTGACGACGCCGCTGGTTCTGTTGCTCCTCGATTACTGGCCGCTCGGCAGAAATCAGAAGTCAGAGGTCGGAGGTCAGACAATCGGCAAGCTGATCGTCGAGAAGATTCCATTGTTCGCGTTATCGCTCGGTTCTGTTGTCGCAACTTTATGGGCGCAGAATTTTGCGCTCGGTTCGACTGAGTTTCTGCCGCTGAAATGGCGGATTACAAACGCGGTGTTTAGTTGTTTCGAATACGTCCGGCAAATGTTTTGGCCGGTGGATTTGATTCCGTTTTATGTTCATCCCGAAAACCGGCTGGAAACCTGGCGGCTTGCCATGGCGATCGTTTTCCTGACTGCGGTGACGGGGATCGCATTTATCCGCCGGCGGCAAAATCCTTACCTGATCGTCGGATGGCTTTGGTATCTGGTGATGCTGGTTCCGGTGATCGGAATTGTGCAGGTTGGCTTACAAGGTCACGCAGACCGCTACACTTATCTTCCGCAAATAGGGCTCTACATCGCGCTGGTTTGGTTGGTTTGCGATGCGACGAAATCATTTCGCGCACAGAAGGCCATTTTGAGCAGCGTTGCAGTGATCGTCGTTGGGACGCTGTCGATCCTGTCAGCGAAACAAACAATGTACTGGCGCGACACGGAAACCTTGTGGCGGCACACCCTTGCCGTGACTCCGGACAGCGACGTAGCAGAAACCGGCTTGGGCGGAATCCTGTCTGTTCGCGGCCAAATCGACGACGCGATCGATCATTATGAGCACGCGCTGCGTTTGCGCGACGGCAATGTGGCGGCGCATTTTGGTTTGGCGCGTGCGTTGGCGGCGAAACAGAAAACCGATGCGGCAATTTTTCATCTCCAGAAGGCGCTGGCCATTCAACCCGATTATATCGCAGCTAGCAACGATCTTGGGGTGCTGTTGGCCAGCAAAGGGGAAATCAAGGAAGCAATTTCAGCGTGGCGGCAAACGTTAGCGTTCGATCCGGACAATGCAGACGCTGAAAACAACATCGCGTGGGTGCGCTCGACCGCGGCTGACACAGACTTGCGTGATGGCAACGAGGCGCTCGATCTGGCGCAGCGCGCGATCCGAAGCGGAGGCGAGAACCCGATCGCGCTGCGGACTCTGGCGGCGGCGCAAGCGGAGAATGGTCGGTTCAAGGAAGCGATTGCAACCGGTCAACGCGGCGAAGAATTGGCGCAAGAGAGGGGGGACCAGGCGATGGCCGAAAGCTTGCGTTGGTGCGTTGAATCGTTCCAGCGCGGCGAACCGTTGCGCGGGACCCAGGTCGCGCACTGAAATGCCGCCGACAACCCGGCCGTTTTCGGTTACTCGGGCTTGACCCTGAAAGCCCCTGCTTCGGGGGGCTGAAAATTCTTTAATTTTTTTCTAGGCAGCCGCCGGGAAATCCGATAGAACCGCCGGAAAACGGGAACGGTCCAGACAATGGGCTCGTTTCGCCCGTTCAAAAAAATTTCAAAAAACTGAAAAAAAACCTTGTCAGGTCGCAGACTTTTCAATAATCCCTAGCGCAAACCTAACCAAACCCATGGAGAAACCAATGACTAGAAACGTGCAAAAAACGTTGGGAATTCGCGTCGCTCTTGTAGCAGCCGTCGCATTTCCATTAATCATCGCGACGAGCGCGCGTGCTCAGGATGCCACCGCTCCCGCACCGCCGCCGACCGGAACCAATATCGCTCCGAACGCTGCGGCACCGGCGACGACTGAGGCCACAGCCGAGCGTGTCGTCGTGACCGGTTCGAACATCCCGACCGCCGAAGAAGTCGGTCCGAACCCGGTTGATACTTATCGCCGCGACGACATTACCCGATTGGGTGTGCGCACTCCCACCGACTTGGTGTTGAGACTTCCAGCGTCGACTGGATCAAACACCACTGAAAATAACACGAACGGTGGTGACGGCAGCACTCGTATCAGTCTCCGTGGTATCGACCCGAAAGAAACCCTCGTCCTCCAGGACGGCCGGCGTCTCACGGTCGCGGGAGGTCAGTCGATCGACTTTAACCAGTTTCCGCTGGGTTTGATTGATCACATTGACATCTTGAAGGACGGCGCTTCGCCTATTTACGGCACCGACGCTGTTGCTGGTGTGGTGAACGTTTTCTTGATTCACCGCTTCCGTGGGTTGGAGGTTTATGCCAGCTACGGCAACACGAATCTTGGTTTCGCCGGTGACCGTGGTGAAGAAACAGCCTACTTACTTGCTGGTACTGGTGACGATAAAACCAACATCGTCGTTTACGCGGGTATTTACAACGCTGCCGCGATTTACTCGCGCGACGTGGCTATTTCGCACGATCCCGACAAGGCCAACTTTGGCAGCTTCGACGTCCGCAGCAGTAATATGGCGGGCCGCATTTCTGGCCCCTTTGGAACCAGGTATTTTCGCGGGTTGGCGGAGAACCCTTTCAAGCTTTTCTTGAAGACTCCGACGCCGCACGCATCGGCAAACCAGTATACCGATACGCAGTACGTACCGGGGTCTCCCGCATTCGGCATCACGAGGGAACGCGCCGCATTTAACTTCGCAGACCTGACGCCGGACCTAGCGCCGACCGATCGCGAATATCTGTACGGTTCGTTCGATCGCGATCTCTGCGACAAGTACCTGACTGTGTTTGCCGACTTTAGATATTTTCGGCAGTTCTGGGATGGTGGTCTGGCACCGACGCCGTTTACGCCTGATGTCTGGAGCGATCCCACCCATCCATTTGGTATCAGTGCGTCGGGGATCAGTGTGCCGACGCAGAATGCGTTCAACCCGTTCACGGTTCCAAACTATATTTCGCCGGGCGGATTCAACGGTAATACACCTATCTTCTCGATCGCAAGCGCGGCGCCTGCTGGGACGGGATTTACAACCGGTGTGAAATATCGTTCTTTGGAAGCCGGCCTGCGCACGGACAAGATCACCACGAACAACTACGAATTCACCGGCGGCCTGAAGGGTAACCTCGGAGAGTTCTCTAACGCCTGGGACCAGCTGAAGACTTGGGAATGGGAATTCGGGCTCCGTTACAATGAAAGTAATCGTGTCCAGCGTTTCGGCGGAATCGTGAACAACAATGCGTTGCGCACATTCCTTCTCGATACGGACCCGGCTACGGCGTTCAATCCTTTCGGCAAGAACGTGAACAACAAGAATACTATTAATCAAGTCTTTGTCACGACGCACGACATCGAAGAATCCGTTCTTCTGACCGAAGACTTTGCTGTCCGAGGTGATCTGTTTAACCTTCCCGGCGGCGCGGTCCGTTTCGCAATCGGTGGTCAGCACATGGGGAACACCTATTCGGATCAACCCGATCCATTGACCCAAACCGGACAAACCACCGGCTCGACAAACAGCCAGCCCACGCGCGGCAGTCGTGACGTGTGGTCGGCCTTCTGGGAAACAAGGGTTCCGGTTACTGGCCCGACTTGGAATTTCCCGGGCGCTTATAGCTTGGAATTGGGCTACGCCGAGCGTTTTGAGGAGTATAGCGACTTCGGCATGACAGAACGACCGAAGTTCGACGTTCGCTGGCAGCCGATCGATCAGTCGTT